>JAXJHR010000022.1:0-77008 GCA_036299165.1 Collinsella aerofaciens | reverse complement strand
TTCGATCAAGCAGATCGTGCGCCTCACGGGTATCGGCCATTGCACGATTCAAAAAGTTAAAGTTGAAAAGTAGCTCATTTTAGGCGGGATAATTTTGCTGCGGCGGGCAAACCGGACATCCGGGGTAGTCAATTTGGGACGGGGCTATTTTAGCTACCCTTTGGCTGACGGTGAATGAATTAGGCCGAATGAATCTCAACCGATATATAGGGGTAGCTAAAATAGCCCCGTCCCAAATTGACTACCAATGCCGTGTCGGACGGAAGGCAGCAACCCCCCCGTCCAAAAAAGACTAGTTATTGAAGCGGGATTGGCGGCCGAAGGATAGGGCGGTGTCGCCGAATTTGTCTCGGACGGCGTCGATGGCGACGGAGAGGTCGCGGCGGTCGCTGGATTGGGCTCCGCGGTCATCGATCTCGCAGAACAGGTCGGTCTGGATGCCGCCCCGATGGTCAAAGTCGCTCATGCCGATGCCCGCTAAGCGAACATGCATGCCATCCTGCCAGATGTTGTCGAGCAGATCGAGTGCAACCGCCACGAAGATGTTCTCATCGTCGGTCGGATGAGGCAGCCGGCGCTGTGCCGTACGCCCGCTGCCATACGAATACTTAAGCTTGAGCGTTACCGTGGCACCCGTCAGCCCCTGACGGCGCAGACGGCGTCCCACTGACTCTCCCAACAGCGCAATCGCCGCCTCAATATCCCCACGCTCAGTCAAATCTTTAGCAAAGGTGCGTTCATTGCTGACCGACTTGACCTCGCGCTCTTCATCGAGGCTTGTGACTTCGGAGATTTCGAGTCCCAGCGCACGCTGGCGCATGTGCTCGCCGTTGACGCCAAAAATAGAGGCCAAGGTGGATTCCGGTGCACGTGATAGCTCGCCGAGGGTGTAGATGCGCATGCGGCGCAGTCGCTCCTCGGCCGAGCGCCCGATGCCACTCATGGCAGATACCGGCAGCGCGGCCAAAAAGCGCTGCTCGGTTCCGGGGCGCACGATGGTCAGCCCAAACGGCTTATCCCGCTCGCTTGCGATTTTTGCGACCGTCTTGTTGCAGCCCACGCCAATGGAGCAGGTCACTCCCAGCCCTGCCACGCGGTCGCTTATACGCCGCGCAACCAGCGGCGGGTCTTCGGGCGCAAAGCGACCCGGTGTGATATCGATAAAGGCTTCGTCGATGGATACGCGCTCGACGCGCGGGGTCTCGTCGGCGAGAATCGCCATGACCTGCGCGCTCACCTCGCGGTAGCGATCAAAGTGCCCGTGCGTCCAAATGGCTTGCGGGCACAAGCGCCGCGCTTCGGCCGAGGCCATGGCAGAGTGCACGCCAAAGCGACGTGCCTCATACGAACACGTGGACACGACGCCACGCGAATCGGCGTCTCCGCCCACGATGAGCGGCTTGCCGCGCCATTCGGGATGATCGAGCATCTCCACGCTCGCAAAAAACGCATCGAGGTCCATGAGGCCCACCGCCGGACCCGTCCAGGGAGGCGGCGTGACGCCCGTGGCATTCTCATAACCGTATGTATGTTCGCGTCTTTCCATGTCATGAGTATACCGCGCAGCTCATGTGGGGTGCGTGTATGTGCTTGCAAATCCCGAATTCTTGTCTAAGATATGGATTTGCCCTCGACTACACCGAAGAAGTTGGTCTCACGGACTTCACCTGCCCGCGTCGATGGCGTATTATGTTCAACTGTTTGTTTGTAGTTGCAGCCTAAAGCTGCTTGGTTGGAGGAGTTTCCTTTGGCAGTCAAGATTCGCCTTGCTCGTCACGGCGCTAAGAAGCGTCCGTACTACCGTGTCGTCGTCGCCGATTCCCGCGCCCCGCGTGACGGTCGTATCATCGAGGAGGTTGGCCGCTACAACCCGATGACCGCCCCCAAGACCATCAACCTCGACCTCGAGAAGATCGCCGACTGGCAGTCCAAGGGCGCTCAGCTCACCGACGCCGTCGCCGCTCTGGTCAAGGCCGCCAACGAGGGCGAGAAGACCGAGACCGTCGTCAAGAAGTCCAAGAAGCAGCTCGCCAAAGAGGCCGAGGCCGCTAAGGCTGCCGCTGAGGCCGCTGAGGGCGCCGAGGAGTAAATCGTGCCTGAGGTTGACGCTGCACAGCTCGAGGGTGAGGCAATGCTCTCAGATCGCATCGCCGATCTCGTCGAATATCTCGTTGTTCAGATCGTCGACGACCCGGATTCCGTGAGCCTTGAGGTCATCGATGGTGACGACGCCTCTACGATTGAGGTTTCGGTCGCCGAGGATGACGTCGCTAAGGTCATCGGCCGTCGTGGCCGTACCATCAAGGCCATTCGCACGCTCGCCCGTGCACTGGCCGCTCGCCTCGACACTGCTGTCGAGGTAGAGGTTCTGGGCTAGGACCTTGAGGTCCCAGTACAAAAACATCGCCCGTGTGGTCAAGCCGCACGGAAGGAAGGGGGAGGTCCTCGCGCAGCCGCTGCGGGGGCTTCCTTCTGTATTAGAGCCGGGTATGCGCGTCGCCCTGACGCCGCCGGCGCTCAAGCGCGACCGCTTTTGCACGGTCGTGTCCGTCACCGATACGGGCGATGGCGATCTGGTCTCGTTTGAGGGCATTGACGACTTGACGGCCGCCGAGGGCATCACGGGATGCTACGTGCTGACAAATCGTGACGACTTTGAGCTCGATTCGCTCGACGCTGCCTATACCGACCTGATGGGTCGCGAGGTGGTCGACGAGCGCTTCGGTTCGCTCGGCACGATCGTCGAGATCATGTCGACGCCCGCTAACGATGTTTGGGTTGTCGAGGGCGATCGGTACGGCGAGGTACTGATTCCCGTGATCGAGCAGGTTGTGCTCGATCTTCCCGACACAGGAATAATTTCCGTCCACGTTATGGACGGCTTGATCGATATGGACAAGTAGGGAGGACAGCATGCTGATTGAGACCCTTTCGGTCTTTCCCGAGATGTTTGAGCCCGTCATGTCCACGTCGATTTTGGGCCGTGCCCGCAAGGCCGGCCTTTTTGATTTTAAGGCGTATAACCTGCGCGACTGGACGCACGACCGCCATCGCACCGTCGATGACGAGCCATACGGCGGCGGGCAGGGCATGCTCATGAAGGTTGAGCCCATTGCCGAGGCCATCGAGGCCATCAGTTCCGAGTGTCCCAAGCCCACCGTGGTGTTCTTCACCCCCTGCGGGGAGCCCTTTACGCAGCATGTGGCCGAGCGCCTGCTCAAAAGCGAGCGCTTGCTGTTTGTGTGCAGCCGTTACGAGGGCGTCGACGAGCGCGCATATGCGTATGCCGATGAGCGCCTGTCGATCGGCGACTACGTGCTCACGGGCGGCGAGCTGCCCGCTATGGTCGTAGCCGATGCCGTCGTACGGCTCATTCCTGGAGCCTTGGGCGATGAGATGAGCAACGTTGATGAGTCGTTCTCGACCGCCGAGGACGGCGGCCTGCTCGAGTACGCGCAGTACACCCGTCCCGCCGAGTTTAACGGCGAAGGCGTGCCGCCGGTGCTTGTGAGCGGCGATCATGCCAAGGTCGATGCTTGGCGCCGCAAGAATGCCATCGAGCGTACCTGTCGTTGGCGTCCCGATCTTATCGAGACGGCACACCTTACGCCCAAGGAGCGCGCGTACGCGCAGGAGATCCTGGACGCTTCGTATTCGCAGAGCGAGGAGTGAGAATGGTTCCATCGCAGCATTCTGCCCTGAGGGGCGCCTTTGAGTGGATCGTAATCGTTGCGATCGCACTGGTCGCCACCTTCGTGATTCGCTCGTTTGTGATCGAGCCCTTTGTGGTGCCCACCGGCTCCATGGAGTCCACGATCGAGATCGGCGATCAGATTCTGGCGCAGAAGGTGACGCTCGAACTCGGCCAGCCCGTCAGCCAAGGCGATATCGTGGTGTTCCACAACCCCGATGCCACCTCTGAGCACGATGTTCTCGTCAAGCGCGTCATCGCCACGGCCGGCCAGACGGTCGACCTGCAGGACGGCAAGGTGGTCGTTGACGGCCAAGCGCTCGACGAGGACTATACGACGGGCATGAGCTGGCCGCTTTCGGTCCAGGCGCCCGCTGCCCAGGTGAGCTATCCCTACACCGTCCCTGACGGGTGTGTGTGGGTGATGGGCGACAACCGCGAAAACTCTGCCGACTCACGCTACTTTGGTCCCGTCGATCGCTCTGATTTGATCGCTGTGGCGCTTGCGCGCTACTGGCCGCTCAACCGCGTCGGCGCTATCGACTAAAAACCGCTATAGTACAGTACCTAACCGTGTAATCGTTTCGACGAGGGGATATTAGAGGCATGAACGCTTCATCGCTTTCCTTCCAAGACATCATCCTGCGCCTCCAGCAGTACTGGGGCGAGCAGGGCTGCGTCATTATGCAGCCCTATGACTCCGAGGTCGGTGCCGGTACCTTCCACACCGCGACCACGCTGCGCTCGCTCGGTCCCGCCGAGTGGCGCACCTGCTATGCGCAGCCCTGCCGCCGTCCTGCCGACGGCCGCTACGGCGAAAACCCCAACCGCATGCAGCACTACTATCAGTTCCAGGTGCTCATCAAGCCCTCGCCGGTCAACGCCCAGGAGCTCTACCTGGGGTCTCTTGCCGCTATCGGTCTGGACCCCAACGACCATGACGTCCGCTTTGTCGAGGACGACTGGGAGAGCCCGACGCTCGGCGCCTGGGGTCTTGGCTGGGAGGTCTGGCTCAACGGCATGGAGGTCACGCAGTTTACGTACTTCCAGCAGGTGGGCGGCATCGAGGTCGACCCCGTGCCCGTCGAGATCACCTATGGCCTGGAGCGTATCGCCATGTACGCCCAGGGCGTCAACTCGGTCTACGACCTGGTGTGGAGCTACCTGCCCGACGGCACGCCCATGACCTATGGTGACGTGTTCCTCGAGAACGAGCGCGAGTTCAGCGCCTACAACTTTGAGGTTGCCAACGTCGAGATGATGCGTCAGAAGTTTGACGACTACGAGGCCGAGTGCCACTCCTGTCTGGAGCGCAAGCTGCCGCTGCCGGCGTACGACTGCGTCATGAAGTGCAGCCACGCCTTCAACCTGCTCGATGCCCGTGGCGCGCTGTCCGCGGTCGAGCGTGCCAACTACATCCTGCGCGTCCGCGCCGTCGCCAAGGCGTGCTGCGAGGCCTACATGGCCGAGGTCGCCGGAGTCAACGAGAATGCCGACCAGGAAGGCGAGGTGGCGTAAGCCATGGCAGACGCTAAGGATTTCCTGTTTGAGATCGGTACGGAGGAAATGCCCTCTGCACCGCTGAACAATGCCGTCAAGCAGCTTGGCACCCTGATCGCCAAGGGTCTCGACGAGGCCGGTCTGGCCCACGGCGAGGTCCGCGTGATCTCGAGTCCGCGTCGCCTGGCTGCACTCGTTGCCGACGTCGCCACCGCGACCGATGAGGTTCACGAGGTCAAGCGTGGCCCCGCGGCCAACATTGCCTTCGACGCTGACGGTAACGCCACCAAGGCCGCCCAGGGCTTTGCCCGCAAGTGCGGTGTGGCTGCCGAGGACCTGGCCCGTCGCGAGGATACTGACGGTCGCGAGTATGTGTTCGCCGAGAAGAACATTCCCTCCGCACCGGCTACGCCGATTCTGACCGCTCTGTGCGAGAAGACTATCGCTGGCCTGCAGTGGCCCAACTACCGCAGCCAGCGCTGGGGTCACGAGCATGCGACCTTTGTTCGTCCGGTCCGCTGGATCTGCTGCCTTCTGGGCGAGGACGTTGTGCCCGTGTCGTTTGCCGACGTGACGAGTGGCAACACCACGCGTGGTCATCGCGTGCTTGGCCCCGGTGACCATGTGGTCGCCAGCCCCGCCGTCTACGAGCAGGTGCTCGAGGACGCCGGCGTGCTCTCTGCCGAGCGCCGTCGCGAGGCGATTCTTGCCGGTATCGCCGAGGTCGAGGCTGCCCGTCCCGGCTGCCATGTCGACACGCCCAAGAAGGTCTTTGAGGAGGTCATTAACCTCTGCGAGTGGCCGACGGTGCTCGTCGGTACCTTCGATGAGGAGTTCCTCAAGGTCCCGCACGAGATCATCTGCGAGTCCATGCTCACCAACCAGCGCTACTTCCCGATCTATGACGGCGAGGGCAAGCTCACGCGTGAGTTCGTGGTCGTCTCCAACAGCAAGCCCGAGAACGCCGAGCGCGTGATCGACGGCAATGAGCGCGTCGTGCGCGCCCGTCTGGACGACGCAAAGTTCTTCTACGAGGAGGACCTGAAGATCTCCCTCGACGAGTTCCGCGAGCGTCTGGCCAAGGTCGCCTTCCAGGAGAAGCTCGGTAGCGTGCTTGCCAAGTCCGAGCGCATCGAGCAGCTCGCGCTCGCTATCGCCCGCGAGGCTCATCTGGGCGCTCATCTTGCCGCTGACGCTGCTCGCGCCGCGCACCTGTGCAAGGCCGACCTGGTATCCAACGCCGTCGTCGAGTTCACGAGCCAGCAGGGCGTGATGGGCGGTTACTACGCCACCGCGATGGGGGAGAATGACGAGGTCGCCCACGCCATTCGCGATCACTATCGTCCCCGCTTTGCCGGTGACGAGCTGCCCGAGGGCATCGCTGGCTGCATCGTGGCCTGTGCCGACAAGCTCGATACCATTGCCGGTATCTTTGCCATCGGCGAGCCCCCGACCGGCTCCTCCGACCCCTATGCGCTGCGTCGTGCCGCTATCGGCATCATCAACATCCTGCGCGACCGTCTGCCGATCGACCCCACGTCGCTGATTGACTTTGCCCTTGAGCTCTATAGCGAGCAGGGCATTGAGTTCGATGCTGCCGAGGTCGCCCAGCAGGTCCGTGACTTCTTCCACGGCCGCCTGGTGAGCATGGCCCGCGACGAGAAGATTCCTGCCGATACCGTCGCTGCCGTCTCCGCGGTGCACATCATCGCCCCGTCTGTCTTCTTTGCCCGTTGCGCCGCGCTCGACGAGGCTCGCAAGAACGATGCCGAGACCTTCGACAACCTGGCTACCGCCTATGCCCGCGCCGCTCACATCTCCAAGCCCGAGCTGGGTGCGGAGTACGACCGCAGCCTGATGGGCGAGGCCGAGCTCGCGCTCGCCGACGCCTCCGAGGCTGCTCAGACCGCTGTCGGTGCCGCCCTTGCTGCCGAGGATTACCCGGCCGCATTTGCCGCCCTTGCCGCCCTGCGTGCCCCCATCGACCGCTTCTTCGACGAGGTCATGGTCATGGACAAGGACGAACAGCTCCGCGATAATCGCCTTAAGCTGCTCAACCGCTTCGAAGCCGTTTTCTCCGGCATCGCCAACATCGGTGAGCTTGCTCGCAAAAAGTAAGCTAGCCTGCGCATAAGCGCAAAAGGAGCCCCGCATGGATTGCCCGGTCACCGCTCGTCCCACCGTTATCGTTATCTCCGACTCGCTCGGTGATACCGCTTGTGAGGTGGTGCTTGCGGCGTCCGGGCAATTTGATGAAGGGGCTTTTCGTCTCTTGCGCCTGCCCAAGGTGAACTCGGTGGAGCAGGTCAAGTCGTTTGTGGGTCCGCGCGTCGATGCCGATCATCGCGATATTGCCGTGTTCCACACCATTGTCGATCCGGCGCTTCGCGCCCGTGTGCTCGATTACCTGGGCATGCTGCATATCCGTTCGGTCGACCTGATCGGCCCGACGCTCGCCGTGCTGTCGTCGCTCATCGGTGTGCCGCCCAAGGGCGTTGCGGGCGTGATTCACAAGACCGATGACCGCTATTTCCATCGTATCGAGGCCATGGAGTATTTCGTTGAGCACGATGACGGGCGCGGCTGCGACGATCTGTCGGGTGCCGATATCGTGCTGCTGGGCGTATCGCGCACGTCCAAGACGCCGCTGTCGATGTATTTGGCCTATCAGGGCTACAAGGTCGCCAATGTCCCACTGGCGCATGGCATGGAGCCGCCCAAGTCGATTTACGAGGTCGACCCGATGCGCCTGTTCGGCCTGATTTCGACCGTCGATGTGATTTCCGAAATTCGCGATAGCCGCTTGGGCGATGACTACGCTCGTGCCGTTGCCGGCTCCTATGCCGAGCCTGAGAGCGTGCACAGCGAGCTCGAGGAAGCCCGTGCGCTCATGAAGCGCCTAGGCTGCTTTGTGGTGCGTACCGACGGCAAGGCCATCGAGGAAAGCGCTGCCGAGATCATTAGCCACTTGGAGGAAATCCAAGAAGCCCGTGCCCGCCGCGCCGCCCGTCGAGCCTAATAGTAGCAGCATTTTGATAAAGCGATTTAGCAAAAATATCGCATCTGACCTGCACTTTCTTACAGTGGTATCTTCATAAGGTAACCACCTTTACCTACCGTTTACCGCCAGTTTTAGCACGTTTACCAAACCGCGCATCCTCTGCTTAAGCCCGCTCAAAACCCGCCGTATAGTTCCCTCACGGCCCGCATTTGGCGGGTCGATTCGTTACCACGGTCGTGCGCGTAAGTGCATGAAAGGGGAAGTATCGTGAGCGATTGCAAGAGGGTTTACCGTTTTGGAACCGACGCCCAGGGCACCTGTGTCACTGAGGGCGACAAGTCCATGAACTTCGTGCTTGGCGGCAAGGGCGCAAACCTTGCCGAGATGAGCCGCATCGGCCTGCCGGTTCCCGGTGGCTTTACCATTACCTGCCAGACTTGCGTCGAGTACTCCGGTGCCGGCAACGTGTGGCCCGAGGGCGCACTCGATGAGATCGTTGCTGCCGAGGCGGACCTCGAGGCCCGCTGCGGCAAGAAGCTCGGCGACGCCTCCGATCCGCTGCTCGTGTCGGTTCGTTCGGGCGCTCCGTTCTCCATGCCCGGCATGATGGACACGGTCCTCAACTTAGGCCTCAACGACGATTCCGTTCAGGGGCTCATCGCCCAGACGCAAAATCCGCGTTTTGCTTGGGATAGCTACCGCCGCTTTATTCAGATGTTCTCCAACGTCGTTATGGGCGTTGACGCCGACCTGTTCGAGAACGCCCTGACCCAGGCCCGTCTGGTCGCCGGCGTTCGCGTCGATTCCGAGCTTTCGGCTGAGGACCTGCAGGAACTCGTCGAGACCTTTAAGGGCATCTTCTCCGAGAACGTCGATGCCTCCCTGTATCCCGAGCTCGAGGTCGCTGACGGCAAGCCCGTCTTCCCGCACGACCCGGAGCTTCAGCTACGCCTTGCCATCCAGGCCGTCTTTGGCAGCTGGATGAACGAGCGTGCCTGCATCTACCGCAAGCAGCATGGCATTTCCGACGACCTCGGCACCGCCGTCAACGTGCAGGCCATGGCCTTTGGCAACAAGGGCGAGACCTCTGCGACGGGCGTCGCCTTTACGCGTAATCCGGCCGACGGCACCAAGGAGTTCTACGGCGATTTTCTGGTTAACGCCCAGGGCGAGGACGTCGTCGCCGGCATCCGCAACACCGAGCCCATTGCCGACCTCAAGACCACCCCGGGCCTCGAGTCCGCAGGTGAGGAGCTCGAGCGCGTGTTCCTGACGCTCGAGGACCATTATCGCGATATGTGCGATATCGAGTTCACCATCGAGCAGGGCAAGCTCTGGATGCTCCAGACCCGCGTGGGCAAGCGCACCGCCACCGCCGCCCTGCGCATCGCTATCGAAATGGTCGAGGAGGGCCTGATCACCCGCGAGGAGGCCGTGAGCCGCATCGATCCCGCGCAGCTCGACCAACTCCTGCACCCGCAGTTTGACGCCTCCAAGAAGTACGAGGCGCTGGCCAGCGGTCTGAACGCCAGCCCCGGTGCCGCCGTGGGCGAGGTCGTGTTCTCGAGCGACGACGCCGTCACGCGTTCCGCCGAGGGCCGCAAGGTCATTCTGGTTCGTTGGGAGACCAACCCCGACGACCTGAAGGGCATGGTCGCCGCCGAGGGCATCCTGACCAGCCACGGTGGCAAGACGAGTCATGCCGCCGTTATCGCCCGCGGCATGGGTACGCCCTGCGTCTGTGGCGTTGAGCGCTTCCATATCGACGCCGCCGAGAAGGTCGTGCGCATCGAGGGCAGCGACCGCGTGCTGCGCGAGGGCGATGTCATCTCCATCGACGGCACCCAGGGCATCGTCGTCGACGGCGCCGTCGACCTGGTCTCCGCCGAGCTTACCGGCGATCTGGACACCATCCTGTCCTGGGCCGACGAGATTCGCCTGGACGAGACCTGTGGCCATGCCAACCATGTGCGCGTCAACGCCGACAATCCCGAGGATGCCGAGCTTGCGCTCGAGTTTGGCGCCGAGGCCATCGGCCTGTGCCGCACCGAGCACATGTTCCTGGGCGACCGCAAGAACATCATCCAGAGCTTTATCCTGTCTGACGATGAGGCCGTGAAGCAGCAGGCCCTGGCCGACCTGCTCAAGGTTCAGACCGAGGACTTCCTGGCGATGTTCAAGACCATGTCCGGTCGCGATGTGGTCGTCCGCCTGCTCGATCCGCCGCTTCATGAGTTCCTGGATAATCCTCGCGAGCTCGAGGTCGCCATCACCAAGAAGGAAGCCGCCGGCGCCAGCGAGGAAGAGCTTGCAGCCCTGCGCGCCCGCCTGCGTCGTATCGACGGCATGGTCGAGTCGAACCCCATGCTCGGCCTGCGCGGCGTTCGCCTGTCCGTCGTCTTTAGCGATCTGCCGCTCATGCAGGTTCGCGCCGTCGCCACGGCCGCTGCCCGCCTTATCAAGGAGGGCGTCGACCCGCATCCCGAGATCATGGTTCCGCTCGTTTCCATCACGGCTGAGCATGTCCAGACTCGCGAGGTCATCGAGCGCGTAATCGCCGAAGTTTCCGACGAAGAGGGTGTCGAGCTCAATATTCCCGTGGGCACGATGCTCGAGCTGCCGCGCGCCTGCATGGTCGCTGACGAGATTGCCCATCACGCAGACTTCTTCTGCTTTGGCACCAACGACCTGACCCAGACCACCTTCGGCTTCTCCCGTGACGATGCCGAGGCCAAGTTCATCCCGCTGTACATGCATAAGAAAATTCTGAAGGACAACCCCTTCGAGACCATCGACGCGGCGGTGCTGGAGCTCGTGCGCATGGCCGTGGAGAAGGGTCGCGCCACCAACCCCGACATGCACTTTGGCGTGTGTGGCGAGCACGGCGGCGACCCCAAGTCCATCAAGGGCCTGTTTAATGTGGCCGACGTGGACTACGTGTCCTGCTCGCCCTACCGCGTGCCCCTCGCACGCCTGGCTGCCGCCCAGGCCAAGCTCGAGGCGAAGCGCTCCGCGTAACGTTTTGGGTTCAGACGCCTAACGTAGCCCCCCCTCATGCCGTCCGTCTCATTCGTGAGGCGGACGGTTATCATGTGCGGGTTTTGTCTTTTTGTCTGCGTAAAAAATTGTTCTTGCAGCAGAAACCCGCGCGTGTATACTCGAATACGTTTGTTCAACTACGTGCCGGCCAGAGTGGTACGGCACCTCTAGAAGAGTAAGGAATTGCACATGGATTACATCCGCGCAATCGAGCGTCAGCAGATCCGCGAGGACATTCCTCAGGTTCGCGTCGCCGACAACGTCAAGGTTCACTACCGCATTAAGGAAGGCGACCGCGAGCGCATCCAGGTCTTCCAGGGCGACGTCATCCGCATGGCCGGCGCCGGTGCCCGCGAGACCTTCACCGTCCGCAAGATGTCCTTCGGTGTCGGTGTTGAGCGTACCTTCCCGCTTCACAGCCCCAAGATCGCCAAGCTCGAGGTCGTTCGTCATGGTCGCGTCCGTCGCGCCAAGCTGTACTACCTCCGCGACAAGGTGGGCAAGGCTGCTCGCATCCCCGAGAAGCGCTAAGTAGATCGCAGCGTCTGTCCACTCGTTTGGACACAAGGGTCACCTTCGGGTGGCCCTTCTTTTTATCTGATTTGCATGCAAGGAGGGCCTGGTATGGCCAATATGACGAGCTCGGTTTCGGCATCGCAGGTTGCCGGAGAGCTAGCGAGCGCAACGTTTGAGGAGATCCCCGCCCTCGTGGAGCATTATCGCGAGGACCCGCGCCAGCAGGTGATCAAGGCTTGTGAACGCGCCCTCAAACGCCATGCTAAGGAACTTGCCGAGCGCGAGCGCGTCAATGACATGTACGAGCTTATGCATGAGCTTGGCGGCGATGGGGTGGTCGTTGGTGTCGACGAGGTGGGCCGCGGCTCGGTAGCGGGTCCCTTAACCGTGTGTGCCGTGTGCCTTCCCATGGAGCCGCGCGTCTGGGGCATCAACGATTCCAAAAAGCTCACGCCGGCGCGCCGCGAGTTGCTCTCAGTGAAGATTGCCGAGGTGGCGACGGCGATCGGTTTTTGCCATATCGCGCCTAAGGATATCGATGAGATGGGCATGGCCCGCGCAATCCGCGCTGCCGTTGTGGGCGCCGTGGCCGATACGGGGCTCGAGCCCGACTGCGTCCTCATGGACGGCAACCCCTTGGGCGCCGTTCCCAACGAGCGCGATGTGGTGAAGGGCGATGCCAAGATCGCCTGCATCGCCGCGGCGTCCATCATGGCCAAGGTCACGCGTGACGAGATGATGGTCGAGTACGACGCCGAGTACCCCGAGTACCATCTGGCCGAGTCGAAGGGCTATGCGAGCCCCGAGCACATCGAGGCCATTCGCAAACATGGACTTTGTCCGCTGCACCGCGTGAGCTTTTGCGGAAACTTTCTGCAGACTGAGCGCCTTTTCTAGGTCAATTGTGGAGACAGGGACCTCTGGGGTTTTATAAACCTGCTGGTAGCGGGCCGTATGCAACACCATTGCTGCGTACGGCCCGTTTTTTGACGGCATTTGGTCAGCTTTTGGTTTGCTTCCGGTACTTACCCGCATGAAAGGTGCTCTCATCATCGGGGCAATGCAGTGTGCGGGAAAGGAGACCCCATGAGTGCCGCAAGCAAAAAGAGTAAGACGCAGCAGCTCAAGGAGTGTTGGGAAAACGGCAAGCTCGACTGCGGGGCGATGACGCCCGAGTTTATCAAGGGACTCAGTCCTCGCGAGCTGGGCATGCTGGGCGAGCTGATCACCATCGACTACTTTAACGAGCGCGGCTACACCTTGCTGGAGCAGGGTTATCGTTGCACCGAGGGCGAGGCCGACCTGGTGCTGCTCGATGAGCTCGACGATGTCGTGGTGATGGCCGAGGTCAAGACCAGACGCGTTGCGCTGGATTGCAGCACGCGGGTCTTTCCCGAGGAGGCCGTGGACGCCCAAAAGCAACGTCGCTACCGCCGCATCGCAAGTTGCTATCTCATGGAGCATTATCCGCTCAAGGCGATTCGCTTCGATGCCGTGGGCGTTACCATTCGCGGCGGGCATATCGCCGAGATCGAGCACCAGTACAACGCGTTCGATTGGCAGGTGTCGTGATGGCGTTCGAGACGTTTGCCGTTCACGCGGCCTGCATCCGCGGCGTCGAGGCGATTCCCGTCACGGTCGAGGTCTCGCTTGCCGGCGGCGTTCCGGGCATCCAGATGCTCGGCATACCGAGTATGGAGGTGATGGAGTCGCGCGGTCGTATTCGCTGTGCGATGCGCTCCGCCGGGTTCGAGATCCCGCGCTCGGGCATTACGGTCAATCTGGCGCCCGGCGATATCCGCAAGACCGGTAGCGGCTTTGATCTGCCCATCGCCATCGCGGTATTGGCGGCCGATGGGCAGATTCCCCGCGACAACCTCGATCGTTGTCTTATCGCTGGTGAGCTTGGCTTGGACGGTACGGTGCTTCCTGTCAAGGGCGAGGTGGCGTTTCAGTTATTGGCGCGTGATTTGGGGCTGTCCTTTATCGCCGGCAGGTCAGACCAGCATGTGCCACTCGCGGGCGTGGATTGCGGATTCATCGATCATTTGTCTCAGCTTGCTCATGGTATGGGCGATGCCGCGCGGCACTACCTGGATTCTGAAGGGCCTGAGGCGACCTTTGAGCCTGAGCTCGACTATGCCGACGTGCTGGGGCAGGAAGTCGCTAAACGCGGCATGGCGCTTGCGGCGGCAGGAGAACTCGGCTTGCTCATGATCGGGTCTCCGGGATCGGGCAAGACGATGCTCGCACGCCGTATGACCGGCATCCTGCCCGAGCTTTCCGTTGAGGATCAGCAGGAGGCACTGTGCATCCATTCGGTTTTGGGTGAGAACATTGATGGCTTGTTGGCGGGGCACCGCCCCTTCCGCAGTCCCCACCACAGTATTTCGACCGCAGGCCTTATCGGCGGCGGGCGCCCGGTGCACCCGGGTGAGATCAGCCTTGCTCATGGCGGCGTGCTCTTTTTGGACGAGCTTGCCGAGTTTCCCACTGGCGTGCTGCAGACGCTGCGTCAGCCCATCGAGCGCGGCTACGTGAGGATCGTACGCGTCGACGGGGCTTTTACCTTCCCGTCGCGCTTTCAGCTGCTGGCTGCGAGCAATCCCTGCCCCTGCGGCTTTTTGGGCGATCGCGAGGTGCCGTGTCGCTGCTCGGCGGCGATGGTCGAGCGCTATCGGTCTAAACTGCGCGGTCCTTTGGCCGACCGTATCGACATGATGATCGATGTGACCCGTCCCGACCCTCAAGTGATTATCGAGGGTGCGGAGGGCATGTCGTCGGCCGAGTTACGTGACTACGTTGTGCGCGGTCGCGCCTTTCGCGCTTGGCGCGAATCCCGCATGGACGATGCGGATGCCGAGGCCGAGGATGACGAGACACGGTCCATTGACGGCGTCGTTTCGACCTTTGAGCTCGATGATGCGGCGGAGAAGTGTGTGCTCGGCCTGTCGAAGCGCACGCATCTCACAGGGCGTGGCATCGTGCGCCTTGTTCGCATTGCGCGCACGATCGCAGATGTCGCCGAGAGCGAGCAGGTGACGCAGGACCACGTGCTCGAGGCGGCGATGTACCAGGGAAGGAGGGACCAATGATGGCTGAGGGGACCTTCGAGCTGCATCCAGGTGACGCGTTGTATCCCGAGACCGTTTTGGAGCTTTCTGATGTACCTCAGACGCTCTATGTGCGCGGCAACCCCGAGGCGCTTTCGACGCCCGCGCTCTCCATCATCGGTGCGCGAAAGGCCTCGCCGTATGGTCTTGCCGTGGCAGAGCTTGCGGCGAAGGTGGCGGTTGAGGCGGGAGTGACGGTAGTTTCGGGCGGTGCGGTCGGTTGTGACCAGGCCTCGGGTTGGGCTGCGGTCAACGCCGGCGGCAAACACGTTGTGGTGCTGGGGACGGGCGCCGACGTGGTCTACCCGCGTTCGAGCGCGGGGCTGATTACGCGCACGCTTGATACGGGTGGCGCGGTCGTGTCGATCTCTCCGTGGGGCATGGGTCCGCGCAAGTTCGCCTTTCCGCGCCGCAATCGCGTAATCGCGGCCCTGTCGCAAGCCCTCTTTGTATCCGAGGCGGGTATGCCTTCTGGGACGTTTTCCACAGCCGAGGCTGCTATGGATTTGGGGCGCGAACTTCTTGCCGTGCCGGGGTCGATCCTATCGCCCGAGTCGCGTGGCACGAATTACCTCATTGCGAACGGTGCCTGCTGCATCGTCGACGAGGAATCTATCGAGATGGCTATCTCACGCATCTACGGAACCCTGCGCTACTCGCGCCCCGATGCTCCCGGCATTGCCGACCTGGATCCAACGCAGCAGACCGTGATGCATGCGCTCATCGCCTCTCCGCTCAAGGTCGACGACATCGCGGCGCTCGTCTCGCTCGATGCTGTCGGCGTACTCAAACTCTTGGGTTCGCTTGAACTCGAGGGTCTTATCGAGCGCATGATGGATGGAAGGTATGCGCCCTCCAAGTTTGCCCTTCACGCCCAGACACCCTTCGGTCACAATGGAAAACGTGTCAATTAGAAAGGTGTTTGCAGATGCAGTTCGATCAGGTGACAGTTATCGGTGGCGGTCTGGCGGGTTCGGAGTGCGCGATCCAGCTGGCAGATCGCGGTTTTGCCGTAAAGCTGTGCGAGATGCGCCCCCAGGTGAGCTCCCCGGCTCACCATACCGATCACCTGGCAGAGCTCGTCTGCTCGAATTCGTTTAAGTCGACCCGTCCGGATTCCGCGGCTGGTTTGCTGAAGGCCGAGCTTGAGCGCATGGGTTCAGTCCTGCTCGATTGCGCCCATCGCGCGGCTGTTCCCGCCGGTGGCGCCTTGGCGGTCGACCGCGTCAAGTTTTCCGAGCTTGTCGAGGCCGAGGTTGCCGCTCGTCCCAATATCGAGGTCGTGCACGGTGAGGTCACACAGATTCCCGAGGGTCACGTGGTCATTGCCGCGGGCCCGCTGTGTTCACCGGCGCTGAGCGAAGAGGTTATGAAGCTCGTCGGTGGCGATGCCCTGGCATTCTTTGATGCGGCGGCGCCGATCGTCGATGCCTCCACGCTCGATATGGACGTGCTGTTCTCGCAGTCGCGCTACGAGGAGCAGGGGAGCGGCGACTATCTCAACGCTCCGCTCAACAAGGAGGAGTACGAGGCCTTTATCGAGGCGCTTACCACGGCCGACCGCGTGGTGCTCAAAGACTTTGAGGGCGGCGATCTGTTCCAAGCCTGCCAGCCTGCCGAGGAAGTTGCGCGCACCGGCAAGGACGCCATTCGCTTTGGCGCCATGAAGCCCGTCGGCCTCACCGACCCGCGTACCGGACGTCGCCCCTGGGCGGCGATTCAGCTGCGTGCCGAGAACAAGGAGAAGACCGCCTATAACCTGGTGGGCTTCCAGACCAACTTGACCTTTGGCGAGCAGAAGCGCGTCTTCCATATGGTGCCGGGCCTGGAGAACGCTGAGTTCTTCCGCTACGGTGTCATGCACCGCAATACCTTTGTCGACGCCCCTCACGTGCTCGATAGCACCTTTGCCGTGCCCGGTACCGGCGTGCGCCTGGCCGGTCAGATCACCGGCACCGAGGGGTACATGGAAGCCGTGGCGACAGGTCTGCTCGCGGCGCTCAACACCTATGCCGAGGCTATCGGTGCCGCGGGCGTCGAGTTGCCGCGTGTGGGCGCCCTGGGTGCGCTCGTGGGCTATGCGACCGATCCTGCCACCGTGGGCTATCAGCCTATGCATGTCAACTTTGGCCTGGTGCCGCCACTCGAGGATGGTAAGCGCCGCAGCAAACGCGACCGCTATCAGGCTTATGCGGATCGCGCCCTCGAGGCCCTTGATGCCTACTTGGCCACGCGCTCCGACTTGTTTGGAGGCGACCGGTCATAGCCTTTGACCTGTACGACACCGTCGACTCGTTTATCGCCTATATCGCACGTGTTGAGGGACTTTCTCCCAACACGGTGACGGCCTATGGCTCGAGGCTAGAGCGCTTTGCTGTCTGGTGCGAGCGCGAGAATATTGATGCTTTCGCTGCCGACGTGCGCACCATTCGTCGCTATCTTGCCGAGCTTTCGCGTGAGCAGGTGGCTCCCCGAACGCTTGCGGCGCACCTGTCGGCTATTCGATCTCTCTATCGCTGGATGGCTGCCGAGGGGATTGTCGAGGGCGATGCGGTCTCGGCGATCGCATCGCCCAAGCTGCCACGTGACCTGCCGGGCGTCCTTACGACCCAGCAGGTTGAGGCGCTGCTCAAGACGCCTGATACCTCGACGCCCGCGGGACTGCGCGATGCGGCGATGCTTGAGTTGCTCTATGCCTCCGGCGCGCGAATCTCGGAGCTCGCGGCGCTCAACGTGGAGTCTATTGGTTGGTCCGAGCGAACGCTGCGACTTTGGGGCAAGGGGAGCAAGGAGCGTATCGTCCCTCTGTATCGTCGCGCACTCGAGGCGACGCGTCTCTATATTGAGGAGGGGAGGCCGGAGTTGCTCGCTCAGGCAAAGCGCCGTGACCCCGCTACCGGGCCGCATCCGCTGCTTATATCGGCGCGCGGCAATCGCATGAGTGCCGCCATGCTCAGGCGGCGGTTCCATACGCTGGCGACGCTCGCCGGCATTCCGGCCGACATTGCCCCGCATGCGATGCGCCATACCTTTGCGACCGATTTGCTCGAGGGCGGTGCGGACCTGCGCTCGGTTCAAGAGCTGCTAGGTCATGCGAGCCTGTCCACGACGCAGATCTACACGCATCTCACGCCCGATCGGCTCAAACGTGCCGTGGCTCAAGCCCATCCCCGCGGCGAATAGTGGCTGGGACGTCCCGCGCCGCACTCAGGTGTGTGGTTTTGATTGCGGGTTGGCAGGAAGATGCATTCCTGCTATCATTCATCGGGTTGCTTCACGGCAACATGTTTTTATCACGCACGCGCGGCTACTTCATACCGTGGTGCCCGGGCTTTGGTAGCACATGTCCGGGTTGGTTTTGGAGGATGACCCCGCGCGGAGGCAAACCACAGGAGGTTTAACATGGCTACCAAGATTAATATCCGCACCCTGCTCGAGGCCGGCTGCCACTTCGGTCACCAGACCCGTCGCTGGAACCCCAAGATGAAGCCGTTCATCTTCGGTGAGCGCAACGGCATCTACATCCTCGACCTCAAGCAGACCATCCTCGACGCCGACCAGGCCTACACCTTCGTCAAGAACGTCGCCAAGGGCGGCAACGTGCTGTTCGTCGGCACCAAGAAGCAGGCTCAGGAGGCCGTCAAGAACGCTGCTGAGCGCGCCAACATGCCTTACATCAACCAGCGTTGGCTCGGCGGCATGCTGACCAACTTCGTCACCATCCGCTCCCGCATCAACCGCATGGAGGAGCTCGAGGCCATGGTCGAGGACGGACGCATGGCAGTGCTCCCCAAGAAGGAGCAGGCTGTTCTCGGCAAGGAGCTCACCAAGCTCCAGACCAACCTCGGTGGCGCCCGCGACATGAAGGGTCTGCCCCAGGCTCTCTTCGTCATCGACACCAAGCGCGAGGAGAACGCCATCAAGGAGGCCCAGCGCCTGAACATCCCCGTCGTCGCTCTGATCGACACCAACTCCGATCCCGACGAGGTCGAGTACGGCATCCCCTGCAACGATGACGCTATCTCCGCTGTCACCCTTATGTGCGAGCTCATGGCTGACGCCTGCCTCGCTGGCTCCGGCAAGGAGCAGGTCTCCGAGGCCGAGATGGCCGCTGAGCCCAAGGCCGAGTAAATCAGTCTTAGTTAATTCTTTTTCATCTCTTTGAAAGGAACCACAATGGCCCAGATTACCGCCGCTATGGTCAAGCAGCTCCGCGAGATGACCGACTCCCCGATGATGGAGTGCAAGAAGGCTCTCGTCGAGGCTGACGGCGACATGGACGCCGCTGTCGACGTTCTGCGTAAGAACGGCCTTGCCAAGGCTGCCAAGAAGGCTGGCCGTGAGACCAACGAGGGCGCTGTCGCCGCGTTCGTCTCCGAGGATGGCAAGACCGGCGCTCTGCTCGAGCTCTCCTGCGAGACCGACTTCGTTGGCTCCAACGCCAAGTTCACCGGCTTTGCTTCCAAGGTCGCTGAGGTTGTCGCTACCACCGAGCCTGCTGACGTCGACGCTCTGCTCGAGAAGCCGATGGGCGAGGAGACCGTTTCCTCCGAGCTCACCGAGATGATTCACATCATGGGCGAGAACATGAAGATCTCCCGCTTCGCTGCCCGCAAGGCTGAGAACGGCGCGCTCACTTCTTACATCCACATGGGTGGTAAGATCGGCGTCCTCGTCGAGTTCGCTTTCGAGAAGGCCGAGACCGCTCAGGCTGAGTCCTTCAAGACCTTCGCTCACGACGTTGCCCTTCAGGTTGCCGCCGTCGCCCCGATCTGCGCTACCCGCGATCAGGTTCCGGCCGAGACCGTCGAGCACGAGAAGCAGATCTACATGGCCCAGGCTGCCGAGTCCGGCAAGCCCGAGGCTATCCAGGAGAAGATGGCTGTCGGCCGTCTGGAGAAGTTCTACAAGCAGTCCGTGCTCACCGAGCAGGAGTTCATCAAGGACAGCTCCCTCACCATCAAGAAGTACGCTGAGCAGGTCTCCAAGGAGCTCGGCGACACCATTACCGTCGTTGCCTTTGACCGTCTGGTCCGTGGCGAGTAAATAAGCTCTTGTAGCTGGTAATGAGCAGGCTGTGGGTTTTACTCACAGCCTGCTTTTTCATGGCTCTTCTTAGAGCCTTTGATAGAATGTTGAAAGTTCAATCTAAAGGAGGATCGCTTTGTCCGACATCCGATATAAACGCGTGCTTCTTAAGCTTTCCGGCGAAGCGCTGATGGGCGACGGCCAATATGGCATCGACCCCAAGGTTACCGACCATCTTGCTAAGCAGGTCAAGGAGCTGCTCGCCGTTGGCCATGAGGTCGGCGTCGTTGTCGGCGGCGGCAATATTTTCCGCGGCATGGCAGGCGCTGCCGGTGGCATGGAGCGTGCTCAGGCCGACTACATGGGCATGCTGGCAACCGTTATGAACGCGCTCGCCCTGCAGGATGCCTTCGAGCATAACGATGTTCCCTGCCGTGTGATGAGCGCTATCCAGATGAACGAGATCTGCGAGCCCTATATTCGCCGTCGCGCCATCAACCACCTTTCCAAGGGCAACGTCGTTATTTTTGCCGCCGGTTCGGGCAATCCGTACTTTACGACCGACACCGCCGCGGCTCTTCGTGCGTGCGAGATCGGCGCCGAGATTCTGATTAAAGCCACCAAGGTTGACGGCATCTACGACAAGGATCCCGTCAAGTGCGCTGATGCCGTCCGTTTTGACAAGATTACCTATCACGAGGTTCTCGTCCGCGGTCTGCAGGTTATGGATTCCACGGCTACGGCACTGTGCCAGGACAACCGTATGCCGATTTTGGTCCTCAACATCGATGGCGAGGACACCGTCAAGCGCGCGCTTTCGGGTGAGCCCGTCGGCACGCTCGTCTATCAGGAGGATTAAGCATGGCAGAGAACATCACCGCCCACATGGACAAGTCGCTCGAGTCCCTCAAGCATAACTTCTCCAAGGTCCGTACCGGCCGCGCCAATGCCAACATTCTGTCCGACATCACCGTCGATTATTACGGTGTTCCCACGCCGGTCACGCAGGTTGCCGCCGTCAAGACCCCCGAGGCCCACATGCTGCTCATCGAGCCGTGGGACAAGGCACTCATCAACGCTATCGTCAAGGCCATCGGCGCTTCCGATCTGGGTATTACCCCCAACTCCGATGGCACCGTGGTTCGTCTGCCGTTCCCGGCTCCCACCGAGGAGCGCCGTCGCGAGCTCGTCAAGGAGTGTCGCGAGTACGCCGAGCAGGCCAAGGTGTCTATCCGTAACATCCGTCGCGACTTCAACAACAAGCTCGAGCGCGATGAGGAGCTCACCGAGGACGATGTCCGTCGCGAGCAGGCTAAGGTCCAGAAGCACACCGATGAGTATGTCGCCAAGGTCGAGGAGCTTCTGAAGGAAAAAGAAGCCGAGGTCATGGAGATCTAAGGTGCAATACGACGAGCATAAACTGGTCGAGTACTTTGCCGACGCCCCTGCGGGCGTCGGTTTTTCCGACCTTGACCTCAATAACATTCCGCACCATATCTCGTGCATCATGGACGGCAACGGTCGTTGGGCCACGTCGCGCGGTCTTGCACGCACTGAGGGCCACAAGGCGGGTATCGTCTCGCTGCGCGAGATCATTACCGCCTGCGTGCGCCTGGGCGTCGACGTGCTTTCGGCCTATGCGTTTTCTACCGAAAACTGGAACCGCCCGCAGCATGAGGTCAACGTCTTGATGCACCTGTTTGCCAAGACGTTCATCGACGAGTTGCCGCTTCTGAAGCGCGAAAACGTGCGCGTTGTCTTTTTGGGTGATATTTCCGCGCTGCCCAAGAAGACCCGCGACGTTTTTGAACGCGGTCTTGCCGAGTGCGCCGATCACACCGGTATGACGCTGGCGCTTGCCGTCAACTACGGCGCGCGTGCCGAGATTACCCGCGCTGTCCGTCAGATCGCACTCGACGTTGCCGCCGGTAAGATCGATCCTGCCGCAATTGATGACGACATGGTGGCTTCCCACCTCTATACCGCCGGTCTTCCCGATCCTGAGCTTGTGATTCGCACCTCTGGTGAGCTGCGCCTTTCGAACTATCTGCTGTGGCAGGTAGCTTATTCCGAGTTCTACGTCACCGATACCTATTGGCCCGACTTTGATCGTTGGGGCCTTGTCGACGCCATTTTGGCCTATCAGGGCCGTGACCGTAGGTTTGGTGGACTGAGCAAGACCGAGGAGGCTTAATCGTGTCCGATTGTCCCAAGGCATCTGCTCCCAAGACGCCTGCGCGCAAAGCTACCACTGCGGGAGCGCCTGCAGCGAAGAGCGGTTCCGGTTCGTGGCTGGCGGGCTTTATTACCCGTGCCGCCGCCGGTATCGTCTACGCCGTTGTCTTTATCCTGTGCCTGGTTTTGGGTATCGTGCCCACGGCCATCTTTGTTTCCGTCATGAGCGGTCTGTGCTGCTATGAGTTTTTCCGTATGACAAGGCTCGATGGCAAGATGGCTAACGAGCGCATGGGTATCGCTGCCGCCGTGCTCTTTCCGCTGTCGGCGTTGGGCGATTCGATGCTGCTGAATGCCCTGCTTTTTGCCCTGATGCTCGCTGTGGGCATTTGGTATGTCTGGTCGCCGCGTACCCGCATATCCGATGTTGCCGTGACACTCATGGGTCCCATCTACACCGGTTTTATGCTGTCGGCTATCGTGCTGCTGCGCGATGCCGTGCCCGGTTTTGCCGGCGCCCTGCTTTCGGTGGGTGTTTGCGCGTCTCTCTGGGTCTCCGATTCGTTTGCCTATATCGTGGGTAGCCGTATCGGCAAACACAAGATGGTTCCCAAGATCTCTCCCAAAAAGAGCTGGGAGGGGTTTGTTGGCGGCATCCTGGGCTCGGTTTTGATTTGGCTCATCCTGTGGGCGACGCATTTCTTCAAGCTCAGCCTGCCCTATGCGCTGCTGTGCGGCGTGGTCGTGTCCATTCTGGGCGTTATCGGCGACCTTATCGAGTCGCGCATCAAGCGCGGTGTGGGCGTCAAGGATTCCGGCAACCTTATCCCGGGCCACGGCGGCATGCTCGATCGTAGCGATTCGCTTATCTTCGGCTGCATCACCGCGCAGCTGATGCTGATGATCGGAGGCGTGCTGTAATGTCATTCCAGACGACGTATGGCCCCGATGGACGCCTCCGTGTTGCCATCCTGGGTTGTACCGGCTCCATCGGCACCCAGGCGCTCGATGTGTGCCGCCAGCATGCCGATCGCCTGCAGGTGACGGCGCTGTCCGTTAACTCCAGCACCTCCGAGCTTGTTGCCGCTGCCCGCGAGTTCTCGGTTCCGGCGGTTGCCGTGGCCGATGTCGCTCATGGCGATGACGCCGTGCTGCAGGAGTTGCCCGAGGGAACGAAGCTTGGCCTTGGCGCGCAGGCGGTTTGCGAGCTCGCGCGTCGCGACGATGTCGACTGCGTGCTCGTTGCTATTGTGGGCGCCGCTGGTCTCGAGGCGAGCCATGCGGCCTTGACCTCAAATAAGCGTCTTGCCCTTGCCAACAAGGAGTCCCTCGTCGTCGGCGGCGACTTGCTTATGCCGTTGGCGCAACCGGGCCAGCTTATTCCAGTCGACTCTGAGCACTCCGCCATCTACCAGTGCTATCTGGGGGAGAACCCACGCGAGGCTCATTGTATTTGGCTCACCTGCTCGGGCGGTCCGTTCTTTGGCCGCACCCGCGACGAGCTCGACCGCGTGACGCGTGCCGATGCCCTCGCACATCCCACGTGGGCCATGGGTGCCAAGATCACCATCGACTCCGCCACCCTCATGAACAAGGGCCTGGAGCGCATTGAGGCCATGCATCTGTTTAACTGCGACCTCGATTTCATTAACGTGGTCGTGCAGCGTCAGTCCAAGATTCACTCTATGGTCGAGTTCGCCGACGGCTCCGTGATGGCGCATCTCGGTGCTTCCGACATGCGTATTCCCATCCAGTTCGCGTTCTCGTATCCCGAGCGTTGGGATACCCCGGCGCCTCGTATCGATTTCCGCGAGCTGGGGCAGCTCACGTTTGATGCTGCCGACATGGATACCTTCCGCTGTCTGGCACTGGCCGAACGTGCCGGCAAGACGGGTGGCACCATGCCGTGCGTGCTCAATGCCGCCAACGAGGTCGCCGTCGATGCCTTCCTGCACGATGGCTGCAGCTTTACCGATATCGATCGCATTGTGGAATCCTGCATGGATTCCCACGATATGCAGGCGGTCGATTCGTTTGAGCAGCTTCACGACATCGATGCATGGGCGCGTGAAAAGGCTGCGCAGGTGCTCGCCGCAACCCGTTCCTAACCCATAAGGATTGCTTTTTCGTTTTATGGATACTGTTCTGAGCGTTCTCTCATCGGTCTTTTGGGGCCTGCTGATGCTTTCCGTCCTCGTGTTTTTGCACGAGGGCGGCCACTTTTTGGCGGCGCGTGCCTGCGGCGTCCGTGTGACCGAGTTCTTTTTGGGCCTGCCTTGCCGCTTTGACATCCATTACACGTCGCGTCGCATTGGAACCAAGTTTGGCGTGACTCCGCTGCTGCTGGGTGGCTACGCTGCCATCTGCGGTATGGATCCGACCGACGTCTCGTGTGCCGATCGCGTGCTCGCGGCTATCTATCGTCATGGTCGCGTGACCGTGGCCGACCTTGCTGTCGAGCTCGAGCTATCCGAGGAGGTTGTGCTCGAGGCATGCGCCTTGCTCTTGGGTTGGGGCTCTATCGCGCCTTGGTATGAGGAAGGGGAGAAGCCCTCGCCGAGCTACTATCCCACCAAGTATCAGACGCTGCCGCGAGACGCGGCGGGTTACACCACCTTTGACGGCCGCCGTTTCGATCGAGAGCATGCGACTACCGAGGGCGATGTGTGGGAGCTGCCGTGCGGCGAAGCCGAGTTCCTTGCGCAAGAGCGTTCGCATACCTATCTGGGCCAGGGTTTTCTCAAGCGCGCCTTTATGCTGCTCGCGGGCATTCTCGTCAATATCCTGACGGGCTTTTTGCTGCTTATGAGCATCTACTCTATTGCGGGTGTCACCGTGCCGATGGATACCAACGTGATCGGTCAGGTTGACGAGGGGTCTATTGCCGCCAAGGCGGGTATCGAGGGCGGCGACGCGATCCTTTCGGTTGACGGAGTATCGTGCTCTACCTGGATGGACGTTTACGATGCCATCGGCAAGGCCGCCGGTAAGGACGATATCGCCATTGAGTATGAGCGCGACGGCAAGCAGCATTCGACCTCGGTTGCGCTCAAAGAGGACGAGCGCCTAGGTGTGTATGCCTCTACGCAGGTGGTCCGTTTAGACCCCATCACGTCGGCTCGCCTTTCGTTCTCCTGTGTCGTGCAGACAGCGGAGGGCGTGATGCGCCTGCTCCAGCCGCAGCATACGATGGAGATTCTCGATCAGTCTTCTTCGATCGTGGGCATTAGCGTTATGTCCTCACAGGCTGCTGCTGCCGGCCCTGCCACGTTCCTTTCGTTTGCCGCCCTCATTTCGTTCTCGCTTGGCTTTATGAACCTGCTGCCCATCCCACCACTCGATGGCGGCAAGCTGGTCATCGAGATCATTCAAAAGATTGCTGGCCGCGAGCTTCCGCTCAAGGTCCAGACGATTGTGAGCTATGTGGGCATCGCGCTCTTTGCGCTGCTGTTTGTCTATATGCTTCGTTCCGACATCCTTCGATTTATTCTGTAGGGGAGTGTTTGGATTGTCTTTATCCCATCCTTTGCCTCGCGAGTTGACGCGCCCCGTGCATGTGGGCGGTGTGCAGATCGGTGGCGGCGCGCCGGTGGTGGTCCAATCCATGACCTGCACCGATACCGCTGATGCCCAGGCAACGCTTGCGCAAGTGTGCGCGTTGGCGCAGGCTGGCTGCGATATCGTGCGTGTGAGCGTGCCCACCGAGGCCGCGCTTGAGGGTTTCCGCACCATCTGTGCCGAGTCTCCGGTGCCAATCGTTGCCGATATCCACTTTAACCACAAGCTGGCCATTGGCGCTGTGGAGGCCGGTGCCGCCAAGCTCCGCATCAATCCCGGTAATATCGGCGATTGGGCCAAGGTCGATGCCGTGATCGATGCCGCGGGCGCCGCTGGGTGCGCGATTCGTATCGGTGTCAATGCCGGTTCGCTCGAACAGGATATCGCCGAGCGCGACGACCTCATGCAGCCCGAAAAGCTCGTGATGTCGAGCGAGCGCTTCGTCAAGCACTTTGAGGACCGCGGTTTTACGAACATTGTGCTTTCGGCCAAGGCCCATAGCGTGCAAACGACGCTTGATACCTATCGAGCCCTGTCGCGTGAGATTCCCCACGTTCCGCTTCACCTGGGCGTGACGGAGGCGGGGACCAAGCTCCAGGGCACCATCAAGAGCTCTGTAGGCTTGGGTATCTTGCTTTCCGAAGGCATTGGCGACACCATGCGTGTGTCGCTCACAGCCGATCCGGTTGAGGAGCCGCCGGTTGCCTGGGGTATTCTGCAGTCGTTGGGCCTGCGTCGCCGTGGCCCCGAGATTGTCTCGTGCCCCACATGCGCCCGCTGCCAGGTTAACCTTATTCCCATTGCCGAGGAGGTTACCGAGCGGCTTAAGAACTACTCCGCGCCGCTTTCGATCGCTGTGATGGGATGTGCCGTTAATGGCCCCGGCGAGGCTTCTGATGCCGATCTGGGCGTTGCTTGCGGACGTGGTCAGGCCTTGCTCTTTTCGCATGGCCAGATCATTGGTAAAGTAGCTGAGGACCAAATTGTCGACGCGCTTATGGCAGAGGTCGACAAGCTTATTGAGGAGAAATAAATGACCCGAGCAATGTATATGTCTAAGCTCTATGCGCCGACGCTTAAAGAGGATCCGGCGGACGCTGAGCTCGCCAGCCACCGCCTGCTGCTCCGTGCCGGCATGATCCGCAAAGAGGCCGCCGGCCTGTATTCCTATCTGCCGCTCGCATGGCGCTCGATCCGCAAGATCGAGAATATCGTGCGCGACGAGATGGACGCTGCCGGTGCCCAGGAGCTTATGATGCCTATCATGGTCGACGCCGAGTTGTGGCGTGAGTCCGGCCGCATCGACGCCTATGGCAAGGAGCTTGTGCGCTTTGACGACCGTCACGGTCGCGAGTTCGTCCTGGGTCCCACCCACGAGGAGACCGTCACGGCCCTGGTGCGCAATGAGCTGCGCTCCTACAAACAGCTGCCCGTCAACCTGTACCACATTCAGGACAAGTTCCGCGACGAGTTCCGTCCCCGCTTTGGCCTGATGCGCGGTCGCGAGTTCATCATGAAGGACGCCTACAGCTTCTCCGCCACGCAGGAGAGCCTGCAGGAGGAGTACGACAAGATGAAGCAGGCCTACGCTAACATCTGCGAGCGCTGCTACATCAAGGCTCTGCCCGTTGTCGCCGACTCCGGCGAGATCGGCGGCGACACTTCCGTCGAGTACATGGCTCTTGCCGACGCCGGCGAGGCTTCGCTCGTCTACTGCGACGATTGCGGTTTTGCTGCCGATGACGAGGCTGCAAGCACCAAGGTCGTTGTGACCGAGGGCCCCGGCGATGGCACGCTCACCAAGGTCGAGACTCCGGGTATGGGCACCATCGAGGCCGTTGCCAAGTTCTTCGGCTTCCCCGAGAACGGCACGCGCAAGTCGCTGGCACTCATCGACTCCGAGGGCAAGCCGGTCGTGGCCATTGTCCCGGGCGACCACGAGCTCAATGACTGCAAGGCCGAGCATGTCTTTGGCAAGGGCTACCGCATGATGACCGACGAGGAGCTTCAAGCGAACGGCCTGCACAAGGGCTTTATCGGACCGGTCAACCTGCCCGAGGGCATCCGTCTGGTGTGCGACGAGAGCCTGCGCGATTCCAAGCAGTGGGCCTGCGGTGCCAACGAGGTCGATTATCACTTTACCGGTGCCTGCCCCGAGCGCGACTTTACCGTCGATGAGTGGGCCGATCTGGTCACCGTTGTCGCCGGCGACCCCTGCCCGCACTGCGGCAAGCCGCTCTCCGCTGCCCGCGGCATCGAGGTCTCTCAGGTCTTCCAGCTGGGCACCAAGTATTCCGAGGCCATGGGTGCCACCTTTATGGACGAGGATGGCAAGGAGAAGCCGCTCATCATGGGCTGCTACGGCGTTGGTGTATCCCGCTCGCTCGCTGCCGTCGTGGAGCAGCACAACGACGAGCACGGTATCGTCTGGCCGGTCTCCGTTGCCCCGTACGAGGTCGCGGTGATTCCGCTCGATCCCAAGAAGGAGGAGTGCGCTACCGTCTGCGAGCAGATCGTTGATGGCCTGTGCGCCGAGGGTATCGAGGTCGTCGTCGATGACCGTGACGAGCGTCCCGGCTTTAAATTTGCCGACAACGACCTTATGGGCTTCCCGTATCAGGTCGTTCTGGGTAAGCGTGGCCTCAAGAACGGCACCGTCGAGCTCAAGGACCGTGCTACGGGTGAGCGCGAGGACGTGGCGATCGACGAGGTCGTCGCCAAGGTCGCCGAGCTTGTGAAGGCGGCACGCCGTTAATCGGCGATTTCGCTTGTAGTTCGATATACGGGACGGCCCCGCATTTCTCCAGATAGGGGAGATGCGGGGCCGTCCTTTTATCTTGTCGGCGTACTCAATCGCTAAAAGGAAACCCCACAGCCCATGCGAGCTGCGGGGTTTCCTTTGTGCCTCCGATGCGAAATAAATCGCTCAGATATTACTGATAATCGACGACGTCGATCCAGTTCTTCAGGAACTCATCGTTCACGTTGCGCTTACGAGCGAGCTCGGAAGCGGCGACGATGCTCGTCCACTGACGCACGACCTGCATGGGCATGTCGGCGCGGTCGCAGTAGAGCTCCAGATAAGCCTCGGCCTGGTCCTTGCTGTTGAGGGCAAAGAGCAGGTAGGTGGTGGCAACGTCGGCAGCAGGGGAGCCCTGGGTAGCGTGTGCCCAGTCGCACACATAGAGCTGGCCGTCGTCGCCGACGATGACGTTGGAGGGGTTGAAGTCGCCGTGGCAGACCTTGAACTCCTTGGTCATACCGTCCAGACGCTCCTGAAGGTTGTAACGCGTGGTGGCATTGAGCTGATCAAGGCTGTCGATCATGCGGGCGAACTTGTCGCGCTGACGGTTGAGCAGCGGGGAGGTGTAGCCGTGGATCTCGATCTGGAGGTCGACGAACATCTCGAGGTACTCACCGAAGCGCTGGGGCTCGGCAGTCATCTTCTCGGCAAGGGTGGTGCCCGGAACCTTCTCGGTCACGAGCGCCCAGCCGTTGGCGTTCTCGAGCTGGGAAACCTCGAGAGCCTTGGGGCTGCGGATGCCGCACTCATTGATGCGGGCAAGATTCAAAGCCTCGTTGAACACGTCGGAGACAGGCTTGGTCTCGTTAAAGACCTTGACGATCTTGTCGCCCAGGTCGTAAACGACCTTGTTGCCACGGCGGACGAGCTCGGTCTTGGAATCGGGTAGCAGCATGGTTGCATCCTTTCAACGATGCGATAGAAGCGACGGCGGGGGTGTGTGAAACACCCGTGCACCCCCGCCGCAAAAAACCGTGCTAAAAACTAGCAGACGGCGTAGTCCTGGGGCTCGCGGCCGTAGTAGGCGTCCAGGTAGAGCTCCTTGATCTCGCTCATGAGCGGGTAGCGCGGGTTAGCGCCGGTGCACTGGTCGTTGAATGCCTGCTCGGTCATCTCGTCGAGGGTGTCGAGGAAGTACTGCTCGTCAACACCGTAGTCGGCGATGGTCTTCTTGACACCGATGAAGTCCTTGAGCTCCTCGAGCTTCGTGATGAAGTTCTCGAAGACCTCCTTGTCGTCCTTGCCCTCGATACCGCAGTACTTGGCCATCTCGGCGTAGTTGTGCAGCGCGTTGGGGTAAGGATACTGGGAGAAGGTACCCATCTTGACGGGAGCCTCGGCGGCGTTGTAGCGCATGACGCGGGTCAGGATGACGGCGTTAGCGATGCCGTGGGGCAGGTGATGGAAAGCGCCGAGCTTGTGAGCCATGGAGTGGTTGAGGCCCAGGAAGGCGTTGGCGAAGGCCATACCGGCCATGCAGGAGGCGTTGTGCATCTCCTCGCGGGCGTGCGGGTCCTTGGCGCCGTTCGTGAAGCTGGAGGGCAGGTTCTCAAAGACGAGCTTGGCAGCGCGCTCGGAGAGGCCCTTGGTGTAGTCGGAAGCCATGATGGAGACGTAGGACTCGATGGCGTGGGTCATGACGTCGATGCCGGAGGCAGCGGTCAGGCCGCGCGGGGCGGTCATGCAGTTGTCGGCGTCGACGATAGCCATGTTGGGGAGCAGCGCGTAGTCGGCGAGCGGCCACTTGATGCCGGTCTCCTTGTCGGTGATGATGGCGAACGGCGTGCACTCGGAGCCGGTACCCGAGGAGGTCGGGACGGCGACGAAGTAGGCCTTCTTGCCCATCTCGGGGAAGGTGAAGATACGCTTGCGGATGTCCATGAAGTCCATGGCCATGTCCTCAAACTTGCACTCGGGGTGCTCGTACATCATCCACATGATCTTGCCGGCGTCCATAGCGGAGCCACCGCCGACGGCGATGATGACGTCCGGCTCAAAGAGAGCCATCTGCTTGGCGCCGCGACGTGCGCACTGCAGCGACGGATCGGGCTCGACGTCGTAGAAGCAGTCGTGGGCGATGCCCATCTCGTCGAGCTTGGCCTCGATGGCGCGGGTGTTGCCATTCTTGAAGAGGAACTGGTCGGTAACGATGAAGGCGCGCTTCTTGCCCATGACGTTGCCCAGCTCGTCGAGGGCGACGGGCGTGGAACCCTTCTTGAAGTAGACCTTCTCGGGAGCGCGGAACCACAGCATGTTCTCACGGCGCTCGGCCACAGTCTTAACGTTGATCAAGTGCTTCACCCCAACGTTCTCGGAGACGGAGTTGCCGCCCCAGGAGCCGCAGCCCAGGGTCAGAGACGGCTTCATGCCAAAGTTGTACAGGTCACCGATGCCGCCGTGCGAGGACGGGGTGTTGATGACGATACGGCAGGCCTTCATGACGTGCTCGAACAGGCTGATCTTCTCGGCCTGGGCGGGATGCACGTACAGAGAGGCGGTGTGGCCCGGGCCACCGGCGAGCACCAGGTGCTCGGCCTTGTCGACGGCCTCCTGGAAGTCCTTGGCGTGGTACATGGCCAGGACCGGGGAGAGCTTCTCGTGGGAGAACTCCTCCTTGGCGGGGTCGGTGGAGGTGACCTCGGCGATCAGGATCTTGGTCTTAGCGGGAACCTCGATACCGGCGAGCTCGGCGATCTTGGCGGCAGCCATGCCGGGGATGCGGTGATCGAGAGCGCCGTTCTTGAACATGGCGGCACGCAGGGCCTCCATCTCGGCACCCTGTTTGACGAAGTAGCAGCCGCGCTTCTGGAACTCGGCCTTGACCTGGTCATAGATGGTGTCGATGACGGTCACGGACTGCTCGGAAGCGCAGATCATGCCGTTATCGAAGGTCTTGGAGTGGATGATGGAGTTGACGGCGAGCAGCACGTCGGCGGTGTCGTCGATGACGACCGGGGTGTTACCGGCGCCAACGCCCAGGGCGGGCTTGCCCGAGGAGTAAGCGGCCTTGACCATGCCCGGGCCACCGGTGGCGAGGATGATGTCGACGTCGCGCATGACCATGTTGGTCAGCTCGATGGAGGGGACATCGACCCAGCCGATGATGCCCTCGGGGGCGCCGGCCTTGACGGCGGCGTCAAGCACGAGCTTGGCGGCGGCGATGGTGCACTTGGCGGCTGCCGGGTGCGGGGAGATGATGATGGCGTTGCGGGTCTTCAGGCTGATCAGCGTCTTGAAGATCGCGGTGGAGGTGGGGTTGGTCGTCGGGATGACGGCGCCCACGATGCCGATGGGCTCGGCGATCTTGGTGATGCCGTAAGCCTCGTCGCGCTCCAGAACGCCACAGGTCTTGGTGTTCTTGTAAGCGTTGTAGATGTACTCTGCGGCGTAGTGGTTCTTGATGACCTTGTCCTCAAGAACGCCGCGGCCGGTCTCCTCGATGGCCATCTTTGCCAACGGGATACGAGCCTTGTTGGCGGCCATGGCGGCCTCATAGAAGATCTTGTCGACCTGCTCCTGCGTGTACGTAGCAAAAAGCGCCTGGGCCTCTCGCATCTGAGCGAGCTTAGCCTCAAGCGCCTCTACGTTGTCCACAATTGCGGGAGTAGTGTTTTCCGGTGACTTTTTCACCATTTGTGTCTCCTTGCGATCGGAGATTTACCCTACGCCTTGCATGATAGCAAGAAATTATTCGGCGAACGGTAAGATTCCCGTAAAAGGCACACTAAAACGCTTCAATAAAATGAAGCGTTTTAACTAAAACTATCTGCCTGCTGCATCGCCCCGCTCATTGGGGACAGACTCTCATGAGTATTTCAATGGGAAAACGGGACATCTGTTTGATAATCGCTATTCGCGGGTCGCGGTTGAGTCGGACACACAGGCGGTGCAGCTACTCGATTACATCCATTTCAATCCTGTGAAGGGTGCAATTAACACACTCGAAGCATACCGCTGGTCAAGCTTTAGGGCATACAAGCTGGGCTACGATCCCTTTGACATCTGCGATGCGGCCCCTATGCTCGGTATTGTCGGAGGCTTCCGTTGCTATTGCGAGCATCTTAAGGAAGTTGCCGGGCGGATCTGGTCAGTTGAGATTCTTCCACGGCGGTGGATCCCCGATGAGGAGGTTCTTTCCATTGCGCGCGAAGTGCTTCCGAGCATAGATCCCGTGCTGCTCAAGGCCCTGCCGCGCCCGGAACGCGATGCCTGCCTGCTGAGGCTCAGGCGGGCACATTTCACGGTCAAGCAAATTGCCCGTATCACCGGCATTGGCGCTACAAGCGTGACCAAGGCCACTGTAGGCTGGAGGGAGGCTGCGTGAGGCAGGGCAGGACCTGATCATGGCGCCGCATGTGTACGTCATGTCCGTCCCCAATGCGTGAAAGCACTCATATAAGTCTGTCCCCAATGAGTGCCAATGAGTGCAAAAAGGCGCCCTCCGTAGGGGAGGGCGCCTTTGGTAAGTTCTATGTGAACGCGAGGTCTTTGACCCGGAGAGTCCGAGGTACTTGTTGGTAAGACCTTATTTAGGAGCGCGCAACCTTGCCAGACTTGAGGCAGGTGGAGCAAACGTTCATCTTGCGACGGTGACCATCGACGACAACGTAGACGCGCTGGATGTTGGGGCGGAACTTACGGTTGGTGACGCGGTGAGAGTGGCTGATGGAGCGACCGGCAACGGGGTGCTTACCGCAAACTTCGCAAACTTTGGACATAACTGACCCTCCTTGGGCGACAAACGAACATGTCGCGTTAACAAACAAGCCTGAACTATAGCACAGAAGTCGCTCCCTGTGCGCAATCTACACAGAGATATTCCTCTTTTGGCGATAGTGCCCACGCCACGGCCCTGGACGTAGATCCGATTTGCGTGCAGCAGAGGGGATTATGCCAGCTCGTGCGTGCGTTTTCAAGCTCGTCCCACAAATATATATAGGTTTATGGAGCATTGGGCTCCGTTTACGGATTGCTCTGTATTTATGCTCGCAATTAAGCTCGAGGTTGGCTACACTATCCCTTGACCATTAAAGGGGTACGAGATACCCACATGGAATTACATTGCTGCCAAAGAGCAGCCCTTCCTGTGGGTGTCTGGTCCGCTTTGAGCGGTCGGGCATCTATTTTTTTGACTGTGTCAGCAGTCAAGACATGTGAGGAAGGAGATCGATGGGCACGACTTCCCCCAAGGCGGTCATCATGGACGAGACCGCCGTCAATCGAGCAATGACCCGCATCGCGCACGAGATTCTCGAGCGCAACGAGGGCTGTGAAGACCTCGCTCTGGTCGGCATCGTCACGCGCGGCGACCTTCTGGCAAAGAAGCTCGCCGAGGAGATCAAGGAGATCGAGGGCGTCGACGTTCCGCTCGGCAGCCTGGACATCAGCTTCTACCGCGATGACTATGCGACCAATTTCGCTCCCGCGATCCACGCTACCAACATTCCCTTCAGCGTCGACGGCAAGCGCGTCGTGCTGGTGGACGACATCCTCTATACGGGTCGTACCATCCGCGCCGCTCTCGACGCCGTCATGGACCTGGGCCGTCCGAGCCGCATTGAGCTGGCAGTCCTCGTTGACCGCGGCCACCGCGAGCTCCCCATCTCGCCGGACTTTGTCGGCAAGAACGTTCCCTCGTCGCATGAGGAGAACGTGCACCTATATATGAAGGAAGTTGACGGCCACACCGCCGTCGAGATTAACGACGTCGCGCCGGGTTCCCACGTGGGCTCCGCGCCGCTGGGAGGTGAGTAGTACCGTGGCGTTCAACCATAAGCACCTGATCGACATTACCGAGTACTCCGAAGAGGACATCAAGCTCATCCTCGAGACCGCCAAGGCGTTCTCCGAGGTCAACGAGCGTGCTATCAAGAAGGTCCCCACGCTCAAGGGCAAGACCATCGTCAACATGTTCAACGAGCCCTCGACGCGCACCCGCAGCTCCTTCGAGCTCGCCGAGAAGCGTCTTTCGGCCGACAGCCTTAACTTTGGCGGCTCCTCGACCTCCACGGTCAAGGGCGAGAGCCTTGTCGACACCGTCGAGACCCTCAACGCCTATAAGATCGACTGTATCGTCGTGCGTGATAAGCACGCCGGCGCTCCCTACATCGTCACGCAGAACTCGCCCGCGAGCGTCATCTGCGCCGGTGACGGCAAGCACAACCATCCCACGCAGGCCCTGCTCGACCTGTACACCATCTGGGAGCACAAGGGTGACTTCCACGGTCTGAAGGTCGCTGTCGTCGGCGATATCGCGCACTCCCGCGTCTGCGGCTCGCTGATCCCCGCCCTTAAGATCATGGGCTGCGAGACCTACGCCGTCGCCCCCGGCACGCTGCTGCCGCCGGCGCCCGAGGTTCTGGGCTGCGACCACGTGACGAGCGACCTCGATTCCGTCCTGCCCGAGCTGGACGTCGTCTACATGCTGCGCGTGCAGCAGGAGCGCCTCGAGGGTGCCCCGTTCCCGACCATTCGTGAGTACCACAGGCTCTTCGGCCTGACCAAGGACCGCGAGAAGCTCATGAAGCCCGATGCGATCATCTGCCACCCGGGTCCCATCAACCGCGGCGTCGAGTTCGACTCCTATATGGCCGACCACCCGCAACGCTCCGTCATCCTGGAGCAGGTCTACGCCGGTATCTGCGTGCGTATGGCTATCCTGTATCTGCTGCTTGGAGGTGCCGATAATGGCCTTGCTTCTTAAGAATGCCCACGTCGTCGACCCGTCCGTCGAGCTTGACGGTGTCGTTGACGTCCTGATTGACGGCGACAAGATCGCCGAGGTCGGCGAGAATCTCGCCGTCGAGGGAGCCGAGGTCCGCGACCTTTCCGGCAAGTACCTCGTCCCCGGCCTGGTGGATATGCACGTTCACCTTCGCGAGCCCGGCTACGAGGTCAAAGAGGACATCGAGAGCGGTACCCGCGCAGCTGCCAAGGGCGGCTTTACCGGCGTGTGCGCCATGCCCAACACCGATCCCGTAACCGATAACGGAACTGTCGTGGAGTTCGTCAAGTCCCGCGCTGCCGAGGTCGGCCACTGCCGCGTCTATCCGTCGGGCGCCATGACCCGCGGTCTTAAGGGCGAGGCCATGTCCGAGATGGGCGATATGGTCGCCCACGGCGCCGTCGCCTTCACCGATGACGGTCGCGGCGTGCAGGGCGCGGGCATGCTCCGTCGCTGCATGGACTACGGCAAGATGTTCGGCAAGGTCTTTATGAGCCACTGCCAGGACGAGGATCTGGTCGGCCACGGCCAGATCAACGAGGGCAAGGTCTCGACCCGTCTGGCTCTCGAGGGTTGGCCGGCTGCCGGCGAGGAGCTCCAGATCGCCCGCGACATCGAGATCGCCAAGCTGACTGGTGCCAAGCTGCACATCCAGCACATCTCCACCGCCCATGGTCTGGAGATCGTGCGTGCCGGTAAGGCCGCTGGCGTTCAGGTTACCTGCGAGGCCACCCCGCACCACATGTTCCTGACCGAGAACGACCTGGACGAGACCTACAACACTTCGCTCAAGGTCAACCCGCCGCTGCGTACCGAGGAGGATGCCGAGGCCATTCGTCAGGGCGTCATCGACGGCACCGTCGACGTTATCGTCACCGATCACGCTCCCCACACCCCGTGGGAGAAGGCCCGCGAGTTCGAGCTTGCGCCCTTTGGCATGATCGGCCTCGAGACCTCGCTGTCGCTCGTACTCACCGAGCTGGTCAACACGGGCAAGATGAGCATGGGCCGTATGGTCGAGCTCATGGCCATCAAGCCGCGTGAGATCCTGGGCCTCGACCAGGTTCAGGTCAAGGCGGGCTCCGTTGCCGACCTGACCGTGTTCGACCCCTCTGCCACCTGGACGGTTGGCGAGGACGGTTACGAGTCGCGCGCCGAGAACTCCGGTTTTGCCGGCCGCACGCTCACCGGTCGTGCCACCGATGTGTTTGTCGGCGGTAAGCAGACGCTTGCCGACGGCTGCATCTGCTAGCATAGCCTTATCGCTTTTGTGCGCGGCGCCCTTGCGGTGCCGCGCTTTCTGTTCGTTTTGACCATGCAACCGCATGGGGGATTGGAGCGTCTATGCCCACACCTTCCACTGCACGCATGCACGACTTCGAGGTCGTCTCGAACCAGGAGATCGCCGATGGCATCTTCTCGCTCGTCATCTCGGCCCCCAAGCTTGCAAGTGCGCTCAAGCCCGGTCAGTTTGTGAACATCGCCGTACCCGGCGATGCGTCCTCGCTGCTTCGCGTGCCCCTGAGCTACTACCGCGCCGACGCCGAGGCCGGCACCGTCGAGCTGTGGTACGCCGTCGTGGGCGACGATACCCGTCGTTTGTCCCAGATGGGCCCTGGCTCCACCTCTAACCTGCTGGGCCCCGGTGGCCGTGGCTGGATGGTACCCGAGGGCACCAGGAAGGCCCTGCTCGTCGCCGGTGGCATCGGCGTTCCGCCTGTGCTGTGTCTTGCCGGTATGCTTGCCGAGCAGGGCGTGGATGTTGACGTGTGCCTGGGCTTTGGCACCGCTTCCAAGGCCGTGGGTGTCGATGAGTTCCGCGCGCTGGGCGCCACGGTTAACGTGTGCACCGATGATGGCACGCTCGGCACGCACGGTTTTTGCACCGACCCGGCAGCCGAGCTGCTCGGCGAGGGCGGCTACGACTATGTGGCCAGCTGCGGCCCCGCTGTCATGATGAAGAAGGTCGCCGCCGCTGCCGCCGAGGCCGGTGCGTACTGCGAGGTGTCGCTCGAGCGCATGATGAGCTGTGGCTTTGGCGCCTGCAACACCTGCAATGTCGAGACGGTCGACGGTATGAAGGGCGCTTGCATGTGCGGCCCCGTGTTCGATGCTTCCAAGGTGGTGGTCTTCTAGTGGGTACCGTGAACATGGCCGTCGATTTCGGCGGCGTCAAGATGCAGAACCCCATCAACACCGCAGCCGGTACTTTTGGTTACGGCTGGCAGTTCCAGAACTTCTTTGATGTTTCCCAGCTGGGCGCCATCACCACCAAGGGTTGCGCTGCCGAGCCCTGGCCCGGCAACCCCGCGCCCCGCATGGCCGAGATCCCCGGCGGTATGATCAACTCCGTGGGCCTTCAGAACCCCGGCGTGGCCGCCTTTGCCCGCGAGTCCGGTCCGTGGCTCGAACAGCTGTCCAAGGACGGCTGCCAGGTCATCTGTCAGGTTGCCGGCCACTCCGTTGACGAGTTTGTCCGCGCGCTCGAGATGTATGTCGAGCTGTGCCCCTGGGCTGCCGGCTACGAGATCAACGTGAGCTGCCCTAATATCGCCGCCGGCGGTGCCGCCATGGGCTCTACGCCCGAGGGCGCCTCATCCGTTATGGCTGCCTGCCGCAAGGTGACCGATAAGCCGCTGTTCGTGAAGATGGCGCCGGTCAACGTCGCCGAGATTGCCAAGGCCCTCGAGGCTGCCGGCGCCGACGGCCTTTCGGTCATCAACTCCATTCAGGGCATGGCCATCGACGTCCATACCCGCAAGTCCCGCGTGGCCAAGCCCAAGGGCGGCCTTTCGGGCCCGCTGTGCCACCACATCGCCGTGCGCATGGTCTGGGAGGTTGCCCAGGCCGTCGATATCCCCATCAACGGCGTCGGCGGTGTCATGACCGGCGAGGATGCGGCCGAGTTTATCCTGGCCGGCGCCACCTGCGTGTCGGTCGGCATGGCCAACTTCGTCGATCCGTGCGCTTCGATTAAGATCGCGCACGAGCTCGAGGCCTGGGCTGAGTCCCAAGGCGTGAAGGACATCAACGAGCTGGTAGGTGCTTTCGAATGCTAGAGACCGATGCCCGCGACCGCGTAATCGTCGCCCTCGACTGCGATCGTGAACGTTCGCTCGAGCTCGCCCACGAGCTTTCGGGCCATGCCGCCTGGCTCAAGGTTGGCATGACGCTCTATTACGCTGAGGGCCCCGAGATCGTCAAGACCTTTAAGGACCTGGGCTTTAAGGTCTTCCTTGACCTTAAGTTCCATGATATTCCGCATCAGGTTCGCGGTGCCGCCCGTTCGGCCTCGCTTGCCGGTGCCGACCTGCTCTCGGTTCACGGCTTGGGTTCGGGCGCCATGCTCGCTGCCTGCCGCGAGGGTGCCGAGGAGGCGCGCGAGGACCGCGCCAAGCTCGTCGCCATCACCGTGCTCACGAGCATGAATCAGGATGCCTTGAGCGAGATCGGCGTCGAGTCGCCCGTGGCCGAGGAGGCCGCCCGCCTGGCAAAGCTCGCTCAGGCCAACGGCATCGATGGCATCGTGTGCTCGCCGATGGAGGCTCACGACATGCGTGAGCTGCTGGGCCCTGATGCCCTGATCGTGACTCCGGGCGTGCGTCCGGTGGGTGCCGCCCTTGGTGACCAGTCCCGCGTGGCGACGCCTTCCCAGGCTATCGAGCGTGGCGCCAGCCACATTGTGGTGGGCCGTCCCATCACCGGTGCCGACGATCCGGTTGCCGCCTTTGACGCTATCGTCGCCGAGCTGGTCGAAAACGTCGCGTAAAAGATTCCCCTAAGTCACCACTTTTGGGTCTCATTAGCACAAAATAGCCCCTGTGCCTGCGTAAACTTTCCCATCCTTTGTGTGGAATCGCAGGTCAGGGGCTTAACTTTGGGCGCAGTATATTGCACTTTTTGCGGGTATCGTCTAACCTATGGACCCGCGATTGGGCATTTTGTACGTTCTACGTGCTAAAATGCCAATTATTGAATCAGAAATAACCCAACTATTTGGAGGTACGAATGGCACTCCCTCAGCTTACCGACGAGCAGCGCAAGCAGGCTCTTGAGAAGGCTGCTGCCGCACGTCATGCCCGCGCTGAGCTTCGCGAGCAGATCAAGAAGGGCGAGAAGTCCCTTGAGTCCGTGCTCAACTCCGATGACCCCATCGCTTCCCGCATGAAGGTTTCCACCCTCATCGAGTCTCTCCCTGGTTATGGCAAGGCCAAGGCCGCCAAGATCATGGAGGAGCTCGGTATCTCCGCTACCCGTCGCGTCCAGGGCCTCGGCGTCCGTCAGCGCGAGCAGCTCCTCGAGCAGCTGACCAAATAAGTGAGCGCTCAGGATTCCAAGCTCTTTGTGATTTCTGGACCGTCAGGCGCAGGCAAGGGTACGCTCGTCACTCGTGTGCGCGAGCGCCGCTCGAACCTGGGCCTGACGGTTTCGGCTACCACGCGAGCACCACGCAAAGGTGAGGTCGACGGCGTCAACTACTTTTTTCTGACGCGCGAGGAGTTCGACCGCCGCGTGGCAAACGGTGAGTTTGTTGAGTGGGCCGAGGTCCACGGTAACTGCTACGGCACGTTGGTGAGCGAGGTCACATCCAAGCTCGCCTCTGGTTCGTCTCTCATCTTGGAGATCGATGTCCAGGGTGCCCTGCAGGTGAAGGAGCGTTTCCCCGAGGCCGTGCTGATCTTTATCAAGCCACCTTCGCTCGAGGTGCTTCGCGAGCGTCTAGTCGGTCGCGGTACCGAGACGCCCGAGACGATTGAGCTGCGTATGGCAAACGCCGCCGATGAGCTTGCCCTTGCCGACCGCTACGACGACGTCGTGGTGAATGACGATCTCGACCGCGCGACCGATGAGCTCGTTCGCGTTCTCGATATGCATGAAAGGATCTGAGGTCCGTGTCCGTTGTAAAGCCTTGCATTGACGATCTTCTGGAGAAGACCGATCACAACCGCTTCCTGCTCGCTTCGCTTGCCTCCAAGCGCGCCTGCGACATCAATAGCATGCTGCGTGGCCAGCACAATCGCGTGCTTGCCGTCCAGGATGTCGATGACATCACCATCGGGCTTTCCGGTGCCGATACCATCTCGATGGCTATGGACGAGATTGTCGACGGCGACATCTCTTACGACGAGGCCCGTTACGAGAAGGCGCTCGGCCACAAGGTTGCTGAAGCCTAAATGGCGGCTCGCGTCTGCCTGGTCCACTATCACGAGGTTGGACTGAAGGGTAAGAACCGCGCACATTTTGAGCATATCCTCATGGATAACATCAAGGCGGCCTTGGCCGCCTTTTCCGTGAATGCCGTGTCTCGAATTTCCGGTTATATCCTCGTGACCTTTAACGAGCATCAGGCCGACGAGGCGGCTCGTGTCATTCGCACCGTTCCCGGCGTTGCTCGCGTGTCTTTGGCGTATCACACCAATCGCGACCCTCAGGAGTACTGTGCCGCCGCCGTGAAGGCGCTGCGTGAGTTTGGCCCCTTCGATTCGTTTAAGGTGCACGCCAAGCGCTCCAATACCGACTATGAGCTCACCTCGATTGATATCAATCGACAGGTTGGCGAGGTGCTGTGCGAGGCGTTCCCCGATAAAAAGGTTCAAATGCACGATCCCGACGCGATGGTTCACGTGCTGGTTGTTCAGGGTAGCGTTTATGTGTACGCGCGCTCCGAGCGCGGTGTGGGCGGTCTGCCGGTGGGCTCTGCCGGTAAGGTCGTGACCCTGCTGTCATCGGGTATCGACTCGCCGGTGGCGACCTGGATGCTCGCGCGACGCGGAGCCGTGTGCGTGCCGGTGCATTTTTCCGGTCGTCCGCAGACGCCAGATACCAGCGAGTATCTAGTGCAGGACATCATTCGCGCCCTTGAGCCGGGTGTCCAGATCGGCCGTCTGTATGTTGTGCCGTTTGGCGACTGCCAGCGCGAGATTTCGGTGACCTGTCCCAGCAACCTGCGCGTGATCATGTATCGCCGCATTATGTATTCGGTTGCCGAGCGCATTGCACACATCGAGGGCGCCAAGGCTATCGTGACGGGCGAATCGCTTGGGCAGGTTGCCTCCCAAACGCTTGAGAACATCATGGCCGTCAACGAGGCCGTGAAGATCCCCGTGTTCCGCCCTCTCATCGGTTCGGACAAGCAGGAGATCATCGCGCGCGCCGAGGAGATTGGTACGTTCGATATCTCGACTGAGGCCGCTCCCGACTGCTGCACGCTGTTTATGCCGCGCCGTCCCGAGACGCACGCTAAACTCGATGCCGTGCATGAGGCCTGGGAGTTGTTCGATCACGAGGAGATGATCGAGCGCCTGCTCAAGCAGACCGAGTACATCGACTTCGAGAGCAACACGTATAAGGCCCCTAAGACCTTAAAACGCAAACATTCGGAGCTTGCTCCGCGTGAGATTTACCAAGATCACGAGTAATGTTGTGCATAGACCGACGATGCGCCTGCATCGTCGGTCTTTTGCTATCTGGGCATTTTGCGGCTAAGTGTTCATTTGCTGACGTGTGCCTGAATAAATGGACAGATTTGTGCAAGGTTTTGGTCGGTTTTTGGTTTGACCGCTAAAACCGGTTTTGGAGCGTGGCTGTTGCAGGGCTCCTTTCCTGACACGATGGTGTTGGGAGGTTTTGCTATGGCGCAGCGCGAACAACACGAACGGGTCAAACGGATGGACCGCTTGGCGGACAAGCTGCTCGGTCATAAGGCAGTGGTGATGGCGATACTGGTCGTCATTGCGATGGCGAGCGGCTTGGCGATGGCGAACCTTGGCGGCGGTGCCGGCGGTGTGTCGTTTGAGCGCACTGACGGTACGGGCTCGTTGATGGAGCCGGGATCCGGTGATGCCTCGAGCGGAAAGACATCCGAAGGTTCTTCGACTAAGGCTTCTGCCGCGGCAGAGGTCTATGTCGATGTCGATGGCGCCGTTGTGTCGCCCGGTGTATATCGCCTCAAGGACGGCGCGCGGGTGGCTCAGGCGATTGATGCCGCCGGCGGGCTGGCGCCCGAGGCAGACGTTACGGGGCTCAATCGGGCATCTAAGGTCACTGATGGACAAAAAATCCACGTTCCAACGGTAGGGGAGCAGCAGGCGTCCATTGCGGAAGCCGGTGTTGATGGTGGGGCTTCCGCATCATTGGGCGTGAGTGGCGCAACGGGCCTAGTCAACATCAATACGGCAAGCACGGCAGAGCTGCAGACGCTCTCGGGCATCGGTCCCTCCATGGCACAGTCGATTATCGATGAGCGTACAAAGAACGGTGCTTTTGCCTCGGTTGACGATCTGATGCGTGTGTCGGGAATCGGCGAGAAGAAGCTTGCCAAAATCAAAGATTGCATCTGCGTATGAGTGCGACCGAGCGCGAGCATGTGATGCCTCCGCGGCCCTTGATGCCGTGGACGATGGCCCTGTGTGCCGGCATGTGCGTGAGCTGCGCTTTGGTGCTTAACGTGGCCGCTGATGCGCTGCTGAGGGAGCGGGTGCCGGCGGTCGGGCCGCTATGGGCCATTCCCGTTGCGGCGGCGGTCTTCGTTGTGCTGGCTCAATCTTGTGCGCGGCTTGCCCCTTTGAAGCGGTGGCTGTATGCCGCGTCCGTCGGTCTCGTGGCGGGAGCGGTCGTCTCGGCGTGGTGGGCTGTGGGCACGCTAGGCGCCTCGAAGGCGCTCGACGGTCGAGCGGCAAGCAGCCTCGAGTTTGTCGTGCAGGGTGATCCATCCATAAACGACGACGTGTATTCCTATACCTGCGAGGCACGCGCGGACGGTAAGAACTTGGCAGCGGTTCGCCTATCGTGTGACCGCGAGCTCAAGGTCGGGGCGCACGTGCGTGTTATCGGTCGCGTTTCACGTTTTGAGAACGATGCGTTTGGACGATCGCGCGCGCTCCGAGGCGAGGTACGCAAGGTAAAAGCCGTTCGGATCGTGTCGATCGATGAGGGTTCTCCGGGGCCGCTGCTTCGGCTGCGAAATGGGCTGCTTGCGTCCATCGCGCCTGCGACCGACCCGGCGCGTGCGCTCATAGCCGGTGTCGTCTGTGGTCGTTCGGCCGAGCTACGCGCCCAGCCGGCGGGCGACTGGTTTTCGGTAACGGGAACGGCGCATCTTATCGCCGTCTCGGGCAGCCATTTGGCTATCGTGGGGTTTGTAATCGAGGGTGTATTGCAAAAGACTCGGCGCTCACGTGGTCTTCAGCGGGCGATATTGGCGATAACGCTTGTGGGCTACGCTGCCTTTACGGGCGCGTCTCCCTCGGCCGTGCGCGCGTGCTGCATGGTGTTCGCGACGCTTGTCGTAAACGGAGCGGGTCGTCGTCGGCACGGCGCATCGGCACTCTTCGTAACCATGTCCATCTTTGTGCTACTGAGGCCGACGGTGCTGTTCGAGATGGGCTTTCAGCTTTCATGTGCCAGCGTCTTTGCCATCCTGTGCTTTTGCCCGTATGCTACCTACGCTTTGGGTGAGCTGAGCGTGCCGTCGGGCATTGCCAGCATGCTCTCCGTCACACTGTGCTCGCAGTTGGCGACGCTCCCCATCACCATTCCTGCCTTTGGTACGTTCTCGCTCATTGCTCCGTTGGCAAATGCGGTCATCGGTCCGGTGGTGAGCGTACTGCTTGCTGTGTCGATCGTGCTGGTTCCCTTTTCGCTCGTGGCGCCGTTGCGGACTTGGGCGCTCGTTGTGCCCATGATTGCCGCCCGTTGCGCGCTGTTCTTCGAGCAGCTGTTTGCCGCCGTGCCGGGTGCATCCGTGAGCGTGCCGCCCGATAGCATGTGGATTTACCTAGTGCCGTGTTTGCTGGCGGTTCTGCTGGTCTGGTGGCCGCGTCCCCGTGCACGTCTTATGGCGGTGGGGCTTGCATGCCTGGTGCTCTTGGCTGCGATTCCGTACGTCTACTGGGATCGATTCGCTCCGCCTTCGGTGACGGTACTCGATGTGGGCCAGGCCGATGCGATTCTTATCCGCGAGGGTGGCGCAGTAGCGCTCGTCGACTGCGGGCTCGACGAGCGCGTGGTAGCGGCGTTGGTTCGCAACAATGTCCACCATATCGACGCCGTCTTCGTGACACATTGGGACGAAGATCATTGGGGTGGTCTTCCCGATGTGCTCGATCGGTTTTCGGTTGGAACCATTGCAGTTGCAGCGGATGCGCTGGACGGTGCGCCTGCTGAGGTCCTGAATCGCCCCGGCGTAACGTATCGGCAGGTGGCTCGCGGGGATACGGTCGATATCGGCGCATTTCGGGCTCGTGTGATGTGGCCGTTTGACACGGTGGATGGCGAGGGCAATGAGGACTCGCTTGTCTTGCTGCTCTCCTATGCCCGGGAATGCAAGAGCCTGCGTATGCTCCTCACTGGTGATGCCGAGCTCGATCAGGAGCGCGAGTTTGTACAGGAGGTGGGTGATATCGATGTGCTCAAGCTGGGGCATCACGGCTCAAAAGTTTCCGTCGACAAAGACCTGCTGGAAACGCTTAAGCCCGAGCTCTCTATGGCGAGTGCGGGCGAGGGCAACCGCTACGGCCATCCATCCGATGCCTGCATCGATGCCGTTCGCGATGCGGGCGGCGCGTTCGCATGTACCATTGAACAAGGAGACATTACCGTCTCGCCGACCGTAACAGGTTTTGCCATGCGATGCCAGCGACCGTGATGCTGCCGTTGGCGCGGGACCAACCCCTGGGCTAAAATGGCACGGTACGAATTCGAGAGTCTGCGGGAGGGGAGCGCAATGTCCGAAACCGGTCTGCTGCCGGCATATCTGATCGTCGGTACCGACGGAGTCAAGCGCGATCACGCCGTCTCGCGTATGAAAGCGCGTCTGGAAAAGTCGGGTATGGTCGAGTTCAACCTCGACGAGCGCGATATGACCAAAGACCCCGATATCGAGTCGATTATCGGATCGCTCAACACCTTTCCCATGGGCAGCGAGTTTCGCCTGGTAATCCTTGACGGCTGCTCAAAACTCGCCAAAGCGATCTCCGAGCCGCTTGTCGACTATCTGGCGAGTCCCAGCCCCACGACGGTTTGTCTCATCATCGCCGACTCGCTTGCCAAGAACACGCGCCTGTATAAGGCGATCGCCAAGATCGACAAGAAGGCGGTGATCGATTGCTCCGGTACCAAGCGCTGGGAGCTACCGCGCCGCGTGCAGCAGATGGCGACGCTGCACGGCAAGTCGATCTCGACGGCGGCCGCCGAGGAGCTCGTCTCGCGTTCGGGTGAAAACACTCGCATGCTCGATAACGATTTGGCTAAGCTTGCCCAGATGGTCGAGGCGCCCCAGATTGAGCTTGCTGATGTGGAGCGCTGGATTGTGCGCACGGCCGAAGTCCAGCCCTGGGACTTTCTCAATGCGGTCTCGGCCCGTGACATGCGACGCTCGCTCGAGCTCTTCAATCTACTGCCCGCCAAGAGCTACGTGTGGACTTACACATTGCTGTGCGGCCGCATCCGCGAGCTTATCGTTGCCAAGGCGCTCGATGCGCGCGGGCAGGGTCGTGAGCTGGCCGCAACGCTTAAGCTCCAGTCCTGGCAGGTCAAGAATCACCTGACCTGGGCACGTCGCTTTTCGATGGCAGAGCTCGTTGCCGCGCTCGAGGGCGCGGTCGATGTGGAGCTCGCGCTGAAGGGTTCGGCCGATTCTCAGACCGCGCTTTTGCTCTGGATTACGTACATCTTGAGAAAATCGTGATGATACCTGCCTATTTGACAAATTCGTTCTATCCCTTTGAGGGGGAGCGTGCTATAGTAGGCGCTTGCATGACCTCACCGTGTCTCAGAGGTGTCATACATTTTTTGCAAGGAACTCGAAAGGAACTCCAGAAGTGGCAAACATCAAGTCTCAGAAGAAGCGTATCCGCACCAATGAGGCAGCTCGCATGCGTAACAAGGCTGTCAAGTCCGAGCTCAAGACGCTGACCAAGCACGTCCAGTCCGCCGTTGCCGAGGGCGACGCCGAGAAGGCCCAGGCTGCCCTCAAGACCGTCACCAAGCGTCTCGACATGGCTGCCGCCAAGCATGTTATCCACAAGAACCAGGCTTCCAACCGCAAGTCCGGTCTTGCCAAGCTCGTGAACAGCATCAACGCCTAAGTTGTAAATTTCACACCACACAGATTACGCGCATAAATGGAGCCTGTTTTATGGAACAGGCTCCATTTTTTGTACCGCTCGGGTAAGATAGTCCGCATGAATACTTCAATTGACATTTCCCACATCCGCAACTTCTCAATCGTTGCGCACATCGACCATGGCAAGTCCACGATCAGCGATCGCATCCTCGAGCTCACCCATACCGTCGACGAACGCGACATGGAGTCGCAGCTGCTCGACACCATGGATATCGAGCGCGAGCGCGGCATCACGATCAAGTCCAATGCCGTTCGCGTGTCCTATGACGCCGACGATGGCGAGACGTATCAGTTCAATCTGATCGATACGCCGGGCCACGTGGACTTTACCTATGAGGTCTCGCGCTCGCTGGCAGCCTGTGAGGGCGCGGTGCTCGTTGTCGACGCCACGCAGGGCGTCGAGGCGCAGACCGTCTCCAACGCGACGCTCGCCATGAACGCCAATCTGGACATTGTGCCGGCCATCAACAAGATCGACCTGCCCTCGGCTCATCCCGACGAGGTTAAGACCGAGATCGAGGATGACCTGGCGATCCCTGCCGATGATGCCGTGTGTGTCTCGGGCAAGACCGGCGAGGGCATCCACGATCTGCTGGAGTCCATTGTCTTTTTGATCTCTCCGCCCAAGGGCGATGCGAACGCGCCGCTCAAGGCACTCATTCTGGATTCATACTTCGACGAGTATCGTGGCGTCGTCGCCACGGTCCGCGTCTTTGACGGTTCCATCAAAAAGGGCGATACCCTGCGCATGATGCAGGCAAAGGGCGACTTTTTGGTCGATGGCGTGGGCGTCAAGCGTCCCGCCGAGACCCCGGTCGACGCGCTCACGGTCGGCGAGGTCGGATACGTGGTCACGGGCCTGAAGGACCCCGAGGCCGTTCGCGTGGGCGATACCCTCACGTGGGCGTCGAATCCCTGCCCTGAGCCGCTTCCCGGCTACCGCGAGGCCAAGCCCATGGTTTATACGGGCCTGTTCCCGATCGATAACAAGGACTACGAGAACCTGCGTGACGCGCTCGATAAGCTGCACGTCAACGACCCGTCGTTGGTGTGGGAGCCCGAGACCTCGGTGGCGCTCGGCTTTGGTTTCCGCGTGGGCTTCTTGGGCCTGCTGCATATGGAGGTCGTCAAGGAGCGCCTGGAGCGCGAGTTCAATCTTGACCTCATTGCTACGAGCCCCTCGGTGGACTATCACGTCTACAAGACTGACGGCGAGATGATTGATGTCCGCAGCCCGCAGGATCTGCCCGAGGCTACGCGCATCGAGCGCATCGAGGAGCCCTACCTCAAGGCCAAGATTATCTGCCCGCCCGAGTATACGGGTGCCGTCATGCAGCTCGCTATCGAGCACCGCGGCATTACTACCGACATGATTCATCTCACGAGCAAGTCGGTCGAGATGCGCTTTGATATGCCGCTCGCCGAGCTCATCTTGGACTTCTTTGACCAGCTCAAGAGCCGTACCAAGGGCTATGCCTCGCTCGACTACGAGTTCAACGAGTACCGTCCATCCGAGCTCGTTAAGCTCGATATCTTGCTTTCGGGCGACGAGGTGGACGCGCTATCGTTTATCGTCCATAAGGACAAGGCCTATCGCCTGGCCCGTGGTCTGTGCGACAAACTTAAGGAGATCATCCCGCGTCAGCTGTTCGAGGTTCCCATCCAAGGTGCTATCGGCAACAAGATCATCGCCCGTTCTACCGTCAAGGCGCGTCGCAAGGACGTGCTTGCTAAGTGCTACGGCGGCGATATTTCGCGTAAGCGTAAGCTGCTCGAGAAGCAGAAAGAGGGCAAGAAACGCATGAAGGCCATCGGCTCGGTCGAGGTCCCTCAGGAGGCCTTTATGGCGATCCTCAAGGTGGACGAGTAGGTCTATGGCGCTTTCCGAATATAGTCTGCGGCTGCTGGGCGCCTATGCCGAGCAGCCGTTCCTTATGGCTCCCATGGCGGGCGTGACCGACCCTGCCTACCGCATCATGTGCCGCCGCCGCGGTGCCAACCTTGCCTACAGCGAGATGGTGAGCGTGGCGGGCCTTGCCTATGCCAGCAACAAGACCTGGCGCCTGGTGCTACCGGCCGACGAGGAGCAGCAGATTTGCGTGCAGCTCTTTGGCTCCAAGCCCGATCAGTTTGCGAGCGCCGTCGCCGCCGTCGAGGAGCGTGTGGGCGATCGCCTGTCGCTCATCGATATCAACATGGCCTGTCCTGCCCGAAAGGTTGTCACCAAGGGCGAGGGCTCAGCCCTTATGCGCACGCCCGATTTGGCCGAGAAGATCGTCGAGGCGGCGGTGGGCGCGGCGCATGTGCCCGTGACCGTAAAGATCCGCAAGGGCTTTTATGCCGAGGACCGTAATGCCGCGACGTTTGCCCAGATGCTCGAAGGCGCCGGTGCCGCCGCAGTCGCCGTGCATGGTCGTTGCGCCACGCAGCTCTACACGGGCCAGGCCGATTGGTCGGTCGTCGATGAGGTGGCCGACGCCGTCGAGATTCCCGTTATCGGTTCGGGCGATGTGTTCTCGGCCGAGGACGCTGCTGAGCATCTGCAAGGTTCGAGTGCCAGCGCGGTGTTTATCGCGCGCGGCATCTACGGCAATCCGTGGGTGTTCGGTGATGCTCGCGCCCTTGCGCTCGATGGCACACCGGTGCCGGCGCGCAGCTCCGTCGAGCGCCTAGACGCCCTGCGTGAGCACCTAACGCTGACGCATGAGCTCCTGCCGCTCATGTCGCGTGCACGTACGTACGCAAGCTGGTACTTAAAAGGCATGCCCCATGCTGCCGCTTGGCGTGCCCATGTGGTGCGCTGTTCCACATACGAGGAGTTTATGGCGCTGGTCGATGAGATCGAGCGCGATGTGGTGGCCTGCGAGGCCGCACTTGCCGCCGGCGAATCGGTGCCCCCTCATCCGCTGGAGGCTTAAGGGTGGCCGTTACCGCGCTGTACGTGCACGTGCCGTTTTGCGCTCAAAAGTGCCGGTACTGCGACTTTGACTCGCGCAGTTTTGCTCCGTGCGACCTGAGCGCTGCGTTCGATGCCTATTTTGAGCAGTTGTACGCGCGCCTCGATGCTTTTGGCAAAGCTGGGGCCCTTGACCAGATCCGCACTGTCTATGTTGGCGGCGGTACGCCGTCGCTGGCGGGGGAGCGCCTGGTGGAGCTGGCGCGGCGTATTCGTGCGTGGTGCGCCCCCGTTGAGTTTACCTGCGAGGCCAATCCCGAGTCGCTGACCGCCGAGCTTGCCACTGCACTTGTCAAGGTTGGTGTCACACGCGTCTCTTTGGGCGTGCAAACGCTCGATAACACCGAACTTACTGCCATCGGCCGTATTCACGATGCCGATCGGGCGCTCGCTGCCATCTCGACGGTCAAGAACGCTGGGCTTGACGTGTCGTGCGACCTTATGTGCGGACTTCCCGGGCAGACCGCAGTGAGTTGGAAGCGCACGCTCGATGGCGTGCTGTCGGCGGCTCCGCATCATGTGTCGGTCTACCCGCTCACGCTTGAGGAGGGGACGCCCCTTTATCGCATGGCGTGCCGCGACGAGTCGCTCGAGCCCGACGAGGATTTTCAGGCTTCGTGCATGGACGCGGCGCGTGAGCGCCTGGGTGCCGTCGGCTATCACCCGTATGAGGTGGCGAGCTACGCGCTCGACGGCCATGAGTGCGCCCATAACATTGCCTACTGGACCGGACGGGGCTACCTGGGCCTGGGTCGTTCTGCCGCGGGCATGCTCGACGCCGAGGATTTCGACCGTCTTGCGGGTTTGTTCCCCGGCGTGTCTTCTCGAGGCGATGCGTACCGCGTGCGTCTGGTGCAACGTGACGATGACGCGACGGCGTTCGAGGCCGAATATCTCTCGCAGCGCGAGGCCGCGGCCGAAGACCTGATGCTTGCTTGCCGCATGACGCGCGGTGTCGCGTCCGACCTGTTGGTTCGCGCGGTTCGTGTCATCCCAACGGGCGAGCTGGCAGCTGCCTGCGATCGCGCGCTCGAATTGGGTCTTGCCACTTGGGTGCCCGAGACGCTCGGGGTCCATGAGGGACCCTTCACTTCGGCAGATGTCGTCGCGGGCCATGTTCGAGCTCGTCTGGCGCCGACACACCTGGGCTGGCTCGATGGAAATGTTCTGTTCGAGCTGTTTTGGGATCTAGCTTAGGCCGCTCGGGTAGAATTACCGGAATATATACGCTGCTGTGAGCAGGAGGTTGCCGCGCATGGCGACGATGAACGAAAAAGATTACTACGAGATTTTGGGTGTCTCCAAGGACGCCACCTCGCGTGATATTCAAAAGGCCTTCCAGCAAAAGGCCCGCAAGCTCCATCCGGACGTCAACAAAGAGCCGGATGCCGAGGAAAAGTTTAAAGAGGTTTCCGAGGCCTACGCCGTGCTTTCGGACGAGCAGAAGCGTGCGCGCTACGACGCCATGCGCTCGGGCAATCCCTTTGCCGGCGCTCCCACGGCTTCGCCCTATGGCGGCGGTTACGCCGGCAGCGCGGGCTACGGCAATCCCTTTGAGGGCGGCTTTCCCTTTGGTGGCGCCTGGGGTCAGCCGCGTCGCGGGCAGGCTGCCTATAATCCCGAGAACGGCGCCAACGTGGTCGTCGATATTAAGCTCGACGCCAAGGAGGCCAAGGGCGGTGCCCGCAAGACCGTCCGCTATACGCGCTTCGATACCTGTGGTCACTGCGGCGGTTCGGGCTCTGTTTCGTCCGAGCATGCACATACCTGTCCGAGCTGCGGCGGTCGCGGCCACATCGATGTCGACCTGTCCTTTCTGTTTGGTGCCGGCACGTTCCAGTCTGTCTGCCCTGAGTGCGGTGGCTCCGGTAAGGTCGTCGCCGACCCCTGTCCCGATTGCGGCGGCAGCGGGCGAACCCGTGTGACCTCCGAGCAGACGATTGAGTTTCCCGCCGGCACGCACGATGGCGACGAGGTCCGTATTGGCGGCATGGGTCACGCCGGCACCAACGGCGCCTCTGGCGGTGATCTGGTCGGTCGGGCCCATGTTGAGGCCGAGCGCCTGGAAGGCAAGGCCCGTACCGGTTTTTACCTGATGGGCATCGTGGCGCCGTTTTTGGTGCTATCGGCCATCTCGGGCGTGTTCTCGGCCTTTGCCGTGATGTGCTTTATTCCGTTTGCCATGGGCCTGTTCATGGTGCTCTCGGACGGCGTGCTGTACCGCAGCCTGCTGTGGTGGAAGCGCGGCGCGATGCAGTTTGCCAACGGTTTTGCCAACGGATTTATGTTTGCGCTCGTGTCGGTTTGGTTTGCGAGCTGCTCGCAACGTGCCATGCTTTCGCCCTACGCAATGCAATAACATCAAACCCTCTGTTTGCGGCCGGCCCAGCTTGGGTATAGGACGCACTGTGACAATAATGAAAGTCGGAAGGATTCGGTCGTGTCGGAAAATAGGGATTACTACGAGGTGCTTGGCGTCGACAAGGATGCCGACGCGCGGACGATTAAGCGCGCGTTTCTAAAGAAGGCCCGTACCGTACACCCGGACGTTTCGGACGACCCCGAGGCCGAGGCTAAGTTCAAAGAGCTCAACGAGGCATATTCCGTTCTTTCCGATGAGCAGAAGCGTGCTAACTACGACCGTTACGGCACTGCCGACGGCCCCGGTGGCTCCGGCTACGTCGATATCAACGATATCTTTGGTGGCATGGGCATGGACGACTTGTTCTCGTCGTTCTTTGGCGGCGGTGCCGGCGGTGGCGCCCGCAGCCGTCGTGAGCGTCGTCGCGGACGTGATATGGCCATCTCGCTTTCGGTGACGCTCGAGGAGGCGGCGCTCGGCTGCAAAAAGACAATCAGCTATGACCGCCTTGCTCCTTGCGAGGACTGCAATGGCACCGGTAGGGCAGAGGGCGCACAGGAAAAGCAGTGCGGCCGCTGCCACGGTACGGGCTACGTCACGACGGTTCAGCGATCGTTTTTGGGCCAGGTTCAGTCTTCCTCGCCTTGCCCCGACTGCCATGGCGAGGGCACGGTTATCGATCATCCCTGCGAGACCTGCGACGGTCAAGGCCGCACGCCTTCGCACGAAAAGATCGACATCGATATTCCCGCCGGCGTTTCGACCGGTCGCCAGCTTCGTGTGAGCGGCTTTGGCGAGGCCGGCCTTCGCGGCGAGCCTTCGGGCGACCTGATTGTCAACGTGCGCGTCGCCGACCATGAGCGCTTTAAGCGCAACGGTGATGACCTGTACCTGGTGAGCGATATCTCGATTGCGCAGGCTGCGCTCGGCTGCGAGATTGAGGTCGAGGGCATTATGCCCGACGAGGTCGTTAAGGTGACGGTTCCCGCCGGCGCCCAGTACGGCGACACCGTGAGCGTCAATAATTACGGCATGCCGCGCATTGGCGGTGGCGGTTCGCGTGGCCGCCTGATCGTGCAACTGCGCGTGGTCGTTCCCATCAATCTTTCCAATAAGCAGCGCGAGCTGCTCCGTGCTTTTGCCGATGAGATGGGCGATGACGTCGCTTCTGGTAAGAAGTCGGTGACCGACCGTATCAAGAGTGCCCTCGACGATATCCTCGATTAAGGAGCCCGCGTGCTCGCACCCCATATTTCCGTCGTCAACCTCGGCTGCCGTGTCAACCGGGTTGAGTCTGACCGTATCACTGCCGATCTTATGCGCTTGGGCTTTGCTATTGTGGAGCCCCAGGATGCCGATCTGATCGTCATTAACACTTGTGCCGTTACGGGCGAGGCCGAGGCTAAGACCCGTAAGGCCGTCCGTCATGCGCTGGCCCATCCAAACGAGCCCTATGTGGTCGTGACCGGATGCGTGGTCAATCTGCACCCCGAGGAGCTGTCGGAGCTTTCGGATCGCGTGATTGCCGAGCCGTCCAAGATAGATGTCGCCGAACGTGTTTGCGAGGTGCTGGGTGTTGAGTCCGATAGCATTCCCGCCTGCAGCGATGGCGAGGTGGTCGATGCGCTCGGTCGCTCTCGCCTGGGCGTGAAGATTCAGGATGGCTGCAACCATCGCTGCACCTATTGCATTGTGTGGAAGGCGCGCGGCCCCGAGCGCTCCGTGCCCGTCGAGTCCGTGCTCGAGCAAGTTCGCGAGGCCCAGGAGGCCGGCGTGCCCGAGGTGGTGCTGACCGGTGTGAACCTGGGTGCCTACGATGGCAAGAGCGCGACCGACGAGCACGTCGAAATCGATGAGCTGCTCGAGGCCATCATGGAGCGCACGTCTATTCCGCATGTGCGCATTTCCTCGGTCGAGCCCATGGATATCTCCGAGCGCCTGCTTAAGGTTATGGCGCGCTACCCGCAGCGTATCGCCCCGTTTTTGCACCTGCCCGTGCAGTCCGGCTGCACGGCGACCCTGCATCGCATGGGCCGTCCCTATAGCGCCGAGGCCTTTGAGGACACGGTGCGTATGATTCGCGCCAACTTGCCCCAGGCGTCCCTTTCGTGCGATGTCATCGTCGGTTTTCCTGGTGAGACGGACGAGGAGTTCGAGGAGTCGCTGGCGCTGTGCCGCCGTGTGGGTTTCTCGCGTATGCACGTGTTCCGCTACAGCAAGCGTCCCGGTACCCTTGCTGCCGACATGCCCGACCAGGTGCCACCCGAGGTTATGGCCGAGCGCAGCCGCCGTATGCGGGCCGCCGCACAGGAGCTCGCTATTGCCGACGCTCGTCGTCGCGTGGGCACGGTCGAGCGTGCCGTGCTCGAGTATGGTGACAACCTGACGCTTGGCTCGTTCCATCATGCCCGTCTTGACGATACCTGTGGACTTACAGCCCCGTGCCTGCTCGATGTTGCTATCATCGGAGTCGATGATTCCGGCTTGGTCCATGCACGCAGGGAGGTTCATGGAAGCCTCGAAGATTAGACTTACCGTTCCCGAGGGTATTGACCCCTCGCGCGTTTTGGGTGCCGGCGACGGCGTCCTTCGTGCGCTGGAGAGCTCAGTTCGCGCCCACGTGGTCGCCCGTGGCGACAGCATCGCCGTGAGCGGTGACCCGGACGAGGTCGAACTGGTCGCGCGTTTTTTCGAACATGCCTTTCGTGAGGCTGCTTCCGGGCGCACGCTTTCTGCCGACGATGTCTCTCGCTGCCTGGCCGTCTTGCGCGACGGTGAGCACGAGGCTACGTCGCTTCGCGATGACGTGCTGCTTTCGTATCGCGGTCGCGTCATTCGCCCCAAGACGCTCGGTCAAAAGCGCTATGTGGATGCCATCCGCTCAAATACCATCACGTTTGGCTTGGGTCCTGCCGGTACCGGTAAGACCTATCTGGCCATGGCGCTCGCTGTTGCCGCACTCAAGCGTCACGAGGTGGGCCGTCTGATCTTGACGCGTCCGGTTGTCGAGGCGGGGGAGAACCTGGGCTTTTTGCCCGGCACCCTCGAGGAAAAGATCGATCCGTACATGCGCCCGCTCTACGACGCCCTATTTTGCATGATGGATCGCGAGCGCACCGATGAGCTCATGGAGCGCGGCGTGATCGAGATCGCCCCGCTTGCCTACATGCGCGGCCGCACGCTGAGCGACGCCTTCGTGGTGCTCGACGAGGCCCAAAATACCACGCCCGAGCAGATGAAGATGTTTCTGACGCGCCTGGGCTTTAACTCCAAGTTTGTGATTACCGGCGACCTGAGCCAGCGTGACCTGGTGGGCCGTCGTGGTGGCTTGGCGGATGTCGAGAAGATTTTGGGCCGTGTCGACGATGTCGCATTTTCTCACCTCGAGCGTGCCGACGTGGTGCGCCATGCCCTGGTGGGACGTATCGTCGAGGCATATGATGCTTATGATGACGTGCGCGAGCAGCGCCCGCGCGACCGAAAGGAGTCCCGTTGAGTGTATTGATCAGCAACGATGCCGAGCTCGATACGCTGCTCGACGCGCAGGAGGTAGAACACATCTGCGAGGTCGTGCTTGCCGCCGAAGGCGTTGAGCGTGAAGTCGAGATTTCCCTTTCGTATGTCGACGAGGACGAGATGCACGAGCTCAACCACGAGTGGCGCGGTATCGACCGCACCACCGATGTCCTCTCGTTTGAATGCGACTCGGCCTTTGACGAGGATATTCCCGCCGACGAGACGCTTGAGCTTGGCGATATCATCCTGGCCCCGCAAGTCATTGCCCGTCAGGCCCCCGGCTTTGGCAATGCCCCTGCCGACGAGTGCCGCCTGATGCTCGTGCATGGCATGCTGCACCTGCTGGGGTATGACCATATCGAGGACGACGAGGCTGAGGCCATGGAGGCCCGCGAGGATGCCATCCTGCGCGATCTGGCGCTCGAGCGCGGCGAGGACCCCAAGCTGGTCCACGTCGGCCCCATCACCAACCACGCCCACGACTAGGAGCCGTCTATGATTCCCGGATCGAACAAGGACCATCCGTCCTTCTTAAAGTCGTTTTCCTACGCCATGGAGGGCTTCGTCACCGCCGTCAAGACCGAGCGCAACATTAAGGTCATGCTCGTTGCGGGCGTGTGCACCGTCATTGCCGGCTGCATCGTGGGGCTCGATATTGCCGAATGGGCCACGGTTATCATCTGCTGTGGCCTGGTGATTCACGGCGAGCTGTGCAACACCGCCATGGAGGCGATCGTCGACCTGGCGACCCAGGAGCTCCATCCTCTGGCAAAGCGCGCGAAGGATATCGCCGCCGCCTCCGTCTACGTACTTTCCATCACCGCCGCGATTGTGGGATTGCTGGTATTTGCCCACGCGCTCGACTTTATTTAGAAAGGGATTTCCATGTCCGACACTATGCAGCCTATCGATGAAACTCTGGACGACGAGTCCCTGGATGCGGTGGATGCCGAAGCGAACGATGCCTATGAGGATGTCGAGGAGTTCGATCCGTTTGAGGGCATGAGCGACGAGGAACTCGACGCACTGTGCGACGAGGGCGACAGCTTCGCGGGCTTTGGCGACGTTGAGCCCGGTTTCCGCAGCGGCTTCGTGGCGCTGGTCGGCCGCCCCAACGCCGGCAAGTCCACGCTGCTCAACGCCTGCTATGGCAAAAAGGTCGCCATCACCTCGCCGGTGGCCCAGACGACCCGCCGCCGCATGCGTGCCGTCGTCAACCGTCCCGGCTACCAGCTGGTCTTTGTCGATACCCCGGGTATCCACAAGCCCAAGGACGGCCTGGGGTCCGAGCTCAACAAGAGCGCGCTGTTCGAGCTGAACGATGTCGATGTCGTCGCGTTTTTGATTGATGCCACCAAGCCGATCGGCAGGGGAGACGCCTGGGTTGCCGAACGCGTCAAAAACGCCCGTTCCAAGAAGGTCCTGGTGCTCACCAAGGCCGATAAGGCCGACCCCGCACAGGTCATGGAGCAGCTTAAGGCAGCCCACGAGCTCATGGAATATGACGATGAGATCGTGACGTCGTCGGTTAAGAACTTCAACGTCGATGCCTTTATCGAGACCGTTGCGCACTTTTTGCCCGAGGGCCCGCGTTGGTTCCCCGAGGACATGGGTACCGACGCTTCCGACGAGACGCTCGTTGCCGAGTTTGTGCGCGAGAAGGTCTTGCGTCGCACCCGTGATGAGATTCCGCACTCCGTTGGCGTTATCTGCGATGCGCTCGAGCAGACCAAGAAGGTGCTGCGCGTGCACGCCACCATTTACGTCGAGCGCGAGGGCCAAAAGGGCATCATTATTGGCAAGGGCGGCGAAATGATCAAACATATCGGTATCGACGCCCGTCGCGATCTTGAGCGCATCTTTGGCACGCAGGTCTTTTTGGAGCTGGACGTGAAGGTCAAGGCCGGCTGGCGTGACGATGAGGCCCAGATTCGCCGCTTTGGCTACAATGCCGAGGACTAAGGGCGCGCGGCGCGCATGGCAGGCTCCCGGACATATCGCACGAAGGTGCTCGTCCTCGACAAGACGAAGCTCAAGGAAACCGACCTGATCTTGACGATGCTCGACGAACGGGGGCGGCAGGTGCGTGCCGTGGCTAAGGGCGCACGTAAGCCTGGCGGTCGCCTTGCGGCCCGCTGCGAGCTCTTCTGCACCGTTGATATGCTATTGGCGCATGGCCGCTCGCTCGACGTTGTTTCTCAGGCGGAGCTTATTGAGGCGCCGCTCGGTGCTGCTCCTGACTACGAGACGACCTGTGCCGCCAGCGCGATTGCCGAGGTTGCGCGTGTGTGCTCGTTCGAGGATGCCGAGGATCCATTTACCTTTGCCATTACGCAGCGGGCGCTCACGCTTGTCGGTAGCGGGCTCGATTCGGCACACATGGACCTGCTCGTGGCGGCCTTTGTCTTTAAACTGCTGTCGCACGTTGGTTACCGACCCGATTTCTCGGCTTGTGTCTCGTGCGGCGATCCCATGCTCTCGCATTTTTCGGCCCAAGCCGGCGGGCTTCTGTGCGGGTCGTGCGCGTCGAGCGTTCCGGGTGCCGAGCTGGTGTCGACCGGCGAGGTCGCATGGCTGCGCGCCCTCATGTCCATGACCTTCGATGCACTCATGGCCGAGAGGATCGACCCCCATACCGCAGCCTTTTTGCTGGGGCTTTCGCATGTTTGGGCTGCGACGCACACCGATCAGCGCCTCCGTGCGATGGAATTCATGTTGGGTTGGTGATGATGCGCAGGGGCGGGCTGCTTGTGGTAACATACCGACCTGTTGGTACCTCGACCTTGGTTGCTCGCTCCACCGGCGGCTTCCCAGTCCGAGGCGAATCGAGTCGCCCGCGGGCGACGTAAAACGAAAGGTGAAACAATGACTGTTTCCAAAGAGCGCAAGGCGGAGCTGACTGCCCAGTTCGGTAACACCCCGGTCGACACCGGTAACCCCAAGGTTCAGGTCGCCATCCTGTCCGAGCGCATCAAGGAGCTGACCGAGCACATGAAGTCCCACCAGAAGGACTTCCACACCCGTCGTGGCCTGCTCATGCTCGTCGGCCGTCGTCGTCGTCTTCTCTCCTACATCAAGAAGAACGACATCGTCGAGTACCGTGAGCTCATCAAGGCTCTGGGCATCCGCGACAACATCCAGTAGGATTTGTACATGCTAAGAGCGTCCTGCGCAGCGGGGCGCTCTTTTTGTGTAAGGGCGCGAACAATCACGCTCTGAAGCGTGGCGGGGGCAGGGGGCCCGCGTCACATGAGAAGCCCGCAGGCAAGGGGCCTGTGGGGTAAAGGAGAACAATGACACTCGTATCCAAGACCTTTGAGCTGTACGGCAAGACCTACACCTTTGAGTCGGGCGAGCTTGCCAAGCAGGCCACCGGCGCCTGCCTGGTCAAGCAGGGCGACACCACGATGCTCGACACCGTGGTCGTCTCCAAGGAGCGCAAGAACTACGACTTCTTCCCGCTGACCGTCGACTTCAACGAGAAGATGTACGCCGCCGGCCGCATCCCGGGTGGTTACCTCAAGCGTGAGGGCCGTCCCAGCGAGAAGGCCACGCTCACCGCGCGCATGATCGACCGTCCGATTCGCCCGAGCTTCCCGGACGGCTTCCGCAACGAGGTGCACATCGTCGCCACCTCGCTCGTCGCCGATCAGGTCAACCCCTTCGACGTCATCAACGTCATGGGTGCTTCCCTGGCTATGACGCTCGGTGGCGTGCCCTTCGAGGGTCCGCTTGCCTGCGTGCGCATCGGCCGCAACGTGGAGACTGGCGAGTTTATCGTCAACCCCACCTACGAGGAGCGCGAGAACTCCGATCTGGACCTGGAGCTGGGCGGCTCTGCCGACTTCATCTCGATGGTCGAGGCCGGCGCCGAGGAGATCTCCGAGGACGACATGCTCGCCGCTATGAAGTTTGGCCAGGAGGCCCTTGCTGCTTTCTGCCAGGCTCAGGACGAGTTTGTCGCCGAATGGGAGCAGGTCAACGGCCCCATCGTCAAGAAGGAGTACCCGCTCGACCAGCCCGTCGAGGAGGTCCAGGAGCGCATCTTCGCCCACTACGACGAGATGGCGGCCGCCCTTCGTGATGCCGACAAGCTCTCTCGTATCGGTAAGGTTGAGGCTCTGAAGGAGTCCATCCGCGCCGAGTTTACCGAGGAGGAGCAGGCCGCTTGGGAGCGCGAGATCCCCGTGGCGCTCAAGAAGCTCGAGAAGAAGGCCATGCGCACCATGGTCGTCGAGACCGGCGAGCGCGTCGACGGCCGTGCCGCCGATGAGATCCGTCCCATCATGGTGAAGGACAACTACCTGCCGCTCGTTCACGGCTCCGGCCTGTTCCAGCGCGGCCAGACCCAGGTGCTCTCCGTCCTGTCGCTCGGCATGCTCAACGAGGGCCAGCGTCTGGATACCATCGAGCCCACCGAGGGCAAGCGCTACATGCACCACTACAACTTCCCGCCGTTCTGCACCGGCGAGACCGGCCGCATGGGCAGCCCCAAGCGCCGCGAGATCGGCCATGGCAACCTTGCCGAGCGCGCTCTGCTTCCGGTGCTCCCCGACGAGAACGAGTTCCCCTACGCCATCCGCGTGGTCTCCGAGGTCATGGAGTCCAACGGCTCCTCTTCGATGGCCTCGACCTGCGGCTCCACGCTCGCCCTTATGGACGGCGGCGTGCCCATTAAGCGTCCGGTCTCCGGTATCGCCATGGGCTTGATCCAGGAGGAGGGCAAGACCGTGGTCCTGTCCGACATCCAGGGTCTCGAGGACTTCCTGGGCGACATGGACTTTAAGGTCACCGGCACCACCGAGGGCATCACCGCCCTGCAGATGGACAACAAGGCCACCGGCCTCACCTTCGACATCCTGGCCCGCGCCCTGCAGCAGGCCAAGGAGGGTCGCGCCTTCATCCTGCAGAAGATGCTCGATGTGATCCCCGAGCCGCGCCACACCACGCGTAGCACCGCTCCGCGCATCGTTTCCATCCAGGTTCCGACCGACAAGATCCGCGACGTCATCGGTTCCGGCGGTAAGGTCATCCGCGGCATCCAGGACGAGACCGGCGCTTCGGTCGACATCCAGGAGGATGGCACCGTCTTTGTCGGCGGCACCGGCGAGTCTGTCGACCAGGCCGTCGAGCGCATCAAGCTCATCATCAAGGTTCCCGAGCCGGGCGAGGAGTACACCGGTCGCGTTGTTTCCATCCAGCCCTTCGGCGCCTTCGTCAACCTGCTGCCCGGTAAGGACGGCCTGCTGCACATCTCCCGCGTCGCCAAGGGCCGCGTGGAGAAGGTCGAGGACGTCCTCAACGTGGGCGACGAGGTCAAGGTCGTCGTCATCGAGGTCGACGATCGCGGCAAGATCTCGCTCGATCGTCTTGACAAGCCCGAGGCCCCGGCTCGCGCCGAGGGTTCCTCCGAGGGCGACGGCGAGCACTTCCAGCGCCGTGAGCGTCCGCGTCGCGAGCGCTCTGAGCGCAGCGACCGTCCGCGCCGTCCCGGCGACAACGGAGGCCGCAAGCCCCGCCGTCACCACGACGCCGAGTAATAGCTACACATAAGCAGCTCAACAAGGGCGACTCCGTACAGGGGTCGCCCTTTTGCTTGCGCCCGGGAGGGCCGCATATGAAGTTTCCTGCTCTACAGTCCTGCGCAAGACGGAAAGCACATTAAGTGCTTTCCTTTGCGTGCGGAACTCGCGATAAACTTCATATGCGGCCCTCCCGGGCGCAAGCAAAAGGGCTGGTTAGTGCCGCTCGCTATTTAGTTAGACAGTCTATTCAGTAGTCAGATTTCAGATCAGTAGATAGACACAGCAGTATTTCCCCTGATAAAACCTACCAAAATAAACCTATCTCATATTGGCAGGTCAGGGCTCAGCGGTCCCGGCACGGGCTAAGTTTATCGCGAGTTCCGCACGAACAGGAGGCCACTTAATGTGGCCTCCGTCGTGAGCAGGACTGTAGAGCAGGAAACTTAGCCCGTGCCGGGGCCGCTGAGCCCTGACCGGCGGGATACACAGGTTCAGATGGGGCTTTGATGCATGGGTGGTCTGTTGTTGTGCAAATGGGTATCATACTGTGGTTATTGCATCGACTCTGTGATGCATGTTTGTACGTTCCCGGCGGTCGGTTTGCCAGAAGCGCCCCGTCGGTTGTTCCAGACCCGTTTCGAAGAAAGGAAACCACACTCACCTATGGCAGCTAAAAAATCATCTCCCTTGAAGATCATTCCGCTTGGTGGTCTTGACGGCATCGGCAAGAACATGACGGTCTTCGAGTGCGGCGACGACATGGTGCTCGTCGACGCCGGCCTCATGTTCCCTGACGATTCCCAGCCCGGTATCGACCTGGTGCTTCCCGACTACACCTATGTCCTGGAGAACGAGGAGAAGCTCCGCGGCATCATCGTCACCCATGGCCACGAGGACCACACCGGTTCGCTTCCGTACCTGCTGCAGGACCTCAACAACAAGGTGCCCATCTTCTCGAGCAAGCTGACGCTCGGCTTTATCGAGGGTAAGCTCTCTGAGTTCCGCATCCGTGCGCCCAAGTTCCGCGAGGTCAAGGGCGGCAGTCACGTCAATCTGGGTGGCATCTCGCTCGACTTCTTCTCGATGACGCACTCCATTCCAGGTGCTTTGGGCGTGTTTATTCGCACCAATCAGGGCACCGTTATGCACACGGGCGACTTTAAGCTCGATCAGACGCCCATCGACGGCGTCACGCCCGACTATGCCGCCATCAGCCGCTTTGCCAAGCAGGGCATCGACCTGCTGCTTTCCGACTCCACCAACGCCACGGTTCCGGGCTTTACCAAGTCCGAGGCCGAAGTCGGCCCCAACCTGCTGCACGCCATCAAGAACGCCCCGGGCCGCGTGTTCGTCGCGTCGTTCTCGAGCCACATCCATCGCCTGCAGCAGATCTGCGACGCCGCTCGCAAGTGCGGTCGCAAGGTCGTCGTGACCGGTCGCTCCATGCTCACCAACACCCGCGTGGCGCGCGAGCTGGGCTACCTCAACATCGACGATTCCGATATCCTCGATGCCTTCGATATCGATAACCTGCCCGACGACAAGATTGTCGTCATGTGCACTGGCTCTCAGGGCGAGCCGCTGTCGGCCCTGTCCCGCATGGCCAACGGCGAGCACAAGACACTCTCCATCCACGAGGGCGATACCGTCATCCTGTCCGCTACGCCCGTTCCTGGCAACGAGAAGGCCGTGCAGCAGGTCGTCAACAGCCTGGCCAAGCTTGGCTGCGACGTGTGGGATAAGAATCGCGCCCTCGTCCATGTCTCGGGCCACGGCAGCCAGGAGGAGCTCAAGCTTCTGATGGCCATGGCCAAGCCCACCTACTTTATGCCGGTTCACGGCGAGGCCGTGCACCTGCGTGCCCATGCCCAGCTTGCCCGTAAGATGGGCATTAAGGATGATCACATCTTTATCCTCGATAACGGCGACACGCTCGAGATGCGTGGCGGTATCGTCAAGCGCGGTACGCCCGTCGAGTCCGGCGTCGTCTACGTCGATGGCCTGCGCATCGGCGATACCGACCCCATCGTCCTGCGCGATCGCCAGAAGCTCGCCAACGACGGTATGGTCACGGCCGTCGCCATCGTCTCGCTCAAGCACAAGAAGATCGAGGCTATCGAGTTCTCGGGCCGCGGCGTTTCGTTTGCCATCGACGACCAGTTCTCCGAGGATGCCTCCGCAGCCATCATGAAGACGATCGAGAAGGGCAAGTTTAGCTTTACCAGCAGCGGCTCCGATGCCATTCGCAAAGCCGTGCGCGATTCGCTCTCCAACTTTATCTGGAGCCGTACGCGCACTCGCCCGATGATCATCCCGGTCGTCATGGAGGTTTAGTTTGGCGCGCGGATCTGCACAAAACGCCAAAGGCAATAAGGCCAACAACCAACCGGCATCTGCTAAGGGTGCCGGTTCCCATCTTCGTGCCAATAAGGGCCACGAATCCGAGTTCGATGAGTTCAAGCCCCTGGTCGAGCCTTCGGCCAATCGCGATATCGCCGGCGTGGTCATTGCCGTTTTGGCGATTGCGTCCTTCATTGCCGTGATTTCCCCGGCAACGGCACCCGTGACAGCTGCGGTTGCCGGTTTCTACCATCTTGGCTTTGGCCTGGGCGCCTACGTGCTGCCGATCGTCATCTTGCTGTTTGCCGCCACGCTCTTTTTGGGTGAGGACTCCCCGCTCAACATTCGTTCGGTTGCGGGCGGCGCCGTGGTCTTTGTGGCCATTGTCTCTATCCTGTCGTTGATGGTGCCGGGTACGAACGACTCGTGCGACCTCATGTTTACGCCGCAGAACCTTTCCGCCTCGGGCGGATACATTGGCGCCTTTATCGCAAGTACCTTGCAAAACGCCCTGGGTAAACCTATTGCCATGGTTGTCTTGCTGGGACTTGTCGTCGTTGGCCTGGTCATTATCGGCTTCTCGGTGGGCGGTGTTTTGCGCTCCGCACGCGATCGCGCCGCCGATTTTGCCAAGCGTCGTCGTGCCGATGTCAATGCGAGCCCGTGGGGCGATGAAGAGGCCCTGTCGGTTCCCGGCGTCGCCCGTCCGCATCTGAGCATTCTGCGCCAGAAGGGAACTGATGCCGCCGTGACCACGGTCATGGGTGGCGATGTTGATCCTGTTTTGGATGACGACGAGGACGATGATCCGTTTGTCGACGTCTCCGAGGCCGTGGAGGCCGAGCGCGCCAAGACCACGCTGCTGCCGCGTCGCCATGCCAAGAAGGGCAAGGCTGCGCCCAAGCTCAACACGAGCGAGCCCGACCCGTCTTGGTCCGATAACGAAATCGAACTCACCGAGGGCGATGACGAGGACGACGAGACTCCGCTCGAGACCGCCAAGACAACCTTGCTGCCGCGTCGCCATGTCAAGGCAGGACAGGTCACCGGACAGTTTTCGATAGAAGACGACCCGGACAAGGCTGATGAGTCCGAACCGCCGTTTGCCGTGAATCCCGTTTCGGCAGCTCCGCAGATCCCCGACTTCCTAAAGCATCCCAAGGTTGCCGATGCCTCCTCTACGGCTTCCGCAGCTCCTGTTGCAGCCGGCGATGGGGGAGCGGATGGCACCGCTGCCGATGCCGAGGGCGAACAAGAGGACGGCCTCAAGCTCCCGCCGCTCGAAATCCTGCACGCCAATCCGCAGTCGGCGTCCTCCGCGTCTTCTGATAAGGAGCTGGAACAGACTGCCGAGTCGTTGCAGTCCACCTTGCTTGAGTTTGGTCGTAGCGCCCGCGTTGTCGGCTGGATTGCTGGCCCCACGGTCACGACCTTTAAGCTGCAGCCCGGTGAGGGCGAGCGTGTGAGCAAGATCTCGAGCCTCGAGGACGATATCGCGCTTTCGCTTGCCGCCCAGTCGGTGCGCATCTTCGCGCCGATCCCCGGCACCTCGCTTGTTGGTATCGAGATTCCCAATCGCAAGCGTCAGAACGTCAACCTGGGCGACGTGCTTCCCTATGTGAAGGGCGGTCCGCTCGAGCTTGCTATCGGTCGCGATGCCGAGGGCACGCCGGTTGTCGCCGACCTCGCCAAGATGCCCCACCTGCTTATCGCCGGCACCACCGGTTCGGGTAAGTCGGTCATGATCAACTCCATCATCACGACCCTGCTCATGCGCGCTCTTCCCGAGGACGTTCGTCTGATCATGGTCGACCCCAAGCGCGTCGAGCTTGCGGGCTATAACGGCCTGCCGCATCTCTACGTGCCCGTGGTGACCGAGCCCAAGCAGGCGGCCAGTGCACTGCAGTGGGCCGTGTCCGAGATGGAGCGTCGCCTGAAGGTCTTCGAGCGCCTCAACGTTCGCAAGATTTCGACCTATAACGAAAAGCAGGCCGCCGGCGAGTTTGAACACTACGATAACCCGCCGCAAAAGATGCCCTATCTGGTCATCATCATCGACGAGCTTTCGGACCTGATGATGGTCGCCGGCAAGGATGTCGAGGCCTCGATCGTCCGTATCGCCCAGCTGGGCCGTGCCGCCGGTATTCACCTTATCGTGGCTACGCAGCGCCCCAGCTCTAACGTGGTGACGGGCCTTATTAAGGCCAACATCACCAACCGTATTGCCTTTAACGTGGCTACGGGCATCGATTCCCGCGTCATTATCGACCAGATGGGCGCCGAAAAGCTTACTGGTTTGGGCGACATGCTGTTCTCCAAGGTCGACTGGGGCAAGCCCCGCCGTATCCAGGGCTGCTTTGTCTCGGATGACGAAATCAACGAGATTGTCGAGTTCGTCAAGTCGCAGAGCGAGCCCGACTACCACGAGGAGATCCTGTCTGCCGTGGCGCCCGCTTCCATGTCCATGGCGGGTGGCGGCGGCATTGTCCGTACCGGAGTCGCCGAGCCGCAAGACGATGATCCGCTCATCTGGGAAGCCGCCCATATTGTGGTGGATTCGCAGCTTGGCTCCACATCTGGCCTGCAACGCCGCCTGAAGGTTGGCTATGCGCGTGCCGGGCGTATTATGGACATGCTGGAAGAAAAGGGTGTCGTCGGCCCGCCCGACGGTTCCAAGCCGCGCGAGGTCCTGTTGGACGAGGAGGGGCTTGCCGCGCTGGAATCTGTCGACGCCGAGATGGCACGTGAAGATCGTGAGTTTGGAGGATTCTGATGGCTGCACGCTTTGGTGACATGCTGCTCGAGCAGCGTCGCCGAATGGGCCTTTCCATTCAGCAGGTCGCCAACACCATCAAAATCAGGCCGCAGATCATCGAGTTTTTCGAGACCGGTAACTTTGCTTCGATGCCGCCGCGCGGCTATGCGCAGGGCATGATTTCGAGCTATGCTCGCTTTTTGGGCCTCAATCCGCGCGAGGTCGTCAATGCCTACTTTGACGACCTGATGGCATACGAACGCGAGACGTCCCAGCAGGGCGGTCGTTTTCAGGACGCCGCTGGCTACGTCAATTCGCGCTCCTCGGTCGATAACGGGCGCTTCCTGATGGTTCAGGGCGGTCGTTCGACCCGCTATGGACAGCGTCCTCAGCAGGCCGGTTATATTACCGAGACGGGTTCGGGCGAGGAGATTCGCTCACAGCGTGACCGGTTCCGCAGTACGCCGATGCCTGAGGACCGTGCGCTTCCCGCTGCCCGCGGCGTGGCGCGTGACCCTCGTGCCGGCTACGGCGACGGCGGCTATTCCGATCGCGGTTACCGTGGTGCCTCTACGGGACGCTCTCGCGGTGGCTATGCGGATGCCGATACCACGCAGGTAACGCCGCGTCTTCGCTCTCAATCACAGCCGTATGGCCAGCGCTCTTCGGCTCCGCGTTCGGGCCAGCGTGGCTATCAAGGCCGCGGTGAACTTGCGCCCCGCTCGGGTCAGCGCAGCCTTCAGGGCCAGGGTGGCTATCGCGGCCGTTCCGATAGCAATCGTGGTCGTATGCCTCAGGGAGGCGGCCGCAACAGTTCCAGTCGTGGACGCGGCGGATCACGTACTCCTCAAAACAACGGGCTCGATCCGCGTATCGTCTACGCCGGCATCGGTGCCGTGGTGTTGCTGCTGATTGTGCTCATCGTGGTGCTTCTGCGCGGCTGCGCATCTTCGACGCCCGAGACCACGCCCGAGACGCCCGCTGCTACCAAGACGACGACCAAGAAGTCTTCTAAGAAGTCCGAAACGGTCGACGAGGACGAAGACACCGATGAGGCGACGGATGAGTCGACTGATTCGGACGCTACTAAGACGACGGCCAAGAAGGAAGAGAACGAGGTCACGAAGGTCAAAGTCTCCGTTGCCAAGGGAAAGACCGCGTGGATTGAGGTCAAGGTTGACGGCAAGTCGGTCTATGGCGCCCAGGCGACTGGCCCCTTTGAGCAGGAGTACACGCCCGAGTCCTCGATCGAGATCACCACGTCCAAGCCTTCCGATGTCACCGTTACCAAGAACGGTGAAAAGGTTCGTTACGATACTAAGACCTCGGGCGTGGCGCGTGTGACGATCACCGTTCCCAAGAAGGAGACGTCTGATTCCGAGAATGGTGAAAGTTCTGATGGTACCGACACCACCGATGGTACCGATACCACCGACGGTACCGATGCCCAGTCCACGGATGGCGCCGATACCGCAACTGACGGTCAGACACCCACCGATTCTACCGACAATTCGTACGATAGCTACTAGGCCGCTCGTACGCGAAAGGAAACATCATGGCTAAAGATTCCAGCTTCGACGTCGTGTCCGAGGTCAACATGCAAGAGGTCGACAACGCCTTCCAGCAGACCACGCGCGAGATTTCCCAGCGCTATGACCTTAAGGATTCCGGCGCCACGATCGAGCTTTCGAAGGGCGACAGGCTCTTTACGATTAACGCCCCGGCCGATTTTGTCTCCAAGCAGATTATCGACGTGCTGAGCTCCAAGCTCATCAAGCGCGGCATCGACCTCAAGGCTGTCTCGTGGGATGCTCCGCAGGCGGCATCGGGCGGCACCGTGCGCGTGCTCGGCCATATCGTCGAGGGTATCGACCAGGCGACCGCCAAGAAGATCAACAAGGACATCAAGGACCAAAAGCTCAAGGTCAAGGTGACCATCGAGGCCGACAAGCTGCGTGTTTCCTCTGCTTCGAAGGACGCGTTGCAGACCGTGATCCAGTTCCTGCGCGACCAGGACTACGGCCAGCCGCTGCAGTTCACCAACTACCGCTAATATCAATCGAAAGGACCGCTCTCCAACATGGATACACCGTTGGGCTCCGTGCTCTACATCACCCTCGGGTGCGCTAAGAACGAGGTTGACACCGACCGCATGCGTTCTCTTTTGACCGCCGCGGGCTACGAGGAGGCATTCGACCCGCAGGATGCCGATATCGTCATCGTCAATACATGCTCGTTCCTCGCCTCCGCAACGTCCGAGAGCATCGAGACCACGCTCGAGCTCGCCAACGAGGTTCAGGACGGTGTTCGTTCTTGCCCCATCGTTATGTGCGGCTGCGTGCCGTCGCGCTATGGCGATGACCTGCCTGACGAGCTGCCCGAGGTCGCTGCCTTTGTGAAGGCCGACGAGGAAGACGGCATCGTGGCGGTCATCGATGGCGTGCTGGGTGTCGAGCGTGAGATTGCAGCCTATATCCCGCAGGTCAAACGTACCGTCGAGGGTGCTGTCGCCTACGTCAAGATTTCCGATGGCTGCAACCGCTTCTGCAGCTTCTGCATGATTCCCTATATCCGCGGTCGCTATCATTCGCGCAATGCCGAGAGCATCATCTCCGAGGTGCGCGACCTGGTTGCCGGCGGTGTGCGCGAGATCGTGCTGATCGGCCAGGACACGGGCATCTGGGGTACCGACTTTGCCGACGAGGACGTCGCCGATGGCTCGCCGCGCAATCTGGCACAGCTGCTGCGTGCCGTCGCCGAGGCCGTGCGCCCGCACAACGTCTGGGTCCGCGTGCTCTATCTGCAGCCCGAGGGCATGACTGACGAACTCATCGAGACGATTCGCGATACGCCCGAGGTGCTGCCCTATATCGATATCCCCGTGCAGCACTGCGACGCGCGCATTCTCAAGGCCATGCGTCGCTCCGGTTCGCGCCAGGAGCTTGAGGATCTGTTCCGCGACCTTCGCGAGCGTATCCCCGGCATCGTGATTCGTTCCACGGCCATGGTCGGCTTCCCGACCGAGACCGACGACGAGTTCCGCGACCTTATCGACTTTATGGACACCGTCGGCTTTGACTACACGAGTGTCTTTGCCTACTCGCAGGAGGAGGGCAGCCTGGCCGCTAAGATGGAGGGCCAGGTCGATGAGGAGGTCAAGCTTGAGCGCGCCCAGGAGGCCATGGATCTGGCCGAGTCGCTCGGTTTTGCCGCTACCGCCGCACATGTGGGCGAGCGCGCCCAGGTGATCGTCGACGGTATCGAAGAGACCGAGGATGGCGCCGAGCTGATCGGCCATGCCTGGTTCCAGGCGCCCGATTCCGATGGTGCGGTGCACTTGGACGCCAGCGAGGCGTCCGTGGGCGATATTCTGACCGTCGAGTTTACCGATAGCTTCTGCTATGAGCTTATCGGCCATGTTGTGGAGTAGGAGAGCATCGTGGCAAACGAGAGCAATAAGGAACTGACGAGTGTCTGGACGCCCGCCAACATCGTGACGTGCGTTCGCATCGTCTTTATCCCGGTGTTCATGATCGTCTCGGCGCTGTCTCACACGAGTGTTGCCGGTACGGATTGGAGCACCTTCGACGGCCCGCTCGCCGCCGCTGCCTTCATTCTGTATGTGATCCTGTCGTGCACCGATAAGGTCGACGGTTATCTGGCGCGCTCGCGCAACGAGATCACCGACTTCGGTAAGTTCTTGGACCCCATCGCCGACAAGCTACTGGTGTTCTCGGCCCTGCTGCTGTTTTTGGATTTTGGCGCGGTGACCGTGTGGTCCGTGTTCATTATCCTATTCCGTGAGCTGCTGGTGAGCGCCCTTCGCATGGTCGCGAGTGCGGCCGGTGTGGTCGTTGCGGCCGATAAGCTCGGCAAGTACAAGACGGCGACCACGATGGTTTCCATCTGCGGCTATCTGTGCGTCTTTGCGATGGCCGGCCTTCAGCTGGGGCCGGTGCCGCTGTTGCTCGGTGTCTATTCTGTGTCACGCTTCCTATACGTCATCGCCGTGATTTTGACCATTGTCTCGGGCGCCCAGTATTTCTGGAACTGTCGCAAGATCGTCTTTTCGGTCTAGGTCCTGGTGGGTATGACGGAGTCTTTTTTGCAGATTGCCGCAAACAACGAGGAGCTGGCGCGCGTTATTGTCGAGCGCGCGAGTGCCCGTGGTGTGACGGTGTCGACGGCGGAGTCGCTGACGGCGGGCATGATTGCCTCGACGATTGCCGATATCCCGGGTGCCTCGGCGGTGCTTCGTGGCGGCGCGGTGACCTACTGCGATGAGATTAAGCATCGCGTTCTTGGTGTTGAGCAGGAGACGCTCGACCGCTATACCGCGGTGTCGCATCAGACCGCGCGCGAGATGGCGGTGGGTTCGCTGGAGCTGTACCAGAGCGATATTGCAGTGAGCGCAACGGGTTATGCCGGCCCCGGCGGTGGCACTGAGGACGATCCGGCGGGCACTTTCTATATTGGCTGGGCGCATCGTTCCGCCGATGGGGGCGTGCCGGTCGTGGACTCTGTGCGCTGCCACTATGAGGGCGACCGTTCGTGTGTTCGTGCCCATGCGGTCGCGGAGGCATTGGGGCGCATTGCCCTTGTGCTCAACTCTATGGAATAGACATGTTTTAAGGGGCCTTAGGGCCCCTTAATTGTGGAGATAGGGACCTCTGACAAATTTAGCGTTTGTGCTGGTTGTAGATGTATTTTTGCCTGCCTTGTTCATATTTGGTCCTTTGTGGTCAAGTATTTGGTCAGTGTTTGGTCGGCGTTTGGTTGGGTTTTGGAAAGACCGCCTGCATATGATTGGCCTGAACGGTTGACCACGAACAGCCGTTCGTTTATTATCGATGCAGGTTGTTAAGAGGAGGGCTATTCATGGCCAAGAATTCAGGTCCCGTACGTACCGTTCATGCTCGCACGACGGGTAAAGAGCGCGATGAGATGATCGCCACCACCAAGGCCGAGATCGAGAAGAAATTCGGCCAGGGTTCCATCATGAGGTACGGCGACGGTGGCCCCGAGCTCGAGGTCGAGGCCATTCCCACGGGCGCCCTGGCCCTCGATGCCGCGCTGGGTATCGGCGGCGTGCCGCGCGGCCGTATCGTCGAGATTTACGGTCCTGAGTCCTCCGGTAAGACGACGCTTTCGCTCGAGATCCTGGCCGAGGCCCAGGCAATGGGTGGCGTTGTGGCATTTATCGATGCCGAGCACGCGCTTGATCCCACGTATGCCGCGCGCATCGGTGTGGATATCGACGAGGTGCTCATTTCCCAGCCCGATACGGGCGAGCAGGCGCTCGAGATTGTTGACATGCTCGTGCGTTCCGGCGCCATCGATGCCATCGTCGTCGACTCCGTCGCCGCGCTGACCCCGCGTGCCGAGATCGAGGGAGAAATCGGCGACACTACGGTCGGTCTTCAGGCTCGCCTGATGAGCCAGGCGCTCCGCAAGCTCGCCGGCTCGCTGTCCAAGTCCAACACGACGTGCATCTTCATTAACCAGCTGCGTGAGAAGATCGGTGTCATGTTCGGCAACCCCGAGACCACGACGGGCGGCCGCGCCCTTAAGTTCTTCTCTTCGGTACGTATCGATATTCGCCGCATCGACAGCATTAAGCTTAAGGACGAGGTTATCGGTAACCGCGTGCGCGCCAAGGTCGTTAAGAACAAGGTGGCAGCTCCGTTCCGATCTGCTGAGTTCGACATCATGTACGGTACGGGCATCTCTAAGGAGGGCTCGATTCTGGACATGGCTGTCGAGTGCGGTATCTGCAAGAAGATGGGCTCCTGGTTTGCCTATGGCGAGGACAAGCTCGGCAACGGTCGCGAGGCCGCCAAGGCGTTCCTGCGCGAACACCCCGATTGTGCCGACGAGATTGAGCATAAGGTCCGCCTTGCCTGTGGACTTGAGTTTGATGACGATGCTCCGTCCGAGGTCGAGCTGACCGATCAGCCTGCGCCTGAGGAGTTTGACGAGCTTTACGCCATCGATGGTTCCGCCATGCTCGATGATGACGACGAGTAGCGGTTACGCTCATGTCGTATACGGTGACCGAGGCCACGGTCGTCTTTCCCGATAAGAAGGCGGCCTCCTCGTTCTCGAGCGGGTATGCGTCCAAAAAGCCTTGCGCACATATCGATTGTGAGCTTGAGGGCGGTTTTGAGCGGTCCATTTGGATTCCCGTGCGGGTCGCGCGGCTGTATGTCAAAAACCGCCCCGATCTTCCCTGTGATTGGGACAACTTTCGTGAGGCGGTGCAGCTCATCGAGCGTAAATGTGCACTCACCATGGTGACCGAGATGCTATCGCGCCGCGACCATGCGACGGGTGAGGTCCGTGACAAGCTGGCTCGCTACGGCTTTCACCAGCCCGCGATCGATTTCGCCGTCGAGCGCGCCACCGAGTATCACTTTTTAGACGACAACCGCTTTTGCTCGTACTTTATCGAGGAGCGCAAGCGGCGCGGTTGGGGACAGCGCAAAATCGAGACCGAGCTCAAGCGCCGTCATGTCGTGCTCGATGACATTCCCGGTTATCCCGAGGATTATTTTGCCGTCGAAGACGATTTGGCGCGTGCGTCAGCCCTGCTCGCCAAGCGGCGTGTTCCAGAGACGCGCGGATTCGAAAAACTGGTTCGGTTTTTGATGGGCAAGGGCTTCTCGTATCACATCGCCGCCGATGCCGTTAAGGCACGTCTCGATGCCGAACGCGAGGAATGTGCGGTTTAGGCGTATGCGTTTTGTGACCCTGCCGTTCACCGCGTTTTAGCCGCCGTGCCGGGGCCATTTATTTGACAGTTGTTGTGGTTCAACGTACGATAAACACTGTCATTTGCTTTGTGATATGTGCTCATCTGTGATGAGTTTGTTTATATGTTTATCTGTATCCGACCCGCATAAGCTGCGCCCATATTACTCAAATGTCGCGAGCCGTTCGTAAGGACGGTTCGCTTTGTTGTGTAACGAATCCATAAAAAGGAGTGAGCATGCCTATCATCGCAGCGCTCGTTGGCATCGTTTTGGGTGCCATCGCCGCCATTGCCTACATGCGCACCGCCAAGCAGGGTAGTCTTCACGAGGCCGACGAAAAGATCCAGTCGGCACACGCACAGGCTGAGTCCCTGATCGGTGATGCTAAGCGTCAGGCCGAGACCCTCAAAAAAGAGGCTCTGCTCGAGGCTAAAGAGGAGATCATCAAGAACAAGCAGGCCGCCGAGGCCGAGGACAAGCAGCGTAAGAGCGAGATTCGTACGCTCGAGAACCGTGTGATGCAGCGCGAGGAGTCCCTTGATCGCCGAAACGACGCTCTCGACAAGCGTGAGCACCAGCTGTCCAGCCAGGCCGGTCAGGTCGAGAAGCGCTCCCGCGAGCTCGAGGAGCTCTGCGCCAAGCAGACCTCTGAGCTCGAGCGTATCGCCGACCTAACCCGCGAGGACGCCCACAAGGAGCTCCTCGATAAGGTTCGCGGCGAGGTCACCCACGAGGCTGCCACGATCATTCGCGAGTCCGAGCAGCAGGTTCGCGCCGAGTGCCACAAGACCGCCCAGGAGATTCTGTCCCTGGCGATTCAGCGCTGCGCTGCCGACCACACAGCCGAGGTCACCGTTACCTCCGTGCACATTCCCTCTGATGACCTCAAGGGCCGTATCATCGGTCGCGAGGGTCGCAACATCCGGACCTTCGAGCAGGTTTCCGGCGTCAACCTCGTGATCGACGACACGCCCGAGACTGTCGTTCTTTCGAGCTTCGACCCGGTCCGTCGTGAGACCGCCCGTGTTGCCCTCGAGAACCTCATCGCCGACGGCCGCATTCACCCCGCCCGCATCGAGGAGATGTATCACAAGGCTGCCGACCTGGTTCAGCAGCGCGTGCGCGAGGCTGGCGAGCAGGCTGCCTTCGATACCGGCATCCACGACCTGCATCCCGAGATCGTCAAGACCCTTGGTGCCCTGCGCTACCGTACCTCGTTTGGTCAGAACGTGCTTCAGCACTCCCTCGAAGTCTCTGACCTGTGCGGCGTGATGGCTTCCGAGCTTGGCCTGGACGTTGTGACCGCCAAGCGCGCCGGCCTGCTGCACGACCTGGGCAAGGCAATCGACCATGACGTCGAGGGCCCGCATGCCGTCATCGGCGCCGAGCTTGCCCGCCGTTATGGCGAGAAGCCCGTTATCGTCCACGCTATCGAGGCTCACCATGCCGACGTCGACCCCAACACGGTGCTCGATGTCCTGGTACAGGCCGCCGATGCTGTCTCTGCCTCTCGCCCCGGTGCCCGTCGCGAGTCTGCCGAGAACTACATCAAGCGTCTCGAGAAGCTCGAGGAGATCGCCAACTCCCATGATGGCGTCGAGCGTACCTATGCCATGCAGGCTGGTCGCGAGGTCCACGTCATGGTTCAGCCGGACAAGATCTCCGATGCCCAGTCCACGGTCCTGGCTCACGATATCGCCCATCAGATCGAGGAAGAGATGGAGTATCCCGGTCAGGTGCGCGTCGTCGTGATTCGCGAGAGCCGCGCTGTCGATATCGCTAAATAACATGAGCGACGCGAACGAGCTCATCTCATTTATCGCGTCGATGTCGGGGGAGGGCAACCTTCGCGTCGAGGAGAACCTTGGCGAGGGTTATGTCCGCCTCCGCGTTTCGGAGGCCGAGAGGCGCCAGGCAAAGCACGACATTCAGCATGTCGAGGATATCGTCATTGAAATGCTCCGTAATGCTCGCGATGCTGGCGCCGACAAAGTCTATCTCGCCACGACCAAGGAAGATGGCGTCCGCACGCTTGTCTTTCTGGATAACGGTTCGGGCGTTCCGCAGGATATGCAAGAGCGAATCTTCGATGCCCGCGTTACCTCCAAGCTCGAGAGCATGAAGATGGACCGTTGGGGCGTTCACGGTCGTGGCATGGCATTGTTTTCGATCAAGCAGAACACCGACGAGGCCCGTGTGGTCACGTCCGGTGTCGATCTTGGCTCGGCCTTTAAGGTGAGCGTTGCGGCCGACCGCCTCAGCGAGCGTGCCGATCAGTCAAGCTGGCCCCAGGCCGTCAAGGATGAGGATGGACGTTATGTCTGTGCTCGCGGTCCGCATAATATTATTCGCGCTGCTTGTGAGTTTGCGCTCGAGGAGTTGCGTGGTTGCGATGTCTATCTTGGTTCTCCGTCTGAGATTGCCGCGACCCTTTATGCTCAGGCGTCAAGTCGGCTCGATACGTCGCGTCTCCTGTTCATTGATGACGAGAGCGAGCTTCCGGTTGTCGATCGTTTAGGCCTTGCCTCTGATGCCGAGGACTTTATCCGTATCTGTTCGGGTTTGGGTCTTGAGATGTCCGAGCGCACGGCCCATCGCATTTTGGCAGGGCAGATTAAACCCGTTCGCGGTGTGACCGCGCGTCTGCTGCGCGAGCGTGATTCGTCCTCGCATGCGCCGGCTCCTGTCGATCTTGCAAAGGATCGTCGCGGGCTACGTATTGCCAAGGATGACATGGCACAGTTTTCGCGTGCTGTGGAGCGTGACTTTAATGACCTTGCCGCCCGGTACTATCTCAACCTTTGCGGTGACCCAAAGATTCGTGTTTCGCGTGATCGAATCACTGTGACCTTCGATCTTGCCAAAGAGGAATAGTGCCTTTACCGAGTCCACTCGGTACGATAAAGTTATTGCAGTTAAAACGTACTTTTAAACGCAGGAGTTTCTTCATGGATTGCCTGAAGGTATCAAGCAAATCATCGCCCGCGTCCGTTGCCGGCGCCATCGCCGGCATGGTCAAGGATGGTGTACCCGTCAACATCCAGTGTGTCGGCGCCGGTGCCGTCAACCAGGCCATTAAGGCCGTGGCTATCGCACGCGGTTTTTTGATTCCAACCGGTTTTGATATTTCCTGCGCGCCCGTGTTCTCCGACATCCTCATTAACGGGGAATCGCGCACGGCCATCCGCCTTTCTATCTACGTTCACCAGATCAATCGAGCTGCAATGGATAACGTCGTCATGGATGATGTTAAGCCTGTGGCATAGCTTCTGCTTGCCTCGATTCGCCTCCCTTCCATCGTTAGGACTTATGCACATGGACCAGCGTTCCGTACGCGATATTCTTGCCGGTAAAACCTACTTTATCCGCACCTTTGGCTGCCAGATGAATCAGCACGACTCCGAGCGCGTGAGCGGTCTGCTTGATTCGTATGGCTGCCTCATGGCGCTCGATCCCGAGCATGCCGATATCGTTGTCTTCATGACATGCTGTGTGCGTGAGGCCGCCGATACTCGCCTGTACGGTCAGTGCAATTCCTGTAAAAGCCTGCCGCCTTCGCCTTCGGGCAAGCGTGTGGTTGCTGTTGGTGGTTGCATCGCGCAGCGCGATGGCGAGGGCCTGCTCACCAACGTCGATAACGTCAATGTTATCTTTGGCACGCATTCCATCGCGCATGTGGCCGAGCTCATTGCCGAGGCGTTCCTTGATGGTAAGCGTCATATCCGCACCAATGAGCATGAGGATACGGATGCCATGAGCATGCCGTGGCATCGCGAGACCCAGTATCACGCTTGGGTGCCCATCATGACGGGCTGCAATAATTTCTGCACCTATTGCATCGTTCCGTACGTGCGCGGTCGCGAAAAGAGCCGCCCCTTCGAGGAGATTGTCGACGAGGTGACTGGTTTGGTGCGCCAGGGCGTGCGTGAGATTACGCTGCTGGGTCAAAACGTTAACTCATATGGTCGCGATCTGTTTGGTAAGCCGCGTTTTGCCGATCTGCTGCGTGCCGTGGGCGATACGGGTGTGGAGCGCATCTTCTTTACGTCTTCGCATCCCAAGGATCTGCTGCCCGAGACCATCGACGCCATGGCCGAAACGCCTGCCGTTATGCCGCAGCTGCACTTGGCCGTCCAGTCAGGTTCGACGCGGATCCTCAAAGAGATGAATCGCCGTTATACACGCGAGGACTATTTGGGCCTGGTCGATCGCATTCGCAACCGTATGCCCGATATCGCGCTCTCGACCGACATTATCGTTGGCTTCCCGGGCGAGACCGAGGAAGACTTTGAGCAGACGCTCTCGCTTGCCGAGACGGTTCGTTATGCCCAGGCCTACACGTTTATTTACTCCAAGCGCGCCGGTACCCCGGCAGCTGAGATTTATGATCCCACCCCGCATGAGGTTATCCTTGAGCGCTTTAACCGTCTGGTCAAGGTTATCGAGACGACGGCTCACGAGTATAACCAGGGCGAGCTTCACACCGTGGTGCCTGCGCTTATTGAGGGTACGAGCAAGAAGAACGACGC
>JAXJHR010000021.1:0-8349 GCA_036299165.1 Collinsella aerofaciens | reverse complement strand
TGACCCAATCCGCTGTCAAGAGCCACAATGGCCCCGCCGACCGCTTGCAATCGGTCGGCGGGGCCTGCCGTTGAACCCGTCCCGGTCCGCCCCCGGCATGTCGTCGACGCCTTCGGCTCAGTCTCATATCCGCGGATACCGCTCCGGCGGCCCGCAATCCTCTCCTTCGGCGGGGCTCCCCAAGTCTGACTACGCGCATGCGGCCGCTGCCGCGCGCCCAGCGAAAGCGGGGGTATCCCCGAAGGCTGCCCGGCTCGCCGGGACGGGGGCTATGTCTATTCGGTTGCCTCCCGGCACATCGCGCCGAGGGCCCACAGCCACCTCACGAGCTCGGCGGCGGTGGCGGCGTTCGCCTTCGCCTGGGGCATGCCCCTGGCGAGCATCTCCTCGCGGCGCCGGAGCAGGCGCTCGGAACCCTTCCTCCCGTGCATCCTCACCTCGAGCGGGACGCCGCTGCCCTTGGGCATCAGCTTCGGTTGGTGGCTCGCCTGGACGTAGCTCCAGGACCCCTCGACGGCCAGCCTCCTGACGAGGGCGTTGCCGGCCCCGCTGATCCCGCCGAGGCGCACGGAGTCCGCGCTCGACCTCTGCTTCGGGGCGAGGCCGAAGTAGGCCGTCACCTGCCTGCCGGAGCGGAACCTCGAGAAGTCGCCGACCTCGGACGCGAAGGCGGCGGCGAGCGCGAAGCCGCACCCCTTGATCGACTGGAGCGCCTCGACCTCCGCCGAGAGGGGGCCCGCCGCGACGGCGGCCCTGTACTCGGCGAGGAGGTCGTCGCGCGTCTCGGCGGCCGCCTCGACCTCGCTCCTCAGCGCCGCAAGCGCCCGGATGCCGCCGTCGTCGGCGGGCCGGACCTTGTCGAGCCACCTGAGGAAGTCGTACGTCCAGTACCTCCGGGGGTTTCCGGCCGGCGTCGTGCCGCCGTAGGCGTAGCCCCGGCGGGCCAGGAACGCCAGGAGCCGCTGCTTCGCCGCCGCGAGCCTCGCGGTCGCCGCGTCGTGGGCGGCGGCGAGGTCCCTGAGCCCCTCGATCTCGGGGGACGGCACCCATACCGGGGTGACGTCGTGCGACAGTATCGCCTTGGCCATCCTGGCCGCGTCGTTGCGGTCGTTCTTGGACGAGAGGTCTGCCGCCGACCTCGGGACCCTGGAGACGGCCGCGACGACGCAGTCGACGCCGAGCCCGGAGAGCTCCCTCTGCGGGGCGAAGCCGAGGTAGCCGCTCTCGTAGGCGGCGAGCGACGGGCCGGGGAAGCCCGACATCCACTCCGCGACCTCGCCCCAGGGGTTGCCGCGGAACCTCCTCGTCACGGCCTCGCCCGTCTCCGCGTCGAGCGCGCAGACGGTGGTGGACCTGAGGTGTACGTCCATTCCGAAGGCGGTAGAATATCTAGGCACGGGAGCCTCCCAACCTCGTTGCGGCGCGGCTGCGCCTCTGGCACTTCAACAACATTGTCGCAGCCCCGACCCGCGGTCACGAGCGGGGGCTCCTGTCGTTTCCGTGCCCCTGGATTGGGTCATAGTGTCTGTCGTTGCCAAAACATCGGCGTTGCTGGGGTAGTCGTTGGGGACGTTCTTAAATGACTAGTCAAACAAGACTGTCTCCAATGACTACCTTCCTCTGGTGTAAAAGGCGCGCCACGCTAAATGCCGGGTTTGTTATTCGTTTGTAAAGGCCGTGCTGCGCTTGCGGTAAGGGTCTATCAAATGACCGTAAGAAACCGCAGTTGGCGCTGGTGCTGCCCGATCGGGGTCGTATCTTTCCAAACAGCAAAGCGGGCAGGGTGTCCGTGAGTCGCATGTACGAAAGGAAGATCATGCTCGATCAGGCTTATTCTCGTCGTCAGTTCCTCGGCCTCGCTGGTGGTTTTGCCAGCATCGTCGGTCTCGGTCTCGTTGGTTGCGGCGGCTCCGGCGCATCCGACGCCGCCGACAAGGGTAGCGCCGCTGCTGCCGAGTCCGTCTCCGGCGAGGTGACCTACGACGGTGCCTCTTCGTTCCAGGCTCTCGTCGAGGCCGCTGCCGAGAAGTTCATGGACGCCAACCCCGATGTCTCCGTCTCCGGCTCGGGTAACGGTTCAGGCAAGGGCCTGACCGCTGTTGCCGCCGGCACCGTCACCATCGGCAACTCCGACGTCTTCGCCGAGACCAAGCTTGAGGCCGATCAGGTCAAGAACCTCGTCGACCACGAGGTCGCCGTCGTGGGCATGGGCCCCGTCGTCTCCAAGAACGTCAAGGTCGACGACCTATCCCTCGAGCAGCTCAAGGGTATCTTCTCCGGTCAGATTACCAACTGGAAGGAGGTCGGCGGCGACGACGCCACCATCGTCGTCCTCAACCGCAAGGCCGGCTCCGGCACCCGCGCCACCTTCGAGGCCGCCGTCTTTGGCGACGAGGCCGTCGACTTTAAGGGCGATGCCGAGCTCGACAAGTCTGGCGACGTCCAGACTCAGATGGGCAGTACCGACAACGCCATCTCCTACCTCGACTTCTCGCACTTCGATGACTCCAAGTTCAACGCCATCAAAGTCGAGGGCGTCGAGCCCAAGAGCAAGAACGTCACCGACGACTCTTTCAAGATCTGGGCTACCGAGCACATGTACTGCTCCAAGGACGCCGACGAGGCCACCAAGGCCTTCCTGGAGTTTATGCTCTCCGACGACGTTCAGGGCAAGCTCGTCGAGGAGCAGGGCTTTATCCCCGTCTCTGCCATGAAGGTCGTCAAGGACGCCAGCGGCAAGGTCTCTGCTAAATAAGTAATCGCCCCCGGAAAGGTTTGCAATGGCAAAACAGCTGCCAAAGCGCGACCTTGAGAACGTGGGCCTGGGCGTCACGGGCGCGTGCGTAGCGCTCGTGACGCTTGTCGTTGCCGCGCTCATCTTTATGGTCGCCCAGAAGGGCCTCTCGGCTTTTTTCAAGGACGGCGTTTCGGTCGTCGAGTTCTTCACCGGCACCAAGTGGGACCTGGCCAACACGGCTAAAAACGGCCTGCCCTACACCGGCGCCCTGCCCCTGATCGTCACCTCGTTTGCGGTCATGGTGCTCTCCACGCTCATTGCACTGCCCATTGCTATCGGCTCTGCTATCTTTGCGGTCGAGATTAGCCCTAAGTTTGGCTCCAAGATCTTTCAGCCGCTTATTGAGCTTTTGACCGGCATTCCTTCGGTCGTCTTTGGCCTGATCGGTTTTCACGTGGTCGTCGGCCTTATGAAGAGCGTTTTCCACGCAAGCACGGGCCTGGGCATCTTGCCCGGCGCCATCGTGCTGGCCGTCATGATCCTGCCGACGATGACCACGCTTTCGGTCGATGGCCTGCGCGCCGTGCCCGACAGCTACCGCCAGGGCTCGCTCGCGCTGGGCTACACCCGCTGGCAGACCATCTGGCACGTGGTGCTCAAGTCCGCCATGCCGTCGCTCATGACTGCAGTCATCCTTGGTATGACGCGCGCCTTTGGCGAGACGCTCGCCGTGCGTATGGTTATCGGCGGCATCGAGGCCATGCCGACGTCGCTGCTGTCGCCGGCCTCGACAATCACCACCACGCTCACCACGTCCATGGCGGTCTATGCCGAGGGCTCGGCCCAGGACGATGTTCTGTGGGCGCTCGGCCTGCTGCTGATGGGCATGAGCCTCATCTTCATCCTGATCATCCACCTTATCGGCCGCAAGGGGGCGAAGGCTCGTGGCTAGCACGCGCATCCATATCGACGAGGCGAGACTCGGGCGTGTCCAAAAGCAGGACCGCATCGCCACGGGCGTGCTGACGGCGATCGTCGCCATCGTCATGCTCATCGTCATCTCCATGGTGGCCTATATCCTGTTCGAGGGCGTCTCGACGCTGTTCCAGCCGGGTTTCCTCACGCAGCCGTCGCGCGCCAACGGTACCCAGGGTGGCGTGCTCTACCAGCTGTTCGACTCGTTCTACCTGCTGCTGATCACTCTGGTCATCTCGGTGCCCATCAGTCTGGGCGGAGCGGTCTTCCTGGTTGAGTACGCGCCGAACGGCCCCATCCGCGACATTGCCTCCACCGCCATCGAGACGCTGTCCTCGCTGCCTTCCATCGTCGTCGGCATGTTCGGCTTTCTGGTGTTCTCGGTGCAGCTGGGCTGGAAGTACTCCATTATCTCCGGCGCCGTCGCGCTCACCATGTTCAATATCCCCATCCTGGTGCGCGTGATTCAGCAGGCGCTCGAGGACGTGCCGCAGGCCCAGCGCGATGCGTGCCTGGCCATGGGTCTCACCCGTTGGGAGGCCACGCTGCACATCCTGATTCCCGAGGCCATGCCCGCCATCGTGACCGGCATCGTGCTTTCGGCCGGCCGTGTGTTTGGCGAGGCCGCAGCACTGCTCTTTACCTCGGGTATGAGCTCGCCGGTTCGCCTGAACTTCTTGAGCTTTAACCTGTCGAGCCCCACCTGTGCCTGGAACGTGTTCCGCCCTGGCGAGTCGCTCGCCGTGCATATCTACAAGATCTATGGCGAGGGCAGCCCCGAGGCCCAGCAGATCGTTTGGGGTACCGCAGCGCTGCTGATGATTTGCGTGCTGCTGTTTAACGTAATCGCCCGCATTGTGGGCAAGCAACTGGCAAGGAAGATGACGGCCGAATGAGCGAGATGAATGTAACGCCCGCAACCGAAGCGGCATCGTCCGAGACCCAGGACTTCCTGTCGAGCGTGGGGGAGAGCGAGAGGCGCGTGCGCGTAAGCGGCAAGGCCGTGAGCGACGAGGTCGTGCTCTCCACCAAGGACGTCAACGTGTACTATGGCGACCACCATGCGCTACACGACACGTCGCTCGACTTTCACAAGGGTGAGATCACGGCGCTCATTGGGCCTTCGGGCTGCGGTAAGTCGACCTTCTTGCGCAGTCTCAACCTTATGAATCGCGAGATTCGCGGCTGCCGCGTGGAGGGCGAGATTAACTACCGCGGACGCAATGTGAACACCAGGACCGAGAACACGTACGAGCTGCGTCGCTCCATTGGCATGGTGTTCCAGCAGCCCAACCCTTTCCGCAAGTCCATTCGCGACAACATCACGTTTGCGCCCAAGCGTCACGGCATTACCGACCGTGACGAGCTTGATCGTATGGTCGAGGAGAGCCTGCGCGGTGCAGCGCTGTGGGACGAGGTCAAGGACAAGCTCGACAAGAGCGCCTACGCGCTTTCGGGCGGTCAGCAGCAGCGCCTGTGCATCGCGCGCACGCTGGCGCTCAACCCCGATGTGATCCTGTTTGACGAACCCTGCTCGGCGCTCGACCCCATCTCGACGCTGGCGATCGAGGACCTCATGTCGTCGATTGTGGCCGACCGCGCCATCGTCATCGTGACGCACAACATGGAGCAGGCGTCGCGTGTGTCCAACCGCACGGCGTTCTTCTACATGGGCGATATGGTCGAGTACGACGAGACCGACGAGATTTTCCAACGGCCCAAGGATAAGCGGCTGAATGATTACCTCACCGGCATGTTCTCCTAGTCCGGGACATGCTTGAGGCCCGCGGCGGCCACGGTTGCCGCGGGACTGATTGGAGAAGCGGGTCATCTCTTGTGGGAGATGGCCCGCCTTTTACTCTGCGACCGAAACGACCACCACAAAGGGGACAGGCGCCTTCGTGGTGGTTTGGGGTGGGGCTCGCTGCTATCATGGACAACGTTGAATTTCTACGAAGGAGCAGGGCATATGGCGATTCTTTTGGGATGCGATTCCGTCAGCCTAGAGTTTCCCACCAAGCATATTTTCGATAGCGTGACGCTCGGCGTGGGCGAGGGCGACCGCATTGGTATTGTCGGTAAAAACGGCGACGGCAAGTCGACGCTGCTGAGCGTGCTCGCTGGCACGCTGGAGCCCGACGACGGACGCGTGACGCACCGCCGCGGCACGACGATCGGTCTGCTCGGCCAAAAGGACAACCTGGTCGATACTGATACCGTGCATCATGCCGTTGTGGGCGACGCCCCCGAGTACGAGTGGGCGTCGAGCCCCCGCACGCGCCAGATCCTCGCCGGCCTCATCAGCGATGTGCCCTGGGAGGGCACGGTGGGCGAGCTTTCGGGCGGTCAGCGCCGTCGCGTGGACCTCGCGCGCTTGCTGATCGGCGATTACGACGTGCTCATGCTCGACGAGCCCACCAACCACCTGGATATGCGCACCATCAACTGGCTCGCGCGTCACTTAAAGGCCCGCTGGCAGCGCGGCCAGGGTGCCATGCTCGTGGTCACGCACGACCGCTGGTTCTTGGACGAGGTCTGCACCAGCATGTGGGAGGTCCACGACGGCCAGGTCGATCCCTTCGAGGGCGGCTATTCGGCATACATCCTGCAGCGCGTGGAGCGCGACCGCATGGCCGCCGTTACCGAGGAGCGCCGTCGCAACATGGCGCGCAAGGAGCTCGCGTGGCTGAGCCGCGGTGCCCAGGCTCGTTCCACCAAGCCCAAGTTTCGCGTGGATGCCGCTCGTGAGCTGATCGCCGACGTGCCGCCCGTGCGTGACGAGCTGGAGCTCAAGCGCCTGGCCGTGAGCCGCCTGGGCAAGCAGGTTATCGATGTGGTCGACGTGGACGCCGGCTATGCCGATACCGACGGCGCGCCCAAGCAGGTGCTCACCGATGTGACCTGGCTCATCGGCGCGGGCGACCGCTATGGTCTTTTGGGCGAGAACGGCGCCGGCAAGTCGACACTGCTCGACGTGATTCAGGGCAAGATCGCGCCCCTGCGCGGCCGTGTAAAGATTGGCCAGACGGTGCGCTTTGGTGTGTTGTCGCAGCAGCTCGAGGAGCTCGAGCCCTACATGGGCGACACGATCCGCGAGGTGCTCAGCCACTATAAGAAGTACTACGTCATCGACGGCAAGGAGACTTCGCCCGAGAAGCTTTGCGAGCGCCTGGGCTTTACGACGCAGCAGCTCTGGAGCCGCATCGGCGATCTTTCGGGCGGCCAGCGCCGTCGCCTGTCGCTGTTGCTGACGATTCTGGACGAGCCCAACGTGCTCATCCTGGACGAGCCGGGCAACGACCTGGATACCGACATGCTCGCGATTGTCGAGGACCTGCTGGACGGCTGGCCCGGCACGCTGATCCTGGTGACGCACGACCGCTTTTTGATGGAGCGCGTGACCGACCAGCAGTGGGCGCTGCTCGACGGCCACCTGACGCATATGCCCGGTGGCGTGGACCAGTACCTGCGCCTGTGCAACGCCACCGCCGAGGGCGAGCCCGTGGGCGCGCCGAGCGCCAAGACCGGCACGTTTGACACCGGTGCCGCGGCAGCTGCGGCCGAAAAGCCCAAGTCGAGCGGTCAGCCCAACGGCCTGTCCAACGCCGAGCGCCAGAAGCTCCGCCGCGAGGTGAGTTCGCTCGAGCGCAAGATGGAGACGCAGCGCGCCCGCGTTGAGGAGGCCGAGGCAGCAATGGCCCAAGTCGATCCCACCAACTACACGGCGCTCGGCGAGCAGCAGGCAAAGATCGACGAGGCTCACGCCGCCATGGACGAGCTGGAGATGGCGTGGCTCGAGGCGAGCGAAAAGCTCGAGGGCGAGGAGTAGACGAGGATGATCAAAGCCGCGTTTTTCGATATCGACGGCACGCTGCTGAGCTTTAAGACCCACCGGATTCCGGCGTCGGCGCAGCAGGTGCTCGATAGCTTTCACGAGCAGGGGATTGCGTGCGTGATCGCCACGGGTCGCCCGACCTACCAGATACCGGACTGGCTGTTCGACCTGGGTTGGGATGCGTACATTACGCTCTCGGGTCAGCACTGCTTTGATGCCGAGGGGGTTTACCGCAGCTGTCCGATCGATCCGGACGACGTCGCGGTGATTGTGGACCAGGTGGCGCAGGGGCGCTACGACTCGCTGTGCATGCAGGGCGAGAACTCGTTTGTGAACCGCCTGTCCGAGCGCGTGGTGACGGCTGGCAGCAACGCGGGAATCGTCTACCACGAGGAGCCGTTTGAGCACGCCTTTGACGCACCGGTCTACCAGTTCTGCGCCTTTGTGGACCCGGCCGACGAACATATCGTGACCGACGCCGTGTCGCATTCGCTCACCACGCGCTGGTGCGACCTGTTCTGCGACATTATTCCCGCTAACGGCGGCAAGGACCTGGGCGTGGCGGCGACGCTCGAGCGGCTTGGTATCGACGCGAGCGAGGCGATTGCCTTTGGCGACGGCGAGAACGACCTGTCGATGTTCTCGGCCGTGGGCACAAGTGTGGCCATGGGCAACGCGCAGGACACGGTGAAAGCTGCAGCGACCTATGTGACGACTGCCGTGGACGACGACGGCATCTACAACGCTGCGAAGCACTTTGGACTGTTATAGCTGCGGCTCGGCACCTGGGGACGTTCCTTTT
>JAXJHR010000020.1:0-25677 GCA_036299165.1 Collinsella aerofaciens | reverse complement strand
CACCGGTGCGGAGATCTCGTACGTACGCGTCACGCGCAGGCGCGGCGCGGCGATGTTGCCGGGGATGTCGTGCGCCTCGATGCACGCCGCCATACAGGTTTGGCACCCAATGCAGCGTGAGGAATCGGCTACGACTCGTTTATTGCCCATGTTGTTCACTCCCTCCTGAATCCCATGCCGGAGAGACCCTGTCGACGTTGCCCCGGACCGCCCGTGGTCCGGCATCGGCGTATCGAGTGCATGCGGCGAAACAGGCACTTCGATAGAATTCCTCCAACGATATACAGGTTAAATATACGCAGTTGCAGGTGGCAAACTTGAGCATAGGCCCTGCAATACGGGTGTATTGCAGGGGTTTTGACAGGTTGGAATTATTCTCTAGAAGCTATAAAGGTGAGTGTATTACATGCGTACATCCAAGGGAGATTTCACGCTCGTTTCTGAAAGATGTAGTACGTTTGTAATATCGTTTACACTCAATTACTCTAGTGCAATAAAGTAGTGGTTGTAAGATTGGCTATTATTAGCCGATGTTGTATTTGACTATTCAAATTGCACGCTCATTAAGGGAGGCCAGTGATGTCATCGACTCAAAAACGAGCCATCCTGCAGGTGCGCATTCGCGAGGAAGACAAGCAGCATGCCGAGCGTCTCTACGACGCCATGGGCACATCGCTCGCCGAGGCTGTCCGTCTATTTGTCGCGCAGAGTATTTTGATGCGCAAGCCCCCCTTTCAGCCGGTCGCCGTGCGCTCCAAGGACGGCACGTCCGCCTATGGACTGCTCAAAGCATATGGGGACCCCAATCGCCGCTCCGAGGAGCGCAATGCCTGGATTGAATACCTAGCCACAGAAAGCGACGAGTCGGTTTTGGGTCCCGAGGAAGTAGATATCCATGAGTAGCACCATCATCGACGAGACCGTCATCCTTCGCTACCTGCTTGACGACGACGAGGTCCTGTCACCGCGCGCTGCCAAGGTCATCGCCACGCGCACCGCACGTGTCTACCCCGAAATCATCACGCGCGTCGTGGTCACGCTGCGCGACGTCTATAAGGTTCCCCGCGTTGAAATTGCTGCGGCCATGAAAAGGCTGCTCGATGACGTCATGGTCGACGAGCCCACCGTTGTCGCCCTTGCCGTCAAACTCTTCGGCAAGACCCATATGGACTTTACCGACTGCCTCCTCGCAGCCCGAACCGCCATCTACAACGATGATGTCGTGAGCTTTGGCAAGCCCATCATCCAAGGCATGATCGACTACCGCCGCCAGCGCCAAACCGCCGCCGACGCCCGCAGCCGAAGCACCGACGCCCGCGGACACGGCACCGACTCCACCATCGACAAGCTCCGCCACCACGGTCGCCACTAACCGGCAGGCAACGGCATCGCCCGCCCCTCAGCCCCATCCCCTCCTAAGTTGCGGTGAAATACGGACTGTTTCATGCCTTTAAAGGCCTCGATAGTCCGTATTTCACCGCAACTTATTGAAGGTTGGCTGCGAACGATTTCGCTATCGGGATTCGGCGTAGGGTTTTGTTGTCGGAATGCCGTAACCGCGCATCATGGCACCGAACGATTCTACGTCGTAGGTGTCCGAGAGTTTGAAATGAATGACGTTGTGGCCCATGGCGCGAAGGTTCGCGTCGCGCATGAGGGCCGCTCGATACGTTTTTGCCGCCGCCCGCTCTGGATCATTTTGACCCTCGTCTTCAAACTTGCCTAGCCCATGCAGCTCTGCCAGCGTCCATGAGCCGTCTGGCATCTGCCAGCCATAATCTGCTAGATAATAGCCAGCGTTTCCCGGTCGCGTTATCTCAACTTGAAGCTCGGGCGCGGCAACCCCAGCGAGAATCATCGCTGCTCTCGCCTCGGACTCGCCGCCATTGTCTGACCTGCCGTCCATATACTCAAAAACGTCAAAAGCACGCGCGATGCCATGCAGCCCTCGACAATTTGCCTGCGCATATGCTCGCAGCTCTTCGCGTTCGACATCGTACTCACGGGCCAAGCCATCGACATAGCCCAGCCCATAGCGAAAGGCGCTCGTTCGAGCGATATCAACAACCGTTCGACACGGATCCGTCAGTGTAAAAGGACCTAGCCGCCACACTTCGCCCGGGCGCCAGCGCTTGTATTCAACGAACTCATACGTATCACGCCTTGTAGACCGTGGCAGCAGCACTTGCACTTTATCCAGAAGCGTATACGCCGAGCCGATGCCGTAGAGCAGCGCTGCTGTCGATCCGCAAAACACAGCATCCGATTCAACGACCGCAATAGCGGATGCCAGCTGAAAGATGCGATCTTCAACCCCAAGATTATTCCAATAGACCGGATCCGCATACACGTGGTTGTAAAGACGAAGCATGAGCTCTTCCTGCATAAGCTCACGCGCACGGCGTTCATCCCAAGGATCAATTGTTATAAGCAGCTGTCCATCTTGATGAATTCCAACGGCCGAGAATAGCATCCTTGCATATGACTGCGGAAAATGTTTTCCTTTATCGAGCATGGCCAACCCCATAACCATCACGGCGGAGAGAATACCATTACGCTATCGCATGCTTCCGTCCGCAGGCCTTGCCAAAAGCTGTCCAAAAGCTTGACGTCGCAGGTCAGAGCTTCAAAAAATATTTCCACTCTCGGTAGACGGTCGCTACGACCCTCCCAACGGCATCAAAATCCACCCTTACAATTAGTTGCGGTGAAATACGGACTACATGGGCCATAAAAGCCGAAAAACAGTCCGTATTTCACCGCAACTTAGGAGGGGATGTGGGGTCCCCGGCATGTATATGAAAACGACTCTGGCGCCAAATGAAGCCAAAGCCGTTAAAACTATCCTATGGAGCGGGCGACGGGAATCGAACCCGCGTCATCAGCTTGGAAGGCTGGGGTTCTACCATTGAACTACGCCCGCAAGATATGGTCGGGACGACAGGATTTGAACCTGCGACATCCTGCTCCCAAAGCAGGCGCGCTACCAAACTGCGCCACGTCCCGAAGGTGTTGAGCAGCTAAGGTCTAAACCTTGCGTGTCCCAAAGCGAAGGAAATTATAGGGGAGACTCCCCGCCTGTGCAAGCATTGATGCCTTAGCTCCTCGAATGTGCAACAAAACGACTATGGAGCAGACCGATCACAAAGGCAACCACGGCAACCGGCGCCCACGCGGCACCGATATCCGCCAGAGGCAGTGCATCGAACGGCAGCCACGCGCCCGCAAAGAACGCATCGCGGACCGAGGTGATCACACTCTGCACAGCAACCACGCCGCCGACCCACACCCACACCTGCGGATGAGCGTCGCAAAAGCCGTGCACCAGGCCCATCAGTACCAGTACGATGGCAACGGGATACAAGGCGTTGAGCATGGGCACCGAGAACATAAGAATCACGTCGAGGCCCACATTGGAGAGCACGCACGAAAACGCCGCGAACACAAAGGCGAGAATCGCAAAGGGACGGCGCATGGCCTCCTCGGAGGCCTCCGCTCCACCTTTAACCACATACGTCTCGCAGAAGTAACGCGAGCAGCAGCTGATGAGGCCGATGCACACGTTCATGCAGGCAAGGAAAAAGATCGCAAAGACGACGACCGTGCCGACAAGACCAAAGTGCATAGAGGCCGAACGGGCGAGGATGGCGGCGCCGTTAGTAGCATCGGGCATAACCGTGCCGAGCTGCATGCCGGCAAGCGCCAGGCCGCAGTAGATGACGGCCATGAGCACGCCGGCGATCACACCGGAACGCGAAATCTCGAAGGCCACGCGCTTGTCATCGGTAACACCCAGCTCGTGGATGGTCTCGGCGATGATAATGCCAAAGGCGAGCGACGCGAGCAGGTCCATGGTCTGGTAGCCGGTCAAAAAGCCTTGCACGGCGGCGCCTGCATCGTAGGGAGCCTGAGGCGCGGCAGCCGGTCCCAGCGGCGAGATCACGGCAGCACCCACAACCAGCACGATGAGCGCGATAAGCGCGGGACCCGTAATGCGACCAAGCACGCGCGTGATGACGCCCGGACGCAGCGTGAGCGCAAACGCGACGACAAAGAAGCCAACGGCAAACACCAGGCGAGCCGTGCCGAGCGAGACGCCCTCGGGCAGCAGCGGCACCAGCATCTCGAAGGCCGTGGAGCTCGTGCGCGGAATAGCCAGGCACGGGCCGATGGCCAGATACACTGCCGCGACAAAGAACTCACCAAACTTGGGGTGCACGCGGCCGGCAAGCTCGCGCGCCGTTCCGGCAAGCGCCACGGCGATAAAACCCATGACGGGCAGGCCGATGGCGGCGATGAGAAAGCCAAGCATAGCGACCGGCGTGGCAGAACCTGCCTGCAGCGCCAGCAGTGGCGGAATAATGAGGTTGCCGGCGCCAAAGAGCATCGAGAACAGGGCGATGCCGACGGTAACGACATGGTCGGAGCGTAGACCACGCGGGGTGGATGAAGCCATGGGACCACCTTTCGGGTCGAAACAAAAACGGGACGGGCAAAAACACCCGTCCCGCAAGTATAAACGGTCTAGCAGCTTTAGCAGGCTAAATCGCGCAAAGCGTCAATCGCGGTGTCGACTTCCTCGTCCGTGTTGAAATACCCAAACGAGAAGCGAACGACACCCTGACGCTCGGTCCCTAGCGCACGGTGCATGAGCGGAGCGCAATGGGCACCGGGGCGCGTCGCAATCCCCCACCCTTGCATGAGCGCATCCGAGATCTCGGCAGAGTCGATATCGCCCACGTTGAGCGACACAATCGCCGAGCGCGCGGGTTGGTCAAAGGCACCGTAGAGCTTAATCCCCGGAATCTCGCGCACACCGGCAAGGAAGCGATCGGCGAGCGCACGCTCGTGGGCAGCAATCGCCTCGACCCCACCCTGGGCCTCGATAAAGTCGAGGCCGGCGGAAAGTCCCGCGATGCCATGACCGTTGAGCGTGCCCGCCTCAAGGCGCGTGGGCCACTCAAGCGGCTGCAGCGCATCGAAGCTGTGCACGCCCGTGCCGCCCATGGCCCACGGAGCCACGTCAATGCCCTCCGCCACGGCCAGGCCGCCGGTGCCTTGGGGTCCCATGAGCCCCTTGTGGCCGGTAAAACACACCACGTCGAGCCCCATGGTATCCATGTCAATCTTCGCCGTACCGGCAGACTGAGAGGCATCGACGATCACCAGCGCGCCGGTCGCATGGGCGATGGCAGCAACACGCGAAACGTCGACCGCGTTGCCGGTCACATTGGAAGCGTGCGTCACCACCACGGCACGCGTACCGGGCGTGACCAACCGCTCGAGCTCGTCGTAGTCGAGCGCGCCGTTCGCGTCGCAGCCCGTATGCTCAACCGTCACACCCTGCTCCGTCGCCAGGCGATTGAGCGGACGCAGCACCGAGTTGTGCTCGAGCACCGTCGTGACCACGCGGTCACCGGGACGCACCACGCCACAGATGGCGGTGTTGAGCGCCGCGGTGGAGTTGGGCGTAAAACACACATGGTCCGCCCTCGGGCAACCCAAAAGGCGCGCAATCTTGGCACGGCAAGCGTGAATCGTACGAGCGGCATCGAGGGCACCCGACGTGGCGCCGCGCCCGGCATTGCCAAGCGAGCACATCGCCTGCGTCACGGTATCGATGACCGTCTGCGGCTTGTGCATGGTCGTCGCCGCATTATCCAGGTAGATCATCGCACGACCTCCCACATGTCGATCACCGTAAAGCCCTCGGTGGGAACGCCTGCCGCAGCAAGCTCGCCGCGCAGCAGGTCCTCATCCGAAGGCTGTGCCTTCCATGCCAAACCGCAGCCGGCAGCGACCTCCCCGGGCACGGGAATTGTTCGCCCAGGAAGGCCGCGCTCGATGCACAGGGACTCGCAGCCCATGGCGGCCGCCGTGGTAGGAAACGTGATGACAAGCGCCGGGCGCTTCTCCCTCATGGCAACTCCAACCAATACGCTACGGGCGCACAACGCGCACGGCCTGCTCCATCTTCTCCACGATCACGTACATGTTGGTGACCTCGCCCACCGCCAGCTGGTCCTTAATGCCATAGTGATCGAGGCAGGTGCCGCAGGTTAGGATCTCAACACCCTGCTCGGCCAGACCCTTCAGGTCGTCGAGTACCGGTGAGCCCTCGACGGTGAGTTTGGCGCCGCCGTTATAGAACAGCATGGTCGCGGGCAGCTCCTCCTGCTGCGTCACGGCAAAGATGAAGGCCTTCATGAGCTTGTGGCCCAGCTCGTCGTTGCCGCGGCCCATGCAGTCGGTGTAGACGGAAATGACGAGCTTGCCCTTGCCGGCGCTGGCATCGCAGAAGGCAGCGCCATCCTGCTCGGGATCAGCCACGGCAACGGCGCCAGAGGTCGCCACGGTCACGTGCCATTCGACGTCAGAAACCTTCTCGACCGAGGCCGTGCAGCCCTTCTCCTGCGCCATCTTGGAGATGTTCTTGACGGCGGTCTCGTTATCGACCGAGGTCACAACCGTGCCCTCGCCATCAAGCTGCTTCAGGGCTTTGAGCGTCTTGACGACGGGCAGCGGGCAGGCATCGCCCATGGCATTGACTTCAATCTTGGTAGACATAGTATTTCCTTTCGAATTAATCGTTTTAGAACGGTACAGAGCTCAATAAACGTGTCGTTAACGGACAACGTGGACGGCAGGACCGCCTGGCACCGGCTCGCACACGCGACCGACAACGGCGGCGATACGCCCCTCGGCATCCAGACGGCGCGCAAGCTCATCCACATCCGCCGCGGGCGCCGCAATAAGCAAACCGCCTGAAGTCTGTGGATCGTACAGCGCATCCAACATGCCCGGCTCAAGGTCCTCGTCGGCCGTCACGCGCGGGCCAAAAAAGTCCTGGCTGCGGTAGGAGCCAGCGGGGATAATGCCCAGACGCGCCATGTCGAGCACCTGGTCAAAGAGCGGCACCGCCCCCGACGCAAGCTCAATCTGCACGCCCGAGCCCTCGGCCATCTCGCACGCATGCCCAATCAGGCCAAAGCCCGTAATGTCGGTGCAGCCGTGAAGTTCGAGCCCCTCGGCCAGACGAATCGGCGCCTCGTTGAGGGTGCACATCGAGTCAAACATGGCTGCGGCCTCGTCCTGCTCGATAAGCTCGCCCTTAATGGCCGTGGTGATGATGCCCGAGCCCACCGGCTTGGTGAGCAGCAGTACATCACCCGGGCGCGCCCCACCGTTGGCAAGCATGCGGTCGAGCTGCACAAAACCCGAGACGGACAGGCCGTACTTGGGCTCATCGTCGTTGATGGTGTGGCCGCCCGCGATGGTGCAGCCCGCCTCGACGCACTTGTCGGCGCCGCCCGCCAAGATCTGACCGGCCACCTCCACCCCTAGGCAGCTGGGGATGCAGAGCAGGTTCATGGCATGCGAGGGAGTGCCTCCCATGGCGTAGATGTCCGACAGCGAGTTGGCGGCGGCGATCTGGCCAAAGAGGAAGGGGTCGTCCACCATGGGTGGGAAGAAGTCGACGGACTGCACGAGGCCCAGGTTCTCCCCCACCTTGAAGACGCTCGCATCGTCGGAGGTATCGAACCCCACGAGCAAGTTGTCATTATGCACATTGGGCAAATCGCCCAGGACCTGGGCGAGGGCTCCGGGAGCCAGCTTGGCGGCTCAACCGCTCGCGGCCGTCATAGACGTGAGCTTAATCTGATCGTCAGCCATCGATACCTCCTCTCATCGGTCAATCATTTTCTCCCAGTATACGCATGAATGCGAGCCGACGGCGGATGCATTAATTGAGCGACTGTGCGCGAATCGCCGCGCCGATCGCTCCGGCAAAGCGAGCCTGGGGCGAGGTGGTCACCGGCGACCCCAGTAGCTCGCCCAACCGCTCCACCACGAAGGCGTTCTCGCACAGGCCACCGGTCAGGTAGTACGGGGCGCCCGCGGCCTGCCCGGCCATGGTCGCCACGCGCGAGACCACGCTGTCGATCACGCCACGCGCAATGTTCTCGCGCGGCTCGCCACGACCGATCAGGCTGATGACCTCGCTTTCGGCAAACACCGTGCACATGCTGGAAATCTTGGTAGGCTCGCCGGAACGTGCCAGATCGGCCATCTGCTGCTGGGAAATACCTAGGCGGTCGGCCATGATCTCCAAAAAGCGCCCCGTACCGGCAGCGCACTTGTCGTTCATGGCGAACTTGGCCACGCGGCCACTTTTAAGCTGAATGACCTTGGTGTCCTGGCCGCCCACGTCAATCACCGTGCCGTGATCGCCAAACAGGCGCACGGCACCGGTGCCGTGGCAGGTGATCTCGGTCACGACCTTGTGCGCATAGGGCACGGCGACACGGCCGTAGCCGGTCGCGATCACGCGCACGTCGTCGGCAGCCACGTCATAGTCGGCTGCAGCGAGCTCGCCGCGCAAGCGCTCGGCCGCATCGACCGACGAATACCCCGTCGGCATGACGCAGGTCCACGCAATGGCGCCGTCCGTCTCCACCACTGCAGCCTTCGCGGCCGTCGAGCCTATGTCGATACCAATGCCAACCACGGCATCCTCCTTCTATGCGGCAAAGCAACTATCCCTTTGCCGCATTTGTCCTACAGGGTTTCGACGAAGGCGGCGATGCGCGTCTCGATCTGGCCCATGTCACCGTTGCTGTAGTCGGTCTCGATCTTCATATACGGAATACCCGCACCCTCGACGGCCTCCTGCATGCGCGCGCTCTCAACGTTGAAGGTGTGGCAGGCCTGTAGCACGCTCTCTACCACGCCATCGACATGGTACTTCTCGCACATGGTCAGTGTGTTCTCCATGCGGCCGTCGTTAGGCGTCATGACCGAGCAGTTGATATCCAGGTAGCGGTCGGCGATGGCGCGCAGAATGTCGGGCGCGTCCGGGTCGATCATCATAGCCGCCGTGCGCTCACCCGAGCAGTCGTCCATGCACACGACCACGCCGCCGTTGGACTCGATGGTGCGGCCGATCTTGTTGATCACACCGCCCACCGGGCAACCGGTGATCAGAATGCGCTTGGCGTCCGCCGCAACCGGGCGCTCGCCCGCGTCGTAGGCCTCGCGCAGCTTGGCGACCTTTTGCTCCAGCTGCTGCGTATAGGCCTCGATATCAAAGCTGAACGTACCGGCAAACATAGTGCTCATCAGGTCGATGCCGCTCATGGCCGCCGGCTGGTTGGCCTGCAGCGCAAACATCTTGAGCTGAGCCGCACGCAAGCGGTTGCGACGACGGACGGCAGCACGCAGGTCATCGTCGGTAATCGTGATGCCGTAGAAGCCCTCGAGCTCCTCCTTGAGCAGGCGGCACTCCTCGTACCAGCCTTCACGCTCGTAGGCGCGATCGCGACCCTGCGGAAGATGCAGAATGTGCGTGCGCTTGAGCTCGTTGAGTAGCTCGTACATCTTCTTCTTGCCGTCGCAGGTGGTCTCGCCGATGATCATGTCGCTAAAGTACGTAAACGGGCACTTTTGCGAATAGGCAAAACCATACGTAGACTTGATGAGCGGGCACAGGTTTGCCGGCAGCACCTTCTCGGCCTCGGGAATCACCTCGTCGGACGTGCCGCACAGCGCCACGCTCGCAGCCCCCGCGGCATCGATAATCTCGAGCGGCGTGTAGCTGCACAGAAAACCGACCAGGCGATTACCCGCCTGCTTATAATCCTTGACGCGAATAAACGCCGCCTTGCGTTGCTCATTGAACTCCTCAAACGTGGACGGCAACGGCTGCTCAATATTTTCCGACATATAACTCCTTAACAAACCTTTTAACCAACCAAGGAAACGGCTTTCCCAGGTGCCCGAGGTTGCCGTGAAAGAGGAGCGCCGCGTACTTTGGTATGAAAGCGATGGTTTGAACGGCAAGATCGGGTGCTTGGGGAAGCCGCTGGACCGGATAGCCCTAAATGGTTTCCAAGAAAGCCTCAATCCTGGTTTGCAGTTGGCCTGCATCCTCGCCGGCGTAGTCGGTCGTGATGTGCATAAACGGAATGCCGGCCTCCTCGGCGGCCTTCTCCACGGCAAACGACTCCATCTCGTAGAGCGTGCAGAACTGCAAGGCCACGTCGACGATACCGTCGGCATGCAGGTCCTTGGCCATCTGGACAATGTCCTTCATACGCTGGTCGTTGGGCGTAAAGACAGCACAGTTGATCTTAAAGTAGCGCTCGGCGATGGCGTCGAGCATCTCGTCGACCGTCTCGCCGGACTCGTCGACCAGGTCCTTGTAGTAGCGCGAGCCCGTGCAGGACTCCTCGCCTACCACAACGCCGCCGGCCTTCTCGATAAGGTTGAACAGCTTCCAGTTGGGCACGGCCATGGGCGTACCGGTGTACAGGATGCGCTTGGTCCCCTTGGGTGCCACGCCCTCGCCGGCCTCGACACGCTGCTCGCACTCAGCCGCCATATCGTTGATGGCTCCGGTCAGACGCGGTGTGTCGTCCATAAAGGCGGCCTGAACGGTCAGCAGGCTGTCGAGACCGCTGATGGGCGCAGGGTCGGCAGCGCGGGTCGCAGCGAGGCGCTGCAGGGCGCGGCGCTTCTCATTGACGGCGTGGATGGCAGCCTTCAGGCCCTCGGGCGTAATCTTGACGCCGCACTCGTCCTCGATCTTGGCGGCGAGCTTCTTGACCTCGGCCTTCCAGGTCACGAGCGTCGACTCGTCGTGCACGTTGGGAATATCCATGACGTACATGTTCTTTTGCGTGGCAAAGAACTCGTAGGCTTTCTTCTTACCGTCGCAGGTGTTCTCGCCTACCACCAGGTCACTCGACTCAATGTAGGGGCAGACCTCGCCCAGCTTAAAGCCGGCAAAGCTCTTGATAAGCGGGCAGGTGTTGCGCGGCAGGTGCTCCTCGACCTTATCGGTTGCCCAATCGGCACCCGAGCACAGGCCCACGGGAATGCCGTCACAGGCAAGCACGATCTCCTCGGGCACGTACACGCAGAACGAGCCGACGATCTTGGTGGCCTCGCCGGCCTCCTTCTTGTCGAGCATCTCCTTAATACGGCCGCTATGGATGTTGGTGGCCACAAAGTCCAGGTAGGACGTGGACTTGGGGCGATTGTGCTGCATCAGAAACATATCGCCGTACATCTGACCCACGGCGCCCAGCAGCATGTCGTGGTCGGCAAGATTCATGCCGAGGCTCTCCCACATCGGATGGAAATCGAATTCTTCAGCCATGACGGTTCCCCTCTCGAACCAAAATTGAATAGCTACGGTATTGCTGCACGGTGGGTGGCGAAAACCCAGCCGCGCCTAAACCCGGAATTTTAGGGAACCTGCTTTGCGGTCGATTATTTAGTTGTTCGTCGTCTCTCCCGGAGCCGTGAACATACCTGCTCATATGCGACTCCGAGCTATATATAGGGCACGCGCGGCAACGCGGCGAATGTATGTCGTCTGCGGCATGTGCGCACCCTCCTTTACAAGTTAAGGTCAACTATATCAACGGTCATCGTCCAGACGAACACCGTTGACATTCGTACGACAGCGTCGTGCGTCGTCGTTTAATAAAAAATTATCTTGATTGGTAAGAGTTTGTCGTCCCTCATTCGGCGAGCGGCAAGACAAAGCCGCCGAGGCTTATATCCCCGACGGCATTACCCGGCGCTATCGACAAACCAAATGGATCCTGCTGGCATCAAAATGCATGCGCAGCGTCTCGCCTGCTTGCGGCAGCGCGTCGACAGGCATGCCCACCTTGTTGACCTTCCACTGCAGACGCGTGGGCGCATCGACGCGCGGCACGTCCAGCAACACCAGCCGCTCAAAGCGCGAATCACTCACGCGGGCCACGTGCAAGTCATAGCTGTTGCGGCCCCGCTCAGCGCGATTGTCAACATGGAAGTAGCTTGCGCGAATACCCAGGTACGCCACGTCATCGGGAATCTCGCGACCCACGTTAAAGGTCATGCCCCAGTCGAGGGCCTCAACTTCTTCGTCGCCGATCTTGCGCGCCCGGCTTGTGTTCTTGCAGCCCGTCAGGCGGAGCGCCGCCAGCGTCTGCGGACGGCGGACCACATCCTCAACGGAGCCAGTCTCCTCAACATGCCCGTCGTGCATCACGCAGATGCGCTGGCACAGGCGGCACGCCTCGTCGATGTCGTGGCTCACGTAGAGCACGGTGCGGTTACAGACGTCGAACAGGTCGAGCATGTTCTGCTCGAGTGCGCTCTTAAGATAGGAATCGAGCGCGCTCATGGGCTCGTCGAACATAAAGATGCCCGGATGCGCCGCCACCATACGGGCAAGCGCCACGCGTTGCTGCTGCCCGCCCGAAAGGCGCGCGGGATATCGGTCGGCAAAATCGGCCAGACCGAAAATGCCCAGATAGCGCTCGGCGAGCTTTTTGCGCGCGGCGGCGTCGCCCGCATCCTTTACACCGGCACATACGTTATCGGCCACCGTCATGTTGGGAAACAGCTGATAGTTTTGGAACAGCAGGGCGCATTTTCGCTCCTGGGGCGACAGGTTGATGCCCGCCGCCGAGTCAAAAAAGGTCACGCCGTTGACAACGATCTTACCCTCGTCGGGCGTCTCCACACCGGCGATGCAGCGCAGCGTACAGCTCTTGCCGCAACCCGAGGCGCCCAGCAGGGCCACGCGCTCCTCGCCGGCCTCAAGCTGCATGTCGAGCACAAACCCCGGATAGCGCTTTTTTATGTCCAGAACGAGTGACATGGCCTATCGACCTCCCTGTATAGCGGGCTCATCGCGCATGAGCTCGGCCAGTGCCTCGCGATCGATACGCAAGGCATCACCGCCCGCCGGGTCGAGTGAATCGCCCTGTCCGGCGAGATCTTTGGCCTGCTTACGTTCCGCACGGGAAAGGCCACGCTCGCGGTATTTTTGCGAATGCGCCGTGTACATGTTGATGAACAGGATGACTAGGAAGCTGAACGCTATTACGACCACGACCCAAAAGAGGGCCACCGACGTATTGCCGCCCATCCATTCAAAGTAAATCGCAATGGGAATGGTCTGCGTAATACCGGCATAGTTGCCCGCAAAGAACAGGGTGCAGCCAAACTCGCCCATGGCGCGGGCAAAGGCGAGCACCGTGCCGGCGGCAATCGAGGGCCAGCCGAGCGGCATCATGAGTTTGGTGAAGATGCGTCGCTCGGACCAGCCCAGCGTGCGCGCCGCATCGAGCATTTGCGTGTCGAGGCTCTCAAAGGCGCCGAGCGCCGTACGGTAGACCAGGGGAAACGATACCACCACGGCAGAGATCACCGCCGCCGGCCACGTAAAGACAATCGAGACGCCGTGCGCGATAAGCCACTGGCCCACCCCGGTCGAGCGGCCAAACAGCATAAGGAGCAGAAAGCCGCAGACCGTGGGCGGCAACACCATGGGGATGGTAAAGACCGAGTCGAGCAGGCCCTTGATGCGACTCGAGGTGCCCATGGTCTTCCACGCGGCAAACAGGCCCAGCGCAAAGGAGATCAGCAGGGCAAGGCCGCTCGTTTTAATGGACACCCAAAACGGTCGGTAGTCGATGCCGCCCAATAAGGAGGCCAGAGAGGTCAAGGGCCCCTGCTCATCCCGCAACACGACAGACGATGCTTCTACCATTTGAGCGCTATCAAGCCAACGCGCGCCGCCTTTGGCATCACCCGAGGCTGATGCAATCACCACATAGCGGCCCCCATCCGCACCGCGCTCGTCAAAGCCATAGGTATACCCGCCGGCATCAAACGTTGTTTCCGCCGTGACATACCAAGGAAGATCCACGTCCCCTAGCTGCGCACCTCCCATACAGTTTGCGCTGTCGAGCTCACAGACGAGGGCCTTGAGACCCGATACGCACTCGTTGTTCTGCGGATCCAATCCATACCTCTCGATCGCCTTGGGCGATATCCACACCACAACGCGATCGGCAGCAGGCGCCACTACAAGGTCCACGTCCTCGTCAACGGGAAACCGGTAGCCCTCAGGCTGGCTCTCCATGGCACGAGCGGTCCCCTTGGCCAACCGCTCAAAACCCTCGATCCCATAGGAAAGCCCATGAGCGGTCGCAGCAACCTGGGCCCCGTCCTCAGCGTCCCCAGCAAACGCAAATCCCGGCACCCAGCAAAGCACGAAGGTCAAAGCACAGGCGACAAGCATGCGGAATCTATTAAGCACGAAAAGCTCCAAGCGAATACAAGGACGGAGTGAAACACAAAACGATGGAATTATCGCGCCAAGCCGCACTACGCGGAAAGCTCAAAGCCGTACTTAGCCCAAATCTTCTGAGCCTTCTTGTTGGTCAGACAGAAGTCGATGAACGCCTTGGCTTCGTCGGCATGCTCGGAGCTCTCGGCGACAGCGCCCGGATACACGATGGGCTTGTGCGAGTCCTCGGGACACACGAAGGCCTCCTCGATGCCGTCGTAGCGGAAGATATCGGAGCTGTAGACAAATCCAGCCACGCAGTCGTCTGTGGACACATAGGCGGCGGCGGTACCAACTTTATCGGCCAGTGCGACCTTGTCGGCAATCTCGGGAGCATACTCACCGTCGTCGCCCTCGGTGCCGGTGTAGAGGCCCACGGAGGCCAGAGCCTGGTTGGCGTACTTTCCGGCGGGAACGGTCTTGGCGTCGCCGATGGCGATCTTGCCGTCCAGATTCGCGACGCCGGCGATGGCCTCGACCTTGGTATCGGAGCCCTCGGCGCGAATGATCACAAGGTCGTTGACGAACATGTCCTCACGCGTGTCGGCGTCGACGAGCTCGGCGGCCTCGGCGTCGTCCATGGTGCCCTTGGAAGCCGTGATGAGCACGTCGACGGCGGCACCGGCGCGCATCTGCTCGACAAGGTCGCCAGACGCCTTAAACTGCGTGTCGGCAAAGGTGGTGCCGGTCTGCTCGGTGTAGAGCTCCTGAACCTCGGGCAGGGCCTTCTCGAGCGAGTTGGCGGCAAAGACCTGCAGCTCGACAGCTTTCTTGGAAGATGCCTTAGCAGAACCGGCATCGGATCCGGCCGGCTCGGACGTCTTGCTGCCCGAACAGCCGGCAAGACCAAGGCCGGCAGCGGCGACAGCAGAAAGCGAAACGAATCCGCGGCGAGAAACCATATCGAACATGTTCAACCCTTTCGAACGCTATGCCCGGGTACCCCACCGCGGGCTTTAATCTGCAATCAGATTATACTTCTGCGCGAATAATGATAGTGAGAAATTATTCTCGTCAGAGAATATAGTTCCGAATTACCGTGCATCTCGGCGTCGCTTCGGCGGAAAACAAAGGCGGAGCAGCCGTTCAGGTCGCCCCGCCGCAGTTAAACCGCTTAGTTGGTATGTCCGCCGCCAGCTGTCATCTGAGCCGCATGCTCCAGCTGGTCTGCTATGGCCTCCCAGCTTTCGCGGGCGGCCTTCGTAGAACCGGGAAAGTTTACGACAAGTGTATGACCTCGTTGCATGCAAATAGCGCGCGAGAGCATGGCGCGGCGCGTCTTGGTCATCGAATACGCGCGGATTGCCTCTGCAATACCCGGCACATCGCGGTCGCAGACGGCACGCGTCGCCTCGGGCGTCACATCTCGCATCGAAAGTCCCGTGCCGCCGCAGGTGAGCACGACATTGGCGTGGCACTCATCGGCAGCTTCCACAATGGCATCACCGATCTCGCTGACGTCGTCGCGCACGACCACATGTGAGGCGACCGTCCAGCCCTGTGCCTCGATAAGTTCCTCGAGTGCAGCTCCGGCCTCATCCTGCAAAAGATCGCGTGTGTCCGAGCACGTCACGATCGAAATCTTCAACTCCATAGCGTTCCTCCTATAGCGCCGTTCCCTCGGGCAGGTCGACGCGAACAACGTCCACGGCATCTCCCGCCTTGAGCTCGCACGGTCCTTCGTCAATACGCAACAGGCAGTTCGCACGCTGCATAGTTCCAAGCAGCGCCGAATTCTGTGTCTTAGCCTCGGTCACCAACAACTCACCGGTCTCGGGGTCGCGCAAAACCGTGGCGCGATCGAAGAAGCGGCGATGCTGTCGCTTTTTCACGCCGTGCGTGAGCGTCGCCTGCTGCACGGGACGCGTACCCTCGGCAAAGCCGCGCATCTTGCGAATCGCCGGGCGGGCGAGCATCTCAAAGCCCACATACGCCGCGGCCGGATTGCCTGAAAGCCCCAGGTAGGGCTTACCCCCGAGCAAGCCAAACGTGATGGCCTTGCCCGGACGCATCGAGATGCGGTCAAACAGCACCTCGCCCTCGCGCCGGACGAGCGCCGTCACATAGTCGTAATCGCCCGCCGAGGCGCCACCGCTCGTAATGACAAAATCGCACTCTCGCGTGGCGCGATGTACCAGCTCGGCAATCGCTTGCTCATCATCGGGCGCGATGCCGTAGAACACGGGCTCGGCGCCGGCATCGAGTGCCTCGGCCATCAGCGCCGAGGAGTTGGAATCGCGAATCTGACCACGCGCCGGTACCTTACTCGGTGCGACCAGTTCCGTGCCCAGCGAGATGATGCCCACACGCGGGGCAGCGTGCACCTTCACGCTCGCGTATCCGGCGCTCGCCAGCAGACCCGCGCCCGCCGGAGCCACGACCTCGCCGGCGTGCATCACAACATCGCCGGCATGGGCATCCTCGGCAGCAGAGCGAACGTTCTCCCCTACCTTGGCCGGCGCCGAAAAGCGAACGTGCGAGCCCTCGTTGCCGTCACCGTCGAGCACATCGACGATCTCGTACTTCACCACGGCATCGGCACCCTCGGGCACCGGCGCGCCTGTCATGATGCGGACCGCCTCGCCCGCACCGATTGCGCCCTCAAACACATGGCCCGCGGCCTCGTGTCCGATAACGTCGAGCGTCACCGGCGCCTCGCCAGATGTCTGCACCAAGTCCGCCGAGCGCACGGCATATCCGTCCATAGCGCTGTTGGCAAACGGCGAGATATCGATATCGGCCACCGCGTCCTCGGCCAAGGGAAAACCAGCCGCCTGCCACACGGGAATCTCGACGAGATCGGTCGGAGCAACGTGCGACAGGACAATCGACTGTGCGTCCTCCAGTGGAATGAGTTTCTCTGCCATATGCACCTCTTAATGCCACGGCGCACAACAGGGGCGCCAATTCTTTATGCTTGTCTCAGTATAATCCCCCAACGCACGACCGCGACTCGGCCTGTACCCGCAAATACACCTGTCGGTTGCAGGCCGCGAAACAGAATGGAAACCAACCCACCGGCTCGTCGCGTTTACCGCGTTTTATAATGCTTGCGTTGCAACCTAAAAGAGGAACGTATGGCTCATAACGACAAACCCGAAAGCGCAAACAAAGCGCAGGATCATTCCCAGCCGCTCGACGACGGCGGCTTTTTCTCCCTTAATGACGTCATCACGGCAGGCAGGCATCAACTTACCCGCTCCGAGCATCTCTTGGCTGCCGACACGCGCCGCAACGCCCGCAACCTACTTGCGAGCGCTAAGTTGCTCGTACTCGTCGTCATCGTCTCGCTCGCCATGGGCGTTGCCGCTTGGGCGTTTTTGGCCTCGCTGAATATCGCGACCGATTATCGCGAGCACCACGTGTGGATTTACGCGTTGCTTCCCGTTGTGGGCGTTGCCACCGCATGGGTGTACAAAAACCACGGCCTTGCCGCCAAACGAGGTAACAACCTGGTCATCGACTCCGCCCTGGGCACACGCCTTATCCATATGCGCATGGCCGTCCTCACCTTCGTCTGCTCCACACTCACGCACCTAACAGGCGGATCGGCCGGCCGCGAGGGCGCCGCGGTGCAGATTGGCGGCACCATCGCCAGCAACATCTCGAGCCTCGCCCACCTCAAAAAGCATGACCACCACGACCTCATGCTCGCCGGCATCTCGTCGGCCTTTGGCGCCGTATTCGGTTCACCCCTCGCCGGAGCCTTCTTTGGCATGGAGATGTGCTTTATCGGCAAGATCGACTACACCGCGGGCATCTACTGCCTGGTCGCCTCGTTTACCGGCTACTTTACATCACTTGCCCTGGGTACCGAGTACGAAGCGAATGTCATCGCCAGCGTTCCCGCTATGACGCCCACAACGGTCGTCATCGTTGTTATCAGCGCCATTATCTTCGGTCTGACGGCACGCCTCTTTGCCTGGTCAGTTCGAACCGTCAAGAGCCTGTACGGTCGCTTTATCACCAATTATCTTATTCGCGCACTCATAGGTGCACTCGTGGTTTTGGCCGCCTATGCCCTCCTCGACGCCTGGGACTACGCCGGCCTTTCCACGTGGCTTTCCGGCGCCGGATTTGCCGGCAACACCACCCTGGCGGACGCAGTCATCAAGTTGGTCGTCACAGCGCTCACCCTGGGCGCCGGCTTCCAAGGCGGCGAGGTCACGCCCCTGTTTGGTATCGGTGCTGCGCTCGGCGGCTGGATCGGTTGCCTCGTCGGAATCGATCCCAGCTTTCTAGCAGCGCTGGGCATGCTCGGCGTGTTCTGCGCCGGCCTTAACGTGCCTATCACCACCTGTATGATGGCCATCGACCTGTTCCACGGCACGGCAGCCGGGTTCTTTGTCATCGTGGCCTTTATCAGCTACCTAACCGCCGGACACCGCGGCGTGTACCCCGCCCAGCGCATCATCTCGCCCAAGCGCCGTTCGCTTATTGTGGATGAGGGCGGTACGGTAGCGGATGCTATCGAGCGCCACAACGACCTGATAGAGTAGACGTAAGTATTCGACGTGCAGCCACAATCGGGGGCAATTCGACCTGAGCGCGACCGCACCGTCACGTCATACGCCAGGAGTCGCCCCATGCACGCAACTGATTTTGGTCGCACGCTCATCATCGCCAACCCTGCCGCCCAGTCGGGTGCGGCGCGCGAGGTCGCTGAGCGCCTGCAGCGCTTTTTGGACATGACCGCGCGCTCATCCCAGTTTGACCTGGTGCTGACTGAGCGTATGGGACATGCCAAGGAGCTTGCCGCGCAGGCTCAGGGCTATCGAACCGTTATCGCCCTTGGCGGCGATGGCGTGATCCACGAGGTCGTCAATGGACTCATGACGCAGGATGAATCGGCCCGTCCCGCCCTTGCCGTCCTACCCGTTGGTTCCGGCAACGATTTTGCCCAAACGCTCGGTATCGAAGATTTCTCCGGTAAGAATTTTGGCGCGCTGCTCACCTGTGAGCTGCGGCGTCAAGACATCGGGCGTATTCGCTCATGGAACCCCGCAAACGGCAGCGGCGAGGCTACCGTTGAGTACTACGACCAGACGCTTTCGATCGGCATCGATGCCGCCATCGGCCTGGGCACCACCGAGCTGCGAAAAAAGACCGGCTTGACGGGCGCTCCGCTCTACACCCTCTCGGGACTTGAGCAGTTTGGCCTGCGCTATCGCAACTACCCCATGACAGCCAGCTTTGACGGCGCGCCTGCCGAGCGCGTGAGGGCGATCATCATGGCGATTCAGCTGGGCCCCACGTATGGCTCGGGCTATCGCATCTGCCCCGATGCCGACCCCTGTGACGGCACACTCGACGTCTGCTACGCCTGCGGCCCCGTCCCTCGCGCGGTTGCCCTGCCTATGTTCCTTTCGGCCAAAGACGGCCACCACACCAAGCTGCCACCGGTTCGCATGCGCCGCTGTCGCCATGCCGAGCTTATCTTTGAGGGGCCCGACTACCCCATCCAGGCCGACGGCGAGCCCGTTGTCGCCTCGCGCATCGAGGTCGACGTCCTCGACGGAGCCCTCCACGTCTGGCACCCCACCCGCTAACCCCACCTAAGTTGCGGTGAAATAGGGACTGTTTATGCAGCAAAAGCCGCAAAACAGTCCCTATTTCACCGCAACTTATGAGGAGGCTATTCGTCGCTGCCCGGTTTGCGACGGTTGGCCTTTTTAATGGCGTTGAAGTGCTTGTCATTGAGCCTGCGCTGGCGTGAGCGCTGAGGCACCTTGGTCTTTACGCGTCGGCGCGGTGGACGCCCGCGACGCTCAAGCTCAGCGCGCAGCTTACGCAGGCAGCTGCTACGGTTTTGGAACTGACTGCGGCTCTCGCGCGCTGTCACGGTAATCCCCGAAGGGATATGTTTCATGCGTACCGCCGAGTCCGTCGTGTTCACGCCCTGTCCGCCCGGACCTGTCGCGCGAAACACCTGCACCTCGCAATCGCGCGCCAACTCCTCGACCGACATCTCGGCATAGCGCGCATACTCGCGCCATCCCATCTTATTCTCATCCATATCAACACCTCCCCTCATACAAAAAATGTGACAAAGGGACAGTCCCTTTGTCACATCGCATACCAATCGCTTGTGTTGCGCGCTTAGGCGAAGGTGATCTCGCCGTTCTCGCAGTCCATATCGGCGATACGTGCCAGGCTCTCAACGCGGAAGCCGCGCTTACGGAGCTTATCGCCGCCGCCCTGGAAGCCCTTCTCAACGGCGATGCCAATGCCGGCAACTTCGGCGCCCGCAGCCTCGCAGATCTTAATAAGGCCCTCAAGCGCGCAGCCGTTGGCCAGGAAGTCGTCGATAATCAGGACCTTGTCGCCCTCGGACAGGAAGCGCTTACCCACAATGACCGGGTACTCCTTCTGCTTGGTAAAGGAGTAGATGGTCGTGGCATACTGCTCGCCGTCGAGGTTGATGGACTGCGCCTTCTTGGCAAAGACCACCGGCACGCCGCCAAAATGCTGAGCCGCGATGCAAGCCATGCCAATGCCCGAAGCCTCAATCGTCAGGATCTTGTTGATCTCGACACCCTCGAACAGTCGGGCCCACTCGGCGCCCATGTGGTCGAACAGCTCAACGTCGCATTGGTGGTTGAGGAAGGCATCAACCTTAAGGACGTTACCGGCCTTTACGATGCCGTCATGGCGAATACGATCCTCAAGCTCCTGCATGGCGCAACCCCTTCTCGCGGCAACGATACCGCGCAATTAATAAACGTTGTTCGATAGTCTACCACGGACCGACCCCCGCCCGTCCCACAAGCCGCATCGCACCACAAACCAGTCTTTTTGGGACGGCGCGAATCGTGGCAGACAGCCTCCCAACACGCTAATGGCGGGCGCGCATCTTCACCAAACGCACCATGGCAAGCGCAAAGCCCACAGCGGCCACAGCCATCAACACATAGAACACCGAACGGAAACCAAACAGGAACACATCCGGACGTCCTGCAACAAAACTGGTCACGGCCTCGCCCATCGCCACGCTCATCTGTCCATACAGGATATTCGACGCCACCGTAATGCCGAGTGCCATACCCGCATAACGCGCCAGGCTACCCAGACTACCCGCAAAGCCAAGTGCCTCGCGCGGAGCCGAGCCCATGTACAGCGAGTTGTTGGGGCTCTGGAAAATCGACGTACCGCACGACATAAATGCGACGCAGCACACGATCACAGGGATAGAAGAGTGCTCGTCGAGCGTGCTTACTGCAAAGAGACCGCACACATACACGCCCAGGCCGACCGCCGTGGGACCCTCGCAGCCAACACGGTCCGAAACCGTTCCCGAAAGCGGGCCGATAAAGGCATTCACCATTGGCAGCGCCAAAAAGAGCAATCCGGAAATGTCAGAACCAAAGCCGTGGGCGTCCTGAAAATAGAACGGCAGAATAAACTCGGATGCGCCAATGCCAACGAACACGATGAGCATGCAGGCAAGGTTGATGGTGAAGGCCGAATTTGCAAAGCAGCGACGAGCGGCCTCGGCAAGGGGCATGGGACGTTCGCCGGCCTCTGGCCTAACATGCGGCAGCGTGTAGAGTCCCACGATAAACGAGATCACGCCAATGGGCAGGTTGATGAGGAAGATGCTCTCCCAGGGAAAGCTTGCCACCAGCATGCCGCCGAGCACGGGGCCACACATCATGCCGAGGGCCACAAAGGTCGCGAGAATACCCATGGCACGGCCTCGTTCGCGCGCCGGAAACGACTCGGTGATGATACCCATGTTGTTAGCCATGGCCGCCGCGCAACCGATGCCCTGAACAATGCGTGCCAGGATAAGAACCTCAAGCGAGGCCGAAAGGCCGCACAGCAGCGAACCGACCGAAAAGACGATGACGCCCAACTGGAACACATTCACCTTGCCGCGCACGTCGCCCAGACGGCCAAACGGCAACATAGCCACGCAAGTCGCAAGCAGATACACCGAACTTACCAGCTGAATGCGATCGAGGCCCACGCCCAGCTCCTTTTGCATCACGGGCAGCGCCACGGTCACGACGGTCGAATCCAGACACGACATAAACGTCATGATGAGCACGGTAAACAGAATCGCCCATTTGTTCTTGCCATGGGTGTCGCCCTCTAGGGCAATATGCTCGCGGCGCAGCTGCTCTGCGGTTTTCTCCATATCCATCCTTTCGAGTGGCGCAAGGCAAAAACGGGGCCCCAATCGCCAGCAAACAGCCGCGATTGGGGTTCCGCCTACGGAATCGGAACGAAAGGTCGCCGAAGCTTTCTGCCAGCATCGGCGCCTTATGCGAACGCTAGCCTAGCACTGCTCGAGTGCCTGCTCAAGGTCGGCAATCAAGTCGGCCGTGTCCTCGAGGCCGCACGACAGGCGCACCATGTCGGCGGAGATGCCACAGGCAATGAGCTCCTCATCGTTCATCTGGCGGTGCGTGGCATTAGCGGGATGCAGGCAGCAAGTGCGGGCGTCGGCCACGTGCGTGGCGATCTGGGCGAGCTTGAGGCTCTTCATAAAGGTCTCGGCCGCCGCGCGGCCACCGTTAAAACCAAAGCTCACGACGCCGCAGGTACCGTTGGGCATGTACTTCTGAGCCATGTCGTAGTACTTGTCGCCCTCCAGGCCCGGATAGCTCACGAAGCGCACCTTGGGATGGCTCTGCAGGAACTTGGCAACGGCCAGGCCGTTCTCGCAATGACGCGGCATGCGCACGTGCAGGCTCTCGAGCGAGCTGTTCAGGAAGAAGGCCGCCTGCGGGTTCTGCATGGGGCCGAGGTCGCGCATGAGCTGAGCGGTTGCCTTGGTAATGAAGGCGCCCTCACGACCGAACTTCTCGGCATAGGTCACGCCGTGATAGCTCTCATCGGGCGTGGTAAGACCCGGGAACTTGTCCGCATGGGCCATCCAGTCAAACTGGCCGTGGTCGACGATCACGCCGCCCAGGTAGGCAGCATGTCCATCCATGTACTTGGTGGTGGAGTGCGTGACGATGTCGGCGTCCCACTCAAAGGGACGGCACATCACGGGTGTCGGGAAGGTGTTGTCGACCATCAGCGGTACACCGTGATCATGCGCGGCCTTGGCAAAGCGCTCAATATCGAGCACGGCAAGGGCGGGGTTTGCGATCGTCTCGCCAAAGACGAGCTTGGTATTGGGCTCAAAGGCTGCCTCGAGCTCCTCATCGGTGCAGTCGGGGGCGACGAACGTGCAGGTCACGCCCATGCGGCCCATGGTGTGGGCGAGCAGGTTATACGTACCGCCGTAAATAGCAGAGCTCGCGACCACATGATCGCCGGCACCGGCCACGTTAAAGATCGCGAGGAAATTCGCCGCCATGCCCGAGCTCGTGAGCATCGCAGCGGTGCCGCCCTCCATCTCGCAGATCTTGGCGGCAACGAGATCGCACGTGGGGTTCTGCAAACGGCTGTAGAAGTAGCCCGACTCCTCTAGGTCAAACAGCTTGCCCATGTGCTCGGACGTGTCGTACTTCCACGTGGTGGACTGGTAGATGGGCACCTGGCGCGGCTCGGCATCTCCCGGGTGATAGCCGCCCTGAACACATGTAGTACCGATGGTCTGCTCGCTCATATCTAGCTCCCTTGCCTGGGTTACGTTTTATTCGGTTCACGATACCGCTACCCTGTACCCCTCTCAACCCATCCCCAAGGTAGGTTAAGGGACAAATTGATCAGGGGTATTTATCTCAAGCCTTGGGCATTTGCTCGATAGATAAAAATGAGGCATACATGAAGCTCTCGATGATTACATGCCCCGTCACGGGTACCATAGGCGGGTACACCGTGACCAAGGAGACAACGATGAAGCAAATCGATACGGCCCAGCTCGACATCACCGCCTGTCAGGTTCAAGCTGCCGAATATCACGCCCGTGGCTTCAACTGCGCACAGGCCGTCGCCTGCACGCTCGCGCCCGCCGTCGGGCTCGACCCCCAGACCGCCTTTACCCTCACCGAGGGCTTTGGCGCCGGCATGGGTGGCATGACCGAGACCTGCGGCGCCATCTCGGGCGCCGTGGCCATCATGGGCTTCGTGATGAGCGACGGCATGGAAAACCCCAAGACTAAGGGCCAGACCTACAAGCTGTCGCGCGAAATCGCCAAGCGTTTTGGCGAGAAGAACACGACGACCATCTGCGGCACGCTCAAAGGCATCGGATCGGACAAGGGTCCGCTCCGCAGCTGTCCCGGCTGCATCGACGATGCCGTCGAGATCGCCTGCGATGTGCTAAAGCAGCTCGCCGAGTAAACGGCAGCAACAGAAAAACGACGGCCGTCGCGCTTGGAATCCATCCAAAAGCACGCCGGCCGTCGTCGTTAGAACTCGGCAAACTCGGGAGCACCGACCTCAATCTCCTCGCGCCCCGCCATAAGCTCGCGCATCTTAGCGCAAAATGGCTCCTGCTCCCCCGCCTTAAACACCAAATGAAGTGTCACGGCATCCGCGTAATCGGTATCCGAAACCTTGGCACCCGAATCCTGCGCCAAACGAAGTACCTGCTCGTACTGCGGATAGGCCACATGCACGTCAACCGGCACGACGCTTGTCATCTCAACGATCTGCCCGGCCTCCTGAGCCGCGGCCACCGCTGCCTGCGTCGCCGCGGTATAGGCGCGTACCAAGCCACCAGGCCCCAACAGCGTGCCACCAAAATAGCGCGTCACTACGCAGCAAACATTTTTGAGCTCCGCGCCGCGCAACACCTCGAGCGTCGGCATACCGCTTGTGCGGCTCGGCTCACCATCATCGCTCTGGCGTTCGCGTCCATCGACCAAAATCCACGCGGGAACATTGTGCCGAGCGTTGTAATGACGCTTGCGAACCATCTCGATAAAGGCATTCGCCTCATCCTCGGACTCAATATGGACCAGCTGGGCAATAAACCGGCTCTTGCGGTCCACAAACTCGCCCGAAGCCTCAATATTCGATTGCAGAGTAAAATAGCTGTCCAACAAAGCCCCTCAACAACAAGCAAAGCAACAAACAGCCTCAATAATACGGCAAAGACCGTACCGATAACCCCAGTAAATAGAACGGCAACGCCAATGACCAGGCAAAAACAGTGAGACGTCAAGGATGACGGCGCCGATGAATCCGTCAACGAAAGCGAGAACCCGTCAGCGCGAGCAAGGTGCCTTGAAAGACGAGGGCATTGACCTTATGGTCATGCCCGAAGGCTTGAAAGGCAGATTGCCGCGCTGACGGGTTCGCAGCGTCAACAAAGTGCTGAGTGGGCCTATAAGCCGGGTTCTGTCGTGAACGGTCATTTATCTTGTCTGCACGTTACCGTGCAGCTCCACGCACGCTACCCGAACGCGGACCGGGCCGGCCCATAGCGTTCCTATTCGCGCTTGCTCCGGATGGGGCTTGCCAAGCCGCCGTGTTGCCACGACGCTGGTGGTCTCTTACACCACCGTTTCAGCTTTTCCCTTTACGCCTTGCGGCGCAGGTGGGAGTCTTCTTTTCTGCGGCGCTTTCCGTCGGATCACTCCGCCCGGCCGTTAGCCGGCATCCCGCCCTCTGGAGCCCGGACTTTCCTCACGCGT
>JAXJHR010000019.1:0-38429 GCA_036299165.1 Collinsella aerofaciens | reverse complement strand
CATTTACCTGCGGCTTTATAAAGTGATATGGATGGTCTGCTCGGCAAGTTCCAAAAAGTCTACTCACTTAGTTTTTGACGAGAAGCCGATGCCGAAGACGGTCCTATTTCAGGGCGTTAACAAGTTCGTGAGGCACGAAAAAGGCCCGGACCAATACGGTCCGGGCCTCATCGAGCTAGAGGTTATGTCTCAAGCGGTTGGCTTAGCCAAAGTAGCGCTTAAGCAGGCCGGCAAAAGCTTTGCCGTGGCGGGCCTCGTCACGAGCCATCTCGTGCACGGTGTCGTGGATGGCATCGAGGCCAGCGGCCTTGGCGCGCTTAGCAAGATCGGTCTTGCCGGCGGTGGCGCCGTTCTCGGCCTCAACGCGCATCTCGAGGTTCTTCTTGGTGGAGTCGGTCACGACCTCGCCCAGGAGCTCGGCGAACTTGGCGGCATGCTCGGCCTCCTCGTGGGCAGCCTTTTCCCAGTACAGGCCGATCTCGGGATAGCCCTCGCGATGAGCGACGCGAGCCATGGCCAGGTACATACCGACCTCAGAGCACTCGCCCTCAAAGTTGGCGCGCAGGTCGGCAACGATGTCCTCAGAGACACCCTCCATCTTGGCGACGCCCACGACGTGCTCGGCGGCCCACTCGAGCTGGCCCTCCTCCTGCTTCAGGAAACGAGAACCGGGAACGCCGCACTGGGGGCACTTAAAATCCTCGGGCAGCTGGTCGCCGTCGAACTCTTCCACATAACCGCAAACGGGGCAAACAAACTTCATGATTCGATCCTTTCGATCGATGGCGATTGCGCGCTCGTCCGGTCCCGTAAGGGCCCTCTCCGGACGTGCGTCTTGACGAGTTCTATTATCCATAAATGCAACCAAATGTGAAGCCTATTAGGAATGATTTTTAATAAAACAATTTTGAGATATGAAGATGTTGATTGATTAACGATTGGCAGGCCGTCTTTGACCGCCGCTGAGTACAATCGGGCGAGCAAATGTTGACCTATCAACAAATGAAGGAGTTTCCTTTATGCATCTAGCCCGTCGTGCCTGGTGCCGAACATATCAGACGGTTTTTCGCATTGCATTGCCGATCCTGCCCTATACCGAGCCGCGCATTTTAGAGCATGCCGAGGATGTGCCCGCGGTGCTTCAAAAGCGCTCGATCCAGAAGGTCCTTATCGTGACGGATCCCGGCATTGCCCGTCTGGGGCTCACGGCACCGCTCGAGACGGCGCTCGCATGCAGGGGGATTGGCGTTACGGTCTATGCCGAAACGCGTGCAAACCCCACGGTTTCAAACGTGGAAGAAGCGGCGTCCCTGTATCGAGAGAGCGCCTGCCAGGCCATTATCGGCTTTGGCGGTGGCTCGGCCATGGACTGTGCCAAGGGCGTGGGCGCACGCATTGCGCAGCCAAACAAGCCCATCAACAAGATGCGCGGCCTGCTGCGGATTCATCGTCGCCTGCCGCTGCTCATCGCCGTTCCCACTACCGCCGGTACGGGAAGCGAAGTCACGCTTGCGGCGGTAATTACCGATGACGGGACGCACTACAAATACCCCATTAACGACTTTGTGCTCATCCCGCGTTTTGCAGTCCACGACCCCGAGTTTACGTGCGGCTTGCCCGCTTCCATTACGGGGCAGACGGGCATGGACGCCCTGACGCATGCCGTTGAGGCCTTTATCGGGCGAAGCACCACGCCCTATACGCGCAAGATGGCGCGACAGGCGGTGCAGCTTATCCACGACAATTTGCTCGAGGCCTATGAGCATGGTGACGACATGCGCGCTCGTCGCAATATGCTTTCGGCGGCGTATAAGGCGGGCGTTGCGTTTACCCGCTCCTATGTCGGATATGTGCATGCCATCGCGCACAGTCTGGGCGGCCGATACGGAATTCCGCACGGTTTGGCCAACGCGATCATCCTGCCGCACATGCTTCGCGCTTATGGTGACGCCGCCGCCCCCAAGCTTGCCGATCTTGCTCGCATGGCGGGCATTGCGCCGGCTACCGCGCAGGATAGTCTTGCGGCCGAGGCCTTTTTCGATTGGGTCGACCGCATGAACGAGATCCTGGGAATCCCCAAATATGTCTCGGGCATTCGCCGCTCCGACATTCCCGAGATGGCGGCGCATGCCGATGCCGAGGCCAATCCGCTGTACCCCGTTCCGCTTTTGATGGACCGCTTGGAGCTCGAGCGTATGTACGAGGTCGTCGCGGGTGGTATGTTTGAGGACGAGAACTAGGAGGGTGCCATGAACACCGAGGAAATTGCGCGCATCGTCGGCGATCAGCGCACTTACTTTAAAACGCACGCTACGTTTGATGTTGATGCCCGACGTCGCGCGCTCGTGAGTTTACGCGATGCGGTACGGGCGCACGAGGCCGATATTGCCCATGCACTCAAGACCGATTTGGGAAAGTCGCATGACGAGGCATATATGTGCGAGATCGGCACGTCGCTTTCCGAGATTCGTCATCAGATCGCTCACGTGGCTCGATGGAGTCGTCCGCGCCTGCGTCCGTGTGACCTTGCCAACGCCGTGAGCGCGTGCAAAACGCAAGCCGTGCCCTATGGCGTCACGCTCATCATGGCTCCGTGGAACTACCCGTTTTTGCTAACACTCGAGCCGCTCGCCGGCGCCCTTGCCGCGGGCAATACCGTGGTCATCAAGCCGAGTGCCTATGCTCCGGCATCGAGCGCGGTGCTCAAGCAAATCTGTGAAGAGGCATTTGATCCGCGCCTGGTGACGGTTGTCGAGGGCGGGCGCGCCGAGAACGAAGCGTTGCTCGATGAGTGCTGGGACAAGATCTTCTTTACCGGTAGCGTTCCGGTCGGCAAGCTCGTCATGGAGCGCGCGAGTAAAAACCTCACGCCCGTGACGCTTGAGCTGGGCGGCAAGAGCCCCTGCATCGTGGATGCGACGGCAAACTTGAAGGTTGCGGCGCGGCGTATCGCCTTTGGTAAATGGCTCAACGTGGGGCAGACCTGCGTGGCGCCCGACTACCTGCTGGTCGATGCGCGCGTGCACGACGAGCTGCTGGACCTCATCAGGGAAGAGGCCCGCCGTATGTTTGGCGAGCATCCGCTCGATAACGAGGACTACGGGCATATCGTCAACGCCAAGCATTTTGCGCGCGTGCGCGGGCTGATCGATCCCGATAAGGTCGTGCTGGGAGGCACGGCGCGCGAGTCGTCGCTCAAGATTGAGCCGACGATCCTAGACGGCGTGACCCCCGATGACGCCGTGATGCAGGAGGAGATCTTCGGTCCCATCTTGCCGGTGCTGACGTTTGAGAGCCTAGACGAGGCCGAGACGTTTATTACGGATCGTCCGACGCCGCTGGCCCTGTATATCTTTAGCCAGGACCGTTCGGTTCAGCAACGCTTTGTGCGCTACGTGCCCTTTGGCGGCGGCTGTGTCAACGACACGATCATGCACTTGGCTACGAGCCATATGGGCTTTGGCGGCATGGGCGCGAGCGGTATGGGGCAGTACCATGGACGCGAGAGCTTCGATACGTTTAGCCACAAGAAGAGCATCGTGAACAAGGCAACTTGGCTGGACGTGCCGTTTCGGTATGCGCCCTACGCAAGCTGGAAGCACAAGTTCGTGCGCATGTTTGTGCATTAGAATCAGATGGTGTAGCGACAAACGGTCGAAAAGGCGCGGGTGGGGCGAATTTGTGTCCGCACGGGCCCGCAAGCTTCTCAGTACGGTTAAGCGCCGATTTATCCGGCCGTTAGGGGAGTTACTATGTACGAGCCTTCACGTGTTCTTATGTCGTTTCACATCGCAGGATTTCAGTATGTTGACGGCGCCTTGGTCCTGGGTGATCTTAAGGCGGGCGATAAGCTGACGTTGTGCGCCGAGCGCGATAACCCCCATGACCCCGAGGCAGTTGCAATCTACTATGGCAAGACCAAACTCGGCTATGTCCCGGGAAACGAGGTCGGCCCGCTATCCTTGATGATGTATTACGGCCATGAGGACGTATTTGAGGCCCGCGTGCAACAGGTTGCTCCCGAACACAGCCCGTGGCATCAGGTGCGCGTTGGACTCTACGTGGTGGATGCTCGCTAATCGGTAAGGGAGGCTGCCATGTTTGATGACGACGACCTGTTCAATCTGACAGACGATCCGTTTGAGTGGGATCTGCTACTCGATGACGATGAGTTGGAGCAGAATCGTAAGAAGCGGCAGGGCAAGAACGCCCAGGGTGATGCGTCAAAAAAGAAAGACAAACGCCGCCGCGGACTGTTCGGCGGGCTCTTTGGATAACCGCCACATCGCTGCGTCTGTATACTTAGCACGAGTTGAACACGTTGCGAAATGAGGGCATAGACGATGATGTGGTTTACCGCCGACCTGCACCTGGGCGATACGAATATCTTGCACGACATGGATCGACCGTTTGGTTCGGTCGAGGAGATGAATCGTAAGGTCATCGATGCCATCAATGAGTGCGTTGCTGCGGACGACCGTCTCTATATTCTGGGTGACTTTACCTATCGCTTGCCCCTGGCGGAGGCGGTGCGCCTGCGCGAGCGCATCGAATGTCAGAACGTGACGCTCATCCGTGGCAACCATGACGGTGACTGGGAAGATCCAGCTGCGCCTCAAATCTGGGATGATGTGCGCGATTACCTGGAGATTGTCCCCGGCTATGCCAAGGGTCATCGTCTGGTGATGAGCCATTACCCCATGCTCAGCTGGAATGGCAAGGCGCGTGGCGCCATTATGCTGCACGGGCATATCCACAGCAGGGGAGACCGCACCAACGCGCGCAACCGCGATCGCGAGCGCCCCATCTTTCGTTACGATGTCGGTCTCGATGCCAACGAGTACAAGCCCGTAAGCCGTGACCAGATTCTCGGCTTTTTTGGACTGTAATTCTCGAACCACCACAAAGGGGACAGGCACCTTTGTGGTGGTTCTGGCGCCGTTGCCATTATGGCGGCGGCGTCTTTTTTGTCCGTGTGGCGCGGTAGAGTGTAGGCGGTTGAAATTTGCGTCCATCGAGGAGCTGCTATGAACGAGATCAAATGCCCGCATTGTGGCGAAGTTTTTAAGGTCGACGCGTCCGGCTATGCGGATATCGTCAAGCAGGTGCGCGATGCCGAGTTTTCGCGCGACCTGGACGAGCGTGTGAAGGCAGTTCAGCGCGAGGGCGAGCAGGCTCTGGAGCTTGAACGCTCGCGTTCGTCGGCTGCTTTGCAGGAGGCGGAGTCTCAGCGCAACGCTCAACTTATCGAGCAGAAGAACGCTGCGGCTCAGAAGTTGGCACAAGAGGTCGCCACGCGCGATGCTGAACTCGCCGAGCTGCGCGCCAAGCTCGAGGGCGCTGCCGCAGAGCGCGAGAGTGCAAGCCAGCGCGCGGCGGTTGAGGCACGAGCCAATGCTCAAAAAGAGAATGCTGAGCTTCAGCGCGAGATCGATGCTCTGAAGGCGGAGCTCAATCACAAGGCCGACGAAGCTAAAATCGCCGAGGCGGCGGTTCGCAATGCAACTCAACATGATCTCGCCGCGCGCGATGCTCAGATTGCAGAATTGCAGGCCAAGCTTGCTGCAGCAGATAGGGCTCAAGAAATGGCACTCGCAACTGCTGCGGCCGAGGCGCAGCGTAAGCTTGATGCTGCTCACAATGAAGCGGATCGCAGGCTTTCCGATTACCAGACAGAAGTGCGCGAGAAGTTCTCGAACGCTAAGGTACAGTCCGAGCGCGAGGCCGAGGGCCTGCGCGCCCGGTTGCGCGAGCAAGAACTGGCTGCCAAAATGGAGCTCTCGGAAGCAGTTGCCGCGGCGGAGCGAGAGCGCGACGAGGCGCGTGCGAAACTGACGAGTGAGTTGGCAGTGCGCGATTCGCGCGAGGAGCAGGCCAAGGCGGCGCATGAGCTCGAGCTTGCTCAAGCCAAGCGCGCGAGCGATGAACTGATCCGCTACAAGGATGAAGAGATTGAGCGCCTTAAGGACATGAAGGTCCGCCTGTCCACCAAGATGGTGGGCGAGTCACTCGAGCAGCACTGCGAGACCGAGTTCAATCGCCTGCGCATGACGGCGTTTCCTAACGCGTACTTCGAGAAAGATAACGATGCGTCCGAGGGTACCAAGGGCGACTTTATCTTCCGCGAGTGCGACGCAAGCGGCAACGAGGTCATTTCGATTATGTTCGAGATGAAAAACGAGAACGACGAGACCGCGACCAAGCATAAAAACGAGGACTTCTTTAAGAAACTCGATCACGATCGTCGCCAGAAAGGCTGTGAGTACGCGGTGCTCTGCACGCTGCTCGAGCCCGAGAGCGAGCTTTACAACGCGGGAATCGTGGACGTGAGCTATCGCTACGAGAAGATGTACGTGATTCGCCCGCAGTTCTTTATTCCCATGATCACGCTTCTTCGCAACGCCGCCATGGGTTCGCTTCGCTATAAGCAGGAGCTGGCGGAGTACAAACAGCAGAATATCGACGTCACGAACTTCGAAGCCAAGATGGAGAAGTTCAAGAACGATTTCGGCCGCAACTACGAGATCGCGAGCCGCAAGTTCCAAACGGCAATCGATGAGATCGACAAGACGATTAGCCATCTGCAGAAAACCAAGGAGGCGTTGCTGTCCTCCGAGAACAATCTGCGCCTGGCCAACAAGAAGGCCGATGATCTTACCATTCGCAAGCTCACGTGGGGCAACAAGACCATGAAGGCCGCCTTTGACGAGGCGCGCGGGGCTGCGCCGGAGACAAATGATGAGCCAGCCGAGGCGGATTCGTATGAGGTCGAGGATACCGAGTAGGGGATAGCGTATCGCGCAAAAGCGGGGCCGCTGGCGATGTTGCCAGCGACCCCGCTTCGTTTCGTTCCATTGTGCCCGGCTAGTCCTCGAGCAGGTCCTCGATAAAGCCGACGCGGTAGTTTTTGAAGATGACCTCGCCGCCGTCTTGCGTGGCGTCCAGATCGACATCGCCCATGATGCCAAAATCGTGGTCGCCATCCTCGTCGGCAAAGATCTGGTGCACGTGCCATACGTGTGCGGTCTTCTCGTCGGACTCGTCAATGGAAAACATCGCGGCGCTGCGGGCATCTCCGTCGGTGAGGATTTCCTCGTGCTGCTCGTGGTAAGCGTCGAGTGCTTTTTGCCAGCGGATCTCGCTCATGCCCCAGTCGTCGTCGAGCTCGCCCAGGTCGCGAACGTGCTCGCGGGCGGCAAGGGTCACGCGGCGGAAGAGCGCGTTGCGCACCAATAGCGTGCAGCCGCGACGGTCCGCCACGACCTCGTCGATGCCCTGCGGCGGCGCGGCGTCGAGTGCAGCGGGGTTGCCGGCGTTCTCCCACTCGTCCACCAGGCTCGAGTCCACCGAACGCACCACAAAGCCCAGCCACGAGATGATGTCGCGCAGGCGCTCGTCGCGCTTCTCGATCGGTACGGTGCGATCGAGGGAACGGTAGGCCTCTGCCAGGTAGCGCAGCAAAATGCCCTCGGAGCGGGCGATGCCGAGCTTTTGAATGTAGCCCTTAAAATCGCTCGTGCTTTCCAGCATATCGCGCAGAACGCTCTTGGGAGAGAGCTGATAGTCGTTGGCCCAGGGCACTTCCTGGCAGTACTTGTCAAAAGCGGCGTCGAGCAAATCCTCGAGCGGCTTTTCGTACGTGACGTCTTGAATGCGCTCCAAGCGCTCCTCATATTCGACGCCGTCAGCCTTCATTTCTGCCATCGCGCGGTCGCGCGCGGCGCGCTCCTGTGCACGCAGCACCTGTTTGGGATCCTCGAGCGTTGCCTCGACCATCGAGATCAGATCCATGGTATAGGTCTCACTCTCGGGGTCGAGCAGCTCCAACGCGGCAAGCAAGAACGGCGAGAGCGGCTGATCGAGCGCGAAGTCCTCGGGCAGATCGACCGTCAGCGCATAGTCGATGTCCGGCGCGGCGTCAGTCGGGGCGTCGGGCGCGGGCGGCACCTCGGTGCGAACGACGACGCCGGAATCGATGAGCGTGGCGAAGATTTCGTCGGCGCGAACCTCGAGCTTAGCCTTTTCCTCGGGAGTCTGCAGGCTTGTCTCGATGAGGTCGTGTACGCGGGTTCGGGCATCGCCGCCCTGCTCGACCACGCTAATCACCATGGAGTGCGTGATGCGCAGGCGCGGCTTGAGCGTCTCGGGCTGCGTCTCGATCAGGCGCTCAAAGGTCTGCTTGTTCCAGGTGACAAAGCCCTCGGGGGCCTTTTTCTTTTTAATCTTACGGAGTTTTTTGGGGTCGTCGCCCGCTTTGGCCATAAGCTTGGCGTTTTCGATCTCGTGCTCCGGCGCCTCGGCAATTACCATACCCTCGGTGTCAAAGCCCGAGCGGCCGGCGCGACCGGCAATCTGGTGGAACTCGCGGGCGCGCAGACGACGCATCTTGTAACCGTCGAACTTGGTGAGCGCGGTGAGCACCACGGTGTGGATGGGCACGTTGATGCCGACGCCGAGCGTGTCGGTGCCGCAGATGACGGGCAGCAGGCCCTGCTGCGCCAGGCGCTCAACCAGTAGGCGATAGCGCGGCAGCATACCGGCGTGGTGCACGCCGACGCCGCAGCCGAGCAGGCGCTTGAGAATCTTGCCGAAGGCGGTGGAGAAACTCGTGCCTTTGGCAGCTTCCTTAATGGCCTCGCGCTGCTCCTTGCTAGCGATGCCAAAGTTGGCAAGCGACTGTGCCGTGGCAAGCGCGGCGTCCTGACTAAAGTGCACGATGTAGAGTGGGGCCTCTCCGCGGCGCATGGCGAGCTCGACGGTGCCCTCGAGGGAGGTCGTCACATAGTCGTAGCTCAGCGGAACAGGGCGCGGGGCGTCGACAACCAGGTCGCAAGCAGCGCCGGTGTGCTCCTCGAGCGAGGCGGCGATCGCGGTGACATCGCCGAGCGTGGCGCTCATGAGCATGAATTGCGTGTGAGGCAGGGCGAGCAGTGGCACCTGCCAGGCCCAACCGCGATCGGGGTCGGCAAAGTAGTGGAACTCGTCCATGGCGACGCAGCCAACATCGGCATCTTCGCCCTCGCGCAGTGCGTCGTTGGCAAGGATTTCTGCCGTGCAACAGATGACGGGCGCCTTGGTGTTGATGTGCGTGTCGCCGGTGATCATGCCGACGTTATCGCGGCCGAGCACCTGCACAAGGTCGAAAAACTTCTCACTGACCAGAGCCTTGATAGGAGCCGTGTAGTAGCAGCGCTTGCCCTGCGCCATGCCCATAAAGAGCATTCCCAGCGCGACGAGCGATTTACCCGATCCGGTCGGTGTTCCCAAAATGACATGGTCACCGGCGGCTAGATCCATGAGGGCCTCTTCCTGGTGGTCCCACAGCTCAATACCGCGATCGCTCGTCCATTCAAAGAAACGTTCGAAGGCCTGATCGGGCGTGAGCCACGGTTCGGGCTCACTGCCATCCTCGGGCTCCCACCAGGTGGGGGAGAGCGCGCCGAGCGAACCGAACTCGGCTTCGGTTCCCGTGCCGCCCGAGAATGAGCTGGCGGCTCCGGCGCCGGAAACGGTGCTGGCGGTGGTGTCTGTCGTGGTCTGTGCCATGTGGTTGCTTTCTCTCGCGTTTGTCCGCCAACTATTATGGCGTAGCGTCGCATCGATGCGTTCGCAGGCAAGAAAATGCAGGAAATGGGCGTTCTGCCCAGCCGTTTGGTGCAGTTGCCAGCTAAGTGAGTAGACTTTTTGCAATATCGCGAGCACATGGCTTTTGCGCAAGGGCTCTACCTGCGGTTTTAGTATTGGTTATGCGGGTTGTGCTTGGCTATTGCAAAAAAGTCTACTCACTTAGATTTGAGGGTCGTTTGTTGGCGCCTATTCGCGCTTGTTTGCCGACGTCGCGACCATCAGAAGCCCCTAGGATCCTGCGGTAGGCGCTTCTTGCCCTTGCGGGCACGGTTTCTAAAGTTCTCGACGGCCTCTTCCATGCCCAGAGGCACATAGGCGAGCTCATCGAGGTTATCGGGCAGGTAGCAGGCTAGGCTTTGCTCCTGCGCGCGCCCCGCCGCGAGCTGTTCATCGCTGGGCTGCGCTCCAGGTGTGGCGCAAATGCCATAGACGGCGGCGCCCATCTCGCGCGTGCGGCGCTCGTACTCGGTCTCGGGATGCTCGGGATGGTCGCGGCGGACGTTGTCGCTTACCCAAAGCGTGTCGTAGCCGGCCGCGGTAAACTGCCCTAGGGCGTAGTCGCGCAATGGCTTGCTGTCGGTGCGCAGCGTGACGGTGGCGCCGGCTGCAAAGAGCGGGCGGTAGAGCATCAGATGGTCGACATGGACGAGTCGTTTTTTGGCGTACTTGGCCTTGGGCTGCGGCGTGGGAAAGTTAATGGTGATGACATCGAGCTCGCCTGCGGCAAACAGCTGCGGCAGCGATGCGGCGCCTCGGGGCAGGACGAGTGCGTTGGTCAGTTCCTGCTCGCAGATTTTCTGTGCGGCATAGGCGATGCAGATGGGCTCCTGGTCCATACCGATAAAGAGGGTGTTTGGCTCGTGGACCGCGCGCTCTACAAGGTACGTTCCCTTGCCACAGCCAAGATCCAGGTGAAGGTGTTCAAAGGGCTTGCTGCCTGCGGGCGCACAGGCCTTGCGCCAATCTCCGGCATAAGCCTCGGGGTTTGTCTCAATCGCATCGGCGTAGCGTTCCAGGCGCTCCTCGAGCACAAAGTTCTTAGGCGTGCGAACGTGGATGGCTCCCATGAGGCTCCTTGGTCATAAGTATGGAACGCATAGCTGCACGTTCCGTCAATGGATTGAAAAAGGGCGGGCATAGTTTGCCCGGAAGATGCGGTGCGGCTCGGCGGCGAGTCGTCGATGCCTACAGGCGCTTGAGAATCACATAGCGGTTGAGCTCGCCGCTACGACCGTCGGCATGGAAGCGCTCAAGCTCGCGCACGGGGACCTCGCCGCTCTTGTAGAACGTACGGACGCCGCGCACCAGGTCGGTGATCTGCTGATCGTCAAAGTGATGGCAATAGCGGTAGGCGTGGCGGTCGTTTTGCCAGCCGATGAGGTGGTCGCCGGCTTCAAACTGTGCGGAATCGTAACCCTCAAACGGCGGGGTGAGCTCGGCGCGGGCTTCGGCTCGAACGGCCTTGCGCGCCATGCGCTCGTCGTTCATAAACTCCCAAAAGCTGATGGCGATGATGCCGCCCGGGCGCGTCTGCCGCACCAGGGCGTCGAGTACGCGTACGCGGTACTCGCACGACGGCACGTGGTGCATAAAGCCAAAGCAGACCGAGATGTCGGCGAGCGGGGCGTCGAAAAGCACGTCGGGCGTCTCGGCGGGGTTGAGCTTCATGAGGGCGTCGAGCACGTCGAGCTCCTGGAAGTGCAGGTTGGGAATGCGCAGGGCGTGGCCATGTGCATCGATAGCCAAATCTTGACACGAGTCGACACCATAGAACTCAAACGGGCAGCTGGCATCTGCCGAGGGGTTTGCGCCGTCGACGCCCTTGGCGGCAAGTGCGCCGCCGGCGGCAAAATTCTCGAATCGCATATTGCCGCAGGCAAGATCGAAGACGCGGACGGGATGCTCGATCGTGGCGACGTCGAGCTGCCCGAGCGCGATGTCCATGGTGCGCACCCAGCCGGGCCACGGGGCCTGGCGCGTATCGGAGAAGGAGGCGGAGTGCTCGCGATAGAACGTGTTGTTGAGCTGGATGAGCGATGAGGCGAAATCGCGGTTCACGGCGCGGAACTCCCTCCGTTGGCGGTGCGGAATTAACAGTACGACCATACTACCGTTAACGCCGCAACGGGGACAACCAAGCTACGGGTCATTGCTTTGTTTGGACACATTTCCGCAGCTCATATGCACCCGCAACCGCCGGTTGTCAAAAATCTCACTAGAATAGGTGGCATGTTTTTGGCGGTGGCGGATAGATTTTTAACTGTGCAAGGCGCCTTAAGAACAAAAACGGTCCGGCGGCACGGCTGGCATCACATAGGAGGAACCATGAATGTAGAAACTGCGCAGCGGCTCGCCGACCTTCGCCGCAGCAAAGGCTTTAGCCAAGAAGGGCTGGCGCGAAAGCTGGGGCTGTCGCGCCAGGCGGTCAGTAAATGGGAGCGCGCGGAGAGCTCACCCGATACCGAGAACCTGATCTCGCTCGCCAAACTCTATGGCGTGAGCTTGGACGAGTTGCTCAATCCGAGCGACGAGATTGAGGACGATATCGAGTTTGAGAACGAGGACCGCGCTCGCCAACGCGAGGCCGAGGCGGCAGAGCGCGCACGCACCCATGAGGCGGCGGCACGTGCCACCGAGGCGGCAACGCAGGCGAGTGATGCCGCCGCCAAGGCGGCGCAAGCGGCAAGCTGGAGTGCACAGGCCGCCAATGCCGCTACGGCGCAGGCGACGAGTGGCGGTGCGGTTGGCTCGACTCCGGTGAAGGGCCCGTTCCAGTCGTTCCCGTATTGGGCCGTGTGCTGGCTGCTGTTCTTTTTGCTGATGTTCCTGTTTGGTGCCGGCCCCTTTGCCGCACTGATCTTCTTTACGATTCCCATCTATCACTGGGTGGCGCGTGCGCTCGATGGCGATTGGGCGCGCGGGGATATTCAGGTTGGTTCGGCGTCGGTGGCGGTCAAGGCCCAGGGGAAGGATACTTCTGCGGAATCTGATGCTGACGTGGCTACCGCGACTACCGCTGAGCCGATTGCCAAAGAGAGTGATGAATGATGAAGCTTTCGCATGAATCCAAGGTACGCTTGGGCGTTGGCATCGGAGCGTTTGTGCTCATCATCGGGCTTGTCTTTGGCATTTCGCGGACTTTGATTCATTTTGATGGCCCGTGGGATCTCGACGATGTTGTATCCGGCTTCTCTGGTATGGACGATGCGGTTGACGAGGACGATCTTTTGGATGGCGGTAACTATTCCGCTCAGCCTCAGCAGCTTTCGAGCGAAACCTTTGATGCCGACGCGTTCACATCGCTTGACTTGGACGTGACGTCGGGCACGGTCGAGGTCAAACACGTCTCCAGCGGGCCAGTGCGCGTAATTGAAAGCGGTCGCGTGGCAACGGGGACCGTTGCCTTCGATGCGGCAACCCAGAACCTGGCCGAAATCAAGGGCTCTACGCTCAAGATTCGCCAGTTCGATTGCGATGACGAGCGCGCCATTGACCGCACGGTTACCGTCGAACTGCCGCGCGAAGTTGCCGATAACATGGTGGGCATTACAGCGAATGTAGGATCGGGTGACCTGACGGTCGCGGGCATTGCGTGTCATGACCTCAACCTGACTTTGGACTCTGGAGACGTTGAGTTTACGGGCACCGTGACCGATACCCTGAATGCCGAGGTCGGTTCGGGCGATGTGACGTTCGAGCTCTACCAGGCCCCCGCGAAGTCGATGGACGTGAGTGTGGGCTCGGGCGATGTGGAGATGACGGTTCCGAACTCGACGGGCTTTAAGGCGAGCCTCACCTTGGGCAGCGGCGACTTTGAGAGCGATTTCCTTCCGCTTGGCTACGACGGCGAGACCATTTTGAATCTTGAATTCGATAACGGCGATAAGTCTGCTACGTATCGTTTTGAGGTCGGTTCGGGCGACATGTCGTTTGATCCGGAGTGACATGCGGTTTTCGGAGATCGGTACATATAGGCATGCTCTTTGATGGAGGCGCCGGAGCCGTGACGGGCTTCGGCGCCTTTGCCTTTACAATGGGGACATGGAACAGATTATCTTGAACATACTCGAGGCTCTGCGTCGCGGCGAGACCGTGGACGACAAAGCGCTCGTCAAACTGATACATGCCGAGGCGCGCCGTGAGGGTGCCGACAAACGCGATTTGGCCAAGCGCCGTCTGCTGCCGTTCTACCAGCGGGTTAAACGTGAGGAGCCGGTTCGGTGGGCTGCGTGGAATGTCGATTCCGATCTGGAGCGTCAACTGCTGCAGGTCCTGCGTATGAAGCCGCGCCGAACGGCCTCGGGCGTGGCGACCATTACCGTCATTACCAAGCCCTGGCCATGCTCGGGCGATTGCCTGTTTTGCCCCAACGATCTGCGCATGCCCAAAAGCTATCTGCACGCCGAGCCGGCGTGCGCCCGTGCGGAGCAAAACTGCTTCGACCCGTATCTGCAGGTGAGCGCTCGTCTGACCGCGCTTTCGCAGATGGGACATGCGACCGACAAGATAGAGCTCATTGTGCTCGGCGGTACCTGGAGCGACTATCCGCAAGGGTATCAGACGTGGTTTATGTCGGAGCTTTTCCGTGCGCTCAATGACGATGCCGTCGCCGGTGTGGCGGCAAACCCCATGTTGGCGCGTCCGGGCATCAGCCGTGCCGAGGCAGGGCGCCTGCTCGATGACGCTCCCGCCGATGCCCTGCCGCCGGTGGTAACAGAGCGCCGCGAGCGCTATCGGGCTGCCGGCATTGCGACCGACGAGGCCGAGCTTGCGAGCGGCGTTGCCGACGAGCAGGGGCGTGTGGATGCTGTCGTTGGTGGCTATAACCGCGCAGTGCGTCGTCTGTACGGCCCCGGTACGCCATGGGGCGAGGCTGCCGAGTGGCAGACGGCAACGATGGAGGAGCTTGAGCGTCAGCAGCGCATCAACGAGACGGCGAAGCATCGCGTGGTGGGGCTCGTTATCGAGACCCGCCCCGATGCCGTGACGCCACAGGCGCTCACGCCCATTCGTCGTCTGGGCTGCACCAAGATTCAGATGGGCATCCAGAGCCTCGACCAGCATTTGCTCGATATCAACGAGCGTCGCATTTCGGTGGCTCAGATCGAGCAGGCGTTTTCGCTTGCGCGCCTCTTTGGCTTTAAGATCCATGCGCATTTTATGCTCAACTTATTGGGCGCCACACCCGAGGGGGACAAGCGCGACTACGAGCGCTTTATGACCGAAGGGGCCTTTATGCCCGACGAGGTCAAGGTCTACCCGTGCGCGCTCATCGAGGGCTCGCGTCTGGTGGGCTGCTATGAGCGCGGCGAGTGGCGTCCCTATACCGAGGAAGAGCTGCTCGATGTGTTGGCCGACGACATCGTGGTGACGCCGGCGTTCTGCCGCATCAGTCGCATGATCCGCGACTTTAGCTCCGACGACATCATGGTGGGCAACAAGAAGCCCAACCTGCGTCAGCTCGTTGAAAACCGCTTGTCGGCTCGTGGGGAAGGCGCGACAGTGCGTGAGATTCGCTATCGCGAGATTAGCACGGCGGGCGCCGACTTGCATGAGCTGACCCTTGACGAGGAAGTGGCGTACGAGACGCCGGTGACGCACGAGCGCTTTTTGCAGTGGGTGACGCCGCAGGGCAAGATCGCGGGCTTTTTGCGTCTGTCTCTGCCCGATCGTGCTTTTGTTGCCGCGCATGCGGATGAGTTGCCGACGACACCGGACGAGGCGATGATTCGCGAGGTGCACGTGTATGGCATGGCGGCGCGCGTGGGAGATCAAGGCCAGGCAGCCCAGCACCATGGATTGGGGCGTTTGCTCGTAGAGCGTGCGTGCGAGATTGCCCGGGATGCGGGTTATACGCGTATCAACGTGATTAGCGCAATCGGTACGCGCGAGTACTATCGCCATTTGGGTTTTTGCGACCATGGACTCTATCTGCAAAAGGAGCTCTAGATGAACAAGCCGAGTGTTTCTGCTGGCGTCGTTGCCGGTGTTGCTCTGGGAGCCGCGGCGCTTGGTGCGGCCGCTGTCGCTGTTCGTGCTGCCTGTCTGCAGGTTGCGCGAACCCGCAATGGGTTGGCGCGTGTGAAACGCGTGCACGATGAGGGCGGCGACGAGATTCGCGTGTTGGTGCAAGGCAGCGTCTACCAAAGCGCAAGTTACGTTGGTGAGCGTTGGGCGGAGCCCGTCTTTGCGTACTATCGTGCGTTTGACGACGTGTTTGAGTCCGAGGATGCGATGCGTGATGCTTATGGTCACGGTATCAACCGCATGCTTATGCTGGGTGGCGGCGGGTTTGCCTATCCCAAGTTCGCGCTGATGTCGCACGAGGGCTTGCGCATGGACGTCATCGAGTATGACGGAGAGATTACGCGCCTGGCGCGCCGCTGGTTCTATCTGGACGAGCTGGAGTGCACGGCGGGCGATCGCCTGCGGGTGATAACCGCTGAGGCTCGCTCTTATCTGGGCGTGACGAGTGTTGGTCATCGTCGCTACGACGTGGTCGTGAGCGATTGCTTTGGCGGTGCCGAGCCCGTACGCGAGCTGGCGACGGTTGAGGCGTTGCGTTTGGTGCGGGGCAGCCTAATTGTCGGTGGCGTCTACGTTGCCAATATCGTAAGCACAAACGAGGGGAGCGATGTGACGTTCCTGCGCGACTGCGCTGCCACGGCACTCGAGGTATTCGCCCATGTCTGGGTGGTCCCCTGTGGCGATGCGGAGTTCGGCGGCGAGGAGAACTACCTGCTCATCGCCAGCGACGGCGACTATGTCTTTGCCGAAGCCGTGCCCTTCGACACCGACTTCCTCGGCACCGCCCTTCACGACAAGTAAGTCTCTCCGTCCCAAAAAGACTGGTCTTAGGCGTGGTCGCGCCAGCTGAGGACGCGCTGCTTCATGCCCTCTATGTCGAGCACGCCTTCGGCAAAGCCCTTGCGCACGAGCTCTTCGGGAACAAACTCGTCGTAGCGGTCAAAGTAAGGCACCTCGCCAGGATAGACGAGCTCGATGGGATCGAAGTCTTTCTCGGCCTCGGCGGCGAGTACCTCAAAGAACGTCTCCTCGTCGGCCTTCATCTTAAACTGCATAAAGTACGGGCGTGACGGGTCGAGTCCGCGAAGGCCCAGCTCAGCTGCGCATTTGATTTTAAGCATACGCTCGAGCGCCAGAAAGGCGTAGCTTCCCAACCAGGGGAAGAGCGCCCAGGTGTCGCCGCCCAGGTTAATGAGCGGCCTAGTTCCCGCACCAGAAATCTCAGCCGTATGGCGAGCCTGCGCCAAGCGGGCCCGCGCGTTACCCATAAGATACGGATACGTGGCATGTTCGTTGAGCGCCTTGCGCATGCGCTCGAGTACGTGTGTATTGATGTCTCCGGGGCAATCGCCAAAGTATGCCGGCACACGGCCCTTGACCTGCGTGGCAAAGACGGTGTGGCGCTTCCAGTCCACTTCCTCGACAATCCAGCAGTGTCCGGCGATGGCGATGCGCTCACCGGGTGGAGGGGGGTTGACGATCGTGCCCAACTCGGCCGACTCGCTGCGAACGGTGAACTCCTCGTTTTCCTGGAACACGGCGTAGAACTTAAAGTTGTTGATGATGCGCTCGCCCGCGAGGCCCACGATGAGCCCATCGCCCTCGGTGACCTGGATGTGGTCGATCTTGATGAGGTGACGCAGCAGCACGCGATAGTCATCGGCCGAGACGCGATGGAAATAGCTGAGCGTGAGCACGCGCTGGGCAAGTTCCGCCGGCGTGAGCTCTCCGGTGCTGGCGAGGGTCGACATGGTCTGGTGATAGAGCAGACTGTAGGGGAGTCGATCGAGCTCAGGCGGCTCGACCCACTTTTCCTCGCGATAGAGTTGTACGAGCGCGATGCCCTGGAGGAGTTTCCAAGGTATCGTTTCAGGCATCATCGTGCGCGGCTCGGGCTCTTCCTCGCGCATGACAAACCACATCTCGGGCGGAAGATCGCGGCGCCCCGTGCGGCCCATTCGCTGCAAAAAGGAGCTGACGGTAAACGGCGCATCGATCTGAAACGCACGCTCCAGACGGCCGATATCGATGCCGAGTTCCAGCGTAGAGGTGGTAACGGTCGTCTGTGCCTGTTCCTCGTCGCGCATAAGCTCTTCTGCCGTCTCACGCAACGATGCCGAAAGATTGCCGTGATGGATGAGGAAACGGTCGGGCTCGTGTCGACTTTCGCAGTAGCTGCGCAGCATGGAGCATACGGCCTCCGCCTCTTCGCGCGAGTTGGCAAAGACCAGGCACTTGCGGCCGCGGGTGTGTTCGAAGATATAGCCCATGCCGGGGTCGGCGTTGTCTGGTGCTGTGTCGGTGGGGTTGAGTAATGCCTGTTCGGGTGCTCGGGGAATGTCGACTTCGCCCTCGGGGGCCGAGGAAGCGCGACTGTCCTTGGGGGCAGCCTTGCCCCGTGCCTGCTCGCGACGTTGGCGGCGTTCCTCCTGTGTGAGTTGTCCGCTATGGCGCATGTCTTGGGTGCTGACGGGCAGTGCCGCGGGTGCCGCTGCCTCAATGCGCTCGCATGCAAGCACTTCGGCCTCTTGAGGACCCATGCTCTTGAATCCCCGCTGCTGCGCCTGGGGACCCGAGTTGTAGAAGTGCTCCATGGAGATACGCCACACGCGGCGCGGTTCCTCAAAACGAGGGATAACGCAGTCGCGTCCCGTTCCCTGCGAGAGAAAGGCACCCGTGCGCTCGGGGTCGCCGATGGTAGCCGAAAGGCCAATGCGGCGGGGTTGTACGTCGGCCATGCGCGACAGGCGCTCAATAAGGCAGAGCGTCTGCCCGCCTCGATCGCCGCGCATAAGCGAATGGACCTCGTCGATGACGACGTAGCGCAGATCGCAGAACATGTGCGGAATCGCCATGTGCTTATGGATCAAGAGCGCCTCGAGCGACTCGGGCGTAATCTGCAAGATACCGCTCGGCTTTTTGATGAGCTTTGCCTTGTGCGACTGCGAAACGTCGCCATGCCAGTGCCAGACGGGGATGTCGGCTTCTTCGCAGAGGTCGTTGAGGCGGACGAACTGATCGTTGATGAGCGCCTTGAGGGGGCCAATGTAGAGGGCGCCCACGCTTGCGGGCGGGTTCTCCCAAAACTCGGTCAGGATGGGAAAGAAGGCCGCTTCGGTTTTGCCGGAAGCTGTGGATGCCGTTAGGAGCACATTGTCTTGTGTGTTAAAGATGGCATCTGCTGCCGCAACCTGGATAGAGCGCAGACTCTCCCAATCGTGGGAGTAGATGAAGTCTTGGATAAACGGGGCGTAGCGGTCAAAGGCGTTCACGGGGCCTCCTCTCAAAAACGAATCTCTCAGCGCGGCTGGCAACGGCTTGCTGCATGACTGCCTCAACGTTTTCCCAGATAAAACCTGCCAAAATAAACCTGTCTCTTTTTGGCAGGTTAGATGGTGAATTCGGCGAAGTTACGGTCGCCGCCTGCGGTATCGGTGTCACCTGTTGCGGCTGCCGTCGCCAGCGCGTCGCCGCCGACGCTTTGCAGCAGCTCGGCCACGTTGGCGTCGGGGTTTTGGCATAGGATGTCGAGCAGCTCGATAAAGTCACGAATGACTTCACGCGGCGTCAGATGCGTGTCGGCCCCTACGCGACCGAACTCGATCTTGAGGAAGTCCACCAAGTCGTTCTCGGTAAGCGTGGGCGTCCAGCCAAAGTAGCCGGCGTGAATTTGCATGAGTTTTTCGATCAGCACCAGCAGCTCCTCGTAGGTGAGTGGCTGCAGACGGATGATGGGCGCGAGCATGTCCTTAAGGTCCTCGCGCGCAAAGCGACCCTGAGCGAGTCGGCTGCGCAGAGCCTCGTAGGAGAACACGCCGCGGCGGCGGTCTTCGATGGAGGTTGGCGTGCCGCCCATAATCATGCCCAGGTACTGCGCCTTGCCCTGAAGTGTGTCGTTGTACATGGTCAGGATCTTCTCGTAGTTGTACTGGCGCGTGATGGCGTTGGGAATCTTATACAGATTCACGAGTTCGTCGATGAGCACCAGCATGCCCTTGTAGCCGCTGCAAACCAAAAAACGCGCGATGAGTTTGACGTAGTCGTACCAGTCGTCATCGCTGATGATGGTTGAGGACCCCAGTTCGGCGCGGGCCTCGCTCTTGGTGCGGTATTCGCCGCGGATCCATTTGGTCACGCGGCTCATGGCTTCTTCGTCGCCCTCGGATACGGCCGTGCGATAGCGGCGGAGCATGCGGGTGAAGTCGAAGCCGTGGACCATCTCCTCGAGCGGGGCCAGTTGGGCATTGACGACCGACTCGTCGACGTCGGCGCACGAGGCGACCCAGCGATCCAGAATAAGGTTGAGCGCACCGCCCTCAGGGCGCGTCTTGGTCGATATGTTGCGGATGAGCTCGCGGTAGGTGGCAAGGCCCTGTCCCTGACCGCCCTGCAGGCGGCGCTCAGGGGAAAGGTCGGCATCAGCGACGACGAATCCCTCGCCCATGGCATGCGTTCGGATGGTCTGAAGCAAGAAGCTCTTGCCGGCGCCGTAGCGACCGACTAAGAAGCGGAAGCTCGCGCCGCCATCGGCGATGAGACTCAAATCGGTGAGCAGGGCGCGAATCTCGACCTCGCGACCCACGGTGATATAGGGAAGGCCGATGCGCGGGACCACGCCGCCCTTGAGCGAGTTAAGGATAACGGCGGCGACGCGTTTGGGTACACGGGGCGCTGCGGATGCGGTATCACTCATGGTCTAGGTATCCTCTCACGTCTGCTTCGTAGTCCTCGATAATCTGCGGCCCTGCCGCGCTAAATTCAATTACGGTGTCGCCCACCAGGTCAAAGAGCGCCTCGTTGATGCTGTCGACGAGCATGTCCTCGCTCTGCCCCGATTGCACTACCGCCGATTCCGCCTGTACTGCGTTGTGCTCGAGCAGCGCGCGGAGATAGGCGTCTGCGGCAGGCGTGAGTTCGTTCGTGGCGTCAGCGGGCGCAACAGCTGCGAACGCGGGCGTCGGCGCGAGAAGCGGTGCCACGACACCAAACTGTTCGGTGGATATGGTTGGCTCGTCGGTCTCGTCCTGCCGAATGGGTGCCGCGACCGCCTCGACAATCGCGTCGGCTACGGGCTCGGCTTCCGGTTGCCCTGAGTCCGCTGCCTCGGCTTCCACAGGTGCGCCGTCCTCGCGCTCCTCATCGATTAAAAGCGCTTCGCGCGTTTGCGCGGCGGCGCTCCGAATGTGCCCCAGCTGGCTCAGGTCGATATCAATCTTGACGGGCTGGTGCGCGGCATCCCACGACAGCCATGCCACGATCTCGTCATCGATGATCTTGGCCAAATATTTGGGGACCTTTTCTTCCTTAAGGGGGTGAGCGGGGTCCAAGGCCAGGCGCAGGCGCCGATCACAGGCGCGCATCATCTCACCAAGCTTGCTGCTCTTTTGCCTGCTGCCATGAATCCGCAGACATTCCCAAAAGCCGTTTTGACAGCGGTAGATATGGATGGGGTCAAGACGGTATTCGCAGTCCTCGTGGCGCTCGGGTGCAAAGAACACGGCCGATGCAAACATGGTATAGGGCATGGCCGTCTCCTCCCCAAACAAGCTCGCCACGATACCGGTCTTTCGGTGCGTGTCATAGTAGCGCGCCATGCGGACGTACGCGGAGCATGCCACGTGGCGCAGATCGCGGTGGTGGCTGCGATCGAGCCGTGAGTTATTGAGGTTGTACGTGGAGAGCGCGTTGATGGCGGCCATGAGTCGCTCCTCGCGCTCCTCATCGGGCGGAAGGGGGAGTGTGGGTTCGGAGGTTTTGCGACGCGTAGGGGTCTGGCCGGACGGCGCCGGTGCTGGTACAAGGTCTCGTGCCGCGCGCCGCAGCTCGATAAGGGCGTTATCGAATATGACGGTTTTAGAGTCACAAAGCAGCTTGGGGTCGAGCCCGTGGAACACGGCGTAGTCCTGCAACCACACGCGTGCAAACCGATCAATGCCGGGCTCGAAGGCGCGATAGACATCCCAAAAAGCCTTGATCTTGTTAAAACCATCGAGCGGATTATCTACGCCAATGCCGCAAATCAGCTCATAGAGATACAGGAAGGCAAAGGACGTAGACGTTTCCTCGACGGTTCCGCGACGCACTTGGGCACGCCAGGTAAAGTAGCCGCGCAACTGTCGATCGCTCATGGCATTGTAGGTGGGAAAGTACGAGTTAAAGGTGCCGTTGTAGGGGCAGTCGTCCTCAAAGTCGGCCATCAGCAGGCCTTGGCGGTAGAAAAGCTCGGCTTCCGAAAGCCAGCGGCCCGCACCGCCCTTGGGGTCATCCTGCCAGCGCGATATCTCACGCATCTTGCGGTATTGGTCGGGGAGGAAATTCTGCATCTGTCGGCCGGTCTTGAGAATCGGCTCGTCTGCGTAGACTTCATGTGAGAAACGGGCGGACTGATGGGTCCGGGCCTCGGCCATAATGCGCTCGATGAGCATCTTGATGTCCTGGTCGGCCACCGCTTCTCCTCTCCTAACGCAGCTTCGGTGACCTCACATCATAGCACAGCATCAAACAGGTGTTCGAGATACTGCTGCGTAGATAGATTTAGAACAGGAGGGCGTAGATGACGGCGATGACGACGGAGGGGAGCATATTGGCCGTGCGGAAGGTCTGAGGACGGATGAGGTTGACGCCGACGCAGAAGATGAGCATGGAGCCTACGAGCGAAAGGCTGTCGAGGGCTGCCGTAGTCATGATGGGGGAGAGTGCGCCGGCAAACAGCGTGATCGTCCCCTGGAACACGGCGACGGGCAGGGCGGAGAAAATGCAGCCGCGGCCAAGCGACGCCGTCATGGTGCAGACGATGATGCAGTCCAGCGCGCCCTTGAGGGCAAGCGTGGACCAGTCGCCGAGCAGGCCGTCCTGGATCGATCCCACAATGGCCATGGCGCCGATACACACGGTGAGTGAAGTCGAGACAAAAGCGTTGGTGAACTCGTTATCGCCCTCGCTGCCGGTTTTGCGCTTGAGCCATTCGCCAAGGTTCTCAATGGCGGCCTCCAAGTTGATGGCCTCGCCGATGAGCGAGCCGAGAGCGAACGAGACAATGAGCATGGTGGTACCAGTGGTCGCCAGCGCCTTCCCATCGATAAGGAGCATCTTTTGCATGGTGCCGCCAAGGCCGATAAACAGGACGCACAGCCCCGATGCTTTCATGAGCGTGTCTTGAATGCGCGGTGTAATGAAGCGGCCGCCCGCTAATCCCAAAAGACCGCCCGCAACTAAAAGCACAACGTTGATGATTGTTCCCAAGCCCGGCATGAGCCCTCCTGTATTGATGCCAACGTGGCAATCGTAGCAGAACGAAATGCGAGGCACATCGCGACTCATCTAATACGTTATATAAGTGGTATTAGGAATGGTGCGCAGCATTTAAGCCTCAGGTGGTTGTCGGGACATAGGGATAGTAGTCAAAGCGCAACGTCATAAGCCGCTGTGGGGATTCAATAGCCGCGGCGATGATATTGGCATCGCGGGCACGATCAAACCCTACGAGTTCGATCTGATACGAGACGTCTTGCATAATGTCCAGACGTCGCCAGGCTAGGAGTGTGTCGCCATCGAATTCCAAGGTCTTGCCTCCGTCTGGGGCAACGGCGTATAGACGCAGTTTAGCGGTGGTTACAGGGTCGACAACCGTGACCTTTTTAATTTCGTTTCGAGTATTCTTGGCGCCCAACAAGGTGAGCAGTGTTGGGGCCACGACCTCGCCCGATGGCAAAAAGACGACTTCGATGGATTCGGGAAATGCGATGATGGCCGACTTGCGGACGGGCTGATTGGCGGCGGCAACTTCGATGTTCGCAGCGTCGATGACCTCTGTGTGGTCGAGCGCGGCAAGCACGCAGCAGTTACCCTCATCAATTTCTTGAGGATCAGCAAGCCCCAGACTGTCCGCGAGCTCGGGGTCGTTTGGAACGGCAGCGGGCTCATTCGATGCTTCGAGAGAAGCTGGGACGCTGTTTGTCGGCGACGGCGTGTCGCCCGCACCTGCTTCTTTGTCCGCGCTCTCTTCTCGTATGGTTGCGTTGATGGGTTCGTCGTTTGAGGGGAGCGTCTTGGCGTCAAGCGCGGAGGGGAGAATTCCGATGGCTCCTGATCCGTTCCACTCCATTTCGAGAAGCGCCGGGTCGGCAAGAATGCGTTGCCTGCTTTGCGCGTGGGCATCGATTTCAATAGGGCCTGCCTCTATCCCTCGTGTAAGGCTGAGTGATCCGGCTGGCTTCTCGAAATGAGCGTCTGTGTCTTTGGTGCTGACGGCGTAGAACAGCAGGGACGCTTCTCCCGCCGCGATGGCATCGGTGCCGGCTTTGGTCAGCCGCAACGATGCCGTGAATGAGAGGGTGGGCTGCGTGTCGTCTGCATTCGCGGCGGCGCAGCCCAGACATATACCGCCTCCTTTCTCGAAAAACGTACCGTCGAAGGCGACCTTCGCTCCGTTCGCCGAGTCATCGACCGAAGCGATGTCGATGCGCAGCTCTAAATTGCATGGATCGCCATCCGCATCGAGCACAACCGAGCGCCACGTGCAGACGGCGCACCCAGTCTGGGAGCCGTTTGCCTTGTTCGAACGCTTGATATCCACGACTATCGAGCCGTCCGTATTACGACGAAGGCATCCCGAGGTTGAGATCGCGGCTTGTGCGATCGAAAAACGCTTGCACGCAATGGCGCTCGACGGATTTGGTGCAGAACTTAGGGCTGCTGGTAAGGAGTCTGCCATGGCGGGAGTCGCCCAAGCGGCGACAGGCGTTCCGGTTGCGAGCGCGCCGCAGAGTGCGACGACGGGCAAAAGGTTCTTCGATGCCATGGGGTCTCCTTAGCTAATTTAGTGCGGTCTGTCCGTGTTTTGTTTCTGGCTGCGTTTGATGTGCAGACCGAGGCCGGCGGTTCCCGCGCCTGCTGCTGTGGCGCCTGCTGCCAAGAGCCATCGTCTGTCGCCTGTCTGCGCCAACGGTTCCTCGCGGTCGCCGCGGTCGAGCTCCGAGAGGTCGACCGTCACTTGCGTGGCGGCCTGAGCCTGTTCTTGCTGGGCAAAGGCCATGGCTGGCCCAAACGCTAGGATGCTGACGGCGGCGGCCAGGGCGACGGCCTTATGCCGTGTGCGCACCGGGCTCGACCGTCCAGGTGATCGTTGCAACCTGATCGCCTTCGCCGGTTACGCGGAAGATGTCGCGCGTGACGCGGGCGACGTTTCCGCTTGTCTTGAGCTTAATCTTGTCCGTGCCGCCGGCAATGCCCTGGTAGCCCATGTCGAAGGCTGCATTCTTGGAAAGATCGAGGCCCGTCCCCTGCATTGCGGTGCTGGCGTTCTGGAGCGCTCCGTCGGGGCCGACCTTAAAGTCGATGGAGTTCTGCGCGGTTCCGGCCTTGGCGTCGGCGGCAATGGTCCAGGTGTTCATGGCGTCGATCTTCATGTTGGTGACATGGATGCCGTAGGCCGAATGATTGTCGATGGTGGTCGCGTCTTCTGAGGGGCCCTGAAGCGTGCCGTCGGCCTTGGCGACGAAGGGAATAACTGTCGGAACTTTGAACTCAACGTTGTCGATCTCGGTCCTGACCATTACTTTCGTGGTTCCAACGCGCCCGGCTGCCATAGCTGGCGTCGGGGCGGCGCCCATTGCGAGCGCGAGCGCGAGCCCTGCGCCCACGACGAGTGCTCTGGCTCCGTTCATGTTTCTGGTGATGTCCATGGTCGTTCCTTTCTATTCGCCGCGGGCCGTCCCCGCGATGATTGGACGAATGCTGGTGAATTGCGTTCGGTGTCGCGTCGGCCGGAAAGCTAGTTCTCGGCTTGCTCAACCCGCACCTTGACACGTGTCGGATTGCCGTGGCTGTCGAGGGTCTTTGTATCGAGTGCCTGGATCTCGATGTACGCCTCGCCTTCTTTGATGTCGCCGGCGGGGCACGTCTCGATTGTCTTGCCGGTCTCGACCACACCGGATTCGTACATGGTCTCGTCGTTTTGGATGACGCGGAATCGCTGGGGAAATTTATTGTCTTGGACGTTTTGCACGTTGACGCGCAGCTTGCCGTCCTCCTGCAGCTGAGCGACCGGTGCGACCGAAATCGTCATCATGTTGTCGCGGACGGTGGCGTCGAGCTCATCTTGGATTTCCTGACGCGTTTTGCCCTCGGCCGTCGTAACCGAAGCGCCCGCCTCGGGTACGGGCTGCGACTGCCAAGCGTATAGTCCTACGGCGACAAGGGCAAAGACGATGGCCAAGCAGGCAACGATGAGCTTCTTGCGACGACCCAGGCCTGCAAAGCGGGGTGGCTTCTTCGCGCTCATGCGGCATCCTTGGCGGTATAGATGCGCGCAAAGGTGGACGGGTCCGCTCCAAAGAGCATGTGAAGCATCAGGCGGCGCGAGTAGACGAGCTCGTCGAAGTTGGGAGGGAGCTCGATGTCGTGGATATGCGCGATGTGGTGGGCGAGCGCCGAGAACGACTCGGGGTCGCAGATCACATCGGTGGTAACGTGGTAGACCGTCGTATCGGGGAATGCCTCTTCGTCGAAAGGCAGGAGATGGGGATCGTCGTCGACTTCGATGGCGATGCCGTACTGGGGCCAATAATATGCCATGGGAACCTCCCTGCTTCTGGGGCCAAAACTTCTGTCGGTTTTGGCTGTCGATGCCGACGGTATCAGCCGCTACTTGACCAATTGCTGACCAAATGCTTGACGGATTGGTGTCTCCGCAGGTAAAAGGCGGCAAAAAATACTCCAACTTTTTTCGAGCGACAATCGCGCGGTCGGCGACGGCGGGGCCATATGTGTCAAAAGCATCGTCTGTCGAGGAAATCCAGCCGCTCGCCGAATTGCACGAACGTAAAAATCGCCAATTATGGAGACGGTCTCGAACACGTCGACGAAACGATGCGGTAACATCTCCCTGCAAACACTGTAGTTAGCTAAAGGGGGAGTTCGCGTGTCTGCAACCATCAAACCCTTCACCGACGAGTTCGAAGAGTATGGTCGCGATGAGTCTCGCGCATCGGGCGAGGCCTCGAGCATCTCGTTTCCGACAACGGAAGACGAGGTCCGTGCCATTTTGGAAAAGCTCCATGCCGAGCGTGTCCCGGTAACGGTTCAGGGCGCCCGAACCGGCCTTGCCGCCGGTGCCGTGCCCCACGGCGGGCATATCCTCAATACTTCCCGTATGAATCGCTACTTGGGCCTTCGCCGCGATGAACAAGGCCAATTTCTGCTGCGCGTGGAGCCGGGCGTTGTGCTCTCGGAGCTGCGCAAGCAGCTGAGCAAGAAGGTGCTGCCGACTGCTGGTTGGGACCAGGCATCGCTTGAGGCCTACGAGGAGTTCCAAGAGGCCCCCGAGCGGTTCTTTCCCACCGATCCCACCGAGACGTCTGCCTGTCTGGGCGGCATGGCGGCATGTAACGCCTCTGGTGCCCGCAGCTACGCCTACGGTCCCGTGCGCCCACATATCACGGGACTCCACGTCGCACTGGCTGATGGCGATTTGCTTGAGCTTCAGCGCGGCGAGGCTTTTGCCCAGGGCCGCCACCTGTCGCTCGTAACGGCAGCGGGCCGTACGCTCGAGCTCGACCTTCCCGACTACACCATGCCCAAGACCAAAAATGCTTCGGGCTATTTCGTTGCTGACGATATGGATGCCATCGATCTGTTTATCGGCGCGTGTGGCACAATCGGCGTCATCACCGAGCTCGAGATTGCCCTGCAGGCGGCGCCTGCGGTCGTTTGGGGCGTGAGCTGTTTCTTTGACAGCGAAGACAAGGCCGTGTCCTTCACCGATTCTGTGCGTCCCGTCCTGTCCCACGCGGCTGCCATCGAGTACTTCGACGCTGGCGCCCTGGATATCCTGCGTCGTCAGCGTGAGCAGTCGACCGCGTTCGCCTCGCTGCCGGCGCTCGACAAAGAGGCCAAGGTCTGTGTCTACGTGGAGCTCGACTGCGACGACGAAGTTCAGGCGACTGAGGAGCTGTATCACTTGGGGTGGGTACTGGAGCTTGCGGGCGGCAGCGACGATGCGACATGGGTCGCGCGCACCGAGGTCGATCGCAAGTGCCAGCGGTTCTTCCGCCATGCGGTCCCCGAGAGCGTCAATATGCTTATCGACGAGCGTCGCCGCACGGATCCCACCATCACCAAACTGGGTTCGGATATGTCGGTGCCCAATGCACGCCTTGCCGATGTCGTGGCCCTCTATCGCCGCACACTGGCCGAAAGCGGGCTTGAATCTGCTGCCTGGGGGCACATCGGTAACAACCATCTGCATGTGAACATCCTGCCGCGCGATGCGCAGGACTACCGTCGCGGTGGCGAGCTGTTTGCCCAGTGGGCTGCGGAGGTAACGGCTATGGGCGGTGCCGTTTCTGCCGAGCATGGCGTCGGCAAGATCAAGGCGGGCTTCTTGGAGACGATGTACGGTCACGAGGCCATGGTCGAGTCGGCGCGGCTCAAGCTCCAGCTCGATCCTGCCGGGCAGCTGGGTCGCGGTAACCTGTTTTCGGAGAAGCTCTTGGATGAGCTCGTCCAGAAAGGGGGCGCGTGAAGATGAGCGATTTCCATATGGTGGTGTGCGTCAAGGCGGTGCCGGGCAGCACCGAGGTCAAGATGGACCCCAAGACCAATACCATCGTGCGCGATGGCAAGCAGGCGGTCATTAATCCCTTCGATGCAAGTGCCCTAGAATGCGCGCTGGCGCTGAAGGACGACTTTATCGGCTTTGGCATGGACGTGCGCGTGACGGTGGTGTCGATGGGCATCCCCGCGACCGAATCGCTGCTGCGCGACTGCATCGCTCGAGGCGCCGACGACGCGCTGCTGCTGACCGATCGCGCCTTTGCAGGTGCCGATACCCTGGCGACCACCTATGCTCTCAAATGCGGCATCGAGGCGCTCGACGAGGACTTCGATCTGCTCATCTGCGGCAAGATGGCGGTGGATGGCGATACGGCCCAGATTGGTTCCGAGCTTGCCGGTGCCTTTGAGATTCCCTGCGTGACCGACGTGAGTTGCGTGCAGAGCGCGGACTTTACGACCTGTGGCTCGCTGGCGCTCGTTCACGGATGCGATGCCGGCGAGGAGACGGTGTACCTTGAGATGCCGTGCGCGATGACGACTGCCAAGGAGATTGGCCAGTTGCGTATGCCGAGTATTGCCGGTATTCGCGCGGCAGAGGAGGCGGACGTGCGCGTGGTCAGTGCCGCCGACGTGAACGCCGACCCCGCGCGTTGCGGCCTTGCCGGGTCGCCGACACAGGTCGTGCGCTCGTTTGTGCCCGACCGTGACCAAACGTGCGAGACCGTTGAGGGGACGGCGTCCGAGCAGGCGGCAAAGCTTGCCAAGATTATCGAGGGGATGGCATAAATGAGCGGACTGATTATCGATAGCGAAGCCTGTATCGGCTGCGGTCGCTGCGTTCGCGCCTGTGCCTCGGGCGGCATCGTAGTGGAAGGCGAGCGACCCAGCCGATGCGCCCGCGTAACCGACGGCTGCATCCTATGCGGTGGGTGCGTCGACGCCTGCCCCGTCAACGCTATCTCGATCGAGCGTGACGAGGCCGCTGGTACGGTGGACCTTGATGCATATCGAGACATTTGGGTCTTCGTGCAGACTGACGAGCACGATGCCGTGGCTCCCGTGGCCTACGAGCTCATGGGCAAGGGGCGCGAGCTTGCCGATGCTCGCGGCTGCCGTCTGGTGGCACTGGTCGGCATGAGCCCCGAGGGCTCGCTTGGGGACCTGGAGCATCTGGTTTGCGCGGGCGCCGACGAAGTCCTGGCCTGTCGCGACGAGCGCCTGCGCCAAAACGATGCGGAGGTCTACGCCCGCTTGATCTGCGATTTGGTAGCCGAACGCAAACCCGAGGCCATCCTATATGGTGCGACCGCTTTTGGTCGCGAACTGGCACCCGGCGTTGCCGTGCGTTTGCAGACGGGTCTTACGGCCGACTGCACCGTGCTTTCGATGGATGCGGAGTCGGGCCTACTGCAGCAGACGCGCCCGGCGTTTGGCGGCAACTTGATGGCCACCATCATTTGCCCCAACCACCGTCCGCAGATGGCAACGGTTCGTCCCGGCATCTTTAAGGCGCCCGACTTCGACTACGGCCGTTCCGGCGCGATCACCCAGGTGATGCTTGCGGAAGACGTTAAGGCCCGTGTCGAGATCTCGATTCCCGCCGAGGAGTGGGGGCAGCAGGCTTCGATTGCCGATGCCGAGCGCCTTGTCGTGGTGGGTCGTGGCATTGGTTCCAAGAAAAACCTGCCGCTGATGCGAAGGCTCGCCGATGCCCTGGGTGCCGAGCTTGGTTGCACGCGTCCCGTCGTGGAGGCGGGTTGGCTGGAGTATCGCCACCAGATTGGCCAGACGGGCGTATCGGTTTCGCCCAGGCTTCTCGTGAGTATCGGTGTTTCGGGCGCCATCCAACATCTTGCCGGCATCGGTGGGGCGGAGTGCATCATCGCCATCAACGAGGACCCGGATGCCCCCATTTTTGGTGCTGCCCAGTACAAGGTTGTTGGGGACGCCGCCGAGGTCGTCGAAGAGCTGCTGGCCCAGCTTGAGCGCTAGGCACGCGCCAGCCAGTCGCGCATCTCGTCCTTTAGGCGCTCCCAGGTCGCTTGCGTGGCGGGATTGGTAAAGGGGCGCGTAATGCCAAAGGGTGCGTCGAGCAGGCGGTAGATATCGCCCTGCTCGCGCGCCAGCGCGCGGCTCGCTGGATAGACGAGCTCAAACATAAAGCAGATGAGTCCCACCAGGTAGTCTGCGGGCTCGTTGCGTTCATCGCGTGCGACGCAGCGGTGCTCGTCAAAGGCGGCAAGTGTCGGCGACGAGAAACGGCTGCCGAGAAACGTCTTCTCGTCCACCTTGAGGATGGTGTCGACGGTGCTGTCGGCGATGGTACGCATAATGTCGATCTTGTCGCCATCGCGCACGATATCGCAGAAGCTCTGCGTGCGCTCGTCGAGCTGCGCGGGTAGACGGAAATCGCTGTGATAAGCAATGCTCGCTCGGATGAGTTCATCTTCTGCCGGGTCATCGATAAAGTCGCGGATGCTCGTTACAGCGGGTGCATCGGCGGGATTCTCGCCAAAGAGGACCTCGATGCCCAGCGCCGCATGGCTCATGCTCTCGGCGTCCTTAAAGGTGTCCCAGCGTCGCAGCTGCTCAAAGCGGCCCATATCGTGTAGCAGGCCGCAAAGCCATGCCAGGTCAATATCTTCTGACGACCAGCCCTGCTCGCGCGCTACGGCATCGCATGCCTCGGCCACGTGGTACGTATGCTCGATTTTGAGCGCGATGCGTGGGTTGGTGGCGTCGTAGGCATCGGTGTAGCTTTTGAAGGCCGCGCGCGCCCGGTCTCGATCGATAGCTGTCATAATGACTTCCTAAAAAGTTGTGTCTTTCGATCCGGTGGCAATTGTAGGTGAACTCGGTTGCTGTCGGATGATGATTCTGCCGTATCGCTACATGCGGCTCGGAGACCTTGTCAGGATGAGAAGCGTATGGTGTTCAAAATCGTTAGAACCGTCTGGCCGGTGATGCTTACCTATGTTGCAATAGGCGCGCCGTGCGGAATGATCATGGGGCAGACGGGAATGGAGCCCTGGATGGTCTTTGCCCTGAGCAGCACGTTTGTGACGGGCAGCGGCCAGTTTATGATCTGCAATCTTTGGCTGGCGGGCGTACCGGCACCTTCGATTATCGCGAGCGTTGCCGCCATCTCCTCGCGTTTTGCGCTTTACTCGGCATCGATCGCGCCGCATCTGACGGGTGCCTCGAAGCGTCAGACGCTGGCTGTTGCCGCGACACTTACCGAGGAGGCATATGGCATCTCGCTTGCCAAGTTGGTTGAAGGGGAGGATTGGGGCCCGCGCGAGTCCTTCGTGCTCAACGTGATCCTCATCGCAACATGGGGCGTTTCGTGTACGATGGGCGCCATCGTCGGCGCCGTTGTCGATGTTCCCACCGCCATTGCAGCCTTTGTCTGCACCTCGCTCTTTATCTGCCTGCTCTTTTCGCAGCGGCTGTCGCGCGGCAACGTTGTCGCGGCGGTTTCGGGCGCGGTGTCCGTCGCCGTATGCAAGTTCTTGGGCCTCGTGAATATTGCCGTGCCGGCAAGCGTCGTGGTCGGCATTACCATTGCGCTGGCGTGCGATGCTGTATTTGACGGAAAAGGTGCCCGCGATGCCCGTTAACGAGTTCTTGGTTCTGTGGCTGTCGTCGTGGGCTGCTATCGCGTTCTTTCGCATCGCGCCGGCGTTCGCCTTGCGAGGGCGGACCCTGTCGCCCCGCATTACCGAGGCCCTGGGCTATATCCCGCCCGCTGCCTTTGCCGCGCTGGTCGCCAACGACTTGGTGAGCCCCGGCGCGTTCGACGCGGGACTCTGGCCTGCCTTGGTTCCCTGGATTGCGGCCGTCGGCGTCGTGGTCGTGGCGGTCAAGACAAAATCGATGCTGTGGTGCTGCGTCTCGGGCATCGTACTCTATATCGTCTTGAGCCTTATATAGGGGTGGCGTCGCGGGCGCCGAATCTCGTTCCATCCCAACTTGTCGAATTTTTCACCGAGCTGGTCTATTTCTTCTGGTACCATGGTCAAACTTTACTGTAGCAAAGCATGACGTGGGATTTTGTTCCGCGTCAGCGGAAATGGGGGTTTCATGGCACAGGAAGCGACTGCCAACGAGCAAAAGAAATTCAAGGTTCCGCGCATCCCGGGCGACATCATGATCTATCCGATGATCGTCGGTCTTTTGCTCAACACCTTCTGCCCGCAGGTTTTTGAGATCGGCGGCTTCTTTACGTCTGCCTGCCGTGGCGGCTCCAATACCATCGTCGCTGCGATCCTGCTCTTCGTGGGTGCTGGCATCAGCTTTAAGTCCACGCCGGGCGCTATCAAGACCGGCATCGTCGTACTGATCCCCAAGCTTGTTGTTGCGGCCGCCCTTGGCTTGGGTGTGGCATATTTCTTTAACGACAACTTCCTGGGCCTGAGCTCGGTCTCAATCATCGGCGGCATTACGTTTTGCAACATGGCGCTCTATACGGGCATCATGGGCGAGTTTGGCGATGAGTCCGAGCAGGGCGCCGTCGGTATCCTGTTCTTTACGGCCGGCCCCGCCGTCACGATGATCATCCTTGGTGTTTCGGGTCTTGCCAACATCCCTGTCGGTACTATCATCGGCTCCATTTTGCCGCTCGTTATCGGCATGGTTCTGGGCAACTTGTTCCCGTTTATCAAGAACCTGCTGGTTCCCGGCGCCAATCCCGCGATCGCTGTAATTGGTTTTCAGCTCGGTGCGTCCATGAGCCTTTCGAGCTTCATCGCCGGTGGTATTTCCGGCATCTTGCTGGGCCTTGTCACGCTGTTTGTCGTCGGTCCCATCACCTTTGCGTTCGAGCGCCTGTGCGGTGGTAACGGCAAGGCTGCCGTGGCTTGTTCCACCATCGCCGGCACGGCTATGACCACGCCGGTTGCTCTCGCCGAGGTCGCGCCGCGCTACGCCGAGCTTGCGCCCACCGCGTACGCCCAGATCGCCACTGCCGTTATCATCACGGCAATCATGGCTCCGATTCTGACCGGCTGGGTCGACAAGAAGTTCTGCCAGGGCAAGGAGGACCTGTCGCCTGCCGGTGTCGAGGCCATCGAGGAGGCCGTCGCGACCGACATCGATGGCGAGTAACGGCCGTTACCGATAATTGATTCCGGCGTGCAGCTCGCGCCGTCCGAGCGCCCGAACAGAAACTGTTTTGCAGTGATGTTCGGGCGCTTTGCTATGATTCCCTTTACCCCTGCGGAGTAAAGGGGTGTTTATTGCCCTGATTCGAATTGGGCGATTCTGACCATTCGGATATTGAAGGGATGGCGTCTAGTGGTTAAGGCACTCAAGATTGAGATATTCCTGCTATGCATGATTGTTCTTATCGGGCTTGCCGCGCGAAGTCGTCGCTCCTTGTTCTCGAGCACCCTGCAGCTATTGTTTAGCATGCTTGGCTACACCTCTGCCGCGTACATATTATTCGATATGATCTGGACGCTTTCGGATGGTGCGGACGGCACGTTGGGTATTGCTGCCAACTGGATTTCCAACGCGGTTTCGTTTTCGCTCTTTGCCATCGCGTGTCTCATTTGGTTTATCTATTCCGAGACGATGCAGGGCTCTCGCCTTGTGACCTCGCGCTATAGGGTGGTGCTTGTAACGTTGCCTACGGCTCTGGTGGTCGTGCTGGCTTTTACCAGTTACTGGACGCACGCCTTGTTCTATATCGATTCGCAGGGCGTGTATCGTCGCGGCTTTGCCTATATGATCCAGCCCATTGTCAGCTACTGTTACGTTATACATACGTCCCTGCATGCGTTTGTGCAATCTCGTAGGGTCGAGAGCCTGCAGACGAAGGCTATCTATCGAACCTTGGCATTTTTCGCCATTCCGGCCCTGGTGGGCGGTACCTTCCAGATCGTATACTCGGTGCCTGGCCTTTGTGTCGGCATAATGATTAGCATGTTGCTGCTCTATATCATCTGCCAGGAGCAGCTCATCTCGACCGACCCGTTGACTGGCCTCAACAATCGCAACCGTTTTGAGACCTATATGCTGTCGCTCTTCTCAAATGTGGATCAGGCCGAAGATGTGTATCTGCTCATGATGGACGCCGACGGCTTTAAGCAGATTAACGATCGCTATGGACATGTGGAGGGTGATCATGCTCTTCAGGTCTTATCTGCTGCGCTCAAAAAGGTCTGCACGGCGTCTGGCAGCTTTATCGCACGTTATAGCGGCGATGAGTTCGTAGTCCTTCAAAAGGCGGCAGCGGAACAGGACATCATACGTCTGTGCGCGGCAATCAACGACGAGCTCGCGCGCGCCGAGGTGCCGTATCTGTTGCGGATGTCCATCGGCTACGCACAGGTCGGTGACGGCGTCGATACCTGGCAAGACTTGCTTCGCGCTGCCGACGCGGAGCTCTACCGCGTCAAGGCCGAGAAAAAGAAAGCCGGCGTACAAATACGCTAGAAAAGGGGCATACGACCGTGTTTGGTCGTGCGCCCCTTTTGCGTTTGTGGGGGGCCACCGGCCATAATGCCCAGGCGCGGTGCGGCAAGACGGGCGTCTGCCGCCGCGACTCGGTACGAAATCAACGAGAACCAGTGCGCTCCATTAAGCTAAAGTATGCGAATGCCCTCCCTAAAAAGGTGAGCTCGCTAGGCTTTTTTGGGTTTGTTGACGATGATGATGCCGCCGCAGACCAACAACAGGGCAACGATGACGGTAACGGGGCTCGTGCCCGCGCCTTCGCCGAGCAGCAGCGCGCTCAGCAGCACACCAAAGACGGGGTTCATAAACCCAAAGACCGAGACGCGGCTGACGGGGTTGACGGCAAGCAGGCGCGACCACAGCGAGTAGGCGACCGCGGAGATAAGCGCCATGTAGATGATGAGCGCGATGGCGGGGGCAATCGCCGTGGGGGAGAGCGCGCCACCCATCAAAAAGCCGATGGCGGTGAGGACAAGGCCGCCGACCAAGAACTGCCACCCGGCAAGCAAGACGCCGTCGTGCTCGCGCGAGAAGATGCCAATCAGGCAGGTCGAAAGGGCACCCGCGACGGTGGAGGCTAGGATAAAGCCCTCGCCATCGAGCCTGAAGCCAAAGGTGCCATCCGCGCCCGAAAGGTTGACGAGAGCGACGCCGGCAAAGCCCAGCGCACAGCCAAGCACCTTGGCCGTATTGAGCTTCTCGGTGCGAAACGCCAGGGCGGCAAAGAGGATTGCGAGGAAGTTGGCGCTGGCCTCGATGATGGAGCTCGACATGGCGCTGGCGCGCGAGAGGCCCAGATAGAAAAAGAAGTACTGCCCGATAGTCTGGAAGAGCGACAAGACAAAGATGGGCTTGATATCGCGAGCCTGCGGAATGAGGGGGCGGCGTTGGGCCGCACTCATCCCAACGATAACCAGGGCGCCGGCAAGCGTGAAGCGCAAGCCCGCAAAGAGCAGCTGCGAGGCGCTATCGTGCGCTGGGATACCAAAGAGTGCGTAACCGATCTTGATACAGGGAAAGGCCGATCCCCAGAGTGCACAGCAGACGAGGCAGCCCAGGATGAGTCCGGGCAGGGTGGCGAGATACGGCTTGCGGCTTTCCATGATGTCCTTCCTACATGCGCGAAGCAAAAAAGAACCCGCCACCGGATGTGCCGGTGGCGGGTGTTGTTACCCGAAGGGATTGTACCCGATGGGAAAGGTTTAGGCGAAGTAGGCCACGCCGCTCTCAAAGATCGGCATGAACTTATCGCCGGGGACATGCTCGGGCACGTTGCGGTACAGGTTGTCGCCGCGACGCTCGGCATGGCCCATCTTGCCCAGGACGCGGCCGTCGGGGCTCGTGATGCCCTCGATGGCGAGTGCGGAGCCGTTGGGGTTGACGGAAAGGTCCATGCTGGGCTTGCCGTTCTCGCCCACGTACTGCGTGGCGACCTGGCCGTTGGCGATCAGCTGGGCGAGCACTTCGTCATTGGCGACAAAGCGGCCCTCGCCGTGGCTGATGGCGACGGTGTAGGGGTCGTCCAGGCTGCACTGCGACAGCCACGGGGACAAGTTGGACGAGATGCGGGTGCGCACCAGACGGCTCTGGTGGCGACCGATGGTGTTGAACGTCAACGTGGGCGCATCGGGCGTGGCGTCGACGATGTCGCCGTAGGGCACCAGGCCGAGCTTGATCAGGGCCTGGAAGCCGTTGCAGATGCCCAGCATCAGGCCATCGCGGGCCTTGAGCAGGTCGCGGACTGCCTCGGTGACCTCGGGAGCGCGGAAGAACGCCGTGATGAACTTGGCAGAGCCGTCGGGCTCGTCGCCGCCCGAGAAGCCGCCGGGGATCATGACGATCTGGCTTGCACGGATGCGGCGGGCAAGCTCGTGGGTGCTCTCGGCGACGGCCTCGGGCGTGAGGTTGTTGATCACGAAGGTGACGGCCTCGGCACCGGCGGCACGGAAGGCGCGGGCGCTGTCGTACTCGCAGTTGTTGCCGGGGAACACGGGGATGATCACGCGCGGGCGGGCGATCTTGGCGCCGCCGTACACGTGGATGTCCTTGGCGCGGAAGTCGATGGTCTCGACCTCGGGGGTCTCGCCGGCGCTGCGGTAGGCGAAGACGCCCTCGATGCCGCTCTCCCAGGCCTCCTGGAGCTCGGCGAGCTCGATGACCTCGGAGCCGGTGTCGATGACATAGCCCTCGACGGTGGTGCCCAGGGGCTCGACGACAACGCCGTCGGCGACCTCGGGCAGCTCGGCATCCTCGGCGAGCTCGACGATAAAGCTGCCGTAAAGCGGGGTGAAGAGGCTCTCCACGTCTACATCCTCGGCAAGCTCGATACCGATCTGGTTACCGACGCACATCTTAAAGAGGCTCTCGGCGCCGCAGCCGTAGCCGGGCGTGGAGACGGCCAGTGCATCGCCGGTGGCGGTGAGCGCCTCGACGGCGTCAAACGCGGCGAGCAGCTGCTGGGCGTCGGGACGGTAGTCCTCGCCATAGGTGGCGGGGGCGATGCGCACGACGCGGTGCGTCAGGCCCTTGAACTCAGGGGAGACGGCGCGCGCCGCGCGGCCCACGGCCACAGCGAAGCTGATTAGAGTCGGCGGAACGTTGAGCTCGCCGGCCTCGTCCTCAAACGAGCCGCTCATGGAATCCTTGCCACCGATGGCGCCGGCACCCAGGTCGACTTGGGCCATGAGGGCGCCCAGGACGGCTGCCGTGGGCTTGCCCCAGCGCTCGGCCTCGGTGCGCAGACGCTCGAAGTACTCCTGGAAGGAGAGATAGGCGCGCTTGTGCTCAAAGCCGGCAGCCACGAGCTTGGCGATGGACTCGACCACGGACAGGTAGGCGCCAGCAAACTGGTCGGCTTCCATCAGGTAGGGGTTGAAGCCCCATGCCATGGCGCTTGCCGTGGTGGTCTCGCCGTCCACGGGGAACTTGGCAACCATGGCCGAGCTCGGGGTGAGCTGCGTCTTGCCGCCAAAAGGCATAAGCACGGTCGCGGCGCCGATGGTGGAGTCGAAGCGCTCGGAAAGGCCCTTGTTGGAGGCAACGTTGAGGTCGGTGACAAGCGAGGTCATGCGCTCGGCAAGCGTGGTGCCGGCCCAGCTGGGCTGCCATACGCTGCGGGCGCACACATGGGCGACCTGGTGCTTGGGTGCACCGTTGGAGTTGAGGAACTCGCGGGACAGGTCGACGATGGCGACACCGTTCCAGGCCATGCGCATGCGCGGCTCGGCGGTAACCTCGGCGATAACGGTCGCCTCCAGGTTCTCCTCGGCGGCGTAGCCCATGAACTCATCGACGTCACCATCGGCGACGGCGCAGGCCATGCGCTCCTGGGACTCAGAGATAGCGAGCTCGGTGCCGTCCAGGCCGTCGTACTTCTTGGTCACGGTGTCCAGGTCCACGTACAGGCCGTCGGCAAGCTCGCCTACGGCGACCGAGACGCCGCCGGCGCCAAAGTCGTTGCAGCGCTTGATCAGGCGGCAGGCGTCGCCGCGGCGGAAGAGGCGCTGCAGCTTGCGCTCGACCGGAGCGTTGCCCTTCTGGACCTCGGCGCCCGAGGTCTCGATGGACTCGGTGTTCTGGGTCTTGGAGGAGCCGGTGGCGCCGCCGATGCCGTCACGGCCGGTGCGGCCGCCCAGCAGGATGATCTTGTCGGTGGGGGCGGGGCACTCGCGGCGCACGTGGTTTGCCGGGGTAGCGCCCACGACGGCGCCGACCTCCATGCGCTTGGCCACGTAGCCGGGGTGATAGAGCTCGTTGACCTG
>JAXJHR010000018.1:0-3374 GCA_036299165.1 Collinsella aerofaciens | reverse complement strand
CATGCGCGACGCCGTCCCGTACGCGGCCTAGCGGGCGGCGGGATCAACCGAAGGGGAAGCGGGGGCGCCGGGCGCCCGGATGCGTCATGCCGAAATGGCGCGAAGCACGCGGTTGACAAAACTATAGAGACACGTCCCAAAAAGACTGGTTACAATTACGTGCAGCATACAGACACAGGGAGGGATCGTGGCAAAAAAGCCTCAGCGCGCTCAGAACAGCCAACGCGGACAGCAGGGCAAACAGGGCCAGCAGCAAAAGCGCGGCGGCAAGGCGCAGGCCACGGTCACCCGCGCCAAGCATTCCCAAGCGACGCCCGCCCGCCCCTGGCGTCCGGGCCGCGACAAATTTCTCCCCGTCAGCCGCGCCGACATGGATGCGCGCGGCTGGGACCAGTGCGACTTTGTCTACATCTGCGGCGACGCCTACGTGGACCACCCCAGCTTTGGCATGGCCATCGTCAGCCGCGTACTCGACGCGCACGGTTACAAGGTGGGCATCATCTGCCAACCCGACTGGACCGACCCCGCCAGCATCACTGTGCTCGGCGAGCCGCGCCTGGGCTTTTTGGTCAGCGCCGGCAACATGGACTCCATGGTCAACCACTATTCGGTGACCAAACACCGCCGCCACACCGACGCCTATACCCCCGGTGGCGAGGAGGGGCGCCGTCCCAATCGCGCCGTCACGGTCTACGGCAACCTCATCCGCCAGACGTTTAAGGACGCCCCCATCATCATCGGCGGCATCGAGGCAAGTCTGCGTCGTCTGGCCCACTACGACTACTGGCAGGACAAGCTTAAACGCTCGGTACTGCTCGACTCGGGCGCCGACATCCTCATCTACGGTATGGGCGAGCACGCGATCGTCGAGATCGCCGACGCGCTCGACGCGGGGCTGCCCATCGATCAGATCACCTATATCAACGGCACCGTCTACCGCACAGGATCGCTCGACGAGGTCTACGACTACGATCTGCTGCCCAGCTGGGACGACCTTGCCGCCGACAAGCTCAACTACGCGCGCAGCTTTAACGTCCAGCAGCAGAACATGGACCCCATCACCGGGCATCGTCTGGTAGAGCCCTACCCCAACAACGTCTATGTGGTGCAAAACCCGCCGTCGACGACGCTCACCACCGACGAGATGGACGAGGTGGCCGAGCTCCCCTACGCACGCGATTGGCATCCCGACTACGACGCGGCGGGCGGCGTGCCGGCCTTTGCCGAGATCAAGTTTTCCATTAGCTCCAACCGCGGCTGTTTTGGTGAGTGCTCGTTTTGCGCCCTCACCTTCCACCAGGGCCGCGTGTTGCAGATGCGCAGCCACGACTCGATCATGCGCGAGGCAGAGCTGCTCACGCGCGATCCCGAGTTTAAGGGCTACATCAACGACGTGGGTGGACCGACGGCCAACTTTAGCCGCCCCGCCTGCGACAAGCAGCTCAAGCACGGCGTGTGCAAGAACAAGCGCTGCCTGTGGCCGAACGTGTGCAAGAACATGGTGGTCGACGAGAGCGGCTACACGCAGCTGCTACGCGACCTGCGCCAGCTGCCGGGCGTCAAGAAGGTCTTCGTGCGCAGCGGCATCCGTTTTGACTACACCATGGCCGATGCCTCGGACGAGTTTTTGCGCGAGCTGCTGGAACACCATGTCTCGGGCCAGCTGCGCGTAGCGCCCGAGCACGTGAGCGACGCGGTACTGTCCGTGATGGGCAAGCCAAGCCGCGCCGTCTACGACGCGTTCTGCCGTAAATTTGAACGCTTGAACCGCGAATACGGACTCAAACAGTACGTAGTGCCGTATCTGATTTCGAGCCATCCCGGCTCGACCATGAAGGAAGCCGTAGACCTTGCCGAGGCCGTGCGCGACATGGGCTACATGCCCGAGCAGGTGCAGGACTTCTACCCCACCCCGTCCACCATGTCGACGTGCATGTACTACACTGGCGTGGATCCGCGCACTATGCAGCCGATCTACGTGGCACGCGACCCGCACGAAAAGGCCATGCAGCGTGCGCTCATCCAATACCGCAAGCCCGAGAACTACAAGCTTGTGCGTGAGGCGCTGGAAAAGGCCGGCCGCCGAGATCTAATCGGCTACACCAAGCATTGCCTGATCCGTCCCGTACCGCCGCGCCCGGGCGAGACGTCTGCTGGCGGCGGACATGGGACCGGCAAGAAGGGCGGCAAGGCCCACGGTGGCGCCGCCGGCAAGGGACCCAAAGGCAGCAAGGGCCACGGCGGCATGTCCCGCGCGCAGAACACCGCCGGGCGCAACCGCGCAGCTCAGGGGCGTCAGGGTGCCAACGGAGGCGGTCGCCGCAACTAGGGCAGTGGTGCGCTCGCTGCGTCCATCCCACACGCGTGGCGCAGCGAGCGCATTGCCTCAACGAGGACGACGCCGGCGATAGCGACCGTGGCTACCGCGTCGAGCGGCGTGTTCACAAACCATAGCAGGCCCATGAGGTACGAGCCGGCATTAAAGGCAAAGTGCAGCAGGATCGTGTAGCGGAGCTTTCCGGTGGTCACGAGTACCCAACCAAAAATGAGGCCGGCAGCGCCCGCATAGCAGCCCTGCACCCAGTTCATGTGCATAAAGCCGAAGACCGCCGCCTGCAGCACGATTGCCGCGGCGACGCCCCAGGTACTCGGGGCCGCCCAGGGCACTATGGCGCCATCCTGCGCGTTCGCGCGGCGCCGGCGCTTCCAGAACGAACGGCACTGTGGATTAAACGCACGCAGCGAAAACTCAAAGATGATGCCGCGCACCAGCAGTTCCTCGCAAAACGGCGCGCCAAGCACCGTAGTCAGGACGGCAAGAAGGCTGGTATCGCCCATGCCCGTTTCCTCGACGAGCTCGCTATAGTCTGCCGCGACCTCGGGCAGCAGCGACAGCACGCCGTCGCATAGGTAGCTAATGACCACCTGCATGGATAGGCCGATCAAAACAACGCAGGCAATGCGCTTCCATGCCGCGCTTGCTCCCCCACCGAGCGGGCGCTCGCCTTGCCGGCGCGCCATGAAGGAGCGGGGCCACAGATAACGCCACCACAGCAGCGCCATCAAAAATGACGCCGTCTGAGCGGCGGCTTGAAACCATTGAATATCGAGGTTGTCGATCGGGAAACCCGTCAGCGCCGACACGATGTCCAGCGCGGAGAACAGAACCATGCTCAGGGCAATATCGGCAGCAACAACACCAAAACAGGCAAGCGCCCAAATCATCGCATTGAGCATGCCAACCTCCTCAAAACCCGGCACTTAGGGACGTTCCTTAACTGCCGGCAGAGACGATATGAGCAGGACATAAAAACATTGAGAGCCCCTGCTGCATGAAAGACCGCGGATTAGGCCGACAATGGTGAGTGTCTAAT
>JAXJHR010000017.1:0-3807 GCA_036299165.1 Collinsella aerofaciens | reverse complement strand
ATGTCGGCAAAGCGGAGGCACTCGGGATGGAGCTTGTTGGCCCCGCCCATGGAGCTAACCAAACGAATGTCGTGGTCCTGAGCATATTTGGCAATGGTGAGCTTGGCCGAGATGGTGTCGATGGCGTCGACGACGTAGTCGAGCTTGCCGTCCGTCTGCTCCAAAACGCTCGCGAAGAACTCGTCGATGTTGTCGCTCAGCAGGTATTCGGTGCGTTTGATAACGGTGGCGGTGGGATTGATGTCGTGGATCATGGCTTCCATAACATCGACCTTGCGCTTGCCGATGGTGCTGTGAAAGGCGATAGCCTGGCGATTGATATTGCTGGGCGCGACGATGTCCTTGTCCAGAATGACGAAATGACCAATGCCGCCGCGGGCGAGCGCCTCGCAGCAATTGGACCCCACACCTCCGCAGCCGAGCATCAGCACCGTAGCATCGGCGAGCTTATCGAGTGCCTCGCGGCCCATGATGATCTCGAGCTTGGTGTCGCGTGTCTCGACGAGAGCGGCAGCGGTTTCGGTCATAGACATCCTCCGATGGGGAAGCGAATCGTGTTTTAGCTATCGCCATTATAGGTGTTATCGCGATTCCATTTGAGCCCTTGGGCTTGTTGAAATGGGATCGGGGTTCGCATAAGATTGAAGCAGATGGCACCCGTTGCAGCGGGTTGGCCAACTCTAAAACACGTTTGTAGCGTGAGAAGTGGCCGTCTTCGCATTACGCGGAGGCGGCTATTTTTTTGAGTACAAGATTAGATAGTTAGACAAACATCTAAATATCGAGTATAGTGTGCGCGTCATGAGAGATGATGAGAGGAGGTCTTATGCCGGGAGAGGGTTTTAAGGCGCTTGCCGATCCAACGCGACGGCGCATTTTGGAGTTGCTGCGCGAGGGCAATTGCACGGCGGGGGAGCTTGCCGAGCATTTCGATATCAGTAAGCCGTCGCTGAGCCATCACTTGGCGACGCTCAAAAACGCCGGGTTGGTGACCGACGAGCGCCATGGCCAAAACATCGTATACAGCTTAAACACCACCGTCATGCAGGATTTAATTGGCTGGTTTATGGGCTTTACAAACACTGAAGGTGATAAGGATGAATAACGAAAACAAGGGCATTCACCCCACGGGGGTATCGTCGCGCGTGTGGATTGCGCTGGTCGCTCTGTGCGTCGCCAATGTCGTAGCGCACCTCATGGTGATGCCGAGCTTGCCTGCGCAGATTCCCACGCACTGGGGCGCGAACGGCGCCGTCGACGGTTGGGGTCCTAGCTGGATGGCCTCCGCGCTCGGCGTGCTGCCTCTGGCGCTTCTCGCAATGTTCTGCGTGGTGCCGCGCATCGACCCCAAAGGTGAGGCATATCGAACCTCGGGCAAGTTCTACCAGGGCTTCGTAATCGCCTTCACCTTGTTCATGTGCGCCATAAGCTGGCTGGGAGAGCTTACGGTCTGGGGCGTGGTGCCGGCGGTCGGTTCGGTTAACGTGCTGATTTCCGGTGTTGTCGGTTTGCTGTTCATCGGCGTAGGCAACTACTTGCCGCGTGTGAAGCAGAACTATACGCTCGGTATCAAGACACCTTGGGCGCTTGCCGATCCCGAGAACTGGCGCCGTACTCAGCGTTTTGGCGGCGCCTGCTTTATGGTGCTGGGTATTGGCCTGATTGTGATGGGCGTGGCAGGCAGCGTGCTTTCGAGTGAAGTCGTCGCCGCGGTGATTGCAGTTCTGGCGTTTGGTTCGGTTGGAGCCGTCTACGTCTACTCGTATCTGTTGTGGCGCAAATCGCAGCGAGCCGCTCGTTAAGGTTGCGGAAAACTAGCGTACGCAGTTCATAGTATGTTCCGGGGGACTTTTCCCAGGTAGTATTAGGGGGTGTGGGCAACCATGCCCCTTTTTCGTTACGTTTCAGAGCTGGTTCCCTCATTTCGTTTCCACTAAAGCGAATCAAGAATAGGGAAACAGCAGGTAGAAAGGATAGAACAGACATATGGCGGAGTTTATCTACCAGATGTATCAGGCTCGCAAGGCCCATGGCGACAAGGTAATCCTTGACGACGTGACCCTGAGCTTCTACCCCGGTGCCAAGATCGGCGTCGTGGGTCCCAACGGCATGGGTAAGTCGACCCTGCTCAAGATCATGGCCGGCATCGAGGAGGTCTCCAACGGCGATGCCAGGCTCACTCCCGGCTACACCGTGGGCATCCTGCAGCAGGAGCCGCCGCTCGACGACGACAAGACCGTCATCGAGAACGTGCGCATGGCGTTTGGCGACATGATTGCCAAGGTCGATCGCTTCAACAAGATCGGCGAGGAGATGTGCGACCCGGACTGCGACATGGACGCCCTCATGGCCGAGATGGGCAAGCTCCAGGACGAGATCGACGCCGCTGACGGCTGGGATATCGATTCCAAGCTCGGCCAGGCCATGGACGCCCTGCAGCTGCCCGATTCCGACATGCCGGTCAACGTACTTTCCGGCGGCGAGCGCCGTCGCGTGGCCCTGTGCAAGCTGCTGCTCGAAGCTCCCGACCTGCTGCTGCTCGACGAGCCCACGAACCACCTGGACGCCGAGTCGATCCTGTGGCTCGAGCACTTCCTGCACAACTACCAGGGCGCGGTGCTTGCCGTCACGCACGATCGCTACTTCCTGGATAACGTTGCCGAGTGGATCTGCGAGGTCGACCGCGGTCACCTTTATCCCTACAAGGGCAACTACTCCACGTATCTGGAGACCAAGGCCGCCCGTATCGAGGCGCAGGGCAACCGCGACGCCAAGCTCGCCAAGCGCATGGAGGCCGAGCTCGAGTGGGTACGCAGCTCGCCCAAGGCTCGCCAGGCCAAGAACAAGGCTCGTCTGGCTCGTTACGAGGAGATGGAGGCCGAGGCCCGCGCAAGCCAGAAGCTCGACTGGGCCGACATCCGCATCCCCGTGGGCCCGCGTCTGGGCAACAAGGTGCTCGAGGCTCATCACCTGCACAAGGAGTTCGATGGCCGTGTGCTCATCGACGACCTATCGTTCACCCTGCCGCGCAACGGTATCGTGGGTGTCATCGGCCCCAACGGTGTGGGCAAGACCACGCTGTTCAAGACCATCGTGGGCCTGGAGCCGCTGACTTCGGGCGAGCTCGAGGTGGGCGAGACCGTCAAGATCTCCTATGTCGATCAGAACCGTTCTGGCATCGACCCCGATAAGAACCTGTGGGAGGTCGTCTCGGATGGCTTGGACCATATGATGGTCGGCGAGACCGAGGTTCCGAGCCGCGCTTATGTGGCGAGCTTTGGCTTTAAGGGCCAGGACCAGCAGAAGCGCGCCGGCGTACTCTCCGGTGGCGAGCGCAACCGTCTGAACTTGGCGCTTACGCTCAAGCAGGGCGGCAACCTGCTGCTCCTCGACGAGCCCACGAACGACCTCGACGTCGAGACGCTGTCCTCGCTCGAAGCGGCACTGCTCGAGTTCCCGGGCTGCTCGGTGGTCATTAGCCACGACCGTATGTTCCTGGACCGCGTCGCCACGCACATTCTGGCGTGGGAGGGCACCGACGAGAATCCGGGCAACTGGTATTGGTTTGAGGGCAACTTCGAGGCCTATCAGGCCAACCGCATCGAGCGCCTTGGCGAGGACGCAGCCCAGCCGCATCGTATCCACCGCAAGCTCACGCGCGATTAGTCGAGCTCAGGTGACCTAACGAGAAAGGGACGATAACCTTGGGGTTATCGTCCCTTTTTGTTACTTGGTAGAAGGCTCGACTTTATCGATGGTCCAGGCGGCTCCGAGACCGCCGGTGGTGTTGCGGCGGATGCGCACGGT
>JAXJHR010000016.1:0-56144 GCA_036299165.1 Collinsella aerofaciens | reverse complement strand
GCCGCGGCCCGCGCGGGACATGTCAGGAAACGAGGGCAGCCCTGTGGGCGCCAGCGGAATGTGGGGTCACCGCGCGGTCCGCATCTGATGGTGTCGACGTCAATGGTATACGGGTGCATCATCGACGTCTTCAATACAGAAAATATCAGTGCGGAATGTTCCGGAGAGAAGCCCCGTCACGCCCCCGGATCCCCTGCGTTTACGGCCTTGAGGTCGGCGTGGGCGGAGGACGTGGTTGTTGGGGATACATGTCCCGGTTGCTGTTTCGCGCTTTGCGCGAAAGGCGCGCTACTTTGGGATGGGTGGGGAACGTGGTTGTTGCGGCAGCTGATCCCCACCATAAATTACCCTCGGCATACTTGCGCGAACGATTGCTCGTGCTACACTTGCAATTGCTGTTTCAGGGCGGGGTGGAATTCCCCACTGGCGGTAAATCGGGCGGTGCCAAAGGGGTGCCGTGGCACAGGCGAGGTGCCTGCGACCGAGCCGATGAGTCCGCGACCCGTGCGTGTGTTGGTTCGCATGCCGGCTGAACTGGTGAGATCCCAGTACCAACGGTTAGAGTCCGGATGAAAGAGGCAGGTGATCTTAATGTCTGAACAGTCGCAGCATATCCATTTTGAGAACACGAATAGGTGGAGCACCAAACAGCTCGTTACTATGGCGTTGATGTGTGCCTTGGGCGCCCTGTTTATGTACGTCCAGCTGCCCATTCTTCCTTCGGCGCCGTTTTTGACGTATGACCCGTCGCTGGTGCCGGCGATGGTGTGCGGGTTTGCGTATGGTCCTGGCGCCGGCACTGCTGTTGCCGCTATGGCTATCGTTATCCATGCGCTCACCACGGGTGACTGGGTCGGCGCGCTTATGAACCTGGTTGCCACGCTGGGCTACATTCTGCCCGCGGCTATCGTCTACCAGAAGATGCATACCTATAAGGGTGCCGTGATTGGCCTGGCGCTCGGCGTCATTGCCGCTACGGCGCTGTCTATGGTCGCAAACCTTACCATTGGCGTATGGTTCTGGTATGGCTCGGCCGATGTGATTCTGCCGCTCATGCTTCCCGCTGTTTTGCCGTTTAACCTCATCAAGACCGTGCTTAACTCGGTACTCACGCTGGCGGTGTACAAGGCGGTCTCTAATCTCATCACGCCCAAGAAGGACCAGGTCAAAGGCCGCGCATGATTGAGTGTCGGGGCGTTTCCTTTAGCTATGACGGTGCCGCACCGGCGCTCGACGGCGTCGATCTGAATATCGAGGACGGTGAGTTTTTCTGCATCCTCGGCGGCAATGGGTCGGGCAAGTCGACGTTTGCCAAGCATCTGAATGCGCTGCTGCAGCCCGATGCAGGCACGGTGCGCATTAACGGCATGGATGCGTCCGACCCCGAGCTGGTCTACGACATTCGCTCGACCGCAGGCATGGTGTTCCAGAATCCCGACGACCAGCTGGTGGCAACGCTTGTCGAAGATGACGTTGCGTTCGGTCCCGAAAACCTTTGCGTGCCATCGGCGCAAATTGCGCAGCGCGTACGCGAGGCGCTGAAGGGCGTGGGCCTGGTGGGCTTTGAGCGCCACGAGACCCATGCGCTCTCGGGCGGACAAAAGCAGCGCGTGGCGCTCGCCGGCGTACTTGCCATGGAGCCGCGCGTGCTTATCTTGGACGAGGCTTCCTCGATGCTCGATCCGCGTGGACGTAAGGGCCTCATGAAGGCTTGCCGCGCGTTGCACGATCGCGGCATGACCATCGTGATGATTACGCACTTTATGGAAGAGGCTGCCGAGGCCGATCGTGTCGCCGTGTTTCAGACGGGACGAGTTGCCATGCTGGGCACGCCCGAGGAGATTCTGACGCGGGCGAATGAACTCGCTCAGCTCAACCTTGACATGCCAGAGTCGTGCCGTTTGGGCATGGCGCTTCGTGCGAAGGGCGTGCCCGTTTGCGCGCAGGTGCGTGAGGCGGATATGGTCGCTGAGATTGTGCAGGCTTATGCCGAGCGAAGTGGGGCAGGCATCGCGGGGCAGTCTTCCGTATCCCAGTCGGAAATCGCTGACGGCACTGTTCCGGTAGACAACGAGGGCAACGCGTCGGAGCCCGTCATCGAGCTATCCCATGTTTCGTACAGTTATTCGCTCAGTCCGCGCGAGCGCCGCCGCTGGCATAAGCGCTCGGTCACTGCGGGCAAATCGAACAAACAGGCTCTCTGGGGAAACGACCCAAGCAGCCCGTGGGCGCTGCGCGATGTATCGCTGACGGTGCGTCGCGGCGAGTTCCTGGGCTTGGCAGGTCATACCGGTTCGGGTAAGTCGACGCTGGTCCAGCATCTCAACGGTTTGATTCGCCCCCAGGAGGGATCCGTTCGCGCGCTGGGGCTCGATCTGTCAAACAAGAAAGACGCCGCCGCGGTTAAGGCCAAGGTCGGCGTGGTGTTTCAATATCCTGAGCGTCAGCTGTTTGCCGAAACCGTGGCGCAGGACGTGGCGTTTGGTCCACATAACCTTGGCTTGCCGCAAGATGAAGTCGACCGTCGTGTCGAGTCATCGCTCTCACGCGTGGGCCTCGACCTTTCCACGGTCGGCGACAAGAGTCCCTTTGAGCTTTCGGGCGGTCAGCAACGGCGTGTGGCATTCGCCGGCGTGCTCGCCATGGAGCCCGAAGTCCTGGTGCTCGATGAGCCCATGGCGGGGCTCGATCCGGCTGCGCGCAGGGATTTCCTTGAGCTTATCGATCGACTCCATCGCGAAGGCCTGACCGTTGTCATGGTTTCGCATAGTATGGATGACCTGGCCAATTGCTGCGACCGTATTGTCGTGATGAACGAGGGCGCGGTGTTTGCCGAGGGCACGCCCGCTCAGGTTTTTGCGCATGCCGATGAGCTTAAATCAATCGGCTTGGGCGTTCCCGCCGCCCAGCGTATGGCGCTGGCGCTTACGAAGGCAGGCGTGCCGCTGCGCTTTGACGGCCTCTATACGGTTGAGTCGCTGACAGACGAGTTGGTGGACCTGCTAATCGGTTGCTCGGGCGGTCCTTCTAACGTCGCGGACATTGCTAAATTCAAGACGGTCGCGCGAGAGAAGGGCTGCTAATGGAGGCGTTTTCGTTTGGCAGCTACTATCCCGGCGATAGTGCGATCCACCGCCTGGACCCGCGAACTAAGTTGCTCTTGGGCTTTGTGTTTCTGATCACGACGCTGACCGTCGGCGGCTTCCGCGGACTGGCCCCTGTCGCAATGTTTGTCGTGCTGATCTATGCCGTGTCTCGGGTGCCGGTTCGTCGCGTTCTGTCGTCGATGGCGCCGCTGCTGGCAATCGTCGTCGTGGTCGCGGTGCTCAACTTGTTTACCGACCAGAGCGGGCGCATTCTGTGGCAGCTCGGCTTTTTGCAGATAAGCGAGGGCTCGCTGCATTCCGCCGCCTTTATGGCGTGCCGCCTGACCTTGATGATGGCCGGTATGAGCGCTATCACGCTCACCACGCCGACGCTCGACCTCACCGCGGGCTTTGAGCGCCTGCTCGCACCGTTTGCGCGTGTGGGACTTCCTGCGCACGAGCTCGGCATGATCATGGGTATCGCGTTGCGCTTTATGCCGCAGTTTGCCACCGAGATGAAGCAGACGGCGGACGCGCAGGCGAGCCGCGGTGCGCGCGTGACGGGGGGCCCGCTCGGCGGCGTGCGTATGCTCGGCAGTGTGGCGATTCCGCTGTTCACCGGCGTGTTCCGCCATGCCGAGACGCTGTCTGCTGCCATGGATGCACGCTGCTATCACGGCGAGCAGGGCCGCACGCGCCTGCATGCGCTTGCATTTGGCCGCGGCGATGCGTTGGCGGCGGTGGTGACGGCGTTGCTGCTCATCTGCGTCATCGTCATCAATCTTCAACTTGTTTAGGCGCGATTCGAGCGCAAGAAAGGGGTCCCTATGACCGACAACGACCGCACGGCTCAGCTTGAGCGCGCCTGTTCGTATCTCAGGCGCATTCCGGCGTGGTATCTGGCCACGACCGATGTGGCCGACGGGCATCAGCCTCGCGTGAGGCCGTTTTCGTTTGCCATGGTCGATGACGGTAAGTTGTGGTTTTGCACGTCGCGCGACAAGGATGTGTGGGCGGAGCTGAGCGCGAATCCCAAGTTTGAGCTCTCGGGCTGGAAGCCGGGGGAATGTTGGATCGTATTGACCGGCGAAGCCGCACTTGAGGACGACGCAGTTGCGAGCGACAAGGTGCGTCAAGCGGGTTTTAAGCACATGGTGGGCATTGGCGAGGAACACGAGAGTGCCAACGACGGCCGCCTTGCTTTCTTTTCGGTCCGCAACATTGCTGCGCGCTTCTGTGATATCGACGGCAGCGAGGAGCGCCTGGAGCTCTAGCTCGCACAAACCAGGTTCCCAAACTAGCTAGTACAGGAGGAAACGTGGACGGATTGAATACGGTTTTGGAGTATCTGACGTCGGTGCCGGCGTGGTATCTGGCGACGAGCGTGGATGGGCAGCCGCATGTGCGTCCGTTCTCGTTTGCTCAGATTCAGGACGGTAAGCTGTGGTTTGTGACGGCGCGCACCAAAGACGTGTGGCAAGAGCTGCTGCAAAATCAGCGCTTTGAGGCCACGAGTTGGTGGCCGGGCCATGGCTGGCTCATCTTGCGCGGGCGTGCCGGCTTGGATGACCGGGCTTTAGACGAAATGCGCGAAGCCGGGTGGAAGCATCTAGAGCGCCTGGGCGAGCACTATGAGGGGCCTAACGACCCCACGCTCGTCTTCTTTAGCGTCGAGGATCCCGAGGCTTTTATCTGCAATCACGACGAATGGGTGCCGGTCGAGCTCTAGCCAGCTGGCTCATCCTAACAACTTGGTTTTCGCATGGGCGGGCCCCGTATTGCCCGGCGCCGTTAGGAGCGCCGGTCAATACGGGGCCCGCTCAATTTGTCAATTCCTTCAAGCGAATGTGTCGGGAATGTTTCAATGCATGAATATGCAAGCCATTTACGTGTTCATGCATCTTTTGGTGCTAAAGTTTCAACCCACTTCATAACGACCACTGCGAAATGCGCATCGGTGCATAAATCGCAGACAAGGAGTCTGATATGTCATTGAAGGTTGGAATCGTCGGCGCGGCTGGATATGCCGGAGCCGAGCTCATTCGCCTCGTGCTCGGCCATCCCGAGTTTGAACTTGTTGCCATTACGTCCAACGCCGATGCCGGCCAGCCGCTGTCCGCGGTGTATCCGAGCTTTGCTGGCGTGAGCGATCTGGTTTTCACCACGCATGACGCCCCCGAGCTTAAGAGCTGCGATGCGGTTTTTCTTGCCGTGCCGCACACGGCTGCCATGGCACAGGTGCCCGCGCTGCTTGCATCGGGCGTCTCCTGCTTTGATCTTTCGGCCGACTACCGCCTGAACGACGCGTCCGTCTTTGAGACGTGGTATGCCGCCGAGCATACGAGCCCCGAGCTGCTCAAGACCCGTGCCTTTGGCCTGCCCGAGCTATTCTGCCGGGACTTGGAGACCGCCGCATCCGACCATGCCGACGGCAAACCCGTGCTGGTCGCCTGCGCCGGTTGCTATCCCACCGCAACGAGCCTTGCCGCCGCGCCCGCCGTGCGCGCTGGCTGGGTTGCCCAGAGCGGCCCCGTGATCGTTGATGCCATCAGCGGTGTGACGGGTGCCGGCAAGTCCTGCAACGCTCGTACGCATTTTTGCAGCGCCGACGAGAACTTGGAGGCCTACGGCGTGGGCAAGCATCGCCACACGCCCGAGATTGAGCAAATCCTTGGCCTGACCGATCGCGTCGTCTTCACCCCGCATCTGGCACCGCTCAAGCGCGGCCTGCTCTCCACGGTGACGCTGCCGCTCACGCCGCAGGCCATCGACTCCCTGGCTCTTGAGGATGTCGTCGACTATTACAAGCAGTTCTACGCTGGTCGCACCTTCGTGCGCGTGCTCGACGCCGGCCAGCAGCCCAAGACGGCTTCGGTCGTCGGAACCAACGCCGCCCAGATTGGCCTCGCGCTCAACAAGCGCGCGGGCGTTCTGGTGGCGACGGGCGCCATCGACAATCTGTGCAAGGGCGCTGCGGGCCAAGCGGTCCAGTGCGCCAATATCGTCTTTGGCTTTGACGAGCGACGAGGCTTGCCCACAGTGTCGTGCCCGGTGTAGCACATTCGATTGTTAACGATTTGGTAGTCGGGCATCGAGTGGGGCGCCACTCTTAAGCTGGTCTCATGATCACGACTGGCATGGCGCACCAACCGATGTCCGTTTTTTGTTTGACATAAGGAGTCATAAAGACGATGAATACCGAGCTGTTTGATATCAAGATTCGCGCCGTCGAGGGTGGCGTTACGGCTGCGGCTGGTTTTAAAGCTGCGGGCATCCACGCTGGGTTCCGCAAGAACCCCGAGCGTCTGGATTACGCGCTCGTCGTGCCCGATAAACCCTGTCCCGGTGCTGGCGTGTTTACCACCAATCGCTTTTGCGCGGCGCCCGTGCAGGTGAGCCGTGCCAACCTGGGCGGTGCCGACAAGGGCTATGGCGTCATCGCCGGCGTTTCGGTCAACTCTGGCAATGCCAACGCCGCCACGGGTGAGACCGGCCTTGCCTGCGCGCGCGAGACGTGCAGCATCGCATCGCAGGTCATCGGCTGCGAACCCCAGCAGATTCTGGTTGCCTCCACGGGTGTGATTGGCCAGATTCTGCCGATCGACACGTTTGAGACCGCCATTCCTGCTGCCTACGAGGCGCTCTCCGCCCACGGTGGCGCCGATGCCGCTCGCGCCATCATGACGACTGACACGCACTCCAAGGAGTACGCCGTGTCCTATGTCAGCGAGGCTGCGGGTCATGCGGGCAATGTCTATACGGTAGGCGGAATGTGCAAGGGCTCGGGCATGATCATGCCCAACATGGCCACCATGATCGCAGTTATCACCACCGATGCCCCCGTCGAGCCTGCGGCACTTCATGCCCTGCTGCTCTCGACCGTCAAGCAGACCTTTAACAAGGTAACGGTCGATTCCGACACCTCGACCAACGACACCTGCATCATGCTTGCCTCCGGCGCCGCTGCCGCAGATGCCGAGCCTATCGTCGAGGGCTCCGATGCCTTTGACGAGTTGGCATTTGCCGTGCACGAGGTGTGCGAGAGCCTGGCGCGCAATATCGCCGCCGATGGTGAGGGCGCATCCAAGCTTGTTACGGTCAACGTTACCGGAGCCGCCAACGACGAGGAAGCTGATATCGCCGCCCGTGCCGTCGCCAACTCGCCGCTCGTCAAGACCTGCATCGCCGGCCACGACTGCAACTGGGGCCGTGTTGCTATGGCGCTTGGCAAGTGCGGCGTGAAGTTTAATCAGGAAGACGTTTCCATCGACATGATGGGCATGCCTGTCTGTCGCGACGGTCTGACTGTTCCCTTTGACGAGGACGAGGCTCTACGACGTTTCGAGGCGCCCGAGATCGTGATCTCGGCCGACCTGGGCGCAGGCGACGCGGCAACGACTGTGTGGACCTGCGACCTCACGCATGAATACATCTCCATCAACGGCGACTACCGTTCCTAGATTCCAGGCATGCTGCGCATCTTGCCGCGATTGCGGACGGCGGAGTACGGCGCGATAACGATACGAAAGACGAGGCAGATTATGAAATTCGCACGCGATTGTCGTTCGAGCGAATCCAACGAAGCAACCGCGCAGCTGCTGTTCGAAGCGCTGCCGTGGATTAAGAACCTGACCGGCAAGACGGTTGTTATCAAATATGGCGGAGCCGCCATGGTTGATGAGCAGCTGCGCCGCGACGTGATGAGCGACATCGTTTTGCTCAAGATCATCGGTATGCGTCCCGTCATCGTGCACGGCGGCGGCAAGGCTATCAACGAGGCGCTCAGCCACTACGACATCCCCGTCGAGTTTAAGAACGGCCAGCGCGTGACTACGCCTGCCACCATGGACATCGTGCGCGAGGTACTGGGCGGCAAGGTCAATCAGGAGCTGGTCGCGGCGCTCAACCACCACGGCAACCTGGCCGTGGGCGTGTCCGGCAGCGACGCCGGCACCCTTATCGCCGAGCCACTCGACCCAGAGCTCGGCCGCGTAGGCAAGGTCACGCACGTCAACACCGACTATATCGAGCGCCTGCTCGATAGCGAGTACATCCCCGTCATCGCTACCGTCGCGGCGGGGGAGGACGGCGGTTTCTTCAACATCAACGCCGACACCGCCGCCGGTGCCGTTGCCGCGGCGCTCCACGCGCATAAGGCGATCTTTTTGACCGATGTCGATGGCCTGTACAAGGACTTTAGCGACAAGGACTCGCTTATCTCCAACCTAACGCTCGACGAGGTTAACGAAATGCTCTACGGCGGCGAGGTCGATAAGGGCATGATTCCCAAGCTGCGCGCGGCCGTCGATGCGCTTACCGGCGGCGTATTTCGTGCCCACATCATTAACGGTACTACGCCGCATTCGCTGCTCCTGGAGCTGCTGACCGATGCCGGCGTCGGCACCGTGATCCATTCCACCGAGACGGCTTACGAATTCGATACGCATCCGCATCCGCTTTCGACGTTTGCTGCGCGTCTGACCGAAAACCTTGACGAGGTCGAGAAGCTTCAGACGGTCTAGCTGACCCGCAGCCGCCCCATTCCTGCACCCATAGGTCTGCGCCGTCCGGCGCCCAACGAAAGGCATCCCATGTCACTTGCAGCTCAGCAATCGCTTGAATCCCATTACGTTATGCATACCTTTGGCCGCTCTCCGGTCGAGTTTGTCGAGGGTCACGGCATGAAGCTCACCGGCGACGATGGCCGTGAGTACCTCGACTTTCTTGCCGGCATCGGCGTGTGCAGCCTAGGTCATGGCAACCTGGCTGTGCTCTCGGCGCTCGAGGCACAGACCAAAAAGCTCATGCATGTTTCCAATTACTTCTACATCGAGCAGCGTGGACAGGTCGCGGCGCTGCTGTCCAAGCTTGCTAACGACGACGTAGATGGTGCGCGCGTGCTTGCCGATGCCATTGCCGCCGGCGATGAGACCACGGCAGCTGCTCTTGGTGCCCCGGCTGCGGGCGAGCAGGTGTGGGAGACGTTCTTTGCTAACTCCGGCGCCGAGGCCAACGAGGGCTCGATGAAGCTCGCGCGCCTGTACGCCAAGCGTGCAGGTAATGGCGGCAACACCATCGTGTGCATGCGCGGCGGCTTCCACGGCCGTACGCTCGAGACCATTGCCGCCACCATGCAGGATTGGCTGCAGGACAGCTTCCGCCCGCTGCCGGGTGGCTTTGTGGCCTGCACGCCCAACGATGTGGACGAGCTGCGTGCGATCTTTAAGCAGCTGGGGAGCGAGATTTGTGCCGTGATGCTCGAGCCGATCCAGGGTGAGAGTGGTGTGCACCCCATGACCGAGGAGTTTATGGCGGCAGCGCGCGACCTGGCACACGAAGTGGGAGCCGTGCTTATCGCCGACGAGGTCCAGTGCGGCATCTTCCGCACGGGCAAGCCGTTTGCATTCCAAACCTATGGCGTGGAGCCCGACATCATGAGCCTTGCCAAGGGCATCGCCGATGGCGTGCCCATGGGTGCCGTGGTGGCAAAGAAGGAGATTGCCGACGTGTTTAAGCCGGGCGACCACGGCTCGACCTTTGGCGGTAGCTGCTTGGCCATCGCGGCGTGTGCCGCGACGCTCTCCGCGCTTGTGCGCGGCGATTATGCCGACCATGCTGCCAAGGTGGGTGCCTATATGGAGCAGGCGCTGGCTAAGCTTCCGCATGCGGTAGAGGTTCGTGGCCGTGGCCTGATGCTCGGCTGCGATCTTGACGATACTGCGGGTGATGCACACGACGTTGTGGCCCGTGCATTGGGGGCTGGTGCCGTGATCAACGCTACAGGTGCCCATACGCTGCGTTTCCTGCCGCCACTCGTCTGCGAGGAAGCCGACGTGGACAGTCTGATCGAGATCCTGTCGGGTGTTTTGGGCTAACGCGGCGCAATAACTCAATTTGGACCGAGTTCCGGACTGCGGACGTGCCCTATGCGGCATGATTCAGCGGTCTGGAGCCCGTTTTGCCTTAGATTTGCTAAGGCAGGGAGACCTGCTGGTCAAAAAACATCAAATATGAGTACTGTTACCGATTTGGTAGCAGCAATTTTGGACTAATAAGGCCAGATGGCAAGTCGAAATGGCGATGAATACACGATTTTGATCTGACTGTTAGTCCTTATAATGGACATATGTTGCGTAACCTAAGCAAACACTATCTGTTTATATGTTGCAAGCAAAGTAGCAGTACTCATTTTTGCCATTATTTGGCCACGGCCTTTGTGACAGACGTGCTGGCGGGTTCGAATCCCATGCGCTGGGCCCAAAAAAGAAAGGCTCCCATTGCTGGGAGCCTATCAAATCAGTGGTGGGCGATGAGGGATGTCCGCGTGCGGCTCCGCCGCCCGCATCCGCTTCGTCGCTTCGCTCCTCGCGTGCTGCGCTGGAAAACGCTTCGCGTTTCCTCAGCTCCGCACCCTTGCGGGTTCGAATCCCATGAAATGGGCCCAAACAAAAACGGTCCCCTTTCGAGGACCGTTTCCAATTCAATGGTGGGCGATGAGGGATTCGAACCCCCAGCCTTGTGCGTGTAAAGCACCTGCGCTAACCGTTGCGCCAATCGCCCGTGCGGAGAGAGTATAGCAAAACAATCGCCCCATTCACCTCATATCCATTAAAGGTAACCGGCGCGTGTCACAGCGGAGCTGATTCAGTTGAGATTGCCTGAACATTCCGCCCCTCTTTACGCCCTCGGGTATACTCAAAAGCTACTGATTCGATTTGATGCCCAGCAACAGCAGAGGGGATAGTATATGTGCGGTTTTGTCGGTTTTGTCGGTGGGACGGATAACCAATCCGAGGTGCTCACCAAGATGATGGACCGCATCGTCCATCGCGGTCCCGACATGGGCGGTCAGTTTATCGACGGCCGCGTTGCCCTGGGCTTCCGCCGCCTGTCGATCCTCGACCTGACCGAGGCCGGCGCTCAGCCCATGGCCAATGAGGACGGCAGCGTCGTCATTGTCTTCAACGGCGAGATCTACAACTTCCAAGAACTCCGTTCCGAGCTCGAGGCCAAGGGCTACAAGTTCCACTGCGGCGCCGACACCGAGAGCCTCCTGCACGGCTACGAGGAGTGGGGCGAGGCCGTACTCGATCGTCTGCGCGGTATGTACGCCTTCGTCATCTGGGACAAAAAGAAGAACAAGCTTTTTGGCGCCCGCGACATCTTTGGCATCAAGCCGCTCTACTACTATCCCATGGCCGATGCGGGCGACGGCGCTCCGGGCGTGCTCTTTGGTTCCGAGATCAAGAGCTTCCTGGACTACCCGCACTTCCACAAGGCGGTCAACAAAAAGGCTCTGCGTCCGTACATGACGCTGCAGTATTCGGCGACTGAGGAGACCTTCTTCGAGGGTGTCTACAAGCTGCCGCCGGCGCACTACTTTACCGTCGATATCCCGACCGGCAAGATGAGCATCGAGCGCTACTGGGATTGCGATTACTCTGCCGTCGAGAAGCCGTTCGAAGAGTATGTCGATGAGCTGGACGAGGTCGTGCACGAGAGTGTCGAGGCCCATCGCATCGCCGACGTCAAGGTCGCGTCGTTCCTCTCCGGTGGCGTCGACTCCAGCTACATCGCCGCTTGCCTCATGCCCGACAAGACCTTCTCGGTGGGCTTTGACTACAAGAACTTCAACGAGACCAACTACGCCAAGGAGCTTTCCGATAAGCTCGGCGTCGAGAACGTTCGCAAGATGATTACCGCCGACGAGTTCTTCGGTGCGCTCGAGGACATCCAGTATCACATGGACGAGCCGCAGTCCAACCTGTCTTCCGTGCCGCTGTGGTTCTTGGCCGAGATGGCCCGCAAGGACGTTACCGTCGTGCTTTCGGGCGAAGGCGCCGACGAACTCTTTGGCGGCTACGCCTACTACGAGGATACGGTCCCGGTGCGCAAGTACAAAAAGATGGTGCCGCTGCCCATCCGTCGCGCGCTCGGTAACCTGGCGCTGCATATGCCGTACTTCAAGGGACATAACTTCCTGGTCAAGGGTGCCGAGATCCCCGAGAAGTCGTTCCTGGGACAGGCTCTGGTATGGCCGGAGCGCGAGGTCGACGGCGTGCTCAAGCCCGAGTACAACACCGGTGACGGCGCCTTCGAGCTTGCCGCTCCCATCTACGCACGCGTGAAGGGTCAGCCCGAACTGGTCAAGAAGCAGTACCTAGACATGAACATGTGGCTCCCGGGCGACATTCTGCTCAAGGCCGACAAGATGTGCATGGCGCACTCGCTGGAGCTGCGCGTGCCCTTCCTGGACCGCAAAGTCATGGAGTTCGCCGAGCACATTCCCGACCGCTACCGCATCAACGAGAACGGCAACAAACAGGTACTCCGCCACGCTGCCAACAAGTCGCTGCCCGATGAGTGGGCCACCCGTCCCAAGGTGGGCTTCCCGGTGCCGATTGTCTACTGGCTGCGCGAGCAAAAGTGGTACGACTATGTCAAGGAGTACTTCACCGCGCCGTGGGCAAGCGAGTTCTTCAATACCGACGAGCTTATGCACCTGCTCGATCTGCACTTTGCGGGCAAGGGCGATTTCCAGCGCAAGATCTATACGCCGCTCGTGTTCCTAGTGTGGTACAAGCGCTTCTTTATCGACGAGGGCCAGCCTTCTGTTCAGGCTGCCTAGCCTCGGCTTACGAACGCCTGCGCGTAACGGCTCCTCCGGGAGCCGTTTTTGCGTGGGTGCGTTTCAGTTACTATAAAAACCGTCCCTGCCAAATGGCTGAGAAAGGTGAAAGATGCACCATTCGGATTCCGCGACCGTGACCACGGTCGATACGCTTGCCAAGCTTCTCGACGTGTGCGGCGAGCTGCGCGCATCAGAGCAGGTTGACGAGCGTGCCGTGACCGGCTGCTCGTTTGATTCGCGCGTGGTCTCGGCAGGTGACGTATTCTTTTGCAAAGGTGCTGCCTTTAAGCCCGCGTTTTTGAGCATGGCGCTCGATGCGGGCGCCGTCGCATTTGTGTGCGAGGAGTCGCTGGTCGAGTCTCTGGAGCCGCTGGCGAAGGAGAGCGGTGCTGCGATGCTGGTTGTTGATAGTGTTCGCACGGCCATGGCCCTGTTGCCGCCGGAGGTCTACGACCGTCCCGACCACGACGTCAAGATCGTGGGCATCACCGGCACCAAGGGAAAGACCACGGCCGCTTTTATGCTCCAGTCGATTATCAAAGCGGCGGGCGAGTCCTGCGGCATGATCGGCTCGGTGAGTACCGACGATGGTATCGAGTGCTACGAGAGCACCAATACTACGCCCGAGGCCCCCGAGGTCTGGCGCCATATCGCCAACTGCCGCACGTCCGGTCGCCAGTCCATGGTCATGGAGGTCTCGAGCCAGGCGCTCAAGTATCAACGCGTCGAGAATCTGCCGTTTGACGTGGCGTGCTTCCTCAACATCGGCCGCGACCACATCTCGCCGATTGAACACCCCACGTTTGAGGATTATTTTGAGAGCAAACTCAGGATCTTTGACCAGGCAAAGACCGCCGTGGTGAATCTGGGCACCGAAGAGGCCGACCGTGTGCTGGAGGCAGCGTCGACGGCCGATCGCTTGGTGACCGTTGGCGTCGAGCATCCCGAGGCGAGCCTGTGGGCAAGCGACGTACGCATGGTCGGCTTTAGCATCGAGTTCAACTTGCATGGCCTGTGTGCCGACGAGTCCGAGATGGGGGAGAAGGTCCTGCTGGGCATCGCGGGCGACTTTAACGTGGAAAACGCGCTGGTCGCTATCGCCGCTGCGCGCGAGATCGGCATCGGTATCGAGGCTATCAAGAAGGGCCTCTCCAAACTGCGTGTGCCGGGCCGCATGGAGGTCGTGGAGTCGAAGGACGGCCGCGTGATCTGCGTCGTTGACTATGCGCACAACCAGCTTTCGTTCCGTTCGCTTTTCTCGTCGGTCAAGCGCGCGTTTCCCGCTAGCCCCGTCATTGCGCTGTTTGGCGCCGCCGGCGGCAAGGCGCAGGAGCGCCGCGAGCAATTGCCACGCGAGGCCGCACCGTATTCCGACCTGATGATCTTTACGAACGAGGATCCAGCTCACGAGGACCCGATGAAGGTCTGTCGCGAGCTTGCCGAGCATGTTCCCGACGATACGCCGAACAAGATCATCCTCGACCGCGAAGCCGCTGTGCATGCGGCGTTCAAGGCGGCGCGCGAGGAGTACGTCAACCCCGATGCTCCCACCATTGTCTTGCTGCTGGCAAAGGGTGACGAGGAGCTCATGCACGTGGGCGACGAGTTCGTGCCCATCGAGAGCGACCTTTCGCTGGCCAATCGCCTGATCGATGTTACCCAGTTTGACTAATGAACCATGATGGCGGCGGCGCCCTGAGTGCGCTGTCGCCATAAGCGTGTTCCCTCAATCAAAACATGCCGTCCAAGTCCAAACCCTTCTACGTAAACGGAGTAACCATGTCCCACAATACCCTGCCGACCGTCGCTGAGCTTTCGGGCGAGATGCGCGAGCGTCTTGCCAAGGTCAAATACGTCTTTACCGACCTGGATGCCACGATGCTTGCACCCGGCTCGTGCGTGCTGCGCGACAACGACGGCAACCCCTCGACCAAACTCGTCGAGGCCGTCGTGGCGCTCGCTCGTGCTGGCATTCAGGTGGTTCCCACCTCGGGCCGCAACCGTACCATGATCCACGAGGACGCGCGCGTGCTCGGCCTCAACTCCTACATTGGTGAGATGGGCGGCCTGGTTATGTACGACCTCAAGGCCAACGATTGGGAGTATCTGACCGGCGACATGCCTTACGACCCCGTCTGCGGCCTTACTCCGCACCAGGTGATCGAGCAGACCGGCGTGTGCGAGAAGATCCTTGCCCGCTGGCCGCACAAGATCGAGTATCACAACGACATGTCGACCGGCTACAAGTACCGCGAGGTCACCGTCGGCATGCGCGGCGATGTGCCCGACAATGAGGTCCAGGCCATCCTGGACGAGGCCGGCTGCGGCCTGGTGTGGGCCTGTAACGGTCACCTGACGCATCTGTCCAAGCCGACGACGCTCGAGCTCGATCGCGTCGAGGACGGTCGCGCATTCAACATCAACCCCGCGGGCCTCAACAAAGGCGTCGCCATTGCGCGCTTCTGCGAGCACCTGGGGATCGAGCGCGAGGAGACGCTCGCGCTCGGCGACTCCGAGTCCGACTTCTACATGGCCGATCACGTGGGCACGTTCTGCCTGGTCGAGAATGGCCTGACGAGCGCCGGCGCGCCCGAGTTCCTGGCTGCTTGCGAGAACGCTTTCGTTACGCGTGGCAAAATTGTCGACGGTTGGGCGGCGACGGCAGAGCTGCTGGTCGCGGCGCGTTCGTAGCGCGCCGCCGCCGCACTTGGACATGTCTTTTCGAGAGAGACTGGTGAGGTAATGTCCGATATCGAGAATCCGGCAGGCGACACGCGCCCGATTGGCGTGTTCGATTCTGGTTTGGGCGGTCTGACGGTTGCGCGCGCCATCGCGACGGCGCTGCCGCACGAGTCCGTCTACTACTTTGGCGACACCAAACGCTGCCCCTACGGCACGCGCACCGAGGATGAGGTGCGCTCGTTTGCGTTGCAGGCGGGTCGTTGGCTTTCGAAGCACGACGTCAAGATTATGGTCATCGCCTGCAACACGGCGACCGCTGCGGCCTTGCGTCTGGCCCAGCAGGTGCTCGACGTTCCCGTGATCGGTGTGATCGCGCCGGGTGCCCGTGCAGCAATCAACAGCACGCGTACGCGTCGCGTGGGCGTGCTCGCCACCAACCTCACCATTCGCTCGGGCGCCTACACGCGCGCCATTCAGGATCTGGATGCCGGCGTCGATGTATACGGCTGTCCTGCCTCGAGCTTTGTCGAGGTTGTCGAACACGAGCTCGCCTCGGGTGCACATCTGCAGGAACAGTGGCTTGAGAACGAGGACATCTTCGATACGCCTGCCGTGCGTGCGCTGGTGGGTGCCACGGTTGAGCCGCTGCGCGACCACGGTATCGATACCGTGGTGCTCGGCTGTACGCATTTTCCGCTGTTGGTGGGACCTATCCGGCATGCGCTGGGGCCTGGGGTGCGCGTCGTGAGTTCCGCCGAGGAGACCACGCGCGAGCTGACCGATATCCTCACGCGCCGCGAGCAGCTGGCGGGCGACGCCGCCGAGCCGCAGCATCGTTTTGCCACGACGGCCGATAACATTGCCGAGTTTGCGGTGGCGGGCAGCTTTATCTTTGGACAGCCGCTCAAGAGCATCGAACATATCGATATCGATGAGCTGAAATAGATGTAAGGCAGCCGCCAAAGCCTTCGCCACATCTTTTGCCGAAAGGAAATTTCTATGGAGTACATGCAGGTCAACCGCGCCAACGGTCGCGCCGCCAACGAGTTGCGCCCCGTTAAGCTCACCCGTGGTGTCATGAAGCACGCCCACGGCTCGTGTTTGGCCGAGTTCGGCGACACGCGCGTGCTGTGCGCCGCCACTATCGAGGAGGGCGTGCCGGGCTGGCGAAAGGGAGCTAAGGCCGGCTGGGTGACCGCGGAATACGCCATGCTGCCGGCGTCGACCGGCAAGCGCTGCAAGCGCGAGCACGCCAACCGCAAGGGTCGCTCCATGGAGATCGAGCGCCTCATTGGCCGCAGCCTGCGTACCGTCGTCAACATGAAGGCGCTCGGCGAGTACACCGTCACCGTCGACTGCGATGTGATTCAGGCCGATGGCGGCACGCGTACAGCGAGCATCACCGGCGCCTGGGTGGCGCTGCACGACGCCCTCGCCATGTGGGTCGAGGCGGGCAAGATCGAGCGCATCCCGCTTATCGGCCAGGTGGCTGCCATCTCCATGGGCGTTGTCGACGGCAATACGCTGCTTGACCTCGATTATTCCGAGGACAGCCACGCCGAGGTCGACATGAACCTCGTCGCCACCGACACCGGCGAGATGATCGAGCTCCAGGGCACCGGCGAGCAGGCGCCCTTTGACCGCAAACGCCTCAACGCCCTGCTCGACCTGGGCGACAAGGGTATCGCCGAGCTCATCGAGCTTCAGCGCCAAGCCATCGCCTAACCTGCCAAAAGGGACAGGTTTATTTTGGTAGGTTTTATCTGCTGAAATGCTGCGTTGAAAGGTCCGATCGCCTGAGAGGGGAGAGGTCAAGTGCCCAAACGCCCCTCACGCGGCTTGCTATAGAGACAAGGAGGCCAGTCATGGCACTTGAGAAGATTGACATCGACACCCTCGACCCGGCGGCGACCATCGTCGTGGCAACGGGCAACGCCCATAAGCTCACCGAGATCGAGGCCATTTTGGGCAAGGTCATGCCCGAGGTGCGCTTTGTGGCGCTCGGCCAGCTGGGTGATTTTGAGGATCCCGAGGAAAACGGCACGACGTTTTTGGAGAACGCCATCATCAAGGCCCAAGCCGCGGTTGAGGAGACGGGCCTTATGGCCATTGCCGACGATTCGGGCTTGGTCGTCGACGCGCTGGACGGTGATCCCGGTGTGTATAGCGCGCGCTATGCGGGCGTGCACGGCGACGATGCCGCCAACAACGCCAAGCTTCTCGTTAACCTGGAAGGCGTGGCAGATGAGGACCGCACCGCACGCTTTATGAGCGTCGTTGCGCTCATCGACACGGACGGCTTGGTCACCTATGGCGAGGGCGCTTGCGAGGGCGTTATCGCGCACGAGGGCCGCGGCGATCACGGCTTTGGCTATGACCCGCTGTTCCTGCCGGTCGACACGCCGGGCAAGACCATGGCCGAGCTGACGGCTGACGAGAAGAACGCCATCAGCCATCGTTTCTACGCGCTCGAGCATCTGTCCGCCAAGCTGACGGGCGAGGAGTAGACCGTGCGTGCGGTGGTGCAGCGCGTGCTCAACGCCGGCGTGACGGTCGACGGCGAGTGCGTGGGCCGCATTGGACGCGGCTACCTGGTGCTGCTGGGTGTGGGCCATGGCGATACGCGTGCCGAGGCCGACAAGCTGTGGGGCAAGCTCCGCGGGCTGCGTATCAACGAGGACGAGAACGGCAAGACCAACTTGGCGCTTGCCGATGTCGACGGCGAGGTGCTCGTGGTGTCGCAGTTCACGCTGTTCGCCGACTGCCGCCACGGTCGCCGTCCGTCGTTTACGGATGCCGGCGCACCCGATGTTGCCAACGAGCTCTACGAGTACTTCCTGACGCTCGTTCGTCAAGATGTCGAACACGTGGCGCACGGCATTTTTGGCGCCGATATGAAAGTCGACTTGGTCAACGACGGCCCATTCACCATCGTCTTGGACACCGACAACCTTTAGGTTACGCGGTTTTACCAAACCGCGTAACAACTGGTCATGCGAGGTTGTCGTCTGGTACGTATTCGAGACCGGGCTTTTTTAGCTACTTGCGTTTGGCGGCAGCAGGGTGCTATAGTATTAGAGTTTTGTCTATCTTAGGGGTATTATCCCCTTTTTGAATTGCACCTTCTGGAGGCCCTGTTCATGGAAGAGATGGAAGTCAATCACGTCGACGACATCCACGAGAAGCTGACCGATATGGTGGGCGATCGCGTCAAGGTTAAGGCCAACATGGGCCGCACCCGCGTCGTCGAGCGCATGGGCACCATCAAGAGCGTCCACCCCGCCGTCTTTATCGTCGAGGTTGACGAGCGCCGCGGCCGCAAGTCGCGTCAGTCCTACCAGTATATCGATGTCCTCACCGGTCAGGTCGAGCTGTTCGACCCTGAGAGCGGCGAGCATATCTTTACCCCGCTCGGCAATCAGCTCGAGGAGCACTAACGGTGACCGATCGGTCCCTGACTCTTTCCGCGCCGGCAAAGATTAACTTCTACCTGGGGGTTCATACCGAGCGCGATGACCGCGGCTACCACAGGGTCGATTCCCTGATGGCAGCCGTCGGTCTTTCCGATACCGTGACGGTCACGCCGGCGCAGGCGCTGACTGTCCAGACGGTTCCGGCATCAGATTTTCCCATGCAAAAGAATACGGCGTATCGGGCTGCGGTTGCTATGGCCGAGCATTATGGTCGCGAGGCAAACATCTGCGTGACGATTGAGAAGCGCATTCCATTGTGCGCCGGCTTGGGCGGCCCCTCGACGGATGCGGCCGCGGTCATTGTCGCCTTGGCGGAGCTCTGGGGCATTGATCGCACCGACCCAGCGCTCGACGATATTGCGCGGGGCATTGGTGCTGACGTCCCGTTCTTTTTGCACGCGAGTCCTGCGTTCTACGTAGGTGGGGGAGACGTGCTGGCAACTGAGTACCCCGCGCTGCCCGCGACGCCTGTCGTACTGGTTAAGCCGCGGGAGGCGAGCGTTTCGACAATTGAAGCCTATCGACGTTTTGACGAGGCCCCGGTGCCTGCGGACAAGCTCGGCGCGATAGCTTCTGCCTTGCGTGCTGGTGATGCCGAGACGGCATATGCGCTCATCCATAACAACCTGGGTATCATTTCCGCACAGATGGAGCCGCAGATTCAAACGGTTCTCGATTGGCTGCGTAAACAGGACGGCACCGTTGCTGTAGATGTGTGCGGATCGGGTGCCTGCTCGTTTGCCATTTGCGACACCGCCGCCACGGCCGAAAGGCTTGCCGACGCTGTCCAGCAAAATGGCTGGTGGGCCTGCGCGACTGAGCTCATTCCCAACACGGTTCAAATCGACGCGCCAAAGAAATAAAAATTTCTCTAGCACGCGGCGAAAATCTTTGTTACTATAGTCGAGCTAACGGGTTGTGGCTCAGTTTGGTAGAGCACTGCGTTCGGGACGCAGGGGTCGCTGGTTCAAATCCAGTCAACCCGACCAGAGCATGAGGAGGGACCGCTTCTTGCGGTCCCTTTTTTTAGCTAGTGTTGTGATACCGCGATACCCGCGGTATACTCATTCGAGCTTGTCTCGCTGTATTGTGGAGGTCTACATGTTTGGACTGAGGGCTCCTGAGCTCATCATTATTCTCGTCGTTGTCCTGATTATCTTCGGGCCCAAGAACCTGCCGAAGCTCGGCAAGTCCCTCGGCTCTACCGTCAAGAATATCCGCGAGGGTATGGAGGGCGACGATAAGGCCGAGACCAAGCAGGCCGAGGAGGTCGTGGTCGAGCAGTCCGAGGAGGACAAGGAGATCGCTGAGCTCGAGGCCAAGCTCGCTGCTGCCAAGAAGAAGCAGGCAGAGGACAGCGACGCGGACGCAGAGTAGTCCCATCCCTTTGGGGTGAGCACCTGACCGGCTTGCCCGCAGGCTAGCCGGTCTTTTTCGTTTTGTTGACAGTTGATTGTTTGATCAGAGTTGGGGAGATATCCGTATGGACGCAAGCCAGATCGTACTGACCGCTGAGGGCCGCCAGAAGCTCGTCGAGGAGCTCGCTTGGCGTGAGGGCGATTACGCCAAGGAGATCGTCGAGGACATCAAGGAAGCCCGCGCGTTCGGCGACCTTTCGGAGAACTCCGAGTACGACGCCGCTAAGGACAAGCAGGCCCAGAACGCCGCTCGTATTGCCGAGATCCAGGCCATCCTCGCCAACGCTCAGGTTGCTGCCACCACGGGCGACCTGACCGTCTCCATCGGTTCCACCGTTTCGCTGATTGATCCCAACGGCGAGGTCATGGAAGTCACGCTCGTCGGTACCACCGAGACCAACTCGCTCGAGCACAAGATTTCCAACGAGTCTCCGGTCGGTCACGCCATCATTGGTCACGGCGAGGGCGACTCCGTCGAGGTCGTTACGCCTTCCGGCAAGACTCGCGTCTACACCATCGCCAAGATCGCACGCTAGACCACGGTCCCGCGTAAAGGTATGTTTTCGCTCCCTGGGACCGAATCCTGGGGAGCGTTTTAGTTTGAGGAGCTAACTTATGGCAGAGAACCAGAACGCCGCCGATCAGGCATCGACGCTCAACGACGAGCGCGCCACCCGCCTGGCCAAGCGCGCCGCCCTGTTCGAGGCGGGCCAGAACCCCTATCCTGAGCACTCTGAGCTTGAGGACTACGTCGCCGATATCGAGGCTAAGTACGCCGAGCTTGCCGATGGCGAGGACACCGAGGACGTCGTGAAGATCGCTGGCCGTGTGGTCGCCAAGCGCGGTCAGGGCAAGATCATGTTCATCGTCGTGCGCGATGCGACTGCCGAGATTCAGCTGTTCTGCCGCATCAACGACATGGACGAGGCTGCCTGGAGTACGCTCAAGGCCCTCGACCTGGGCGACATCCTGGGCGTGACCGGCGTGGTCGTGCGCACCCAGCGTGGCCAGCTTTCCGTTGCCCCTAAGAGCGCGACTCTGCTTGCCAAGGCCGTTCGTCCGCTGCCCGAGAAGTTCCACGGTCTTTCCGATAAGGAGACCCGCTATCGCCAGCGCTATGTCGACCTGATCGCCAACGACGACGTTCGCGAGACCTTCCGTAAGCGTTCGCAGATTCTCTCCACCTTCCGTCGCTTTATGGAGTCCGACGGCTACATGGAGGTCGAGACCCCCATCCTGCAGACCATCCAAGGCGGCGCTACTGCCAAGCCGTTCATTACCCACTTCAACGCGCTCGATCAGGAGTGCTACCTGCGTATTGCCACCGAGCTGCACCTCAAGCGCTGCATCGTCGGTGGTTTTGAGCGCGTGTTCGAGATCGGCCGCATCTTCCGTAACGAGGGCATGGACCTTACCCACAACCCCGAGTTCACCACGATGGAGGCCTACCGTGCCTTCTCCGACCTCGAGGGCATGAAGGCACTCGCCCAAGGTGTCATCAAGGCTGCCAACAAGGCCATCGGCAACCCCGAGGTCATCGAGTACCAGGGCCAGACCATCGACCTTTCTGGTGAGTGGGCCAGCCGTCCCATGACCGACATCGTCTCCGACGTGCTCGGCAAGCAGGTCACCATCGACACGCCGGTCGAGGAGCTTGCTGCCGCCGCGCGCGAGAAGGGCCTGGAGATCAAGCCCGAGTGGACTGCCGGCAAGATCATCGCCGAGATCTATGATGAGCTGGGCGAGGACACCATCGTCAACCCCACGTTCGTGTGCGATTACCCCATCGAGGTCAGCCCGCTCGCCAAGCGTTTTGAGGACGACCCGCGTTTGACCCACCGCTTTGAGCTGGTCATCGCCGGCCACGAGTACGCCAACGCATTCTCCGAGCTCAACGACCCGGTCGACCAGGCTGAGCGCTTTGCTGCCCAGATGGCCGAGAAGGCCGGCGGCGACGATGAGGCTATGGAGTATGACGAGGACTACGTGCGCGCCCTCGAGTACGGTATGCCTCCCGCGGGCGGCATTGGCATTGGTATCGACCGCGTGGTCATGCTGCTTACTAACCAGGCTTCTATCCGCGACGTCCTGCTGTTCCCGCACATGAAGCCCGAGAAGGGTTTCCAGTCCGGTGCCGCTGCCGCCAAGGCTGCCGAGGCCGGCAACGCCGCGAGCCCATTCGTTACGTCGCTTAAGCCCACGCTCGATTACTCCAAGATCGCCGTTGAGCCGCTGTTTGAGGAGTTCGTCGACTTTGATACCTTCTCCAAGAGCGATTTCCGCGCTGTGAAGGTCAAGGCATGCGAGGCCGTCAAGAAGTCCAAGAAGCTGCTGAACTTTACGCTCGACGACGGTACCGGTACCGACCGCACTATCCTCTCCGGTATTCACGCTTATTACGAGCCCGAGGACCTGGTCGGCAAGACCTTGCTCGCCATCACCAACCTGCCTCCGCGCAAGATGATGGGTATTCCCAGCTGCGGCATGCTGATCAGCGCTGTCCACGAGGAGGAGGGCGAGGAGCGCCTCAACCTGATCCAGCTCGACGCCTCCATCCCCGCTGGCGCAAAGATGTACTAGGGGGTTACGGCGTTTTACCAAACGCCGTAACCGCTCGACGCTGCGCGCCGCCCAGAGCGACAATTTGTCATTCAAAAGGCAAGGCATGACCAGAAGGTCTATGCCTTGCCTTTTTCATGCCAACTTGTTCGCTCTGGACGTCGCTCGCTGTCCGTCCTCTATCTGCGGCGTTGACTTGGTTGGCACTTAGAACATCGATGTAGTCATTGGGGACGTTCTTAAACGACTAGTCGTCGGGGACGTTCTTGTTTGACTGGTCGTTTGATCCCTTGGGGACACTCCTAGTTTTGGTGCAAGGGGGACAGGTTGCTTTGCACCAAGTTGGTGCGGCAGCCGTCTCTTTTATGTTTCCTTTAGCCGTTGCTGCCTAGGATGGGGGTTAGTCGGTAGGAAGGGAGCGTCTATATGGACGACGCGAGCGAGCGCGCGATTGAAGAGGACATGCTCGATCAGTTCAACTACTTTGATGATGAGGACGAGGAGCTGATCGACCGTCGCGAGCCGGCGCCGCTTGATTCCTTTGATCTGGTCGATGAAGAGGCTGATGAGGTTGAGGGTGAATCAGTGGAGCCCCCACAGCCTTCGCGCCTTGACTCGCTGCTTTCGAGAGCCCCCATGCACCACGGCGTTCGTGCCGGCGCGCTCCATATGAAAACTGACTGGCACCAGATCGTGACGGCAGGCGATGAGCTTGCCGTCGATGCGCCGCTCACCGATAAGTCATCCATCATCTGCCGCACCGGCATGCTTATGCTGGCAAGCGGAACAGGTGCCTGGCGCGTGCGCGATACCATGAATCGTGTTGCTGCCGTACTCGGCGTCACGATTCACGTCGACCTGAGCCTTCTGTCGTTTGAGTGTACTTGCATCGAAGATGGCCACTGCTTTAACGAGGTTGTCAGCCTGCCCACAACGGGAGTCAATACCCATCGCATTTGGATGATGGAGAGTTTCCTCAAGGAAATCGAGACCTATGGTCGTCGCTTCACGGTACACGAGTACCACGAGATGCTCAGGACCGTTGAGAGCTCAAAACCCGATTACTCTCCCTGGCAACAGGGCCTTGCGGCAGCCTGTGCTTGCGGCGCCTTCGTCTTTTTGCTCGGCGGCGGCCCTATCGAGATGGCCTGCGCATTCGTAGGCGCTGGTGTCGGTAACTTTGCTCGCTCCCATATTCTCAAGCAGGGTCTTGGCCAGTTTAGCGCGCTGACGACGGGCGTTGCGCTCGCTTGCGTTTCGTATCTGCTGGCATTGCTCGGCCTTGGCCAGGTCGTACCGGGGGCAATGTCGCACCAAGAAGGCTATATCGGCGCCATGCTCTTCGTGATTCCCGGCTTTCCCCTCATTACGGCAGGCCTCGACATCGCTAAGCTCGATATGCGAAGCGGCATTGAGCGTCTTTCGTATGCCGTGTCGATTATTGTGATGGCGACCCTTGTGGGCTGGATGGTTGCCGAGTGTGTGGGGCTGGCACCGGATGATTTTGCCCCGCTCGGCCTTTCGCCGCTTGCCCTTACGCTCCTGCGCGTGGTGATGAGCTTCGTTGGCGTATTCGGCTTCTCGGTGATGTTCAACAGCCCGGTAAAGATGGCCGCGGCAGCTGGGTTGATCGGCGCCGTTTCCAATACCCTGCGCCTTACGCTCGTCGATGCGCCGACGATGATTCCCTTCCTGGGCCTCAGCACGGGAATGCCTCCCGAGGCAGCAGCGTTTATCGGCGCGCTGGTATCGGGTCTGCTGGCAAGCTTGGCCGAAGTCAAGCTCACCTACCCGCGTATCGCTCTCACGGTGCCTTCGATTGTCATTATGGTGCCGGGTTTGTATCTGTATCGCTCGATGTATTACATGTGCACCTTCGACACGGTCAACATGCTCGGCTGGTTTGTGCGCGCAGTGCTCATCGTGGCGTTTCTGCCCGTTGGCTTGGGCGTGGCGAGAACCCTCACCGACCCTCGCTGGCGCCATACCAGCTAATTGGTGCAAGGGGGACAGGTTACTTTGCACCAAATGAGTTGCGGTGAAATAGGGACTGAATTGTTGCTTAAAGGGTCAAAACAGTCCGTATTCCACCGCAACTTAGGGGGTCGGGGGTTTTGGTGCCCTGCATCTCCACAAACTCAACGCTTACGAAGCGCGCGCCGTTCGTGTTAGGGTAGTTCCACCACATAAGTAGTCGCAGACGCGCGTAACACGGGCGGGCGAGATGAAGTCCCAACAGCTCCATCTTGCCCGCCCGTTTTTGTTGCGTGGTGCCGCGGCGTAACACAGAAAGGAATCTGCCCTTCATGCCTATCAACAAACGAGAGAGCCTGCTGTTCACCTTTATCATGTGCTTTTGCATGGTGCTCTGGATGAGCATCTACAACGTTGCCCTGCAGCACGGGGCCATCAACGGCGAGGTCGTTGCCGTTGCGTGGCTCGGCTTCCCCGTTGCCTACATATTTGCCATGTGCTGCGACTGGTTCGTCGCCAGCCCGCTCGCCAAGGGTTTCGCCTTTAAGTACTTGGTCACGCCGGGCAAGAGCTCGCCGCTTGCCATGACGCTCGCCGTCAGCTCCTGCATGGTCGTTCCCATGGTTATCATCATGTCGCTGTACGGTGCCTGCGAGGGTCTGACGCACATGCCCGGCGGCATCCTTGCGAACCTGTATTCCGTGCCCGCGATCTGGATGATCAACATCCCGCATAATTTTGTGATGGCGCTGCCGTGGAACCTTTTGGTAGCCGGTCCGATTTCCCACTTCGTCTTCCGTCGCGCCTTCCCTGTGGGGACGGTTTTCGAGGAGGAGCATGCCGAGCTCTTGGAGCAGGCTATGGCTCCTGAGTGCGAGTAGCTCGCTTAGGGATCTGCTGAGCGCGGGCGACTTGCTTGGTTGGAGCCCTAAGCGTGGATAGCTCTCTCGGCGACATCGCGGGCGTGAGCGGTGCGCATGACCGGAGGGCCCGTGCTGCTCCGTTGCCCGACGTGCTAGCGCGCAGAACAATCTGTTGGTGCATTCGGCGGCTGCTGAAGCGTTTCGGCAGCCGCTTTTTATACGGAGTTTAAATACAACAGTCTGTTGTATTACGTAGAGTGGTATATCTCTAGCAGGAAAAATGCGAGAGACGGAGCATTATGGCGTTGCTAGTAGGACTGGACGTAGGGTCGACGACGACCAAAGTTTACGCGATGCACGAGGATATGACCGAGGCGTGGTGGGGATATCGCCGCCACGGGGCGTGTCAGACAGCGAGCGTGCGCGCCATGCTCGGCGAGCTCGCCGAGCGCTTTCCCCATGAGTCGCTGCGCGTTGCGGTGACCGGCTCGGGTGCGCGCGATATCGCGACCGCGCTGGGCGCCTCGTACGTTCAGGAGGTGGTCGCCAACGCGCTCGCGATCAGCAGGTTCTATCCGCAGACGCGCTGCGCCATCGAGCTGGGCGGCCAAGACGCCAAGATGATCTTCTTCCGCACCAACGATAAGGGAGACATCGAGGTTGCCGACATGCGCATGAACGGCTCGTGCGCAGGCGGTACCGGTGCATTTATCGACGAGATGGCAAAGCTCATGGGGGTCGGCACCGAATCGGGCGAGTTCGAGCAGCTCGCAAGCCGGGGAACGACCGTCCACGAGGTCTCGGGCCGCTGCGGCGTGTACGCAAAGACCGATATCCAGCCGCTGCTCAACGAGGGCATTCCTACCACCGACCTGGCGCTTTCGGCGCTTCACGCGGTCGCCCGCCAAACGATCGGCGGTCTGGCCCAGGGTATCGACATCGAGCCGCCGGTAATCTTCGAGGGCGGTACGCTCGCCTACAACCCCACGCTGGTCCGCGTGTTCCGGGAGCAACTGAATCTATCGGACGATCAGGTTATCGTCCCGCGCGATCCGCAGATCATGGTCGCGCGCGGTGCCGCCCTGTTGCTGACCGACATGTTCGCATCGTCCCAACCGATCGACCTTCCCGACGCTTTTGTCCGGCTGGATAAGCTCGAGACGGTCGCGCCCGCAAGCGGGGAGGGACGTCTTGCCCAGCCCTTTTTTGCCACACCTGCCGAGCAGGCGGATTTTACGGCACGCCATGGCAAAGAGACGCCGGCAAAGGGTCCGGATGCGTATGCGCCCGGAGAGACGGTGCGTGTGGCGCTCGGTATCGATTCGGGGAGCACGACGACCAAGTTCGCCCTGGTCGATGAGGCGGGTGAGCTTGTCGATTCGTTCTACGCGTCTAATAACGGCAGACCGCTCGACGTCGCCCAACAGGGTCTTGTCAGCTTGAAGAACCGCTGGGAGACAGCGGGAGTCACGCTTGCGATCGATGCCGTGGGCACCACGGGATACGGCGAGGAGCTTTTCGCGCGCGCGTTCCACGCCGACTACCATACGGTCGAGACGGTCGCGCACGCCCGCGCCGCGTGCGCATGCGTTCCCGATGCGACCTTCGTGCTCGACATCGGCGGACAGGATATGAAGGCCATCTGGCTCAACCACGGCGTGCTGACCGATATCGTCGTCAACGAGGCGTGCTCTGCGGGCTGCGGCTCGTTCCTCGAGGGTTTTGCCAAAAACCTCGGAATAGCCGTTGAGGATATCGCGACCGAGGCATTTTCGTCCAAAGCCCCCGCCGTTCTCGGCAGCCGCTGCACGGTGTTCATGAACAGCAGCGTCGTTTCCGAGCAGCGGCGCGGTAAGGGTCCGGGCGACATCATGGCCGGTCTCTGCCGTTCGATTATCGAGAACGTGTTCACCAAGGTCATTCGCGTTTCAAATCTCAACCGTCTGGGCGACAAAGTCGTCGTCCAGGGCGGCACGTTCCGAAACGACGCGGTGCTGCGCGCATTCGAGCAGTATCTGGGCAAACCCGTCACGCGTGCGCCCCACCCGGGGCTGATGGGCGCTATCGGTATCGCCCTGCTCGCGCGCGAGGAATGCCGCAAGGGCGACGCCGGCACGTCGTTTATCGGGCTCGATGCCGTGGAGCGCTTCGAGCATCGCGAGTTCGGCGGCGTTACCTGCCGTCGGTGCAACAACCGCTGCCAGCGCGCGGTCGTGGCATTTGGCGACGGCTCGCTTTACGTCACGGGCAATCGCTGCCCGCGCGGCGGCGCCATCTCATGGGATGAGCTCGTGCGCGAGGTTCCCGCGGCGGAGGAGCTGCGTCCGCAGGGTGCTTGCGAGGCACAGGCACCCGGCACGGGGCGCGACCGGACCGCGGCTGCCCCCAATCTCTTTGTCGACCGCGAGAAGCTGCTGTTCGAGTCGTACCCCACGGTTCCCGTCTGCGGGGGGCGCGATGTCACGATCGGCATTCCCCGTGTGCTCGAGTTCTGGGACACCATGCCGTTCTGGTCGACGTTCTTCAGCACGCTCGGCTTTAAGGTGCGCGTCTCGGGACGCAGCACCAAGGCGATGTACGAGCGCGGTCTGGCGCACGTCACATCCGACACCGTGTGCTTCCCGGCCAAGCTCGTCCACGGGCACATCCGCAATCTCGTCGACGCCGGCATCGACCGCATCTTCATGCCCATCATCACGACGGTGCCCACCGAAAACACCGCCTCTACCAGCGAGTGGATGTGCGCCGTCGTAAAGGGATACCCCTACGTGATGCGCAATTCCGATAACCCGGAGGAGCGTTTCGGCGTTCCGTTCGATACGCCGCTGTTCCACTGGTACGACGAGGGCGACCGAAACCGCCAGCTCAAGGCGTGGTGCAAGGAGACCTTCGATATCGATGCCGACCTGGTTGCCAAGGCGACCGAGCAGGCGGACCGCGCGCAGGAGACGTTTGAGAACCAGCTGCAGCTGCGCGGCAGGCAGGTGCTCGAGAACGTGCGCGAGGACGGCGGCTACGCGGTGGTGATCGCTTCGCGCCCGTACCACAACGACCCGCTGGTCAACCACGGGCTGCCCAAGCTCTTCTCTGAGCGCGGCATCCCCGTGCTGACGCCCGATGCGGTGCCGGGGGTCTGCAACGTCGATCTTTCCAACAGCCGCATCGACATCGTGAACAACTACCATGCGCGCATGCTGTCGTGCGCGGTCATCGTCGCATCGACGCCCGAGCTCGAGCTCGTGCAGATGGGCAGCTTCGGCTGCGGCCACGATGCGTATCTCACCGACGAGATCGCGCGCATGATGGGTGAGATGGGCTCCAAGGTTCCGATGATGATCAAGCTCGATGAGAGCGACGTCGCCGGTCCCATGGGCATTCGCGTGCGTTCGTTTATCGAGTCGGTCAACCGTCGTCGCGCGGAGGAGCGTGCCGAGGGCGCCCGGGTGCACGCGGTCCATCCGCTCGACGACCCGTATAAGGTCAAGTACACCAAGCGCGACCGGCACGACAAGATCGCGCTGGTCCCCAACACCTCCCATGCGTTCTGCAGGCTCATGACCGCGGCGATGCGCAATCAGGGCGTGCGCGCCGAGGCCCTTGATATCGGGCGCGAGGATGCCATCCGCCTGGGCAAACGCTATGTGCACAACGACATCTGCTTCCCCGCGCAAATCGTGATCGGCGAGGCGCTCGCGGCACTCGAGAGCGGTAAGTACGACCCGCACGACGTCGCCGTGGTGACTGGCAAGTATATCGGCGACTGCCGCCTGACGCACTACATGCCCCTGCTGCGCCGCGCGCTCGACGACGCGGGATACGACTATGTCCCGGTGCTCACCAACGACGACGTCGATGCCCACAATGCGCATCCGGGCTTCAAGCTCGGCCTTGGCCCGAGCATCCAGATCGCCTACGGTCTTCCCATGATCGATGCCCTCGAGGCTATGCTTAGGCGCATCCGTCCCTACGAGCTCGAGAAGGGCGCGGCGGACGCTGCGTTCGACCGCGCGCTCGATGAGGTTATCGAGGGCATGGAGCGCTCCGGGCTGAGAGGCCAGGCGACGGGCTTCAAACGCGCGCTTGCGATCATGGACGCCGTTCCGTACGACCGCTCGAACCCGCATCCGACCGTTCTCATCGTGGGCGAGTATCTGCTCAATTTCCATCTCGGCGCCAACCACGAGATCGAGCGCTACCTCGAGGACAACGGGCTCGAGGTCATCGAGGCGCGCATGACCGACGTGATCCGCAAGACCTATTTCTACAAGCATGCGCAGTCGCGCGAGTTCCACGTCGACCTGTCTCTGCCCGAAAAGGCCTGGTACGCCACGGCGGACAACCTGTTCGAGCTCGCGCACGACCGTTGCGATCGCCTGGGCGCGGCGAGCCCGCTCTACGAGCCGCCGACGCGCATGCCCGAGCTCGTGCGCGCGAGCGATAAGATCCTGCACCATACGTTCGATGCGGGCGAGGGCGTGCTGATTCCGGCGGAGATCCTCGAGCACGCCAAGCGCGGCTGCCGCAACTTCGTGATCCTGCAGCCGTTCGGGTGTCTGCCCAACCATGTCGTGGGGCGCGGGCTCATCCATGCGCTCAAGGAGCAGTATCCCACGGCGCAGTTCCTGCCGCTCGACTACGATCCCGACGTGAGCTTCGCCAACGTGGAGAACCGTCTTCAGATGCTCATCATGAACGCCAAGGCGCAGGGGTGCGGTGAGGCGCATGGCGAGACCGCGTAAGGACGCCGATGCGCCCGATGCACGCACCCGTATCATCGAGGCGTTTTGGGAGCTCATCGAGAACAACAGCATCTTCGAGCTGTCGGTTGGCGAGGTGACCCGCGCCGCCCAGTGCAATCGCGGAACGTTTTACTACTATTTTCACGATTTCGATGAACTCGTCGCCATCGCCATAGCCCAGCTGCTGCAGGATAACGAGCTCATCACCGATGCCCTCTGGCATTTTTCGAGCGAGGGCGACCTTTCGGCGTTCGACCGGCGCGACGTCCGCTGCCTGCTGCGGCGCATCGTCATCATCATGAGGGCGGGTGCCGCCGAGCAGGTCGTGCAGGGCATCCATACGATCATCATCGACCGCGTGAGAGAGATCGTCCACCCCGACGGAGAAGAGCTCAAGGCAGATTCGAGCTTTGCGGTGGGCTTTCTGGTCTCGGGCATCATGGGCTTTGTGATGGCGGTCGGCTTTGCCCGGGAGGGCGGCGAGGAGATAGACCTCGAGCAGCTGGGGGACAGCGCGTGCGCGTACCTGAGGGCGGTCGCCATGCAGACGGTGGAAACGGTCGCGCAAGTCGAGGGCGTCGATACATCCGAGCTGCTCGAACGCGTCTCCAAGGAGGCCGATGCCTATCGCGCATCGCGTGCGACGAGTCCCGACGTGGTGAAAGACGCCTAGGGTTTCTCTTGCGGGGCGCCTGTCGCGCATCGCGCGGTGAGTCCCGCGATGCGGTCATAACCTGCATTCATGTGAGCCGGGTTTATAGATATTCCTCCAGCTGTTAACATAGACAACCTGTGGGTAAAGAGACAAAAGCGCCGCCGACGGGCGGGCGTTTTGATTTCGATGAACTCATGTAAGGAAACGAGCATGTTAGATAGATTTACCGATCGAGCGCGCAAGGTCATGTCGATGGCCAAACAGGAGGCGCTCGATCTTCATTCAAATAAGGTGGGCACCGAGCACCTGCTGCTCGCGCTTGCCAAGGAGGACGAGGGCATTGCCGCCGAGGCGCTGCGTTCGCTCGACATCTCCTACGATGACATCATGGATACTCTCAAAGAGGTCCAGACCACGGTTCCCGAGCCCAGTGAGGAGACCGAGGCGGCCAAGCTCGCCTTTACGCCGCTCGTCATTAGCGTGATGGAGCGTTCATTCCGCGTGGCGCGTGAGAACAACCAGACCTACGTGTCGACCGAGCACTTGCTGATCGGCATCGTCGAAGAGGGCAACGGCATGGCCATGGACATCCTCATGCGCCTGGGTGTATCGTCCGCCTCCATCAAAAAGGCTATCGAGAAACTCACCGCCAAGGACCAGGACAAGAAGCGTCCGCTCGCCGGCGCCGGTGCTGGTCGTCCCGGTGCGGGCCTGCCGTTCTTTAGCGGCTCGGACGCCTCTCAGCAAAAGGGGAGTGGCACCGATACGCTTAAGCAGTTCGCGACCAACCTCACGCAGAAGGCGCGCGATGGCGAGCTCGATCCCGTGATCGGTCGCGAAAAGGAAGTCCAGCGCATGATGGAAATTCTTTCGCGCCGCACCAAGAACAACCCGCTCATTCTGGGCGACCCCGGCGTGGGCAAGACGGCCATCGTCGAGGGCCTGGCTCAGCAGATTGCAGCCGGCAACGTGCCCGAGAACCTCATGAACCAGAATATCTGGACGCTCGACCTGCCGGGCCTCGTGGCGGGTGCCAAGTATCGCGGCGAGTTTGAGGAGCGCCTCAAGAACGTGATCCAGGAGGCCACCGAAGCCGACGACGTCATCCTGTTTATCGATGAGATGCACACTATCATCGGTGCCGGTTCTGCCGAGGGCTCCATCGACGCGAGCTCCATGCTCAAGCCCGTGCTCGCGCGCGGTGCCTTCCAGATTATCGGCGCCACCACGGCCGAGGAATTCCGCAAGTACCTCACCAAGGACCCGGCCTTCGAGCGTCGCTTCCAGACCATCGATGTCGAGGAGCCGAGCGTCGAGGACACGGTCAAGATCCTGACCGCGCTCAAGCCGCGCTACGAGGAGCACCACCATGTGCGCTATACGCAGGGTGCTATCGAGGCTGCCGCGAACCTTTCCAACCGCTACATACAGGATCGCTTCCTGCCCGATAAGGCCATCGACCTCATCGACGAGGCCGGTGCCCGCGCTCGCATCGCCGCGAATCGCGCGCCCGAGCCGGTGCGTGAGGCCGAGCATCGCATAGAGGAGCTCAAGGCCGCCGCGCAGGAGGCCACCGAGAGCGACGATATGAACAAGGCCGCCGAGATCACCGAGCAGCAAAAGGCTGCCGAGATTGAGCTCGCCGAGGCCAAGGCCGCCTGGACGGCCGAGCTCGACGCCAGCCCGCTCACCATCGACGTGAGCCAGATCGCCGATATCGTGTCCGTGACTTCGGGCGTGCCGGTGTCCTCGCTTACCGAGAGCGAGAGCCGTCGCCTGCTGCAAGCCGAAAGCGTGCTCAAGACGCGCATCATCGGTCAGGATGAGGCTGTCGAGGCCGTTGCCAAGGCCGTGCGCCGCAGCCGCTCGCCGCTCAAGGATCCGCGTCGCCCCGGCGGCAGCTTTATCTTCCTTGGTCCCACCGGCACGGGCAAGACCGAGCTCGCCAAGACGCTCGCCGAGTACCTCTTTGGCAGCAAGGATGCACTCATCAGCTTCGACATGTCCGAGTTCGGTAGCGAGTTCGAGGTCTCCAAGCTCATCGGTAGCCCTCCGGGTTACGTCGGTCACGACGAGGGCGGCCAGCTCACCAAGGCCGTTCGTCGCCACCCGTACTCGGTCGTGCTGTTCGACGAGATCGAGAAGGCGCACCCCGATATCTTCAACATCTTGCTGCAGGTGCTGGAGGAGGGCCGCCTGACCGATAGCCAGGGCAAGACGGTCGACTTCCGCAACACCGTGATCATCATGACGTCCAACGTGGGCGCTCGCGAGATTGCGCAGGATGCGAGCGTGGGCTTTGGCACCACCGGCGAGCAGGGCCTCACGTCGAGTGAGATCCGCGGCCGCGCGATGGGCGAGCTCAAGCGCCTGTTCCGCCCCGAGCTGCTCAACCGTATCGACGACATTGTGGTGTTCCAGAAGCTCTCGGGCGAGAATCTCACCAAGATCGCGCACCTGCTGGTGGACGACCTACGTCAGCGTTTGATTGCCAACGGCATGAACATCAAGCTCACCGATGCGGCCTATGACAAGATCGTGGCCGAGGGCACCGACCTCACCAACGGTGCGCGTCCGCTGCGCCGTGCCATCCAAAAGCTCATCGAGGACCCGCTGTCCGAGGAGCTTCTGGCCGGCGAGTGGGGCGAGGGCGATACCGTCCTGTGCGACGTGGCCGATGGCAAGTTTGTCTTTAGCCACGGCACGGGCGAGATCCCGGCACCGCGTCCGGCGGGCACGCTCGGTGGCGATACCGCCCCGGCGGCACCGCACACCGGCAACGCCGCGCCCGTGAGCGGCGGCGTGACCTCGGGCCCCGGCGGCATGATGCAAGCCGGTTCCGGCGCGCTGTAGGGCGTGGCGACAATTTGATACGCGCAATCGAGGCGCTCCGGAAAGGGCGCCTCGATTTGTAGAGCTGCGGAAGTTGTGGCCGTTACGCTATACGGTCCACCGTTAGCCGATGATGCGAGGGCGCTCGGCGTTTTCGACTGGTTTATGCACGCAAAGTCTGGGAATATACAAGTCGCATGTCTTACTGTCTAACCAGTTGCGCCAAGGAGGCACCATGGACTACAAGATTACCGGCTACGAGCCCGCCCAGCTGTTCCATTTCTTTGAGGAGGTCAGCGCGATCCCCCGTGGGTCTGGCAACGAGAAAGGCATCAGCGATTTCCTGGTCGCGTTTGCCAAGGAGCGCGGTCTCGATGTGTATCAGGACGAGGTCTACAACGTCATCATTCGCAAGCCCGCATCTGCCGGCGCCGAGAATGCCCCGACCGTGATGCTGCAGGGCCACATCGACATGGTGTGCGACAAGCTGGGCTCCGTTGAGCACGACTTTACGACTGATGGTATCGACCTGGTCGTCAAGGACGGCGTCCTCACCGCTAACGGCACCACTCTGGGCGCCGACAACGGTATTGCCGTCGCTCTGATGCTCACTGTTCTCGATGACGATTCGATCGTTCACCCCGCCCTCGAGTGCGTATTCACCACCGACGAGGAGACTGGCCTGGTCGGCGCCGAGACGCTCGACAAGTCCCAGATTAGCGCCCGCACCATGATTAACCTTGACTCCGAGGAAGAGGGCGTTGCTACCGTCAGCTGCGCCGGCGGTGTCGTCGTTACCTACACCTGCCCGATCGCGCGCGAGCACAAGACCGGTAGCACCCTCACGCTCGACATCTCCGGCCTGCTGGGCGGCCACTCCGGCAGCGATATCAACCTGGAGCGCGGCAACGGCAACCTCATCATGGCCCGCATCATCGACCGCCTGATGGTCGCTGGCGAGCCCGCCATCGTTAGCTTTAACGGCGGCACCAAGGACAACGCCATCAACCGTGAGTGCAAGGCTGTTCTGGTCTACGCCGACCACGCTGCCGCCGAGGCCGCGGCCCAGATCGCAAAGGGCATCATCGCCGACGTTACTGCCGAGCTCGAGGTCTTCGACCCCGGCTTTACCTGCACCGTCGAGATTGCCGACGACGCCGAGGTCGAGGCCATGGACCAGAAGTCCGCGCTTGCCCTCATCCGCGCCCTGCGTCTTGCCCCTAACGGCGTGATTCGCTGCAACGTCGCCACCGACGGCTCCGTCGAGGTTTCCTCCAACATCGGTGTGGTTGCCACTTCTGACGACGAGGTCAAGATCATGCTGTCCCCGCGCTCCTCGATCACCTCGCTGCAGAACGAGTTCAAGGACCGTCTGCAGACGCTGGCCGATGTCCTGGGCTTCGACGCCAAGTTTGAGTTTGAGTATCCCGGCTGGAGCTATGCCGAGCATTCGCCGGTCCGCGACGTCTTTGTCGAGAGCTATCGCGAGCTCTTTGGCTCCGAGCTGCGCATCGAGTCCATTCACGCCGGCCTTGAGTGCGGCCTGTTTGCCGAGGCCCTGCACGGCCTGGACGCCATCGCCGTGGGCCCGACGCTCTCCGATGTCCACACTCCGGACGAGAGCATGGAGCTTGCTTCTGCCGAGCGCTTCTACGAGCTGCTCATCGACGTCCTCAAGCGCCTCGCTGCGTAAAGGTTGCGCTAGCAGCAGTTCGAGCCACGTGCTAGCGGATTGCAAATGACATTACGAGAGGGGACATCCGAGCTTTTGCGACGGGTGTCCCCTCTCTTTTGTTTGATAATTGCGAAATTAAGGCCACCTAGTCCATTTCTGCCTTGATGAGGTCGAGGGTGCGCTGGCAGTTTTCGCGGACGGGGCCGAGCATATGCTCGCGCAGGTCCGCCATGCCGGGCAGATCGGCGTATTCGTCCATGACCTCTTCCATGCAAATGGGCACTTCGTAGGCGAGGTCCATCATGGTCGCAAAGCAAAACTTCTCGGATAGCCCGGCATCGGTAAGCGCCGCCTCCAGCACGGGGTCGCCCATACCGTGGTATCGGCGGATAGCGCCTGGACCGATGCGCCCCACACGATTTTCGCCGCCAACGCTCATGGCAAGGCGCGCCCGGCGGCGCATGCGCTCATACGCCAAACCCGACGCGACATCGTACATTCGAGCCATCATGGCTGCGCCGTCGTTTCCAAGGAGCAGGGAATAGTTTTTCGCGTGCGCATCCGGTGCGCCGATAATGGCGTTGAAGAACAGTATCTGCGTAAACAGATACAGGTTAAGTTGATGGTGGCTCGTATTTACGAGGAGCTCTTGAATGTCGCGGGTGGTCGGGCCGCCGTCTGCTGTGTACTTTTGGGCGGGCATCACCCCAAGTGCCTGACAGAGGTCTTCTTGATGTAGGCGCCTGATCATTCCGTCTTCGACTTTCACGCGGTCATAGCGCTCAACAATGAGGGCAGGTTCGTCCTCAAACATACGATATTCGACGTTTGCCGTTGCGATACCGGCGCGCTGGGCGCTTTTCATGCAGACAAACTCATTGAGAGCCTCGAGTTTAAATCCGATAACGCCATTTTTGAAAATATGCGTTGTGGGCGAGGAGCCCATGCATTCGCACCAGCGGCCGTTTATGAACGCGAGCGCGAACTTGCCCTGGTTGCCTCCAAGTGACCAACTTTCATCTAGACCCATCCACGATGCATCGCGGTCATCTCTGATCGACTTGAGACGGAGAGCAATTTCGTGGTCGTCTATAGGGCGGTAGTCGCCAGCGCGATGCAGGACGGCGTCGGCATCTTCTTCGGCACAAAACTGCACTCCGCCCGGACAGTCGAGTCCGATATGGCTGAGCAACGCAACGGGATTGTTGGGCCTAACGTTGAATTCGGCGGCAATCGCTTTTCGTTGGTCCTCGCTGTCGGGTAGAAGGCCAAACAAGTACGGATTCATGACCTGTTGGCCGTATGTGCGATTTGATACGGGTATGTTGGTCGATAGGGTTGGCCCGTCATAGTCATGATCGTAGGTAAAGCTGATAAGACCGTTCTCATCTTGCGTGAGCGTTCCCGCAGGTACGCCGCAAATAATGGTCCGAAGTGATGTTCTGGCCATTGGCTATTTCCCTTCGGGCTTGGTTTGGTTAGATGCGTTTGCGGCAATCGAGACTCCGAGATTGGACATGGCGAAATCGGCGAAGGCCCTGTCGTAGAGCTCGGACGTAAAGGGGACATCTGCGAGAGCCGGAACGGCTGCGCTGCGACGGTTGCGATGGTGAAAACGTTGAGCGTGATGGCGCCTGGGGGTACTACGAGGTTGCAAATCAGCATGCGGGGCGTCGACTGGTCGCTCGTTTTTCGCTTCGCCGATATCCCCTTGAGCGGCGAGTGCCAGTCCAAGAGCATTGAAAATCGTCAGCAGCTTGTCGAGTCGAATGCCGGTGGCGTCTCCTAGCTCGAGCGATGCGAGCAGACGCTCCGAAACACCGGCTTTTTTAGCGAGGGTCGCACGGGTGATTCCCTGCGACTCGCGTGCCTGACGCACATAGATGCCAGCTTGGCGCGGCGTGGTGATGGGAAGGGTATCCATGGCGATCTCCAACATGCAGACTTTTGCATATCAGTATGACATGCAAAAGTCTGCACGAAAAGGCCTCATGCAAAACTCTGCATAAGGCCTTGTGCTGGCGTTGAGTTTTGAGCGATTGTGCTTGGCGTTACAGCGCCAAAATCCCCAGATGCTCAAGCAAGATCTTAAGCCCGATGAGGATGAGTACGACGCCACCCACGATGGTGGCGGGTTTTTCGTAGCGCGCGCCAAAGGTGTGGCCGATCGCTACGCCGGCGACGGAGAAGATAAACGTTGTGACGCCGATAAGCGATACAGCGGGAACGATGTCAACCGAGAGCGCCGCAAACGAGATACCTACGGCTAGGGCGTCAATCGAGGTGGCAATGGCAAGAATCAGATATTCTGCCAGGTCAATCTTTTCGGCATCCTTGCCGTCGCCCCCATCCTCGTCTTCGGTAAAGGCTTCCCACAGCATTTTGCCGCCGATAAAGGCCAAAAGGATAAAGGCGATCCAATGGTCGATGGGTCCGATGATGCCCATGAATTGACTGCCGAGCGCCCATCCGATTACGGGCATGCCGGCCTGAAAGCCGCCAAAGAACAGGCCGAGCACTACGGCGACTTTAAGGTTGATCTTTTTCATGCCAAGGCCCTTGCAGATGGATACGGCAAAAGCGTCCATAGAAAGGCCGATAGCGAGCAACACAAGCTCTGCGAGTCCCATAGTCTGGCTCCCTCTCTGCGGGCGAGCCCGATTACGCGACTACTCCCTCATTTATATGAGACCCGATGCTACCACACGAGCAGTCAAAAGAACCCCGTCCCAAATGAGCTACCTAAGCTGTGTTCGCTCATTCTGTAAGCATCGGATTTCGCAAGCGCCGCAGGGACAAACCGTGAGAAACTATTTAGCGTTTATGGAGCGTATACGATGGGAGCGATGCTTTGGATAAGAACGAGCTGCAAAAGCGTATGGAACAGGCCATCCGCCTGACGGCACCTGGTCAGCCGATCCGCACCGCCCTCGACATGATCATCGCCGGTCACCTGGGCGCCCTTATCTGCGTCGGCGACACCGAAAACGTGCTCGCTGCCGGTAACGACGGCTTCCCGCTCAACATTTCGTTCACCTCGAACCGTCTGTTCGAGCTCTCCAAGATGGACGGTGCCATCGTCATCGACGGCGACCTCACCCAGATCCTGCGCGCCAATTTCCACCTCAATCCTGATCCCTCGCTTGCCACGAGCGAGACGGGCATGCGTCACCGCACCGCCGCCCGCATGTCGGTGCTCACCGATGCCATCGTGATCTCGGTCTCGGCCCGTCGTGCCGTCGTTAACGTGTACGTTCACGGCAAGAGCTACGAGATCCAGCCCGTCACCACCATCATGAGCTCGGTCAACCAGCTCGTCGCCACGCTCCAGACCACCCGTCAGTCGCTCGATCGCTCCCTGCTGCGCTTGACGGCCCTCGAGCTCGACGACTACGTTACGCTCGCCGACATTACCGGCATTTTCTCGAGTTTCGAGATCATGCAGCAAGCAAAGACCGAGCTTAAGGATTGCATCGTCAAGCTGGGCAACCAGGGCAAGCTCGTGCAGATGCAGCTCGAGCAGCTCGCCGGCTCCAGCATGGATACCGAGTATGACCTGATGATTCGCGACTACGCGAGCGATTCCTCCGAGGCCAATGCCGAGAAGATCCGCGCCAACCTGAGCCGCATGACGCCTAAGGACCTGTCCGACCCGCAGCACGTGGCGGCAGTTCTGGGTTACGACGACCTGGACGAGGACTCCGTCATGACGCCGCTGGGCCTGCGCACGCTTTCGCGCGTGTCCGTCGTGCGCGACGGCGTGGCCGAGAAGATCGTCGACGAGTACGGCTCGCTGCAGGAGCTCATGGACGACATCAGCGAGGATCCGGAGCGCCTGGGCGACTTTGGCGTCAACAACCCTGCCATTCTTGCGGACTCGCTGTACCGCATGAAGGGCACCAAACAGGGGAACGCATAATGGCGCCCGTATGCGCCGTGGTCGTTGCCGGTGGCAGCGGCCAGCGCTTTGGAAATCCCGGCGGCAAGCAGCTCGTTAACGTGGCGGGCCGTCCGCTCATGAGCTGGTCCATCCGCGCGTTCGATCGTAGCGACAAGGTCGGCCACATCGTGGTGGTGTGCCCTGCCGAGCGCCGTGCCGAGATGCGCCGCCTGGCCATCGACCCGTTTGACTATGACACGCCCATCGGCTTTGCCGATGCCGGCGCGACCCGCCAGGATTCCACCCGTGCCGGCGTGCATGCGGTTCCGGCGGGTTTCGAATATGTCGCCATCCACGATGGCGCTCGTCCGCTCATTACGACCGAGGCCATCGACCACGCTATCGACGTGCTCATGGGTGACCGCTCGCTCGACGGTGTCGTGTGCGGTCAGCCCGCGATCGACACGCTCAAGATCGTCGACGGCGATAATATCGTCGAGACGCCGCCGCGCGAGCTCTATTGGGCCGCGCAGACGCCGCAGATTTTTAGCGTCGACGCCATGAAGCGCGCTCACGCCGCTGCTATCGCCGAGGGTTTTATCGGTACCGACGATTCATCGCTGGTCGAGCGCATGGGTGGGTGCGTCCGCTGCGTCCAGAGCCCACGCGACAACCTTAAGGTGACGGTGCCCGAGGACCTGCGTCCCGTAACCGCGATTCTGCTTGGCCGTATGGCCGAGGGAGAGGACCTTCCCCATGTTCAGTAACCTGCGCATTGGCCACGGCTACGACGTCCACCGTTTGGTGGAGGGGCGTCGATGTATCATCGGCGGGGTCGACATTCCCTACGAGCGCGGCCTGCTGGGCCACTCGGATGCCGATGTGCTCGCGCACGCCTTGGCCGATGCCATTCTGGGCGCCTGCCGCGGGGGAGATATCGGCAAGCTATTCCCCGACACCGATCCTGCCTACGAGGGTGCCGATTCGATGGTGCTGCTCGCCCGCGTGATGGACTATGCGCGCGAGCTGGGCTTTGAGTTTGTCGATGCCGACTGCACCATTGCCTGTCAGCAACCCAAGATCACCCCGCACCGCGATGCCATGCGCGCCAACCTTGCCCATGCCCTGGGCGTTGACGTCGAAAACGTGGGCGTCGCCGCCACCACGACCGAAAAGCTCGGTTGGGAAGGCCAGGGCGAGGGAATCGGCGCCTGGGCCGTCTGCCTGCTACAGAAAACCGTTAAGGAGTAACGAATGCGTATCTACAACAGCGCTACCCATAAAAAGGAAGAGTTCCAGCCCATCGAGTCCGGCAAGGTCCGCATGTACGTGTGCGGCCCCACGGTCTACGACAACATCCACATCGGCAATGCCCGCACGTTCATCAGCTTTGACGTGATTCGTCGCTGGCTCATCGCGAGCGGCTACGAGGTCACGTTCGCCCAGAACCTCACCGATGTCGATGACAAGATCATCAAGCGCGCCAACGAGCAGGGCCGTACGGCTGCCGAGGTCGCGACAGAGTTCTCCGATAAGTTCATCGGCGTCATGCGCGCCGCCAACGTGCTCGATCCCGATGTGCGCCCCCGCGCCACCAAGGAGATCGGCCCCATGATCGCCATGATCAAGACGCTTATCGAACAGGGCCACGCTTACGCAGCCGATAACGGCGATGTGTACTTTGCCGTGCGCAGCGATCCCAACTATGGTCAGGTCTCGGGCCGCAACATCGACGACCTTATGGTTGGCGCGCGCATCGAGGAGAACGAGGACAAGAACGACCCGCTCGATTTTGCCCTGTGGAAGGCCGCCAAGCCGGGCGAGCCCAGCTGGCCGAGCCCCTGGGGCGAGGGCCGTCCCGGTTGGCACACCGAGTGTGCCGCCATGGTGCACCGCTACCTGGGCACTCCGATTGACATCCACGGCGGCGGCTCCGACCTTGCTTTCCCGCATCACGAGAACGAGTGCGCCCAGGCCACCTGCGCCTGGCACCAGGGCTTCTCCAACACCTGGATGCACACGGGCATGCTGCTGGTAGACGGCGAGAAGATGTCCAAGTCGCTCGGCAACTTCTTTACGCTGGCCGAGGTCCTCGAGCAGCACTCCGCTGCCGCCCTGCGCCTGCTGATGCTGCAGACGAGCTATCGCTCGCCGCTCGACTTTTCTTGGGAGCGCCTGGAGGGTGCCGAGAACTCACTCACGCGTATCGCCGGTACGGTCGAGAACCTGCGCTGGGCCGCGAACCATGCGACGGCCGATGCCGATGCGGCTGCCGCCGAGGCATTTGCCGCCAAGGCCGCTGAGACCCGCGCCGCCTTTAAGGAGTGCATGGACGACGACTTTAACACCGCTGGTGCCATGGGTGCCGTCTTTGGCTTTGTGACCGAGTGCAACCAGTACTTGGAGCAGGCGGGCGACGCAGCCGACAAGGCCGCCGCGCTTGCCGCCGCCGACACGCTGGCCGAGCTGCTCGATACGCTTGGCGTCGAGCTCCCCGAGCCCAAGGTCGAGCTGCCGCTGGGTCTGCTAGGCGTTGCCGCCGGTTTGGTTGCCTACACGGGCGACGACGTGGACGAGGCCGCTGCCAAGATTCTCGAGGCCCGTGCCGAGGCTCGTGCCGCCAAGAACTGGGATCTGGCAGATGCCATCCGCGACCAGCTCAAGGACCTCGGGCTGACGATCGAGGATACCGCCGCCGGCACTCGTATTAAGAGTCTCTAGTATTTGTCGACCGTTCGAGGTGCGGCAGATTGCCTTGAAAGAGGAGGGCATAGACCTGGTGGTCATGCCCGACGATTGAAAGGCAAGGTGCCGTGGCTCGGACGGTCGATTCTTGTTCGTTATCTATTTAAGGAGGCCGTCCTATGGCCGACAATCGCAAGCGTGCATCGCGTGGAGGCAAGCAGGCTGCTTCTGGCTCGCGTCCGATTCGCCGCAATGACCGCGCTGCCGCTCCCAGGGGCCAGCGCGAGCGCTCCCAAGCCCAGGCTGCGCGTCCGCAGCGCGATCGCAACCGCGACAACGTTCAGGCTCCCAAGGGCGAGTTTATCGAAGGTCGCCGTGCTGCCGCCGAGGCGCTGCGCACCGGTTTTCCAGTCAAGTGTGCGCTCATCGCCGAGGGCGGGGAGCGCGATGCCGCCTTGTCGCGCCTGGTCGACGACCTCAACGCCGCGGGTGTCCGCATTAAGTATGTGCCGCGCGCGCAGCTCGACGCACTGTCGAGCCATGGCGCTCACCAGGGCATTGCGCTCGAGGTTGGCAACTTCCCCTATGCCGATGTCGCCGATATCCTCGACCGCGCGGGCGACGGTCCGGCGCTCGTCATCGTGCTCGACCATGTGACCGACGACGGTAACTTTGGCGCCATTGTGCGTTCCGCCGAGGTCGTGGGCGCCGCGGGCGTCATCATTGCCAACAAGCGCGCCGCCGGCGTGACCGTGGGCAGCTACAAGACTTCAGCCGGCGCCGTCATGCATCTGCCTATCGCGCAGGTGCCCAACATCGCCCGTGCGCTCGACGATCTTAAGGCCGCTGGCTTTTGGGTGGGCGGTGCCTCCGAGCACGCCGAAGGCAGTTGCTGGGATGCTCCCTTCGAGGGCCGCGTGGCGCTCGTCATGGGCTCCGAGGGCGACGGCATCTCGCGCCTGGTGCTCGAGAAATGCGACTTTTTGACCAAGCTTCCCCAGCGCGGCATGACCGAGAGCCTCAATGTTGCCCAGGCGACCACGGCGCTGTGCTTTGAGTGGCTGCGCCGCAACGCCGGCGAGCTCATGGGGGAGGAGTAGCGCATGTCCAAAAAGAACCGCGCCAAGTCCAAGGCCAAGCGCTTTGGCGAGGGCTCGGCCAAGCCGATTGTTTCGGCCGCGACCTATGGCGTGGGCGGCAATGCGTTTGCGCAGGCCATCGCCGATCCGGTCTCGACGGTGCACTCCAATAAGCCCGAGCTGCTGGTGGTCGACGGTTACAACGTGATTCACTGCACGCCGCGCTACGAAAAGCTCGTCTACGACCATTCCGACGATCCGTATTCCAGCGACGTCCACGATATGGCGCGAACTGCACTCATCAACGACGTCGCCGCGTTTGCCCAGGGCCGCTACGAGGCCGTGATCGTGTTTGACGGCGCGGGCAACATCTCCAGCGAGCGCCCCAACCTGCCGGCCCGCGGCGTGCGCATCGAGTTTTCGCCGACGGGCGTCTCTGCCGATACCGTGGTACAGAAGCTCTGCATCGAGGCACGCGAGGAAGGCCGTGCGTGCTCTGTGGTGTCGAGCGACGGCACGATCCAGGCTGTCGTCATGGGCAAGGGCGTTACGCGCATCTCGAGCCGTATGCTGGTGGACGAGATCAAACAGATCGATAACGACGTTCACGAGGCAGAGGAAGCTCCGCAGATCAAGATGACCTTGGGCAGCCGCCTGAGCCCCGAGGCGCTGGCCAAGCTCAAGGCCCTGCGCGGGAGGTAGGGGAGTTGGCGGGGCAATGCTGCCTCGCTAACTCCATTCAGCGATGTCGATCATTCTTTCGAGGCGCCACGTTAGCGCCTCTTTTAGATAAGGCAGTCTCGCTGTTAGAGCATCGTTTTTAGACAGAATCTCGATTGCCTCGTCAACGAAGCCTTCGAGTTTGTCGCCGTCAAACCAGCCCATGTCCTCGACGAGCAACATTTGTTTGGCGGGGCTTGAATGAAACTGCGCGCTGGTAAAACTGTGCTCTCCTGCCTTAAGCTCCTTTAGAGAAACGTTGCACCAGAGCGATGAGCCCGAATCGAAGATGGGGGCAGGTCTGCAGGCTAGCGTGTTGACGTTTCGCACAAGGCCAAAGTTACGCCAATGACGGTCATAGTTGGCGATGATGCCGTCACACACGATCATGCGGTCAAGGGCATCCTTGACGCCTGCCACCCCGAGCTCCTCGCAGTTTGCCACGTATCGCTCGTAGTCGGTTAGTCGTTCATCTGCGTTTGCGTGCTGGTTTACATAGAACGCAGGGACATATTCTTCTTCATCAGTTAAGAAGACATCGCATATGCTCAGGGCGGAAGTGCCCGTGCCCTCGAGCGAGTAAGGCACATAATCGCAGGTGTTTAGGATGCGACGGTGGAGTGCAGTCGCCACCAGCTCGTTATAAGATTCCTGGTTTAGATGCGCACCTGCCTTGTGGAGGATTCGACGGTCATCCTCGCATGTCCAGTACTTTTGAAGATTGCCGTCCGAGGTGTTGTCAGGCTTTGCGGCAGCCGCTTTTCCCTCTGGGGCAAAGGGTGCAATGGACAGCGAGACGTCATCAAAGGCGTTATTGAAGAAGTTGATATCCTCCCAGGTGAGACCGGAACCTTGGGGCCTAATCCAATACTGGTCGGATAAGGAGAGGCCGAGATTTCGCTGGACGAGTTCATCGGGAACATCGACTGCGGCTTCTGCAAGCAGGGAGGCTAGCCCAATGCGTGCGAGCGGGATACCGCGGCCGCGCCACCAGATGCGGAAGGAGTCTAGCGATATGGGGCTATTAGGGCCAAATACTCCAATAGGGGCGTGGGCGTAATCGATGTCGGCACCGATGTGGGTAAAGTCTTTTCGCGATGTACTGTAGACCAGCTGAGCGACTTCGTACGTGCGGTTCATGAGGGTGAACGCGATCTCGCTCTTACCGTGGCCGCGGCGGGGACGTCCCCCCGTTTTGGTCACGGAGCGGAGTCGCGTGTCGACGCTGTCTTTGTCGATGAGCCATACACCAGAAGCCTTGCGGGCATCAAGTGCTCCGTTTTTTATGAGCTCCTGCACCCTGCGCGGAGTGATGCCGAGCAGCTCGGCGGCTTCCTTGGTAGTAAGCATCACGAAACCCTTCGTCAAAACGAATAGTTTTATATATAGCAATTGTAATTAAAACTATTCGTTCTGACGAATAGTTTTGAGATTGAGGGCGAACCGACAGAAATGAACGGGCCTGGTACCTGTTGTTGCTGGATTTTGCATATTTGTATAACGCCGTGTGGCCTGTTGCGCACCGTCCGCAATTCCTTTATTCTTAACTGGCTTCGCGCGAAAGCGCCAAGTGTGCCAGTGTGGCGCAACGGTAGCGCAACTGATTTGTAATCAGTGGGTTGCAGGTTCGATTCCTGTCACTGGCTCCATGAGAGTTTCGGGCTCTGTTCCTTGTGGGACAGGGCCCGTTTCTATTTATGTCGACATGTAAGCGGGTTTGACTCCCACCAAGCTTCAGGTTTGTCTCGATCTGTAACACGGGTGGGCTGAAAACCCTCCTTATAGTTACAGATTGAGACAATGCCAAGGGTTGGCCGATAATATCTCGATCTGTAACACGAAGAGGCTGAAACCGTTCTTACTGTTACAGAATGAGACGTAAGCTGGTGTCTCTGCGTAATATCTCGATCTGTAACAGATGGGGGAGGAATAACCCTCTTACTGTTACAGATCGAGACAAAGGCCGGACCGGTCCCAGTCATCCTGGTCGAGTGAGGATTTCCGGACATACGAGGGTGGATAATCTCCCACTTTGGACTCGAAGCCACGCCAAAAGTGGGAGATTATCCACGCTCGATTCTGTCTGGGAAGCCCGGTCTCGACCTATATATAGGTGCAAATAAGCCGATATCGAAGTTCAATCCTGAAGGCTTACTCCACTACACAAAAGTGTTACCTCGGGAAACGTCACCTCTGTATCCAAAACCACCGTCCTTCATATCCAAACTCAGCAAAACCGCAGGTCAAAAGCATATAGATACGCCCGGCACCGTGTATCTAGAGGTTTTCGTTGACAGCCCCCAAGGTGGCATCGTATTATCTTCTTCGTTCGCGGGGGCGGCGGTCCAAAAGACCAAAGGACCTGCGGATACTTGAACGATTGGGAGTTTGCCCGAGTGGTTAATGGGGACGGGCTGTAAACCCGTTGGCTCTGCCTACATAGGTTCGAATCCTATAGCTCCCACCCGTCAAGTGCCTGTATAGCTCAGTCGGTAGAGCACTTCGTTGGTAACGAAGAGGTCACCAGTTCAAGTCTGGTTGCAGGCTCCATCCGGCGGTGTAGCTCAGTTGGTTAGAGCACACGGTTCATACCCGTGGCGTCACTGGTTCGAATCCAGTCACCGCTACCATAGGTAACACGGTGGCTTCTCAATAGTATGTTGAGAGGCCACTATGGTATAAAGGCAAAGTCCCGTCCGGGGACGACCTGTTAAGAGGAGGGCTTTATGGCCAAAGAGAAGTTTGAGCGCACTAAGCCGCATGTTAACATCGGCACCATTGGTCACGTCGACCACGGCAAGACCACGCTGACCGCTGCCATCACCAAGGTTCTCTCCGAGACCGAGGGCTGCAAGGCTGACTTCACTGCGTTCGAGAACATCGACAAGGCTCCCGAGGAGCGCGAGCGCGGCATTACGATTTCCGTCTCCCACGTTGAGTACGAGACCGCTGCCCGTCACTACGCTCACGTTGACTGCCCGGGCCACGCTGACTACGTCAAGAACATGATCTCCGGCGCTGCTCAGATGGACGGCGCTATCCTGGTCATCGCTGCTACCGACGGCCCCATGGCTCAGACCCGCGAGCACATCCTGCTCGCCCGTCAGGTCGGCGTTCCCTACATCGTCGTCTTCCTGAACAAGTGCGACATGGTCGACGATGACGAGCTCATCGACCTCGTCGAGATGGAGACCCGTGAGCTCCTCTCCGAGTACGATTTCCCCGGCGACGACATCCCCGTCATCCGTGGCTCCGCTCTGGGCGCTCTCGAGGGCGACGCCAAGTGGATGGACGCCATTCGCGAGCTCATGAAGGCCGTCGACGAGTACATCCCGACGCCTGCTCGTAACAACGACCTCCCGTTCCTGATGGCCGTTGAGGACGTTATGACCATCTCCGGCCGTGGTACCGTTGCTACTGGCCGTGTCGAGCGCGGTGAGCTCAAGCTCAACGAGCCCGTCGAGATCGTCGGCATCAAGGATACCCAGAACACCGTCGTTACCGGTATCGAGATGTTCCGTAAGTCCATGGACTTCTGCGAGGCTGGCGACAACGTCGGTCTGCTGCTCCGCGGCATCAAGCGTGAGGACATCGAGCGCGGCCAGGTTCTCTGCAAGCCCGGTTCGGTTACCCCGCACACCAAGTTCACCGGCGAGATCTACGTTCTGACCAAGGAGGAGGGCGGCCGTCACACCCCGTTCTTCGATGGTTATCGTCCTCAGTTCTACTTCCGTACCACCGACGTTACCGGTACGGTCAAGCTCCCCGAGGGCACCGAGATGGCTATGCCTGGTGACCACATCACCATCGAGGGCGACCTCATCCACCCGATCGCCATGGAGGAGGGCCTGCGCTTCGCTATCCGCGAGGGTGGCCACACCGTCGGTTCGGGCATCGTCTCCACGATCATTGAGTAAATTAGCTCTTTGATATAGCTGACTTAGAGAACCCGGCACTTATATGGGTGCCGGGTTCTTTTCTGCAATGGATATTGAGCCGTTGCTGGTGTCGAGAGGATCGATAATGGTCCTGGATGCACCGTCGATTAGCTCTCGATGGCTTCATTGATGTGTTCCAAATATGAATGGATCCACCGAGAACCAATTGACTCGAGGTTTTCATTGACAGCACTTACGTGGAGCTGATAAAGTAACAACTCGTGCCCGTACGGGGCGGAAATGAAAGGTTCAGGATACATGCGTACTCTAGTTACTCTTGCGTGCACTGAGTGCAAGCGCCGCAACTATACGACCACCAAGAACAAGTCGACCATGCCTGATCGTATGGAGATCAAGAAGTATTGCCCCTGGTGCCGTCACCACACGCTGCACAAAGAGACTCGCTAGTCTCTAGTCACATACGCCAGTAGTTCAATTGGTAGAGCATCGGTCTCCAAAACCGAGTGTTGAGGGTTCGAGTCCTTCCTGGCGTGCCAGTCATTATTCCGTAAGCTCTCACTTGGGGGCTTACGGTTTACTCATGTATAAGCGCATTGCGCGGAGGTAACCCAAATGGCCAACAAGAAGAACAAGAAGAAGGCTCAGCAGCCGGCACCTGCCAACAAAGCTGCCGCCAACTCCAAGGTTGAGGCCAAGAAGGCCGTTGCCAAGAAGAACGAGAAGGCTGCGAAGTCCAAGAAGAACGAGAAGCCTGGTTTCTTCGCCCGCACCAAGAAGTATTTCGCTTCGGTCAAGTCCGAGATGAAGCGTGTCACGTGGCCCGATAAGAAGGAGCTCGTGAACTACTCGGTTGTTGTTTGCGCTTCTCTGATCGTCGTCGGCGTCGTCATCGCTCTGCTCGATGCTGGCTTTGGCGAGGCTCTTGCTCTGTTCTCTGGATTGAGGGGCTAAACCATGTCTAAGCGTTGGTACGTCGTTCACACTTACTCTGGATACGAGAACCGCGTTAAGTCCGATCTCGAGCATCGCATCGAGACTATGGGCATGCAGGACCGTATCTTTGATATCGAGATTCCTATGGAGCGCGTCACCGAGATTAAAGAGGGTGGCAAGCGTGAGACCAAGGATTCCAAGATCTTCCCGGGTTATGTCCTGGTCCGCATGGAGATGGATGACGATGCTTGGACGTGTGTTCGTAACACGCCTGGCGTCACCGGTTTCCTAGGCGGCAACGGCAAGCCCGCTCCGCTTTCCCGCGACGAGTACAACAAAATGACTCGTCGTCCCGGTAAGGGCGATTCGCCCAAGCGCACCTCGGTTGATATTGAGGTCGGTACGTCCGTCCGCGTCACCGATGGCCCGCTTACCGACTTTGATGGCAAGGTCTCCGAGGTTAACACCGAGGCTGGCAAGCTCAAGGTCACGCTGATGATCTTTGGCCGCGAGACGCCGGTCGAGCTCGACTTTAACCAGGTCGCTGTCATCGCTTAAGTTTTCGTCCGTTCGCGCGAGCGTGCTTCTTCTGTGACTGCTCATCTCAGGAGTGCTTCTAACACGTGCGTGCTTACGATATAGCAAGTACTTCACACTCGTGATTCGAAAGGAATGACCATGGCTGAGAAGAAGGTTGCCAACGTCATTAAGCTCCAGATTCCTGCTGGTGCAGCAAACCCCGCTCCTCCCGTCGGCCCCGCCCTGGGCGCTGCTGGCGTGAACATCATGCAGTTCTGCCAGGCCTTTAACGCCGAGACGCAGGACAAGAAGGGTGACATCATCCCCGTTGAGATCTCTGTCTACGAGGACAAGTCCTTCTCCTTCATCACCAAGACCCCGCCGGCGGCTCACCTTATCAAGAAGGAGCTGAACCTCAAGTCTGGTTCCGCTAAGCCCCAGGCTGACAAGGTTGGTCAGCTCTCCCAGGAGCAGCTCACCAAGATCGCCGAGATCAAGATGCCGGACCTCAATGCCAACGACATTGACGCCGCCAAGAAGATCATCGCCGGTACCGCCCGTTCCATGGGCGTCACCATCGCTGAGTAGCGATTTCTTATGGTAACGACGGGTGCTCCGACCGGGGTGCCCGTTAAATGTGTGCAATAGGGCACACGATACGATGTGGGAGGGCTCACGCCCGTTTAACCACAGGAGGTAATGCACATGGCTAAGCATGGTAAGAGCTATAACGCCGCTGCCGAGAAGATCGACCGCGCCACGCTCTACACCCCCCTTCAGGCTGCCAAGCTCATCAAGGAGCTCGACACCGCCAAGTTCGACGAGACCGTCGAGGCCCACTTCCGTCTGGGCATCGATACTCGTAAGGCTGACCAGAACATCCGTGGTTCCATCTCCCTGCCCCACGGCACCGGCAAGACCGTTTGTGTTGCCGTCTTCGCCGAGGGCGAGAAGGCCCGCGAGGCTGAGGCTGCCGGGGCCGACATCATCGGTTCCGACGAGCTCGTCGCCCAGATTCAGAAGGGCGAGATCAACTTCGACGCCGCTATCGCTACGCCGAACATGATGGCCAAGGTTGGCCGCATCGGTAAGATCCTTGGTCCCCGTGGCCTCATGCCGAACCCCAAGCTCGGCACTGTGACCATGGACGTCGCCAAGATGGTCTCCGAGCTCAAGGCTGGCCGCGTTGAGTACCGCGCCGACCGCTATGGCATCTGCCACGTGCCCCTGGGCAAGAAGTCCTTCTCTGAGCAGCAGCTCGTCGAGAACTACGCTGCCCTGTACACCGAGATCCTGCGCGTCAAGCCCTCTTCTGCTAAGGGCAAGTACGTCAAGTCCATCTCCGTGTCTTCCACCATGGGCCCTGGCGTCAAGGTCGATCCCGCTGTCCAGCGTGACTTCCTGGCTGAGTAACTGCTAGTTACTGCCTGAGTACAGCAAGCATTGCTAAAGAAACCCGGTTTTGCCTTGTGCAGGACCGGGTTTCTTGCTATCGCGTCAAAACCACCTCAAAGGGGACAGTGTCCTCTTTGTGGTGGTTACCAGGGTGTTCTGGCCGTTGAGGACTCGATGGCTTCGTGGCGTTTGAGCTCGCGGCGCATGGTTTGTGAGTTGAGCCAAGCTGCTTGCCAGCCGCGGATGGGGTAGTGCGTCTGGTCGAGCTCAAACTGCGTATAGCCGCAGGCGTTGATGATCGTCGTTCCACACACATGCTGACGCTCACGCTGAAAATCGCAACCGTAGCTTTGGTGCACATGCCCGTGCACCATGTAGTCGGGATTCCAGGATTCGAGTGCTGTGTTAAAACACTCGAATCCTCGATGCGGCAGATCGTCCAGATCACCCATACCGGCGGCGGGTGCATGGGTAAGCAGAATGTCGCACCCGCCGACCATCCTAACCTTACGCGACAGCTTACGCATGCGCTTGGACATCTCGCGTTCGGTGTACATGTTGGCGCCGTCGCGATAACGCATGGACCCGCCAAGGCCCGCAATGCGAATCCCTCGGTACGTGTACACGCTGTCCTCTACGCAGATACATCCACCCGGTGCATGACGTGCGTAGCGGTCATCGTGATTGCCGCGCACGTAGATGAGCGGTTTGTTGATGACCGTAACCAAAAACTCAAGATAGTCCGGGTCCAGATCGCCGGCGGACAAAATCAGGTCGACTCCCTCAAAGCGTTCCTTGCGAAAGCACTCCCAAAGGCATCGTTCTTCGGTATCGGCTATGGCAAGGATTTTCATAGGGCAGGGACTTTCGGCTCATCGTCGAGCTGCGGAATGGTGCCTACCACGTTATCCGCCAGCCAATTCATCTCGACAATCTGCGTGCTCGGCAGCGGAGGGAAGCCTTCGATCTGTACCACGCCGTTCTGGCTGTGGAGCTCGCCGCCAAAGGGGTTGATGGATCCCACAACAATGCCGTTGCGGAGCAACTGCACGAGTTTGCGCGTTTGGTAGGGTAGGCCCGGAGCGTAACGGATGTCGATAACGCCGGAGCTCATGCCATACCAGTAGTTGACAGCGCGCACTTGGTTGTCGTCGCTGGTCTCGTCCCACGTGCCGTGAAGAAGGCTGCGAACGATGAGCTCGTAGTAACGGCCCCAGTTCCATACGGGCATGGCGATGCCGGTGACTTTGCCGTCGACCAAGCGGTGAAGCCCGTAGGCCGTTGGGTCTTCGAGCGACTTTGACATGTCAGCGCCGGTCATGACGCTTACGCCTTCGCGGCACATGGCTTCGGCAAGACCACCGGCGGGAACATCGCCCCAGGTGAGGATGACCTGCGCGCGCGGGTCGAGCAGCGAGGCGCCAATCGCAAAGGCGTTGATCTCGCTGAGTGCGCCCGAGGCGAAGACCGACGCGTGGTAACCGATGCGGTGGTTGTCCGCCATGCTGGCCGCAAGGGCGCCCAGCAGAAACTTGGCCTCGTACATCTTGCCAAAGTACGAACGGACGCTTTGATGGGGAAGGCCGATAGAGCAGTTGAGGAACCGAACCCGGGGATACTCAACGGCAGCCCTGAGCGTGTATTCCATCAGGCGGTGCGAGGTCGAGAAGATGACGTTTGCTCCATGTTTGACAGCCGTTTCCACGGCGGCGTAGAACACATCCGGATCGTGACAGTCCTCGAACGCCTCGGTGCGCACGATACCGCCAAAGTGCTCATCGAGATACTGACGCCCTTGGTCGTGCAGGCTGTCCCAGCTCGACGTCGCACAGGGGAACTCATGGATAAAGGCGATGCGCAGGGGGTTGGCCGTCGAGTAGACGGTCTTGCCCATAAAGAAGTTGAGCACGCCAGAGGTGGACTTGGCGGGCGTCTCCTCCTCGTCGACGCTCGGTGCTTCGACAAGATCGACCTTGTCCTCGTCATTTTTGCCGGCAATGACCAGCTCGCGCCAGATCTTGCACAGGCGGTTTACGACGATATCCGTTGGCGTATCCAGCAGGCGGTCCTGGTTGTACACATTGAGGTAGACGAGCATGGCGTCGGCGGGCGTAATGTCCAGGTGATCGCCGCCTGCGCGAAGGTAGGCACGCTTAAAGAGCAGGAAAGTGTGGCGCAGGTAGTCGACCTTTTTCTGCGGCCATTTTTCGATAAGGTTCTGACCGAGCATCTTCGCGAGCGTTTCGTAGCTTCCCTCACGCGAGAACTCGATCTCGTATAGGGGGCAGACGCGCCAAAACGCGCAGAACTCGCCGTACAGGCGGCTTTCGACGGAATCCCATGTGCCGGGGTAGAGACGGGTGACCTTGGCCGAAACCGTCGGGGCGTCTAGGAATTTGAGGACACTGACGCGTTTGTTGCCTTCTTGGACATAGAACCGATGCATGAACTCGGTGACGATGACGGGGTCGCGATAGCCCTCGGTCACCTGGATGTCGTAGAGGTTGGACCACTTGCGGGCGAACTCGGTGCTAAACGGAAGCAGGGGCATAAAGTTACACGAAAAGGCGGACTGACGGCCCTTGGTGACCGTGCCGACGACCATTTCGAGCGGAATATCCCGCAGGCCGACATTCTCTCGCTGACCTAAGGGGAGCTGAGCAACCAAGCTATCGAGGTCCGTAAGGTATGGATGCTCGCTTTGGCTAATGGCGCGTCGACGTCCTTGCTCGCCGCGCTTGCGTGCTTGACGATAGGCCTCTTCCATAATGTTGCTCCCTTAGTCGTTTAAACAACTATATGAACCATGGTACCACGAATGAAAACCACTACAAAGATGCCTGACCCCTTTGCGGTGGTTTAGGCGATGATGGGGGCGATGGCGCGGATGCAGGCGTCGGCAGCGGTGAAAGTGGTGCTGTCGTCGCTGACGATAAAGATGATCTTTCCTTTGATGCCAAAGTCGCCGATTTCGCTAAAGAGCACGTAGGGCTCTTTGTCAAAGCCCGAGATGGGCGAGACGGCCGTTTTGGTTGCGCTCGTGAGCTCGTCTGCCAGCACGTCAAGGGAAGCCCACTTAGACGTGTCCTTTACGGCAACGGGCACGGCCACGCGTCCAAAGGGCATCAAATGCACGAGCGTGTTCTTGGAGATGTTGGAGTTGGGCACAATGATGGTCTGTCCACAGGCATCCTCAATCGTTGTATGACGCCAAGTGATGTCTTGGACCACGCCGGATACGCCGCCGACCTCGATATTGTCGCCGGGTTTGATGATGCCCATAAAGGTCACTTGCATGCCGCCGATAAGGTTTGACAGCGTGTCCTGAAAGCCGAGCGAGATGGCGATGCCGCCGACGCCAAGAGCGGCGACGAGCGCGTTTGCGTTAATGCCAAAGCAGTTGTCGAGGATAAAGCTGCCGCCAATCATCCAGATGACGGCGCGCGCGATGTTGATGAAGATACTTGATGCCGGAAGCGGGTTATCGTCACGGTTAAGCAGATGGTTCAGGGTCTTGGATACGACCTCGGCGGCGACGGCGGTGCCTATCGCCAAGATGACGGCCCAGATGATGTTGTGGACCCACCGTTGCTCAAAGAAATGAAGAATCGGCTCAAACAATTCCATGTAGGGAAAACCTCCTAATGATCGTCCAACCATGATACCCACCAAGAAGCCCGTCCGATCAAATTCAGACGGGCTTCTGTGCTCGATATAAGGTTTACGCGGCGGGACTGCAAGGCCCGGCGGTGTAGCTTAGCGTCGACGCTTCCAGATAATGCCGAGCATGATGACGATGATGCCGCCGATAAGGCACGCGCCAACTACTGCCAGCGTGCGGTCTCCCGTTGCGGCGAGCTTACCGGTCGTCTTCTTGGTGATGACCTTCGTGGTCGCCGTGTCCGTCTTAGGCGAGGGCTTAGGCGTCGGGGCCGGTGTGGGCGTGGGGTCCACGGCAGCGGAGCCAAAGCTGATGGTGCCGGCGAGCCCGGCCATCTTGCTCTCCCAGCCGGTCTGCCCAATCAGCGCCCTCAGCGCCGCCTCGCACGTGCCCCACTCGGTGTACTTGGTGGCGTTTGCGAAGGTGGGGAAGTCGGTCGTGTTGGTGATGATGTAGTTGTTGATGGCGACGGTATAGGTCTTGGTGGGATCGAGCGTGCTGTCGTCTTTGGTGAGTGTGGCACTCACGATGCGCTTGCCTTCGGGCTGCGTCCAATCAATCGTCACGTTGATGCCGCCAAAGGAGAGGACGCTGCCAGAGTCATCGCGCCACTTGTACTCGTCTTGCGCCTCCTGCTCGGTGTGACCGGCCGCCACGTAGGCTTGCTGAAGCTCGTAGCTGTCGTTGCAATCGTCGCTGATTTGTAGCGAGTGCTCGAGCGCTGCGAGGAAGTCCGCGCCGGTCATGGTCCAGGTCTCCACGGTGTTGCCGTAGGGCGAGATGGCGATGACGTTGCCGGCGGTCACGTTGCCCGCCGCGATGCCGCCGCGGATGCCGCCAGCGTTTTCGATAGCGAAGTCCGCGCCCGTCAGGGCAAGATAGGAGCCGCAAATCACGTGGCCGATGGTCTGGGCCTTGGTGGTGTCGCCCTCCTTGCTGGGGCGGAAATCGGTGGTGCGCACCATTTCCCAACCATGCGTGCCTGCGGCGTCCTCGCCGTAGAAATAGTTGGTGGTGGATGTGCCGAGCACCTTGTTCGATTCGTTTTCAAAGTCCTCGTCGAGCGGCTTGATCTTGTTGCGGACGGCTTCAAGGCGGCTTTGGTAGTCGGATCCCTTGTCGGGGTCTGTCAAAAGGTCGTTGACGTTCTTGGCGGTGTAGAGCTTCTCGTCGCTGCCGTCTGCAGGGACCGTGACCGTGTCATCGTCGGTCGTCTCGGTGCCATTCGTGTCGTATTTGTACGGAATGGAAAGCAGCCCCACCTCGGCAAAGGCGCTGCCTGCCTCGACAACGTGGATCGTCTTGCCGTCGGCTCCCGTCACCTTCTCGTTAAGGTTGATGTGCTCGTGGCCTGCGATAAGGGCATCGACGCCACGGAGCCGCGTGGCAAAGGTCTTTGCGTTGAGCGTGTGCGCGATACAGACGACAACGTTGCAGCCCTCTGTCTCGCGCAGTCGCTTGGCCTCGGCATTGATGGCGTTCGCGGCACTCGAGAACGACGTACCCGCGACCAGGTCCGCGCGCAGCGAGGATTCCAGCGACTCATCCATGGCACCCACGACGCCGACCTTGATTTTGTAGTCGAATATGGAGTGATCTTCGCTATCCTCCCAGGTGCGATCGAGCGTCTTGGTGATACTCAAGCTCCATACGCCGCTCGTAGACTTCGCATTCGCGCAGAGCATGGCGAAGGGCGTGCCGGTGGGGCTGTAGCCGGTCATGGTGCGGAGCTTGTCCGCGCCGTAGCTCCAGTCGTGGTTGCCCGGCGTGGTCGCGTCGTAGCCGT
>JAXJHR010000015.1:0-26334 GCA_036299165.1 Collinsella aerofaciens | reverse complement strand
TCTTTTTCATGCATTTGAATAGAGCGGGCGATTCTCTTGGGGCCGTCTGCATGGCGTGCGACCAGCGCATGGTATTGCGCCCCGCTTTCATGTCCGCACGGGCGCCTATCCTTACGGCAATGTAGCCGCCTATGTAGCAAGCGGCAGTTGACGGAGAAAGGCCCTAACCGTGTCAGCTGAAAAGACGCCGTGTATCTCGGCTATCGATACGACGAACTTTGCGCGCCAGATCGTGCTGGACTTTGAGTTTGCGCCGGTGCCAAAGCAGCGCCAGCGCCGTGGACTGCGCAATGAGATTATCGAGGTCGGTGCCGTCAAGCTCGATTACCACGGCAACGTTATGGGCGAGTTCTCGCAGTTTGTGCAGACGGAATTTACCGAAGGCGTTGCGTTCCCCGTCCGCGAGCTTACAGGGATATCGGCCGTGGACACCGCGATGGCCGACCCGCTCTACATGGTGATCAAAAGGCTCAGCGATTGGATCGGTCACTACTCCGCCCAGGTGGTTTGCTGGAGCGGGGCAGACCGTCGACAGCTTTTGACCGAGTGCCAGGCAAAGCACATCGACCTTTCCGCATTTCCTACGGATTGGGCCGATCTGCAGGCGTTTTATACCTCGATCATGGACGTGGGCAGCCACGGGTGCGTCTCTTTGAGTGACGCGGCAACGTGGTTTGACATTGAGTTTGACGAGTCGACGGGTTGCGCCCACAGCGCCCTGGCCGATGCGCGCGTAACCGCCAAGTTGCTCAAGCAGGTGACGGACGGGAGCTATCGCGTGAGCCCGTGCGCCCAGGAGATCCGCCAACGGTGGGGGATGGGCGAGCGAGCTCAGACACGCCTTTCCAGCAAGTGCCCCGAGCTGAGCGACCTGCTGCTGAGGCTGAAGGCGGAGGGGAGGTAGGCCTTTTGAGAAAGGCATTCGGTTTGGCATGGCGGGATTGTAAGCGCGACTTCGCCCTGCTGTTTGAATCGAAGCGTCAACCAGTATGACGAGCTGTCTGGTCTGTCTGCCTACATCCCCGCAATCCCGCGCGCGGCACTCAACAGCTCATACTCCCTCTGGCTCCACTGGCGCAGCTCGGCAGTCTCGACGGCATCGCGACACAGGTCCAGGAACACCTCGGCTCCCTCGCAGAAGCACTCACGGGCAAAGGTGCCAGATCCGTCCGCAACGCACGCGCCGTCAGCGAAGAGCTTCCAACTCGACGGCTCGCGCAAGTCTTCTCCAAGCAGCTTGATCTGCAGTACGTGCGGGTCGCCAGCAGCACAGAGCTCTTCCTCGAGCACCTGCACCGTAAAGCGCATCTGATAGGAGAGACTGTTCTTGACCATGGCCGAGGCATAGCCACTCGGCTTGTCCAGAAGATGCATTCGTTTTGGCTTGGCTGCCAGGTTGTGGAAGTTGCGCTCACTGCGCACAGAGAAATTGTCCATACGGACTCCTTTCATCGATGTTGGCAGGGCCACCGTGCCTCTTGGCCGGTTGGCGTCGGGATCGTGGAGCCAACTCTCTACCCCGACTCTGGATAAAGCGCGCCCGCTCCTTGCGGGCACGATGGAGTCTATCAGCACGCGCGGACAGAAATCAAGCGCCGCCTGCGAAATGACGTGCAAGCGACGCTTGATTGCGCGGCGATTATTCGGCCAACATCCGGAAAAGTGTCGAAATCGGCCGTAAGAAAGTACGGAAAAGTGTCGAATCTGACGGTCTCAACATCCGGAAAAGTGTAACCGGATGACAAAACAGCACGTAGAAGCTGGTGTTGCATGTGGACGCTTCAGCCGTCCCTAACCCTCGCTACTCGTCGTCTCCGTCGTTAGGGTCGCCCTTGAGGGTGTTGATGTCCAGGTACTGGTTGTCGTCCTCTGCTTTCTGCGTTGCCGATTCGGACGCGGTGGGGCCGCGGAATAGCTGGAATCCCTCAAACGCGATCACGCCGAGCAGAGCGATGATGATGGCGATAAAGACAACCTTTGCCGCCTGCGAAAACTCCGAAAAGCGCGGCGGTTTTTCTTCGGTGTGGTAATCGGCAGCGCGCTTATCGTCGGTGCCGTGGGTATACGACGATGCCGAGGCTGCCTTTACGCTCGCTTGGTTGTAATCGGCAGCGGGCGCGGCAGCAAACGGGTCACGAGAATAGCCGCGCGACGCTTGGCCGTAATCCTCGGTTTCGATGCGGCTGGCGCGAGGCTGTTCGCTCGGGCGGTTGGCGTATGCTGCGGTGTTGTCGTATGCGGAGTCGCGTTTCTCGGCAGCCGCAAACAGGGGGTTTACCGGAATGTTGAGCGCCGACATGCCGCCCGAGGTCTCGTCCAGATCTGCCGCCGCCCAGGAATCAAAGGCAAACTGGCGGTTGGAAAGATCATCCAGATCCATGACGGGCGGCTCGAGCTCGGGCTCGGGAGCCGTGTATGCCGACTGCTGCGGGGCAGCGTGGCGAATCGTGCTGTTTGCCGTGGGGCACTGTGCCGCTGCAGCGAGAAACGCCGCCGTCTCGGACGGATCGCTAGCAGGACGGGGTGCAGGGGCGGCTTTACGCGTCGCCTGCACGATGGGATGGGTGGCAAAGTCGTCCGCGGGCACGGATGCCGGCGCGGGCGTGGCGGAAGGTGTGGGCTTTGCACTTGTCGGGCGAGCTCCGCCGCCCATGAGTTCCTCGGCGGTCCAGGGGCGGTCGCTCATCACGTCGTCGAGGCTCAACGCAAACAGATCGTCTTCGCCCTCGTCAAACGCGTGTTTCGCATGCCTGGCGCCAGAAACGGTGCCTCCGCGGCCGTTGCGTGATGCGTTGCTCGACCCCATCTTGTTCCATCCTTTCGAAATGCTCACATTCATCGATTATATGGAACTTGCCTTGCGGCCGACTCTCGGATTCGTGCATTCCAGAACTCGCGCCCAAAAGGGGAGGGGTGCAGGCGCGCTGACTATTTGTCGCCGGCGGCAGCCTTTGCCTCGTTGAGGTAGCTATAGAAGCTGTACTTAGAGATGCCAAAGAACTCGCAGGCACGCTCGCTCGACTTGGAAATGAGGAAGGCGCCGCGACGGTCGAGGTAGCCAATGGCGCGGATGCGCTCATCTTTGGTCATGAGTGCCGCGGGCTTGCCCACAAACTGTTCGCACTCGCGCAGCAGGTCTTCGAGCAGGTCGCCGATGTTTTTGGTGATGGGCTCGGGCTCGGTGTATCCCTTGTCGCCCGTGCCGGTGAGCGCGTCGAGCGAGCGCTCAAAAGCCTTCATGAGCGTAATGTCAAAGTTAATGCCCAAAATGCCGACGGGCTTGCCCTCGTCGTTGCGGATAAAGATGGTCGAGGACTTGAGCAGCTTGCCATCGGCGGTTTTGGTGAGGTATGGCTCGCGGTCGTGCACGTCGGCGGTGCCCTCGTGCATGGACTCAAGCACAATATGGCTGGGGCCGTCACCCAGTTTGCGCCCGCTGACGTGGCCGTTTTCGATCACTACGATGGAGTGGTCCACGTCCTCGGTCTCCAAGTCGTGGACGACGACTTCGCAGTTGGGGCCAAATTGGAGCGCCAGGCCGTGTGCAAGGCGCTTATAAAACTCAATCTGTGCGGGGGTCATAGGTGCCTTCCTAAAAATTAGTTTGGGCTCACTTTGCCATAAACCCCACTTGTTCGCAAATAACGAAAGCGTCGCTGCGTTATGTAACCGTTCGTCGGCGAAAAGGTACCGATTACGGCAACAAACAATTTGTTAGGTTTTCCAATCAAAAAGTGTGATAGAACAGTGCTAACAAACTTTTTGTTTGGCATCCACATAAAAGTTCAGTCGCATGAATGGGAATGGGCTGAAACGCGTATGCGGGGGCCGGCAAGAGAGAACTTAAGGAGTTCACCGTATGGCCGATAAGATCCAGTGGGCGGGCAACACGATGCCCAAGAGCGATGACAAGCACTTGGGAATCATGAGCCTTGACCACGTGAAGAAGGCCCGTGCCTTCCACCAGTCGTTCCCCCAGTACACCGTCACTCCGCTTGCCCGCCTGGATGGCCAGGCCGCGCGCCTGGGCCTGTCCAACCTGTGCGTTAAGGACGAGAGCTATCGCTTTGGCCTCAACGCCTTTAAGGTTCTGGGCGGTTCGTTTGCCATGGCCAACTACATTGCCGACGAGACTGGCAAGGACGTTGCCGAGTGCACCTTCGATTACCTGACCTCCGATCAGCTTGCCAAGGACTTTGGCCAGGCTACCTTCTTTACCGCCACCGACGGCAACCATGGCCGCGGTGTGGCATGGGCTGCCAACAAGCTGGGCCAGAAGGCCGTCGTGCACATGCCCAAGGGTTCCACCAAGCCCCGCTTCGATAACATCGCTGCCGAGGGCGCCACGGTGACCATCGAAGAGGTCAACTACGACGAGTGCGTGCGCATGGCCGCCGCCGAGGCCGATGCCTGCGAGCGCGGCGTCATCGTTCAGGACACCGCCTGGGAGGGCTACGAGAAGATTCCGTCCTGGATCATGGAGGGCTACGGCACCATGGCTTCCGAGGCTGCCGAGCAGCTGCGTGAGATGGCCATCAACCGCCCGACGCACGTCTTTGTCCAGGCTGGCGTAGGCTCGCTCGCCGGCGCCGTGGTGGGCTACTTCACCAACCTGTATCCCGATAACCCGCCCACCTTTGTCGTGGTCGAGTGCGCGCCTGCCGCCTGTCTGTACAAGGGCGCTGCCGCCGGCGACGGCGATCCGCGCATCGTGGACGGCGACATGCCCTCCATCATGGCCGGCCTGTGCTGCGGCGAGCCCAACATCCTGGGCTGGGATATCCTGCGCAACCATACCACCGCTTTCGTGTCCTGCCCCGACTGGGTTACTGCTCGCGGCATGCGCACCCTGGGTGCTCCCGAGAAGGGTGACCCGCGCGTCATCTCCGGCGAGTCCGGCGCTGTGACCACCGGCCTGGTCGAGACCCTCATGCTCGATCCCGAGTACGCCGAGCTCAAGGAGCTCATCGGCCTGGACAAGACGAGCTCCGTGCTCTGCTTCTCCACCGAGGGCGACACCGATCCGGATCAGTACCGTCGCATCGTCTGGGAGGGCGAGTACCCCACCTGCTAGCAGGTCTGACCTGTCCGGAGGCAGCCGGAGGACTTTACTCCCTGCTCGGACAGTCCTGCTCGCACGGAGAGCACATTAAGTGCTCTCCGGCTCGTGCGGAACTCGCGACGGAGCAAAGTCCTCCGTCCGCCTCCTATGGTTACTTGCTTGTGGGGTGCTCGACCTCACGCTGTTTGGCACAAGTGATCTATCTGAAATATCTACCTGTAGGTAAATCCTTGTAGAAAGGTTAACTGTTATGACTAAGGAACTCGATTTTGAGGCAATTAAAAACGCTGCCGAGTCTCACCGTGCTGATATGACTCGCTTCCTGCGCGCTATGATCTCCCATCCCTCTGAGTCCTGCGAGGAGGGCGAGGTTGTCGCCTGCATCAAGGCCGAGATGGAGAACCTTGGCTATGACGAGGTCAAGGTCGACGGCCTGGGCAACGTTATGGGCTTTATGGGCGAGGGCGACAAGATTATCGCCATCGACTCCCACATCGACACCGTCGGCATCGGCAACATCGAGAACTGGGACGCCGATCCCTATGAGGGCTACGAGACCGACGAGATCATCTACGGCCGCGGCGGCTCCGACCAGGAGGGTGGCATGGCTTCTGCTACCTACGCTGCCAAGATGATGAAGGACATGGGCCTTATCCCCGAGGGCTACAAGATCATGGTCGTCGGCACCGTCCAGGAAGAGGACTGCGACGGCATGTGCTGGCAGTACATCTACAACAAGGACGGCATTAAGCCCGAGTTCGTCATTTCCACCGAGCCCACCGACGGCGGCATCTATCGCGGTCACCGCGGCCGCATGGAGATCCGCGTCGACGTTCACGGCACCTCCTGCCACGGCTCCGCTCCCGACCGCGGCGACAATGCCATTTACAAGATGGCCGACATCATCGCCGACGTCCGCGCCCTCAACAACAACGGCTGCGACGAGTCGACCGACATCAAGGGCCTCGTCAAGATGCTCGACCCCAAGTACAACCCCGAGCACTTCGAGGACGCCCGCTTCCTGGGCCGCGGCACCTGCACCGTCAGCCAGATTTTCTACACCAGCCCCAGCCGCTGCGCTGTCGCTGACTCCTGCGCCATCTCCATCGACCGTCGCATGACCGCCGGTGAGACCTGGGAGTCCTGCCTGGACGAGATCCGCAACCTGCCGGCCGCCAAGAAGTACGGCGACGACGTGAAGGTCTCCATGTACATGTACGACCGTCCGTCCTGGACCGGCGAGGTCTACGAGACCGAGGCTTACTTCCCCACGTGGATCAACAAGGAGACCGCTCCGCACGTCAAGGCCCTCGTCGACGCCCACAAGGCCATGTTTGGTGACGAGCGCATCGGCTGCGAGCCCAGCATGGACAAGCGCACCGGTCGTCCGCTGTGCGACAAGTGGACCTTCTCCACGAACTGCGTCTCCATCCAGGGCCGCTATGGCATCCCCTGCGTCGGCTTTGGCCCGGGTGCCGAGTCTCAGGCTCACGCTCCCAACGAGGTCACCTACAAGGACGACCTGGTCACCGCTGCCGCCATGTATGTGGCTGCTCTGAACCTCTACGATCCGAGCCAGGCCGATGGCGATGCCACCGTGTTCCGCGCCGGTCTGACCAACAACAAGATCGACTAGTCCCATTCCTCGATCTTGTTGAGCCGGGGGCAGTTTATGCCCCCGGCGCCTCCTGTTGACTTGGGGCCCGCGGTCGTTATCTCCCATGCTTCCTCAACGGTAGCGGGTCCTCGTCATAGCGCTCTGCATGTTCTAGCCACACGCGCATGCCGGAGCACATCTACTCATTGCGATCGTTTCACCTTTAGAAAGGACATTTACATGGACGCCAAGTTTACCGAGCTCGTCGAGCAGCTGAACGGCCTCGATTTTAAGGGTATGTACGGCAGCGACTTCCTGCACACCTGGGACAAGACCACCGATGAGCTCAAGGCTCTCTACATCGTCGCCGACGCCCTGCGCGAGCTGCGCGAGAACAACGTTTCGTCCAAGATCTTCGATTCGGGCCTGGCCGTCTCGCTGTTCCGCGACAACTCCACCCGTACGCGCTTCTCCTTCTCTAAGGCCGCCAACCTGCTCGGCCTTGAGCTGCAGGACCTGGACGAGAAGAAGTCCCAGATCGCTCACGGCGAGACCGTCCGCGAGACCGCTACCATGATCTCCTTCATGGCCGACGTCATCGGCATCCGCGACGACATGTACATCGGCAAGGGCGACGCCTACATGGCCGAGGTCTCCGAGTCTGTCCAGCAGGCTTACGAGGACGGCGTTCTGGATCACCGTCCCACGCTCATCTCCCTGCAGTCCGACTCCGATCACCCCACGCAGTCCTCTGCCGACATGCTCTACCTCATCAACGAGTTTGGCGGTCTTGAGAACCTCAAGGGCAAGAAGGTTGCCGTCACCTGGGCCTATTCGCCCTCTTACGGCAAGCCACTGTCCTGCCCGCAGTCGCTGATCAGCCTACTGCCCCGCTTTGGCATGGACGTCACCCTGGCTCACCCCGAGGGCTACGACCTCATGCCCGAGGTCGTCGAGCGCGCCAAGACCTATGCCGCCGAGTCCGGCACCACCTTTAAGCAGGTCAACACCATGGCCGAGGCCTTCGAGGGCGCCGACATCGTGATCCCCAAGAGCTGGGCTCCGTTTGCCGCCATGGAGAAGCGCACCAACCTGTACGCCGAGGGCGACGACGCCGGCATCGCAGCGCTCGAGAAGGAGCTGCTCGCCCAGAACGCCACCCATCAGGACTGGTGCTCCACGACCGAGCTTATGGAGAAGACTGCCAACGGCCAGGACACCATCTTTATGCACCCGCTGCCCGCCGACATCTCCGGTGTCTCCTGCGAGCACGGCGAGGTCAACGCCGACGTCTTCGACATGCACCGCGTGGGCATGTACAAGGAGGCCAGCTACAAGCCGTACGCCATCGCAGCCATGATGTTCCTGCAGAAGGTTGCCGATCCCGCCGCTACCCTCAAGGCCCTCGACGAGCGCAACACCGCCCGTTGGCTCCAGGCCTAAAGCCGGGCTGAGGTAAGCCATGTAAAGGGGGCGCTCTGCCAACCGGCGGGGTGCCCCCTTTTTGCATCGTGGGCGTGCGGGATAAGCGCTTTCGATGTGGATGCCCGCGGCGCGAGTTATGGGTACGATGGTTTCAGGGGAGGTATCACCATGAAACTTGGATGCGTCATTATGGCTTCGGGCGAGGGCAAGCGGTTTGGCTCTAACAAGATGCTTGCCGATATCTATGACGAGCCGCTGATTGCCCGGACCATCGATTCGGTTCCCCGGGGCTTTGACGTCGTGGTTTCGACGCGTTGGCCCGAGGTCGCTCAGATTTGCGAGGACAAGCATTGCCCGTGCGTGCTGCACGACGGCGAGCTGCGCAGCGAAAGCGTCCGTGCGGGCCTTTCATGGGGAGTCGAACGCAACTGGAAAGGTTGCCTCTTTTTGCCGGGCGACCAGCCGCTCGTGAGTTCGGGTTCATTTGAGGCTATGGTTCGTGCGTTTGACGAGTGTGGCCGCAAACATCCGGTGCGTCTTGCGTGCAACGGTGAGCCTTCGAGCCCGGTGCTCTTTCCGGCGGAACTGCTCGATGCACTTATGTGTCTTGAGGGCAAGGACGGCGGCGGTTCGATCCTCAAGGACCGTACCGACGTGGTGCTGGTCGAGGCGCGTGCCTACGAGCTGTGGGACGTCGATACCGCCAAGGGACAGCAACGCATAACGGAGCATATCGCCGCCTGCTCGTATTTTGATCGCGTGGCCAACTGCATCAATCAATAAGGAGCAATTATGATCATCATCAAAAACGGCGCGCTCGTGACGCCCCAGGGGCTTCGCCGCGCCGATCTTGCCATGGAGGGCGATAAGATTGTGCGGATTGCCGCGGCAATCGAGCCGGGCGAGGGCGATACCGTCCAGGACGCCACCGACTGTTGGGTGTTCCCCGGCTTTATCGACGGCCACACGCACATGCAGTGCTGGACTGGCATGGATTGGACGGCCGATAGCTTTGAGACCGGTACGCGTGCGGCTGCCTGCGGCGGTACGACGACCATCGTGGACTACGCGACGGCCGATCGCGGCGTGACCATGCCCGATGCCTTGGCCGAGTGGCATCGCCGCGCCGACGGAACCTGCACGGCCAACTACGCGTTTCATATGGCACTCGCCGAGTGGAATGAACGCAACCGCGCCGATCTTTCGGCCATGCGCGAGGCGGGCGTGTCGTCGTTTAAGACCTACTTTGCCTATGACCACCTGCGCCTGGACGACGCCGAGACGCTCGAGGTGCTGGAGGAACTCAAGCGCGTGGGCGGCATGCTCTGCGTGCATTGCGAGAACGGTACGCTGGTGAATGAACTGCAGAAGCGCGTGTACGAGCAGGGGATTCATGGGCCCGAGGGGCATGCGCTCAGCCGTCCGGACGTGTGCGAGGCCGAGGCCGTGAGTCGTCTGCTGTATCTGGCGCACTTAGCCGGGGACGCTCCAGTCAATGTGGTGCACCTTTCGACCAAGCTGGGTCTTGAGGCCATCCGTGCCGCCAAGGCGCGCGGGCAGAAGAATATCTATGTCGAGACCTGCCCTCAGTATCTGATGCTCGACGATACTTGCTATCTGGAGCGGGGCGAGGACGGCTTTGCGGGCGCCAAGTACGTGATGAGCCCGCCGCTGCGCCATGCCGGTGACCGTGCCGCGCTGCGCGAGGCGCTTGTGGCCGGCGAGATCGATACTATTGCGACCGATCATTGCAGCTTTAAGCTGCACGGGCAAAAGGACCGCGGACGCGACGATTTCCGCGCGATTCCCAACGGCGGACCCGGCGTGGAGCATCGTCCTGTCGCGATCGCTACGAGCTTTGAGGGACAGCTGGGTCCCGAGGATCTGTGCCGCTTGATGAGCGAGAACCCGGCGCGCATCTTTGGCATGTATCCGCGTAAGGGCTGTCTTGCCGAGGGCGCCGATGCCGACGTGTGCGTGTGGGATCCCAAGGCGCGCTGGACCATTAGCGCGGCGACGCAGCATCAGGCTGTGGACTACACGCCGCTCGAGGGTTTTGAGGCACATGGCCGCGCCAAGGCCGTGTTTGTGAACGGCGTGCTGGCGGCACGCGATGGCGAGCCCACCGGAGCCCAGCCCGGCCGCTACGTGCCCCGCTAGCAGCAAAGATGCCGTGTCCCCTCCTCAGTTGCGGTGAAATACGGACTGTTTGCGGCCGTCGGGCGGCCAAACAGTCCGTATTTCACCGCAACTGAGGAGATGGGGCCGGCTACTTGAGGCTGCTGGCGACGACGGGGCGGTCGAGAGCTGCCTCGAAGCGGTCGGCCATCGTGGGGTCGCTGAGCGTGTCGACTTGGTTGAGCATGACGCGTGCGGTGCTGAGTTTCAGCGCCTGCATCTCGGCATTGAGCACCATGGCGACGCGCTCGGGTGTGGCGATGTCGGTAGGCTCGCAGCCGCAACGCTCGCAAAAGAGCTCGGGGCGGTGGACGGCTTCGTTGATGGGCTTGCTGAGTCCCGAGGCGCCGACGAGCCAGATGACGTTGGCCGTGCCGGAGGGAATTACCGGCTCCCAGGCGGCATGCGCCTTGAGCGGGAGTCGCTTGCTGCCATCTGCCTCGGCCAATACATAGTCAAAGCGCTGCGCCAGCTCGTTGAGCGGCTCAACGGGGGCGGAGAGCTTGCCTGTCTCCGGGCCCAAAACACCCGCCTGGCAGATACTTCCGCGGTTCATGCCCGCGCATGCCTCGCAGGTGCAGCCGGGAACATGCAGGGCCCCCGGCTTCCAAGGCGCGGCGTCCAGGCGACGATTCGACCCGTCCCATGGTACGCCGGCGACGGGAAACATGTGCGTGGTGGTACAGAGAAGCACCCTGCCGCCGGCGCGCATGAGCTCGAGACCCAACGCACGCAGCAATGTCGACTTGCCGCCACTGCCGATAATTGCGGTAATGCCCGGCTCGATCTTGAGCGCGGAGGCAAGGTTTCCGCTCGTCGTTTCCATCTGTTCACCGCCGTATAATACTGTGATAATAAATAATCATCAGAGTAGCGGTCGAACCGCTTTTGCTCTGCTCAAACCGTAGCACAGGGAGGTGCCCCGGGAATGCTCGTTTATGTTCGCGGCGCCGGCGATATCGCCACGGGCGTCGCCGCTCGCTTGGTGCGCGCCGGCGTGTCGGTCGTTATGGCCGATATCGCGGTTCCCACGTGCATCCGCCGCACGATCAGTTTTTGCGAGGCCATTCGTCTGGGCGAGGTCGAGGTCGAGGGTATTCGCGCTCGCTTGGCACAGACGCCGGCAGAGGCACTTGCGATTACCGAGGCCGGAGACGTCGCCGTTGTGGTGGACCCCCAGGCCAAGATGCTCGGCGAGCTGAAACCCGCTGCCGTGGTCGACGCGATTCTGGCTAAGCGCAACTTGGGCACCACGCGCGACATGGCGCCTGCCGTCATCGCCGTGGGGCCGGGCTTTACCGCGCCGGTTGACTGCGATGCCGTGGTCGAGACCATGCGCGGGCATTTTCTCGGCCGTGTCATTACCCAAGGTTCGCCCCAGCCCAACACGGGCGTGCCAGGCATTATCGCCGGCTATGGTAAAGAGCGCGTTATCCACAGCCCCGCCGCCGGCGTGTTTCGGTCCGACCACGCAATCGGCGACATCGTGAGCGCCGGAGACGTGATTGGCTATGCGGGCGATACGCCCATGTGCACGCAGATCGATGGCTGTCTGCGCGGGCTTTTGGCGAACGGCGTGCAGGTGACTGAGGGCTTTAAATGCGCCGATGTCGATCCGCGCGGCGATGCCAGCTATATCAACTACATTTCGGACAAGGCGACGTCGGTCGGCGGCGGCGTGCTCGAGGCACTCGCTATGCTCACCGGTGTATTCCAGGGATAGGAAATTGCAATGGAAAAGCTCGATGTGGTGAATGCTGCGCTTGGCGCTCTGAAGGCCGGTAAGACGTGCGAGTTGGTGGTAGTTGCCGGCACGGCAGGGTCGTCACCGCGCGGTGTGGGCGCATGGATGGCCGTCTTTGCCGATGGCAGCCAGGCGGGCACCATCGGCGGCGGCAAGATTGAGCTCTTTGCGCTGGACGAGGCACGCGAGCTCCTGAGCGCGGGTCAGTCGCGTCTGGTCCGCTACACCATGGGCGGCGAGAACTCCGATACCGGCATGATCTGCGGCGGAGCCATCTGCCTGTGCTACCTGCATCTGGATGCGACCCAGGCACCGTTGTTCCAGGAAATTGCCGACGTCTTGGCCTTTCGGCGCATCGGCGACTTCGTCATCGACTTTGAGCCGTTTGTCGTAAGCGCGCTCGAGGGCGATGTGGCCGAGTACCATGGCGAGGAATCGCGCCGCACCATTGCGGGCTGTCCCGGGCTTTCGCTGGTGGAGGAGGGGAGTAAGGTCACCTACACCAACGCGGCCTCCGAGATTCCCCCGGCGCACATCGAGACGCTCTGCCCCGAGGGCCTGACTTATATCTTTGGCTGCGGCCACGTGGGCGCTGCGACGGCGCGCGTGCTCACGGCGGCGGGCTTTGCCGTCGTGGCGTGCGATGACCGCCCCGGCACGCTGACCCCCGATTGGGTGCCCGGCGTCTACGACCGTCGTCTGGTCGACTACAAGAACCTGAGCGAGCTGTGTCCCATCGGCCCGCGCGACCTGGTGGTCGTCGCCACGGCGGGTCACAAGTCCGATATCGACGTGGTGATTCAGGCCATGCGCGCCAGGCCCGCCTATCTGGGCTGCTTGGGCTCGCGCCGCAAGACGGCCTTTGTGCGCGCCCGCCTGGAGCAGGAGGGCTTTACGCAGGAGCGGATCGACGAGCTGCACCTGCCGATCGGCGTTGCCATTCAGGCCGAGGACCCCGAGGAGATCGCCATCTCCATCGCCGCCGAGATGATCCACCTGCGCCGCACCAAACTCGTCCCCCGCAAGCGCTAGTCGCATCCTCATATATGAGTTGCGGTGAAATACGGATTGTTTAAGCCTGTTAGGTTGCCAAACAGTCCCTATTTCACCGCAACTGCTTGTTGGGACCCATTTGTGCGGGGGAGTTGTGGAGTTGTGCAGGCAGACGAGGTTTTTCTGGAAATACGCTCACGATGCGCGTATAGTACCGATTGTTTTGTCGGCTCCTGCTGCGTCGAGTCCAAACCGCAAAATGCCATGAGCGGCGCGGATGCAGCCAGGAGGCACGAGGACAACCCATCGTGGCCACGCCCCGTGCTTAAAACCCCAAGAAGGAGTGAACAATGGCAGAAGAGAAGTATGTGCCGCGTCTGAAGACCAAGTACAACAACGAGGTCAAGCAGCAGCTTCAGGACAAGTTCCAGTACGAGAACGTCATGATGATCCCCAAGTTTGAGAAGATCGTCGTGAACATGGGTGTCGGCGAGGCCGCTACCGATTCCAAGGCCATCGACGGTGCCGTGCGCGACCTGCGCGCCATCACCGGACAGCAGCCGATGATCACCCGTGCCCGTAAGTCCATCGCTACCTTCCGCCTGCGCGCTGGTATGCCGATCGGCTGCAAGGTTACCCTGCGTGGCGACCGTATGTGGGAGTTCTTCGATCGTCTGACCTCCGTCGCGATCCCCCGTATCCGCGACTTCCGCGGCATTTCCGCCAAGAGCTTCGACGGCCGTGGTAACTTCTCCATGGGCGTCACCGAGCAGCTCATCTTCCCCGAGATCGACTTCGATTCCGTCGATCACCAGCGTGGTATGGACATCACTTTCGTGACCACCGCCAACACCGATGAGGAGGCCAAGGCCCTTCTGGACGCCTTCGGTTTCCCGTTCAAGAAATAGGTTCACCTGCCCTAAAAGCGCCGTTCCCACAAGGGGGCGGCGCTTGGGGCGAACAATACTCTATGTGAGGAGGATATAAGTGGCTAAGACATCGATGATCGTCAAGTGCAATCGCAAGCAGAAGTTCTCTACTCGTGAGTACACGCGCTGCCAGCGCTGCGGCCGTCCGCACTCTGTGTACCGCAAGTTCGGCCTGTGCCGTGTCTGCTTCCGTGAGCTTGCACTCAAGGGCGAGCTTCCCGGCGTTAAGAAGGCCAGCTGGTAAGTCACTACCAGCGTTTCAAGCATCAGTTTGGAACAGGGAAAACGCGCTAAATAGGCTTTGCCGTTAAGGGCGGCGAAGAACCAAGAGCACGTGTTCATCAAGAACGAAGGAGAATCTGTATGAACCTTACAGACCCGATCGCAGATATGCTTACGCGCATCCGTAACGCTAACTCTGTGAACAAGGCCACGGTCTCCATGCCGAGCAGCAAGAAGCTCGTCGAGATCGCTCGTGTTCTGCACGAGGAGGGCTACATCGAGGGCTACGATGTCGAGGACACCGTTCCCCAGAAGACTCTGCACATCACGCTTAAGTATGGTCCCAAGAAGGCTAAGGTCATCAACGGCATCCGCCGCATTTCCAAGCCGGGCCTGCGTAAGTACACCGGCGTTGCCGACATGCCCCGCGTCCGCGGTGGCCTTGGTACCGCCATTATTTCCACCAGCCATGGCGTCATGACCGACCGCGATGCTCGCAAGCACAACGTCGGCGGCGAGATCATCGCTTACGTCTGGTAATTCGCTCGGTAGGTAGAAGGAAAGGAGATCACCGTGTCTCGTATCGGTAATAAGCCTGTCCAGATTCCCGCCGGAGTCGAAGTGGCAGTCAACGGCAACAACGTTGTCGTCAAGGGCCCCAAGGGCCAGCTCGAGCTCGATGTCTTTGAGAAGCTCGCTATCAACGTCGAGGACAACGTCCTCACCGTTTCCCGTCCCGACGACGAGCGTGAGACCCGTGCCCGCCACGGCCTCACCCGCGCCCTCATCCACAACATGGTTGTTGGCGTTTCCGAGGGCTTCGAGAAGAAGCTCGAGCTCGCCGGCGTCGGTTACCGCGTGCAGCAGAAGGGCAAGAACCTCGAGTTCTCCCTGGGCTTCTCGCACCCCGTGATCGTCGAGGCTCCCGAGGGCATCACCTTCGAGGTTCCCGACAACACCCACGTGAACGTCAAGGGTATCAACAAGCAGCAGGTCGGTCAGATCGCCGCTGAGATCCGCGGCCATCGTCCTCCCGAGCCTTACAAGGGCAAGGGTATCCACTACGTTGGCGAGCACATCCGCCGCAAGCTGGGTAAGGCCGCCAAGTAGTCGTAACCGACTCACTCGCATAAGACCAGCACCCCGTCAGGTGCTGGCAAGATCAACCTTTTTAGGAGTTTACGTATGAACAAGCATAAGGCGAAGCTGGAAGGCCTCAAGCGTCGTCAGCGTCGTGTTCGCGGCAAGGTCTCGGGTACCTCCGAGCGTCCGCGTCTTCGCGTGACCCGTACTAACGCCAACATCTATGCCCAGATCATCGACGACAGCAAGGGCTCCAGCCTGACGCTCGTCTCTGCCTCGACCCTCGAGGCCGAGTTCAAGGGCACCCACACCTCGAACAAGGAGGCTGCGGAGAAGGTCGGTCAGCTCGTTGGCAAGCGCGCCATCGAGGCCGGCATCACCAAGGTCGCCTTCGATCGCGGTGGCCGTATCTACCATGGCCGCGTCAAGGCCCTCGCCGACGGTGCTCGTGCCGCCGGTCTCGAGTTCTAGGAGGTATGTAGCACATGGCTCGTAATCAGAAGCAGCAGCGCGAGGCCTCCGAGTTCGAGGAGCGCGTCGTTTACATCAACCGCGTGTCGAAGACCGTCAAGGGTGGTCGTCGCATGAGCCTCGTCGCTCTCGTCGTCGTTGGCGACGGCAAGGGCAACGTCGGCGTTGGCATGGGCAAGTCCGCTGAGGTGCCCATGGCCATCTCCAAGGCGTCTCTCGATGCCAAGAAGAACATGTTCCACGTGCCGGTGACCGATCAGGGCACCATTCCGCACGAGGTTCTCGGTCACTTTGGTGCCGGCCGCATCATCATCAAGCCCGCTGTCGAGGGTACCGGCGTTATCGCCGGCGGCGCTGTGCGTCCCCTCTTCGAGCTTGCTGGCATCAAGAACGTCCTGTCCAAGTCCCTCGGTACCGACAACGGCCTCAACATCATCAAGGCTGCCGTCGAGGGCCTCAAGGAGCTCTCCAGCCCTGAGGACGTCGCGGCTCGCCGTGGCCTGACGGTCTCCGAGATGTTCGTCGGTAAGGAGAACTAAGCATGGCTGACACCATCAAGATCAAGCAGGTCCGCAGCACCAACGGTTGCAAGCAGGACCAGGTCCGTACTGTCCGTGCCCTCGGTCTCCACAGGATCCGCGAGGTTCGCGAGATTGCTGACAACGAGTCCGTCCGCGGCATGATCTTCAAGGTCAAGCACCTTGTCGAGATTGTAGAGGAGTAGCAAATGCAGCTTCACGATCTTACTCCCGCGCCCGGTTCCACCAAGAACCGTAAGCGCGTCGGCCGTGGCAATTCTTCGGGTCACGGCACCACTTCTGGCCGCGGCCAGAAGGGCCAGGGTTCCCGCTCTGGCGGCACCAAGGGTGCCGGCTTCGAGGGTGGCCAGACTCCGCTGGCTATGCGCCTGCCCAAGCTTCCGGGCTTCCGCAACCCCCGTCGTATCGAGTACACCGCTGTTAACGTTGAGCGTCTCGAGCGTAAGTTCGAGGATGGCGCTGTGATCGACGGTGCCGCTCTTAAGGCCGCTCGCATCACCAAGAGCGAGTTCGAGCCCGTCAAGGTGCTCGGCAATGGTGAGCTCACCAAGAAGTTCACGGTCAAGGTCGACAAGGTCAGCGCTTCTGCGCAGGCCAAGATCGAGGCCGCCGGCGGAAAGGTCGAGCTGCCGTGCTAAATGGTCTTAAGAATGCTTTCCGCATCAAAGAATTGCGCGAAAAGATTCTTTTTACCATAGCTATGCTCGTCGTGTACCGCATTGGTGCGCACGTTCCTGTGCCCGGCATTCCCTTCCAGGGGATGCTGGGCCTTTTCTCGACCGATAACAATTCGGTCGCCGCAGGTGCTATGGCCCTCCTGAATCTTTTCTCTGGCGGCGCGTTGAGCTATGTGTCGGTGTTTTCGCTGGGCATCATGCCTTACATCACCAGCTCGATCATCCTCCAGATGCTCCAGGCCGTCGTGCCTTCCCTGCATGAGCTTGCCCGCGAGGGCGAGGTCGGTCAGACCAAGATTACGCAGTATTCGCGTTACCTCACCCTGGCTCTGGCAATCCTCAACTCCGTGGGTTACCTCTTCCTCTTTAAGAGCTTCGGCATCAGCTTCAATGGCGCCGGCGCTCCCGAGATCATCTTCGACCTCATGATCGTCGGTACGCTCACCGCGGGCGCCATGCTGATCATGTGGATTGGTGAGCTCATTACCCAGCGCGGTATCGGCAATGGCATGTCGCTGATCATCTTCGCGAACATCATGGCCGGTCTGCCGCAGGCTATCTTCTCCAGCACCGAGGGCAATGCCGGTGGCATCATCACCATGGTGATCATCTGCGCCATCATCCTGCTGGTTATCCCGCTGATTGTTTTCCTTGAGCGCGGCCAGCGCCGCATCCCGGTCTCCTACGCTAAGCGCGTCGTGGGCCGTCGCATGATGGGTGGCCAGACCACCTACCTGCCCATCAAGGTCAACACCGCGGGTGTCGTGCCGATTATCTTCGCTTCGGCGCTGCTGTACTTCCCGGCTCAGATTGCCGTGTTCTTCCCCGGCATCGGCTGGATTCAGGCAGTTGCCTCCGCGCTTTCGACCGGTTGGCTCAACTGGGTGCTTAACGTTGTCCTCATCGTGTTCTTCGCGTACTTCTACACCTCCATGGTGTTCAACCCCGATGACACGGCCGACAACCTTAAGAAGCAGGGCGGCTTTATTCCGGGCGTGCGTCCGGGTAGGGCTACCGCGGCCTACATCAAGAACGCGCTCAACAAGATCACGCTTCCCAGCGCTGTCTTTTTGGCGCTCATCGCCATCGTGCCTTCGATCATCTTCTCCTTCACGGGTAACCAGCTGATCCAGGCATTTGGCGGCACGTCCATCCTCATCATGGTCGGCGTCGTGCTCGACACGGTCGATAAGCTCGAAGGCCAGATCAAGATGTATGATTACGATGGATTCTTTAAATAGGCTAGAGGAGGATTGCTCATGAACCTCGTATTGCTCGGAGCTCCGGGTGCCGGTAAGGGCACCGTCGCACAGGAGCTCGTCGCCGAGTTTGGCGTCGCCCACATTTCCACGGGCGACCTGCTGCGTGCTGCCGTCAAGGGTGGCACCGAGCTTGGTATTCAGGCTAAGAAGTACATGGACGCTGGCGAGCTCGTTCCCGACCAGCTCGTGATCGACCTTGTCAAGGAGCGCCTTGCCGCCGATGACGCCCAGCAGGGCTTCATCCTCGACGGCTTCCCGCGCAACACCGCCCAGGCTGTGACGCTCGATTCCGAGCTCTCCGCCATGGGTCGCGAGATCGACTGCGCCCTTCTGGTCGACGTGGCCCCCGAGGTCATCATCGATCGTCTGTCTTCGCGTCGCACCTGCCGCGTCTGCGGTTACACCGGCACCGCTGCCGATGCTACCTGCCCCAAGTGCTCCGGCGAGATGTATCAGCGCGACGACGACAAGCCCGAGACCATCAAGAACCGTCTCGACGTCTACGAGAAGTCCACGAGCCCGCTCGTCGACTACTATCGTGGCCAGGGTCTGCTCAAGTCGGTCAACGGTGACCAGGCTCGCGAGACCGTGTACGGGGATGTCAAAGAGGCTCTCGGTCTATGATCAAGATTAAGTCTGCAACGCAAATCGAGCAGATGAAGAAGGCAGGAGCGCTATCTAAGATGGCGCTCCGCCACGTTGGAGCCATGGTGCGTCCCGGCGTTTCGACTTTTGAGCTCGATCAGCTCGCGGAGCAGATTATCCGCATGCATGGCGGCACCCCGGCCTTTAAGGGTTACGGCGGGTTCCCGGGGACCATTTGCGCATCGATCAACGATGCCGTGGTCCACGGTATTCCCAACCCCGACATGATCCTGCGCGATGGCGATATCATCTCCATCGATACGGGAGCCGTTGTCGACGGTTGGGTCGGCGATAACGCTTGGACGTTTTTCGTCGGCACTCCCACGCCCGAAGCCAAGGCTTTGTGCGAGATCACGCGCGATTGCCTTAAGGCTGCCATCGAGCAGGCTGTTCCCGGTAACCATATCGGGGACGTCGGTTATGCCGTTCAGTCCCTCGCCGAGTCTCACGGTTACGGCGTGCTTCGTGATTATGTGGGCCATGGCATTGGCCGCGTGATGCACGAGGACCCCAACGTTCCTAACTATGGAAAGAAGGGGAGGGGCGTTCGTCTCCAGGCCGGTATGGTCATCGCCATCGAGCCGATGGTTACGATGGGTTCCAACCATGTGAGCACGGGCTCCGACGGTTGGATTGTTACGACCAACGACCACCTGCCCGCCGCGCACTACGAGAACACCGTCGCCATCACCAATGACGGTCCGGTGATTCTCACCACGGATGCCCAAGGTGCTTGGTGCTCCCTCCAAGGCGGTGAAATGTAAAAGTCGTCGCCCCCTGATGCCCAACCTCGCCTTTCAATTTCGAAGGCATGACCCCAAGGTCTATGTCTTCTCATTTCAAGGCGATCTTGGGCATCAGGGAACGGCTTTGTTTTACATTTCAATGTAACAAGTTCCATCTAGTTGTGGAGCCATTACGAAGTTATTACGATGCGTGCATACGTGTTGTAAAATACTCAATCGCTGTCGTTTTCTAGAGAAAGATGATTGCTTGTGAAGAAGGAAGACGCAATTGAGCTCGAGGGTACGGTAAAGGAACCGTTGCCCAACGCCATGTTTAAGGTCGAGCTCGAGAACGGTCATTCGGTTCTGTGCAACATTTCTGGCAAGATCCGAATGAATTACATCCGTATTCTCCCCGGTGACAGGGTTGTCGTGGAGCTTTCCCCGTACGACCTGACCCGCGGCCGCATCACCTATCGCTACAAATAGCGGCACGCATACACACACTCCATTTCCGACTGCAGGCTTAGCTCAACCTACGGTCGGATTGTGTGTGAAGACCAGCCATAGTTTTAAACGCCTGCGGCTGGGCGAGTAGATAGTAGGGAAGTAGTTTGAGCGCTACCGAAAGGAAGAACGATGAAGGTACGTCCTTCGGTCAAGAAGATGTGCGATAAGTGCAAAATCATTAGGCGCCATGGCAAGGTCCTCGTCATTTGCGAGAACCCCCGTCATAAGCAGCGTCAGGGTTAAGAGAGGAGACTACGTTGGCCCGTATTAATGGTGTCGACCTCCCGCGTGAGAAGCGCGTTGAGATCGGTCTGACCTACATTTACGGCATCGGCCGCACCACTGCGACGAAGATTTGCGTCGAGTGCAACGTTAACGTGGATACGCGCGTTAAGGACCTCACCGAGGATGAGGTTAACGCCATCCGCGATTATATCGATAAGAACCAGATCATGGTTGAGGGCGACCTCCGCCGTGAGCGCAACCAGAACGTCAAGCGCCTTATGGACATCGGCTGCAACCGCGGCCTTCGTCACCGCAAGGGCCTCCCGGTCCGCGGCCAGCGCACCCACACTAACGCTCGTACCCGCAAGGGCCCGAAGCGTCAGATCGGTGCTAAGAAGAAGAAATAAGGAGCGCTATATAGATGGCTACTGCTAAGAAGAACGTTCGCGCTGCCCGTCTGAAGCGCGCGGACCGTAAGAACATTTCCGTGGGCCAGGCTCACATTCGTTCTACGTTCAACAACACGATCGTTTCGATCACCGATCCCCAGGGCAACGTCATTTCCTGGAAGTCGGCTGGCCAGGTGGGCTTCAAGGGCTCCCGTAAGTCCACGCCGTTCGCCGCCCAGATGGCTGCCGAGGCTGCTGCCAAGCAGGCCATGGAGCACGGTATGAAGAAGGTTTCCGTCTTCGTCAAGGGCCCCGGCTCCGGTCGTGAGACCGCCATCCGCTCCCTCCAGGCTGCTGGCCTCGAGGTCTCGAGCATCCAGGACAAGACCCCCATTCCGCACAACGGTTGCCGCCCCAAGAAGCGTCGCCGCGTGTAACTGAAAGGATCGTATCAATATGGCAATCGACAGGACTCCTGTTCTTAAGCGCTGCCGTCAGCTCGGGATCGATCCCGCTGAGCTCGGTTACAGCAGCAAGAAGGAATCTATCCGTCAGCCCAAGCGCCGTCGCAAGGAATCTGAGTACGGCATGCAGCTGCGCGAGAAGCAGAAGGTCAAGTTCATCTATGGCGTTCTGGAGAAGCAATTCCACGGCTACTTCAACAAGGCCCGCAAGATGAACGGCGTCACCGGTGAGAACCTCATGATCATCCTTGAGTCTCGCCTCGACAACGTCGTATTCCGTCTTGGCTTCGCCCGCACCCGCAAAGAGGCTCGTCAGTCCGTCCGTCACGGTCACTTCACCGTGAACGGCAAGCGCGTGGACATCCCGTCCTACCGCGTCAAGGCCGGCGACGTCGTCGCTGTCGGCGAGAAGTTCCGTGACCTCCTCCCCATCAAGGAGGCCCTGATTTCCTCCGAGCGCTTTGAGGTCCCTGGCTGGCTCGAGGTCGATATCGAGAAGCTGTCTGGTAACGTGCTCGCTCTGCCGACGCGTGAGCAGATCAGCGGTGATATCAACGAGCAGCTCATCGTCGAGCTCTACTCTAAGTAGTCCATCCGGGCTGCTGAGGCTGGAGGTAATACATGTCAGAATTCATTAGGCCTCAGGTTCAGGTCGAAGAGATCAACGAGACGTCTGCTCGTGTCTCCGTCGAGCCGCTCGAGCGTGGCTACGGCGATACGCTGGGTAACTCCCTTCGTCGCGTTCTTCTGTCCTCGCTCGAGGGTGCCGCCGTCGAGGCTATTCAGATCGATGGTGCGCAGCACGAGTTCATGACCATCCCTAACATGGTCGAGGATGTCACCGACATCGTCCTGAATGTCAAGGGTCTTGTCTTCAGGGCTCTCGGCACGACCGACGAGGCGACCGCCACCATCTCGGTTGACGGCCCCTGCGAGGTCACCGGTGCGGACTTCTTTATTCCGTCCGAGTTTGAGCTGGTCAACCCCGAGCAGCACATTGCTACGCTCACCGAGGGTGGCCATCTCACCATGAGCATGCGCATCGGCTATGGCCGCGGCTATGTTTCTGGCGAGGCCAACAAGCGCGACAACGATCCCATCGGTGTGATCCACGTCGACTCGCTGTACTCGCCGGTTTCCCGTTGCGCCAAGCTCGTTGAGGCTTGCCGTGTCGGTCAGCACACCGACTACGACCGCCTTGTCCTCGAGATCGAGACCAACGGCTCCATCGCCCCGCGCGACGCCGTGGTCCAGGCTGCCAATATCATCAACCAGCATATGGCCGCCTTTATGAACCTTGCCGAGACCCCCGAGGTCGAGGAGGAGGCTTCGATCTTCGCTCCCGAGGTCACCAACGACAACGCCGAGCTGGACAAGCAGATCGAGGATCTGGACCTTTCCGTCCGTTCCTACAACTGCCTTAAGCGCGCCAGCATTCACTCGGTCCGTCAGCTCGTTGAGTTCTCGGAGAACGATCTGCTCAACATCCGTAACTTCGGTGTTAAGTCGATCGAGGAAGTGAAGGACAAGCTTGAGTCCATGGGCCTGAGCCTGAAGGCTTAATGCTTCGCATATTTGAGGAGAAACTAGACCATGCGTCACAACGTTAAGAAGGGCCTGAAGCTCGGCACCGATGCGAGCCACACCAAGGCCATGAAGAAGAGCCTTGCTAAGGCCCTCTTCGAGAACGACCGCATCAAGACCACCGAGACCCGCGCTAAGGCGCTGCGTTCGGTCGTCGATCCGATCATCACTTGGGCCAAGAAGGGCGACCTGCACTCTCGTCGTCTGGCTATCGCCAAGCTCGGCGATAAGCAGCTCGTTGCCGAGATCTTCGACAAGGCTGCCCAGGGTATGTGGCAGGATCGCAACGGCGGTTATACCCGCATCATGAAGCTCGGTAACCGCAAGGGCGACAACGCTCCCATCGTTATCATGGAGCTCGTCACCGAGCCTTGCACGCCTAAGGCCAAGAAGGCTGCTCCGGCCCCCAAGAAGGCCGCTGCTCCCAAGAAGGTCGAGGCTGCCGAGGAGGCTCCTGCTGAGGAGACCGCTGAGTAGACAATCCGTCTGCATAGGCTATATTCGAGGGGTACGTTCGCGTACCCCTCTTTTTTTGTCGAAATGCCATTGCCTGTTTGTTGGGAGCGCCCATGACCGCGCCGTCTGATTTCAATTCGATTCCAGAGCTCGATGCCACGCTCGTTTTCCGCGTGGCATACGATGGCTCGTCCTATAGCGGCTTTGCCGAGCAGCCGGGACAGACGACGGTTGCGGGTGAGCTGCGTCGAGCCATCGAGACGCTGCTTCGCCGTCCGATCGATCTGACGTGCGCGGGTCGCACCGATGCCGGCGTGCATGCCGTGGCTCAGTACATCAGCGTGCCCGTAACGGACGCTGAGCTCGCCCTAACGCGCCGTAGGTGGCTGCGGGCTATGGATGCCCTGCTGCCCAAAGATATCGCCATCAACGAGGTCTACAAGGCCCGTAAAGGCTTTTCTGCACGTTTTGACGCGCGTTCCCGTACGTATACGTACCGTATTGCCGATCGAGATGCGCGCCCCGTGCTGTCCCGCGGTGCGGTGTGGTGGCATCGCTATTCCTTGGATGTTGAGGCTATGTCTGCTGCCTGCCCCGCGCTGCTGGGCGAGCAGGACTTTAAAAGCTTTTGCAAGGTTGCTTCTGCCGTGGGCAAACCTACGCACCGCTGCGTAATGCGCGCCGAGTTTGGCCATGAGGTTGCGTTTGGCGAGGACATCCTGACGTTTACCATCGAGGGCAATGCGTTTCTGCATTCGATGGTCCGTACGATCGTTGGCACGCTTGTCGCGATTGGCATGCATCGCCGTGAACCCGAGTGGATGCGCGAGGTCATCGATGCTTGCGACCGTACCGCTGCGGGCCCCACGGCTCCTGCCTGCGGCCTTACGTTTATGGGCGTGGATTACGATCCCGCCGAGCTCGTCGTGCTCGACTAGGGGAGGGCTCGACGCGTCGTGCGTCGACACCCATTATCTGTGGGCTGCGCGTGTGCAACATCTGTTCTTGGCGTGCAATACAACCGGTGTCTCATTGCTTTTATTGCCGGGGTGTACCATGAACCACGGTTTGATTCATTGCTGTCGAGAGGACGGATAACTTGGTTCGACGTGGCTCGCATCCGCGACTTTCGGTGATCCTTGTGGTAGAAGGTTCGCCCAGCTATGCGATGCGTGCGCTCGAGAGTATCCAGAACCAAGACCTCTACGATTTGCAGATTGTCGTTGTTTGCCGCGATGCTGCGCCCGGTGTGCGCCATTCGCTTCAAGTTGCTGCCGACAGGGACATCCATATTGATTTGATTGACGTCGAGGACGCGAAGCGCGGCGCTTGCCTTCGTGCCGGTTTTGCTGTCTCGCGCGGCTCTCAAATCATCGCTATGAACGCCGATGAGTGGTTTGCTCCGCAGTCCCTTTCCAAGATGGTCGATATCGCGTGCGATACTGCGGCAGACATAGTGTTCCCCACGGTGTCGCTCGACCGCTATGATGCACATCGAGAACGCCATTCGCGCGTCTTGGATGCTGCCTCTATTGCCATAGAAGACGAGTCTTCTATGGTGACTGGGCTGCCCCAGTTGATTTTGGGCGGCCTAGTCGCTCAGACCTCTGGCGTGATGTATAGCCGTCCGCTGTTTGAGGCATGCCTGTCGCGCGGCAAGGCGTACCGTACGGTTGAGTTTATGGCTTATGCGCTCTCGCAGGCACGATTCGTGTCCGGCTGCGGCGACGCTTGTCTCCACGCGGTGGCACCTAAGCTTACAGATGCCTTTGATCCCACCATGTATGCCAGGATATCCGATGACACTCGAGCGCTCGACGAGCTTGCGGACTCACTCTCGGAAGCAGATAGCGGTGGTCGGCTCAAGCTGGCAAGCCAAAAGTTCTACTTTGCCGGACTGGTCGCCTGCATCGAGAATTTGTGTCTGAGCCCGCATGGAGTGTCGTCAATCGAGCGTTCCGCCCGCATGCGTGATATGCTCGAGGCGCCTCGAACCCGTCAGATGGTCGCCGCGCTCAAGGATAACCATCGGGGACTCGGTTTGTTGTTTGGGCCGATCGCCAGCGCCAAGCCCGCGCGCTGCGTGATGTGTACGCATCTGGCAGCTTTTCTTAACCGGACGGGCGCAAAAACCGCCTAAACGGCTCATTTCGAAACAAATTTGCATAGAATTGTTTCGAAATGCGTTCTTATACACAAAAGCCTTCAAATAGCGTTAAACTATTCAGTCACTGATTGATTGTCTCCGCCATCTTTTGGAGAGAGGGTTTGTATGGCTAAAAAACGCAATGGGCGCCAGGATGCCATTAGAGATATTGTGCGCAATAAGGACGTCCGCACGCAGCGCGTGCTGGTCGATGAGCTCCGCGCTATGGGCTTTGATTGCACGCAGGCGACTGTCTCTCGCGATATTGCCGATATGGGGCTGCGTAAGCTCCCCGAGGGTATCTATGTTCTGGCAGAGGACCTGCACCTGCAGCGTATGGTTTCCGAGCTCGTAACGGGCGTTCTGCGCACCGATAATCTGGTTATGATCAAGGCTCAGCCTGGTACGGCTTCCGGCATCGCCGCCGCCGTTGATGCGGCAGAGTTGCCCGATGTGCTTGGCTCGCTTGCCGGCAACGATACGATTTTGGTTATTGCCCAGACGGCCGAGGACGGCGAGCGTCTCGAGGCGCTGATCAATAAGCTGAGCAATTCTCGCAAGTAGGCGTGCGGGTCGTGCGCTCGGCACTGTGTGCGTGACATGGTGGCTTGTAAGGGGGTATCGACGTTGGTCGGTACCCCCTATATTGTTTGCCGGTATAAAGGCCGTCCACCAGGTCGCTTTAAACTAAAAGGCCCCCGAGCACTTTAATAAGCTGCTCGGGGGCCTTGTTGCTAATGGCCGGATGAATTTCTAGCCAACCGTATCGTCAGGCGTGGGCGAGGGGTCGGGAGTGGGTGTAGGCGTAGGCGTAGGCGTAGGCGTAGGCGTAGGCGTAGGCGTAGGCGTGCCGCCATCGCCGCCGGTCGAACCACCAGTGGAGCCGCCCGTCGAGCCACCGGTCGTACCGGTGCCGCCGGTGGTGTCGCCGCCCGTGGTCTCGGTGGTCGTGGTCGTCGTGGTAGTCGTTGTGGTGGTTTCCTCTTCGTCCTCGTTCTCGTCCTTGTC
>JAXJHR010000014.1:0-7889 GCA_036299165.1 Collinsella aerofaciens | reverse complement strand
TTCATGTCATGTAGGAAATACGTAGACAAAAAGGAGGTTATGTGATGGTAAGTATTGTTCTTGCTAGCCACGGGGACTTGGCAGCTGGAATCAAGCAGACGGGCTCGATGGTCTTTGGCGATCAGCCGTCTGTTGCCGTGGTCTCGCTCGAGCCGAGCATGGGCCCCGACGATTTCCGTGCCAAGGTCGAGGAAGCAATCGCTTCCTTCGAAGACCAGGAGCAGGTGCTCTTCCTCGTTGATCTGTGGGGCGGCACGCCGTTCAACCAGATCAGCGGGCTCATCGAGGGCCACGATTCCTGGGCTATCGTCACCGGTGTCAACCTGCCTATGCTCATTGAGGCATATTCGCAGCGCTTTGACGCAAAGAACACTGCACATGCGATCGCAAAACATCTCGTGACTGAGGCTAAGGCTGGCGTGCGCGTCAAGCCCGAGTCTCTGGAGCCCGAGGAGAAGAAGCCGGCTGCGGCCGCCGCTGCTCCTGCAGGCGCCATCCCTCCGGGAACGGTCATCGGCGATGGGCACATCAAGATTGCCCACGTCCGTATCGACACCCGTCTGCTTCATGGTCAGGTGGCCACCACGTGGACCAAGCAGATCAACCCCAACCGCATCATCGTGGTTTCCGACGGCGTTGCTCACGACGAGCTCCGCAAGACCATGATCGAGCAGGCTGCCCCTCCGGGAGTCCATGCCAACGTTGTTCCCATCAAGAAGATGGCCGAGGTCGTCAAGGACACGCGCTTTGGTGACACCAAGGCCATGCTGCTCTTCGAGAACCCGCAGGATCTGCTCAAGGCCATCGAGGCCGGCGTCGACATCAAGGAAGTCAACATCGGTTCCATGGCTCACTCCAAGGGCAAGGTCGTCGTCACCAACGCCGTCGCTATGGGCGATGACGACGTCAAGACTCTCGAGGCCCTCAAGGCCAAGGGCGTCAAGTTCGAGGTCCGCAAGGTTCCTTCGGATTCCTCCGAGGATCTCGACGCCATGTTGAAGAAAGCTAAGGCCGAACTGGCCGCTCAAGCATAGTAAAGGAGGGTCCGATACATGTCTGCAATCACTATTCTGCTTGTTGCGATTGTCGCGTTGCTTGCCGGTATGGAAGGCATTCTGGATGAGTTCCAGTTCCATCAGCCGCTCGTGGCATGCACGCTTATCGGTCTCGTAACCGGTCACCTTCAGGAGGGTATCCTCCTGGGCGGTTCGCTCCAGATGATGGCCCTTGGCTGGGCTAACGTCGGCGCCGCTGTCGCGCCTGACGCCGCTCTGGCCTCGGTCGCTTCTTCGATCATCATGGTGCTCGCCCTCAACGGTGGCGCCACCGATTCGGGTAAGGCCGTTACCACCGCTATCGCCGTCGCCGTCCCGCTGTCGGTCGCTGGTCTGTTCCTGACCATGATCTGCCGTACCATTGCTACCGCTATTGCTCACGCCATGGACGGTTGCGCCGAGAAGGGCGACTTCTCCGGCATCGAGCGCTGGCAGTATGCTGCCATCCTCATGCAGGGCCTTCGTATCGCCATCCCGGCAGTGCTTCTGTGCGTCATCCCGGCCGAGGCCGTTACCAACGCGCTTAACGCTATGCCCGACTGGCTGTCCGGCGGCATGGCTGTCGGCGGCGGCATGGTCGCTTCCGTCGGTTACGCCATGGTCATCAACATGATGGCCACCAAGGAGACCTGGCCGTTCTTCGTCCTCGGCTTTGTCCTTGCTGCCATCCCTCAGCTCACGCTGATCGCCCTTGGTCTCATCGGCATCTCCCTTGCCCTCATCTACCTTGGCCTTAAGGATCTGGCCAAGCAGGGTGGCGGCATGGGCGGTGGCTCCGGCGACCCGCTCGGCGACATTCTGAACGATTACGAGTAGGAGGGGAGTGATACATATGGCAGAGAACAAGATTCAGCTCACCAAGGCTGACCGCAAGAAGGTTTGCTTCCGTCATCAGTTCCTTCAGGGCTCGTGGAACTACGAGCGTATGCAGAACGGCGGCTGGTGCTTCGCAATGATCCCTGCGATCAAGAAGCTCTACACCAGCAAGGATGACCAGATTGCCGCTCTTAAGCGCCACCTGGAGTTCTATAACACCCACCCCTATGTTTCCGCCCCCGTCATTGGCGTTACCCTCGCCCTCGAGGAGGAGCGCGCCAACGGTGCTCCGATCGATGACGTCGCCATTCAGGGCGTCAAGGTCGGTATGATGGGCCCGCTCGCCGGCGTCGGTGACCCCGTCTTCTGGTTCACCCTTCGCCCGATTCTGGGCGCTCTGGGCGCTTCCCTGGCCATGTCCGGCAGCATCGTCGGTCCGCTGCTGTTCTTCTTCGCGTGGAACATCATCCGTTACGCTTTCCTGTGGTACACGCAGGAGTTTGGCTACAAGGTCGGCTCCTCCATCGCCAAGGACCTCTCCGGCGGTCTGATGGGCAAGGTTACCGAGGGTGCTTCCATCCTGGGCATGTTCATCATCGGCGCCCTGGTCGAGCGCTGGGTGTCCATTTCCTTCACCCCGATCGTCTCCACGGTCAAGCAGTCTGCTGGCGCCTTTATCGACTGGGCTAGCCTGCCCTCCGGTTCCGAGGGTATCAAGGAAGCGCTGACGATGTACAACTCCGTCGGTGCTACCGCCCTTGATCAGATGAAGGTCACCACGCTTCAGGCCAACCTCGATCAGCTCATCCCCGGCCTTGCCGCCGTGTGCCTGACCCTGCTGGTCTGCAAGCTCCTCAAGAAGAAGGTCAGCCCGATCGTCATCATCCTGGCTCTCTTCGCCGTCGGCATCATCGGTCGCTTCTGCGGCTTCATGTAAGCACGTTTCGGCTTAAGACCGAGAATTGCTAGGCAAGGGCTTTTGAGCCATTGAAACGGACCGCACCCGGTGGGTACACTGGATGCGGTCCGATTGTTTTTATTGGAGGGCGAGGCGCGTATGGCGCAATCTCAGAACAGCACGGTCGATCTGGCAACGCCGGCAACCTGCCTGATGGGGCTTACCAGCCACGGTAACGTGATGGTGGGCAATAAGGCGTTTGAGTACTATAACGAGCGCAATCCCGAGGATTATATTCAAATCCCGTGGGACGAGGTCGACTATATTGCCGCCGAGGTTTTGCGCGGTACCAAGAAGATCACGCGTTTTGCCATCTTCACCAAGGACAACGGTCACTTTACGTTTTCGACGCGTGACGACAAAGAGACGCTTCGCGCGGTCCGCAAGTACGTCGACGAGAATAAGCTCGTGCGTTCGCCCGACTTTATCGATGTGACGGCCAAGGGCGCCAAGAGCATCCCCTCCGTTATCAAAAACCTCTTTCACAAAGGCAACTAGCTCCTCATCAGTTGCGGTGAAATAGTTCCTAAATACGGCTTTAGATGCTTCAGACAGGAACTATTCCACCGCAATTTCGAAGTCTAGTCATGCGACGTATGGCGATGCAGTAAATCTGCTACACTAGTGCAGCATGCCTCCGTAGCTCAGGGGATAGAGCACCGCTCTCCTAAAGCGGGTGTCGACGGTTCGAATCCGCCCGGGGGCACCAGAAGTAAATGCAGGTCAGACGGTATAAATCGTCTGACCTGCTTTCTTATATAAGGGCATCGTTAACGTCAGTTGGGTAGAATTTGGGTAGAAAGTTTTTTTGTGAAGGGCTATGCCCAAAGTCCGGTTTCCAACCCTTCCCACAGCCTACGGGCTTATAAGAAGCCCTTCGGCCATGGAAAGCGTTGAAAACCTAGGGTGACGTTGCTGTGAGATGGGCGAGTTTCCAACAGCCCCCGGCGTCTTCGGGTTTCGCCTGGGACCCTGCGACACCGTGGACCGTTGAAAACTCGCCCTTCCGCTTGGAAGAGGGCTTTTACCCCTTAAAATTGTCCGAAAGTGACAACGACGCAGGAGGTCCGGTATGCCTGCCAGCAAGAAAGAGGCAAAAGAGTTCGTCAAGCGGTGGCAGAAGCGCCTTGCCGCCATCCCCGCGGGCTCCAACAACGAGCAGCAGGACACGCAAAAGTTCTGGGTAGATCTGCTCATCAACGTCCTGGGCATCCCGTCCAACACCATAGACAGCTTCGTCGACTTCGAGCGGAAGGTGAGAGGCCGCCGCATCGACGTGTTCGTCTCCGACCACAACTTCCTGTGCGAGCAGAAGTCGTGGGGTATCGACCTCGACAAGCCAGAACCCAGGAACGGCGGCATGGAGACGCCGCTCCAGCAGGCCATGTGGTACGCGCGGCACCTGCCGTACTCCGAGCGCCCCCGCTGGGTGATGACGTGCAACTTCGGGACCTTTCGCCTTTACGACCTCGACAACGAGCGGCCCGAGGATACCGTGCAGGAGTTCTCCCTCGAAGAGCTCCCGGACAGCCTGTATCTTCTGTCCTTCCTGACCTCCAACGAGACGAGCCGCCTGCACAAGGAGCAGCAGCTTTCCATCGAGGCTGGGGCCTACGTTTCCAGGCTCTACGATGCCCTCGCCAAGCAGTACCACCACATTGAGGAGAAGGATGATCGGGCGCAAGAGGAGCAGCGCTCCCTCAACGTGCTCATCACCCGAATCATCTTCCTGCTCTACGCCGAGGACGCCGACCTCCTGCAATCGCACCAGGCGTTCGGCAGGTACTGCGAGGGAGACCCCGCGAAGCTCCGCCGAAAACTGGTCGATTTGTTTGAGACGATCGACACGCCCCTAGAGCAGAGGGACGAGTACATGGACGAGGACCTCGCGGCCTTCCCCTACGTGAACGGCGGTCTGTTCGCCGACTCCTCCATCATCGTCCCGCAGATGACCTCGGAGATTCTCGAGGCCATCACTGACGCGTCCCAGGACTTCGACTGGCGCGAGATCTCGGGCGTCATCTTCGGCGGCGTGTTCGAGGGCACGCTGAACCCCGAGACGCGCCATGCCGGGGGCATGCACTACACGAGCGTCGAGAACATCGAGCGCTGCCTCAGGCCACTCTTCCTCGACGAGCTGTGGGATAAGCTGCACGAGGCCGAGGGCGAGAAGACAGCTGCCAAGCGCAAGCAGGCCCTGGCGAGGCTGCACGACAAGGTGGCCTCCATCACCATCGGCGACCCGGCATGCGGCTCGGGCAACTTCCTTACCGAGGCGTACCGGCAGCTGCGCACCATCGAGAACCGAATCATCGAGGACGAGCTCAGCGAGGAGACCGGCAACGCGGGACAGACGTCCCTCGTCGTCGCGCAGGACAGCCCTGTCCGCGTGTCCCTAGACCAGCTGTACGGCATCGAGATAAACGACTTCGCCGTCTCGGTCGCCAAGACCGCCCTTTGGATCACCGAGGAGCAGATGCTCCGAAAGACGCAGGAGATATACGTCGACTACGACTTCGACTTCCTGCCGCTCAGGAGCCTCAGCAACCTCCATGAGGGCAACGCCCTCAAGACCGATTGGTCCGAGGTGTTCCCCGATGACCTCACGTACCTCGTGGGCAATCCGCCCTTCCTTGGGGCCCGTAACCAGTCCAAGGAGCAGAAGGCGGAGCTCCTTGAGGTCTTCGACGGAGCGAAGAATGCAGGCAACATCGACTACTGCGGGGCCTGGTACATGAAGGCCGCGAGGTTCACGCAGGGAAAGCGCACGCGCTGCGCCCTGGTCTCTACCAACTCGATATGTCAGGGCGAGCAGGTCGCCAACCTCTGGAAACCCCTGTACGACCTGGGTATCCACATCGACTTCGCGCACAACACGTTCAGGTGGGACAACGAGGCTGCGGACAAGGCACACGTGTTCTGTGTCATCGTCGGGTTCTCCCGCGAGTCGGGGACCAAGACGCTCTTCTACCACGCGACCCCGGACAGCGACGAAGAACAGATTCCCACGGCTCGAATCAATGCGTATCTGAAAGACGCTCCGGACGTTTTTGTCTACAGCAGAAGTAAGCCATTATCAGATGTTCCAGAAATGGGAATAGGCTCCCAGCCTATAGACGACGGCAATTACCTTTTCACTGATGAGCAGAAAATCGAATTCTTGCAAAGTGAACCTGGTGCAGAGAAATTCTTTCACAAGTGGCTTGGATCACAAGAATTTATCCGTGGCAAAAGCCGTTGGTGTTTATGGCTTGGGAACGCAAATTGGGATGAGCTAAAGAATCTGCCTAAATGCAGGGAAAGGGTTGAAGCGGTACGCCGGTATCGGCTCAAGAGCAAGAGAAGTCAGACCGTTAAGGCTGCGGAGTGCCCTGCCCATTTTGGAACTGAAATCCTGTCGGATACAGATTCAATCTTGATACCAGAGGTTTCATCAAGCCGAAGGCGATACATCCCAATGGGGTTCGTCGATGCTGAGGTCTTTTGTAGCAATAAAGTTCGTCTTATCCCAAATGCAACTCTCTATCAATATGGGGTGTTGCAGTCCCAATTTCATAATGCATGGGTTAGGGTCGTGACCGGAAGACTGAAAGATGATTATCAGTACTCGGCTGGTATTGACTACAACAACTTCGTCTGGCCCGAGCCCACGGAATCCCAACGCGAGGAAGTCGAGCGCTGCGCCCAGGCCGTGCTCGATGCCCGTGACGCCCAAGAAGGTGCGACGCTCGCGGACATGTACGATCCCAAGAACGAGACGTTCTTCCCCGAGCTGATGGCGGCGCACAAGGCGCTCGACACTGCCGTTGAGGCCGCCTATGGCGTTGATTTCGGCGGAGACGAGGAGAAGATTGTCGCCCACCTCTTCAACTTGTACGCCGAGAGGGTCGGGGTGTAGCAATCGGCCTTGCGGCCGATGGGTCCCGCTTATGGGCGGGACCCCCGCGACGCGCGGCGTCGCTCTCGCTGCGGCTCCCTGGCAACGCTCCCCAGGGTCGCGTTTCGTCCGCCTCCGCTCACACCGGCCCCACCCGGCGAACGGCTGCGCTCGATGGCTTCCAGAAGTCGCCATCGCTCCGCCGTGGTCGCCGGGCGGGGCCTCTCGCGTCGGGTCGCCGAGCGCCGTCGTACGACGCTCCCCATGGGTCGCGTCTCCTCGGCGTCGGCTCAACCGTCGCTCACCTGCCCGGGCTCGCGTTGCCTCGGCAACCGGTTCGCTCCGTGCATGCAAGATATGGATTCCGTTGCACGGAATCATCTTGCCCGCCTGCGGCGGGACGGCGAACCGCTCCGAGGTCGCTCTCGCCGAAGGGCAAAAGAAAGGGCCGGGACGCCTGTTGCGTCCCGGCCCAAATGCTCAGTCGTCTCGGCCGTTCTGGTTCTCCAGCGCCTTTCGCTCAAGCTCCCAGAACGCCCGCATCGCCGTCGCTATCCCGCGCAGCGTGAAGCGGACGGCGATGCCAGTCGAGTAGTCGACTGCGAAGCCGAGCCTTCCGCCGTTGACCTTCCTCATGCCCCCGAGAGACTTCGAGGGGAAGCGGTACTGGAGGCTCCCGCCCTTCGACCTGGCGAGCTCGATGCCGTCCCGCCTGAGCCGCCGCTCAAGCTCGCCCATCCGGTCGGGGCAGTCGCGCATGCGCCCGACCTCCTCGATTCGGCGGGCGACCGCGACGCGGGCGCGGGCGTTCTCCGAGCGCTCGGCCTGCCCCTTTCGGGCCATGTCGCGCTCTTCCGTGCCGGGTTGCCTCGCGTGGACGCGCGAGTTGGCCTTGCCGCGCTCAAGCTGCCTGAGGCCGTACCTTTCGTCCAGGGTACGGACGGTCTTCACGCGTGATGCCGCCGCCTTTCGGGCGGGGCCCTCGTCGAGCCTTCGGCCGGTTTCCAGATCACTGCGGTTGATGCCGAGGTGCACGGCGTAACGGTCGGTGGCGTCCGCGCGGCAGCGCTCGCGGTGCAGCACCATCACGACTTCCTGGTTGGGGTAGCGCTCGGCCACGTACTCCCTCGCATAGCGCATGCACAGCTCCGGCGTCATCTTCCCGCCGTTGAGGTCGCACTCG
>JAXJHR010000013.1:0-17028 GCA_036299165.1 Collinsella aerofaciens | reverse complement strand
CTCAGGTGGACGTCCATCCCGAACGCGGTAGAATACTTTGGCATGGGAGCCTCCCAACCTCGTTGCGGCGCGGCTGCGCCTATGGCACTTCAACATCATTGTCGCAGCCCCGACCCGCGGCCACGAGCGGGGGCTCCTATCCTTTTAGTGCCCTCGGATTGGGTCATAGTGTCTGTCCGCGCCAAAACATCGGCGTTGCCGGAGTAGGGTAGTTTGGCACTTGGGGACGTTCCTTTTGCGCCGGCACTTTGGGACAATCCTTGCGCCAAGTCTGCCGGCCCTCGCCAGGCTCGTCCCTTACTTTACTGAGATAAAGTGAACGCGCAGATTCGTAACCCGCTCGCAACCGTTCTATGGCACGATATTGAACGAATGTATGCTATGCGCCCGAGCCTTTCGGGCAGAGTGGGAGACAGTATGGTTAAGCTGTACGAGGACGGCATCTACCTGCGCGGCGGCAGCGAGGTTGTGCCTGCGGCTGAGGCTGCCGAGCGCGGTATTACGCAGACGCCCGAGGATGCCAAGCGCGGCACCATCGCGTATTCGATCCTCCAGGCACATAATACGTCCGGAGATCCCGAGGCACTCAAGATTCGCTTCGACGCCATGGCGAGCCACGACATCACCTTTGTCGGCATCATCCAGACGGCGCGCGCCTCGGGCATGGAGCAGTTCCCGCTGCCCTACGTACTCACTAACTGCCACAACTCGCTGTGCGCCGTGGGCGGCACTATCAACGAGGACGACCACGTCTTCGGTCTCTCGGCTGCCAAAAAGTACGGCGGCATCTTCGTCCCGCCGCACATCGCCGTCATCCATTCCTTTATGCGCGAGAACTTCGCCGGCTGCGGCAAGATGATCTTGGGCTCCGACTCGCACACCCGCTACGGCGCCCTGGGCACCATGGCCGTGGGCGAGGGCGGCGGCGAGCTGGCAAAGCAGCTGCTGCGCGACACCTACGACGTCGCCTATCCCGGCGTCGTTGCCATCTACCTCACGGGCGCCCCGCGTCCCGGCGTCGGCCCGCACGATGTGGCGCTCGCCATCATCCGCGCCGTCTTTGCCAAGGGCTACGTTAAGAACAAGGTCATGGAGTTTGTGGGCCCCGGCATCGCGAGCATGACGACCGACTACCGCAATGGCGTCGATGTCATGACCACCGAGACCACCTGCCTGTCGAGCATCTGGGCCACCGACGAGGACACGCACGCGTTTTTGACCATGCACGGCCGCGGCGACGACTACCGCGAGCTCAAGCCCGCCGATGTTGCCTACTACGACGGCTGCGTCGAGGTCGATCTGTCGAGCATCAAGCCCATGATTGCGCTGCCATTCCATCCTTCCAACGGCTTTGAGATCGACGAGCTCAACGAGAACCTCGAGGACATCCTGCGCGAGGTGGAGCTCGAGGCCGCCAAGATCGGCGAGGGCAAGACGCACTTTAGCCTGCTCGACAAGATCATCGACGGCAAGCTGCACGTGCAGCAGGGCGTTATCGCCGGCTGCTCGGGCGGCAACTACGACTCCGTGGTCCAGGCTGCCCGCGTGCTCAAGGGCGCCAACACCGGCTGCGGCGAGTTCTCGCTGTCGGTCTATCCCACGAGCCAGCCCGTGGCACTCGAGCTTACACGCCGCGGCTACATCTACGACCTTATGGAGGCCGGCGCGATTGTGCGCACGGCGTTCTGCGGCCCGTGCTTCGGCGCCGGCGACACGCCCGCCAACAATGGCCTTTCGATCCGCCACACCACGCGCAACTTCCCCAACCGCGAGGGTTCCAAGCCGGGTAATGGCCAGCTGAGCGCCGTGGCCCTGATGGACGCCCGTTCCATTGCGGCGACGGCTGCCAACGGCGGCGTCCTGACGCCGGCGACCGACCTGCCCGAGGAGACTTGGGACGAGGCCTGCGAGTACACCTTTGACGACGCGCCGTACAAAAAGCGCGTGTACTGGGGCTTTGGCAAGGCGGAGCCTGCCGACGAGCTGGTCGAGGGTCCCAATATCAAGCCGTGGCCCGCGATGGAGCCTCTCGGCGACGATATCCTGCTCAAGGTGTGCTCCAAGATCATGGACCCGGTCACCACGACCGACGAGCTCATTCCCTCGGGCGAGACGAGCTCCTTCCGCTCCAACCCGCTGGGTCTGGCCGAGTTTACGCTCAGCCGCCGCGACCCGGCCTACGTGGGCCGTTCCAAGGAGGTCGACGCCGTGGAGAAGCGCCGCGTGGCCGGCGAGGCCGCGGGCGACCTGGCGGCGCTCGATGCCGAGCTTGCTGGTGTGTTTGAGGCGCTGGCCGGCGCGGGTGTCGCTGCCGATGCCAAGGCGACCGAGTACGGCTCCATGCTCTATGCCAAGAAGCCCGGTGACGGTTCCGCCCGCGAGCAGGCCGCGAGCTGCCAGCGCGTAATTGGCGGCCTGGCCAACATCGTCCACGAGTACGCCACCAAGCGCTATCGCTCCAACGTGATGAACTGGGGCATGGTGCCCTTCCAGATGGAGGCCGAGCCCAACTTTGAGGTGGGCGACTACGTCTTTGTGCCGGGTATCCGTGCCGCGCTCGATGGCGACCTGAAGGACATCGCCGCCTACGTGGTGCGCGCCGACGGCACGGTCGAGCAGATTGAGCTCTACATTGCCGATATGACGGCCGAGGAGCGTGCCATCGTCAAGGCCGGCTGCCTGATCAACTACAACAAGTTCAAGGCCGCTGCCGAGTAACGCACTTAATTGTCCGCCCGGGGCTTACCCTTTCCCGCCCGCTCACGCGCTTCGCGAGGGTCGCGTTCGGGAAAGGGTAAGCCCCGGGCTACATTTCTGCGTTCTCGTTGGGTCTTGAGGGACGCTAATAAATAGACTTGCTTGATGCCGCTTCTGTTAATGGGGCGGCTTCTTTTTGTCGAAAACCACCACAAAGGGGACAGGCACCTTTGTGGCGGTGGGGAACGAGCTCGATGTTGTTGTGATTGTTGAGCGGTATGTTAATGAGCGTCTCTACAGGATTTCATCTGGGCTGGCGGGCTTGGTTGTTTTGGGGATGCCGAGTTTGGATGACGCGAAATCGTCAACATTGTCCTTAATTCCGTCTTTGGTGTAGACAGTGACCATATAGGTGCTGTGTCCGAATTCGCCCTTGTCGCGTGTTGCCCAGGCATCCCAGTAGGCGGCCCCGTTTCGCCCTTTGATTTTTCCGACACGGCGGAGTTCTGTTCGCTTTAATTTCCGGTTGCTATAGATGGTTCGACCGGCTTCCGCGGTGAGCCCGCACTGTCCAAGCAGCTTGTCGAGGACTTGGTTCATGTGGCGCTCATCGGTGTTTGGTGCGTAGTCGTAGGCGAGGGTGATGGAGTCGAGTGGCTGGTCGTCGATCAGATAGTTTAGCGCCTGAGGTTCAAGGCAGAAATAGGGGGAGCATCCGTCGACCTTGCCGAGCAACGGTAACTTGGACTGCCAACTTCCGGTGGGAATTGCATATTCGTAGAACACGCCACGGCAGACAAAGGAGAGCGAGGTGGCACGCGAGCCGGCGTCGATCATCCCGCAAAGATCGAAGGGCGAGGCGATACCAAAAGAAAAGGGCGTGATGACGATAAGGAAGAACATCACGATGGGTATGGCGAGAATGGCGATGACGTTGCGGCCGGTGGAATGAGACGGCTTCATATGCGCTCCTCGAGACAAAGATCTGTTGAGGATAGGCAGAAATGGATATGTTCAGAGAACAATTCAAGTTTAATCTCATGGCGCGAGATGGTCGACCGTTAGCGTCGAAAACCACCACAAAGGTGCCTGTCCCCTTTGTGGTGGTGAGGAGCGCGTGGCTTCTTTTGGTAATAGTGTTAGCTGGCGGTATCATTAGTGCAGGTGGCGAAGGTTTGCATTGTGGGGTGTTTTGCCGTGAGCCGTTCTGCCCGTATTGGATTGATTGTCTTGGCGCTTGCGATCGCTGTGGTTGGCGCGGGCGCTGTCGGTATGGCATTTCTACCTGCTGCGGTGACGGAGCCGTTGGTCAAGCCTGTGGCTCAATCTGTCGAACTTCTGACCGGCGACGACAAGCCCGAGACCATTACCGTTGATTTTGATGAGCAGCCGGCTGTGCTGGGTATTAGCAATTATCCGAGTATTCAGCTTGGGGCCATGCGCTATACCACGGATACAAGCCTGATCGATAGGGCGTCCGAGCTACTCAAGGGCAAAACATTTAAGCGTTGGTACGGATATGCGTCCTATCGGGCAAAAGCGAACGACATGGTTGGCGGATGCCACTCTTCCATCGAGCTGGACACTGCAAACGGCGCAAAGTTATGTGATGTCTCGTACGATCCGGGTTACGAGGGCAATGAGGGTCCGGGTATTTACATCATGGCCGGCGATGCAGCCTATGTCATGGAGGGCGACCAGGCCGAGCTCAACGATTTTATGGGTCAGTGTATCCAAGATGCCTATGAACAGACCTGCTTGCCCGACCCGCAGACTGCACGCGATAGTGGGTCTGCCCGTATATGGCTCTTCGAGGATGAGATGCCCTGGAGCGGCGAATCGGGAAGCACGGGTTCGGCAAGTAAATAGAGACTGCAACCACCACAAAGGTACCCGTCCCCTTTGTAGTAGTTCTCGGTTTGTCTCGATCTGTAACATCTTGGCCGCTAAAAGTGGGCTTGGTGTTACAGATTTAGATTTTTGATCCGGGTGTTTTCTGTTCGTCTCGATTTGTAACAGATAGAGCTCTATTTGCTGACTAGATGTTACAGATTGAGATAGTAAGGGGACGAGGCCGTAGCGGGTGAGCGCACCTGCTTCCTATCTTTCAATCACTCAGAAAATCTTATATATAGAGACTTAGATTTGTGTATAAGATCGCGCAAAGCTGGCAACAATACTTCTCGAACAACGTGAAGCCGCCCCGTAGGGCGGCCGCCCCAAGAGAGGTGATTCCATGAGAATCGATAAGCTAGCAATGACGTCGCGCGAGGCGCTGCAGACCGCCATGAGCACGGCTGCCGACGCGCAGGCCGGCGCGGTAGAGCCGATTCACCTGCTGTCCGCCCTGCTCGGTGCCGGCGAGCGCAATATCTCCGTGATCATCGAGCGCATTGGTGCCGACCCGGCTCAGCTCGCACGCTCCACACAAGATGCTATCGACCGCGCGCCCAAGGTTTCGGGCGAGGGCCAGCAGATGGGTCTGTCTAACGAGCTCGTCCGCGTCATCGAGAAGGCCGAGAAGAAGGCCACCAAGATGGGCGACAGCTTTGTGGTGACCGAGCATCTGCTGATGGCGCTTGCCGAGGACAAGGGCGAGGCCGGCCGCGTGCTGCGCGATGCCGGCGTGACCAAGGAGCGCATCGAGCAGGTCTACGAGGAGCTACGTGGCGATGACCGCGTGACGTCTGCCGAGGATAAGACTCAGTTTGAGGCGCTGGAGCAGTACGGCCGCAACATCTGCGACCTGGCCCGCGCCGGCAAACTCGATCCGGTCATCGGCCGTACCGACGAGATCCGTCGTACCATCCAGGTCCTGTCCCGCCGCACCAAGAACAACCCCGTGCTCATCGGCGAGCCGGGCGTCGGCAAGACCGCCATCGTCGAGGGCATCGCCCAGCGTATCGTGGCCGGCGACGTGCCGAGCACCCTGCGCGACCGCGACCTCATCGAGCTCGACATGAGCGCGCTGGTCGCCGGTGCCAAGTACCGCGGCGAGTTCGAGGACCGCTTGAAGGCCGTGCTCAAGGAGGTTCAAAAATCCGAAGGCAAGGTCATCCTGTTCATCGATGAGCTCCACACCATCGTGGGCGCGGGTGCCACCGAGGGCTCTATGGACGCCGGCAATATCCTCAAGCCGGCGCTCGCCCGTGGCGACCTGCATGCGATCGGCGCGACCACGCTCGACGAATACCGCAAGTACATCGAGAAGGACGCGGCGCTCGCCCGTCGTTTCCAGACCGTGATGGTCTCCGAGCCCACCGTCGAGGACACCATCTCGATCCTGCGTGGCCTCAAGGAGAAGTACGAGATCTTCCACGGCGTGCACATCACCGATAGCGCGCTCGTGGCGGCTGCCGACCTCTCCGATCGCTATATCGCCGACCGCTTCCTGCCCGACAAGGCCATCGACCTGGTCGATGAGGCGGCAAGCCGCCTGCGCATGGAGCTCGACAGCATGCCGGTCGAGATCGACGCCACCACACGTCAACTCACCCAGCTGCAGATCGAAGAGCAGGCACTCATGAAGGAGACCGACGACGCCTCCAAGGAGCGTCTGGAGGCCCTGCGTCAGGAGATTGCCGAGGTCCAGGAAAAGCTCAATGTGCAAAAGGCTGGCTGGCTCAACCAGAAGAACGCCATCGACCACGTGCAGGAGCTTAAGAGCCAGCTTGACGAGGCCAAGAGCGAGGAGGAGCGTGCGACGCGCAACGGCGATTTGGGTCGTGCGTCCGAGCTGCGCTACTCCGTGATTCCGGGCCTGCAGCAGCAGATTCAGGATTCCGAGGCCGCGCTCGAGGCGCAAAAGCAGCAGGACGGCGAGGGCCTCAACGAGCAGGTGACCTCCGATGAGATCGCCGAGGTCGTGAGCGCCTGGACCGGCGTGCCCGTGTCCAAGATGATGCAGGGCGAGCTCGACAAGCTCAAGGGCCTGGAGGGCGAGCTGCATAAGCGCGTCATCGGTCAGGACGAGGCCGTCTCCGCCGTTGCCGCGGCCGTGCGCCGCAGCCGTGCGGGTCTCTCCGATCCGGACAAGCCCATCGGCAGCTTCTTCTTCCTGGGCCCCACCGGTGTAGGCAAGACCGAGCTCGCCAAGGCGCTGGCCGAGTGCCTGTTCGATGACGAGCGCGCGCTCGTGCGTATCGACATGTCCGAATACATGGAGAAGTTCAGCGTCCAGCGTCTGATCGGTGCGCCCCCGGGATACGTGGGCTACGACGAGGGCGGCCAGCTCACCGAGGCCGTGCGCCGTCGCCCGTACTCCGTAATCTTGCTCGACGAGATGGAGAAGGCTCATCCTGATGTCTTCAACGTGCTGTTGCAGGTGCTCGACGACGGCCGTCTGACCGATGGCCAGGGTCGTCAGGTGTCCTTCAAGAACACGATCATCATCATGACGTCTAACGTGGGTTCCAAGGCTATCGCCGAGCTTTCCGGCAAGGACGAGGAGGAGATGCGCCATCAGGTCGACGCGGCCATGGCTCAGACCTTCCGCCCCGAGTTCCTCAACCGTATCGACGATATCGTGGTGTTCCATCCGCTCGGTATGGCGCAGATCGAGAAGATCGTCGACATCCAGCTCGCCGACGTCCGCGCGCGTCTGGCCAAGGAGCGCATGACGCTTGCCATCACCCCGGCGGCCAAGCAGATGCTCGCCGTGGGCGGCCTGGACCCGGTCTTTGGCGCCCGTCCGCTCAAGCGTCTGGTTCAGCGCGAGGTCGTGGATGCCATCGCCGCCGCTATCATCGACGGCACGGTGCGCGAGGGCGATCAGGTGACGGTCGATGTCGACAAGGACGGTGGCTTTACCGTCGTGTGCGACAACACGCCGGCGGCCACCTACGAGGTCCCCGACGCAGAGTAAATTATGGGGCCGGCTTTAACCGCACCTCATCGCAAAACGCCAAGGGCGGCGGATCCAATCGGGTCCGCCGCCCTTTTTCGTGCGACAATCGATGATGTTGAGCATGAGTACATGGCAAGGAGATATGCAGATGAAAGACGAGAACAAGACGCACGCACCGGTTGCTGAGGCAGCGCCCGCCGCGCCGGTCGCACCGAAGGCTTCTCCCAAACCGGCGCCCAAGCCGCGCGACCCCTACATCCGTGCCGAGAACGAGGACGATGACGGCTACGATCCCTACAGCGATCGCCGCCCCGAGCGCGAGCCGATGTTCGAAGCCGACCCCTGGCGCTAAGTGCCACCCAAAAGGCCACCAATAAGTTGCGGTGAAATAGGGACTGTTTTGCGGTTTGACCAGCAAAAACAGCCCTATTTCACCGCAACTGCGTTAGGGATTTTTCTACAGGGGGAGGGTAGTCAAAAAAGCCCCGTCCCAAATTGACTGCTCGGGGAGTCGCATTCGAGCTCGGTTGTCCTCTTAGCCACTCGATATCCTTCGGAGCAATAACGGTGATAAAACTTGCTTAAGTGTTAATCAAGCTACACACAATCTTGCTCTCTAATTAATCAAGAATCGGTATAATTTTGATTAGCTAGAGAGCAAGATTGGAGAATCATGGCATTCAACGACTTGATCGCCCAGAAAATAAAGGACTTTGAACAGCAGGGGGTTCCGCAGGTTTTTGAGCGAGACCTTGATCTAGGAAACCCACAGGAGCCAAAGCGCGACAACATCGTAAATGTGATTGTGGGGGCCCGCCGTTGTGGAAAGACGTATCGCCTGTATCAGGAGATGCGGCGGCTTCAGAGCCGGGGCGTCGAGCTTGACCGGATGCTTTACTTCAATTTTGAGGATGAGCGCTTGCGCCCGTATGAGCCATCGCTGCTGGCGGACGTGCTCGACACGTTCTATGCGCTGTATCCTGTTGCTCGAACCGAGGGCGCTTACATTTTCTTTGACGAGATCCAGGAAATTCCCGAATGGGGTGCGTTTCTGCGGCGTGTAGTCGATACGGAGAAAGCGACCGTCTATGTGACGGGATCTTCTTCTAAGATGCTGTCCTCAGAACTTAAGAGCGAGTTCAGGGGTCGTTCTCTTGTGCGAGAGCTTTTTCCGTTGAGTTTTTCGGAATACGTTCGATATAAGACGGGGAGCGTTCTCGAGCCAGATGCGACCTTTTCCCCGAGCGATGCAGCGCTGCTTCGACATCATCTGATCGGGTATCTTGAACGAGGGGGATTCATCGCGACGCTTGAGCAGACGCCCGCAGACGCGATTCAGCTGCTACAGGAATATGCTTCGCGAACGGTCGCTATGGACGTCATTGAGCGTTACGACGTCAAGAACCCTCGCCTGGCATCGCTGTTCTTGACGCGGTGTATGGCATCTTCGGGACGAGAGCTGTCCGTGAACAAAGTGTACAACGAGTTCAAGAGCAGACAGATACCCGTCAGTCGTAATTCGCTCAGCGATTTACTTGAGTATTATGAGGATGCCTACCTGTTATTTTCTGTGCCGGAGTTCACGCGTTCATTGGCAAATAACATGCGGTCTGCGTCTAAGGTCTACGCTGTCGACCCTGCGATGTTTGGAGCATTCTCTCCCGCATCAGCATTGGACCAGGGCCAGAGGCTCGAGACCGCAGTGTTCAATGCGCTAAGAAGAAGGACTCCCGCGGTGAGGACCGGCTCGGTCTGCCGCCTGCTGATCAAAGAGAAGAGCAAAAGCCATGAGGTGGACTTTGTGGCTGGGGACGCACTTCTCATGCGGGCTTATAGCCTGATTCAGGTGAGTGTGGATATGGCAAGTGAGAAAACGCGCGAGCGCGAAATTGCCGCGCTTGATGCCTCGATGGCCCAGTTCGATCTTGGCGAGTCGGCAATCGTTACCATGGATGAGCAGGCCGATATTCCATGCGAGCACGGTGCGGTACACGTTGTGCCCGCATGGAAGTGGCTCCTTGCCTAATCATCTACGGATCTGTGGGGCCAGGACCTCCTGGCCCCTTTATCACGGTTGGGGAGCACCATGATGCGCCCGGCTAGTCTTGGGCTTTGATGCTCGGCATCAGAATCTGGGCGAGGTAGTCGCATTCGAGCTTGGTGGCGGCGTCGGCCTTGCCGTCTTTGCCGACCAGCACGTTCTTGATCTGGCTATAGGTGTAGCGGTTGCCGGTCGTGAGCTCGACAAGCTCAATCGCCGTATCCATGGGGTAGGTCGACACGGGGTCTTGCGTCCGTCCGTTGATGGTCTGGGGCACCACGTACGGATAGACGGGGCCGCTGGCGTAGACGGTGTAGCCGTTGCCGAGGTTTGCCGCACCCAAAACCGCGTCGCCCTCATCGGGCGTAAAGCTCTCGCCCTCGCGCACCGCGACGAGCGTCACGAGCGGTGTGTTGGTGTCGCCGTCCAGATAAATGCACAGCGTGCTGCCGTTTTGCCAAGTCGCGACTTTGCCGTACCACTCAACCGGAATATCGAGTTGATACAGATCCGTCGCCTTGTGCCGAGCATCGGCATCGCGCGCGGACTGTGCCTCGCTTGCGCTTACGGCGTTGGCGGCGGCATCGCGGCGCGTAATTGCCGCCTGCTGGAGTATCTTTGCCGCGGCGGCAGAGCTCGCGCCGCCTTCCTCGGCATACTTGGCGGCGGCATCGATCTGGTCGTCAGTCACCGTGTCGGCCGAAGGCACCTTGAGCTTAAAGGTGGCCTGGGCACTCAAATCCTGCCCATCGCTCTTAATGGTGACCTGCGCCTTGGTGATCGGCACGGTGTAAATGGTACCGTCGGCTGCGATGGGGGACCCAGCGATGGAGAGCGTGTAATCGCCGGGCAGCAGCTTAATGCCGCGACCATGCTCGTCAACGTAGAGCGTTTCGCTCACGGAAGAACCATCGGAATCCTGCCCGCTCACCTGCACGGGAATCTTGGAGCCAGTTGAGCAGTCGAGGCCCGCGGCATGCACGCCAATCTGCACCGACATCATCGTGTGCGCACTGGCGGCGACAGCGGCAGCCTGCTCTTGCTGATATCCGTTCCAGGCAGCATAGCCTGCGCCGCCGGCGACGAGCGCGACGGCCACAACGCCGGCAACCATCAGGTTGCGGCGCTTGGGCGGCATCTTACGATGACGAACCTCGGCTTCGCGTGCCGAAGGGACGGACGGTAGGGGAATATCGCCCATGGCGATGGTCTCGTCCACGGCAGGCGCGGAGCCCAGGCCGGGAAGCTCGCGGGTCAGCGAATCTTCGGCCGGCAAGCTGTCGAGCAAGATGGTTTCCTCGCTCGTGTCGGATTCGGGCTGGTCGTCGGCCTCGCACTCGGGTTCCTCGTGCCCCGCCTCGTTCTCGGTGGGCGCGGCGCCATCGTCTTTTGCATTCCGATCATCGGGCTGCGCCTCGATTTCTGGCTCATCCTGCACATCAACGTTCGGATCGTCAAACGCAATCTCGGCCAGCGCGATCTGGTCTAGGCTCTCCAGGGCCTCGGCACACGCTTCTGCATCTTGGGCCGCATCCTCTTGGCCCATCGTTTCATCTTTCATATATCCCCCAAGCTCAATATCGGGACAACACTGTACCCAAAAACGGGACCCTATAGGGCCGCCGCAGGATTTGAAATCCGATTTTATATATGCGCGTGTTTTCGAATGCAAGCGGGATAAAAAAGCCCCCGGAAAGCGAGCGCTTTTCCGGGGGCTCTGCGAGACATTGGATTGAAAAGCCTGGCGGGCGGGCCTATGCCCAAGTGCCAACAGCGACCAGCGCGTTACTCGGCGTGCGCGTAATCAACCTTGGCGCGGCGGGCAGTGGCCTTCTCCCAATCGCTGGTGCCCTCAAAGACATCCTGCTTGTAGGGGTTGCGGCCGAGCTTCTTGGCACGGTAGGCGATGTAGATGATTGCGGCGACGTTGGCGACCAGCGCGGCGACCGAGACCGCGGTAGCGGCGCCGGGGTCGAGCGTGGAGTGGGTCACAAAGATGGACTCCTCCTGGAAGTACGGGAACACCTGGGCAAACATGCACCAAATGGCCAGCGTAAAGGCGCGGTTCTGGATCCAGCCGCCCTTGTTCCAGATAAAGGCGGCGACGGTGGGTGCCAGCAGCAGCGCAAAGCCGCAGAACCAGGAGTGGGTGGGCAGGCAGTTGTAGGTGTAGCAGAAGTTCCAGATATCGTAGGCGATGATGTAGACCCAGGTCATGTCGGGCCACAGCATATCGGTCTGATCCTCGGAGGCGTAGACGCTCCACCAACCGGTCATGCAGAAGATGTTGATGATACCGGCGATGCCGTTGAACACGTTGTTCCAACCGGCCAGCTGCGTAGCACCTTCGGAGGTGACCCAGGTGGACTGGCCCAGGACAAAGAAGTGATAGGCGCTCTCAAAGTCGGACACGACGGCGATCATGATGTTGATGGCGACGATCACAAACGGCCATGCGCGGAACCAATGCGCCTTGCCGATCTTGCCCCACTGATACTTAATGGCAATGAAGCCCCAGCAACCGGCCAGCGCCGCGTACACCTTGGCGTAGTGGAACCAGCTGTTCTGGTACACATGGGTGGGGTTGGTGAGCGCCCACTCGGCGCCCTGTGAGACGCCGATGGCGATGGCGACGCAGTAGATGGTCATGGCCAGCGGAGCCACGCCAAAGATGATTGCCGCGCCCAGCTTGGTGCGGCGGCCGACCTCGTTGAGCACGATCAGGCCAATAAAGACCATGGCCCAGCCGGCCCAGTGGATAAGGGTATCGCTACCCCAAACATCGAACAGCATGCTGCTCTCCTTTCACACGCCCGCGGCCCCTCTTCTGATCGCGGGCAGTTTGGCCAAATGTCGTCAGTTCTGGGGCTTGCGCTCCGGATACTTGGCGGTATAGCCCTCGATGTGGAGTGTCGAGGTGATGATTTCCTTGACCGTCTCGTCGGGCACATCGGGGTGCGTGCGGATATACATCAACAACCCCATGATGAGGGTGTAGAACGTTTCGTAGACATGGTCGATGCGCAGCTCGTGATGGGCGACAAAATCCACCACGGTGGTGTCGCAGATGTACTGAGCCACGCGCTGAACCACGTTGTGCAGAAAGCCGCCGTAGAGCGCGCCGCTGCTTGAGGTGAGTGTACTCGGCAGCTCGTGACCGCTGGCGACCAGACGCTTAAAGAGCGGGGCGACGGTGTCGAGCGCGCCCTCGATATCGCCGACGGTGCGGTTGGCATTCCACTGCTCGAGCTCGGAGATGAAACCGTCGATCGCCTCGTCCATAACAGCGGTGACAGCGGCGTCCATATCGGCAAAGTAGTGGTAGAACAGCGAGCGTGTGCAGCCGGCTCGTTTGGTCACGGCCGATACCGATAGATGCGACACGCCCAGCTCAGAGCTTACGGTGCGCACGGCGGCGAGGATCTCGCGACGGCGTTCGTCGCCCGTCAAGCGCTTTGCCGCGCTATCGGATGCGGGGACGCCATCGACTACAGAGGTATCTGCTGTGTTGTTGCCCATGTTTTGCCGCCTTTCATCCTCTTTTGCCTGACCGTTCGCCTAACAGTCTTGAATATTGTTGACGGTTCGTCAATACTATTTTTGACACAATGTCAACAATGGCGGGTGAACGGCATGGGGGCATGCCCGGCCTGCAAAAAAAGAGGGGCGCTGCGGCCTCGTCGTGCTGCGGCAAGAGAAGGGACAACCATGATTCTCAACGGACCGGGAATTAGCTACACCGAGCCCGACATCGGTTCGGAGTTCGTGCCGCCGCTGCCGGAGCATCCGCGCGAGGCAATCGTCAAGCTGTGCGAGCACTGCACCAACCGCCTGCTGCATCGCGACGAGCTGCTGGGCTACGAGTACTGGTCGTTTGCCGAGGCCGCAACCGACGAGCAGGCCGAAGTGCTCTGCAAGATGAAGATGCGCCGTCCCTATACGCTGCCCGAGATGGTCAAGCTCACCGGCATGCCCGAGGCAGATATCGAGAAGATGCTCGACGACATGAGCTACACGGGTCTGCTCGAGTACAACTGGGAAAACCCCGAGCGCGCCAAGCAGTGGGTGCTGCCCATGCTGGTGCCGGGTTCTGCCGAGTTCCTCAACATGCGCGTGAGCCAGCTCGAGGAGCATCCGGTCTATGCCAAGTTCTTTGAGCAAGCATCCAAAGGCCCGCTGTCCAAGGCTACGCCGATGGTGCCGCCCGGAGGTGCCGGTATCGGCATGCACGTCATTCCGGTCGAGAAGGCCATCGATGCCGCGAGCACCTCGGTGCCTATTGAGCATATCGAGCACTGGCTCGACAAATACGAGGGTAAGTATGCTGCCAGCACCTGCAGCTGCCGCGCGAGCCGTCGCGTGATGGGCGAGGGCTGCGCCGACGACCCGGCCGATTGGTGCATCGCCGTGGGCGATATGGCTGACTACGTGGTCGAGACCGATCGTGGTCATTACGTGACCCGCGACGAGGTCTACGACATTTTGCGCCAGGCCGAGGACAACGGCTTTGTGCACCAGATCACCAACATTGACGGCGAGAACAAGATCTTCGCCATCTGCAACTGCAACGTCAACGTGTGCTACGCCCTGCGCACCTCGCAGCTGTTCAACACGCCCAACCTGTCGCGCTCGGCCTATGTCGCCAAGGTCGAGAAGGACAAGTGCGTGGCCTGCGGTCGCTGCGTTGAGGTGTGTCCGGCCGGCGCTGCCAAGCTGGGCCAGAAGCTCTGCAGCAAAAAGGCCGGCGGACAGGTGCCCGAGTATCCGCGCCAGGAGCTGCCCGATGCCACCAAGTGGGACCACACCAAGTGGTCGCCCAACTACCGCAACGACAACCGCATCGAGACGCATGAGTCCGGCACCGCTCCCTGCAAGACGGCCTGTCCCGCGCACGTTGCCGTTCAGGGCTACTTAAAGCTCGCGGCGCAGGGTCGCTATGACGAGGCGCTGGCACTCATTAAGCGCGAGAACCCGCTGCCCGCTATCTGCGGCCGTGTGTGCAACCGTCGCTGCGAGAATGCCTGCACCCGCGGCCGTGTGGACGCCGCCGTGGCCATCGACGAGGTCAAGAAGTTCATCGCCCAGCGCGATCTGGACGCCGCAACCCGCTATGTCCCGCCCGTGGTGACCCCGACGCGTGCCGGCGGCTTCGACCAGAAGATCGCCATTATCGGTGCCGGCCCGGCCGGCCTGTCCTGCGCTTTCTACCTGGCCGAGAAGGGCTACAAGCCCGTCGTGTTCGAGAAGAACGAGCGCCCGGGCGGCATGCTCACTTACGGTATTCCCAGCTTTAAGCTGCAGAAGGACGTCATCGAGGCCGAGGTCGAGATCATTCGCCTGATGGGTGCCGAGTTCCGCTATGGCGTGGAAGTCGGTCGCGATGTGACGCTCGACGAGCTGCGCGAGCAGGGATTTAAGGCCTTCTATGTGGCTATTGGCTGCCAGGGCGGCCGCCTCGCCGGTATTCCGGGCGAGGATGCCGAGGACGTGACCGTGGCCGTCGACTTTTTGCGCGAGGTCAACAGTGGCAAGATCGATGCACTGCCCGGCCGCACCATCGTGGTGGGCGGCGGCAACGTGGCTATCGATGTCGCGCGCAACGCCTGCCGCCTGGGCTCCGAGCACGTTGAGATGTTCTGCCTGGAGAACGAGGCCCAGATGCCCGCCAGCGAGGAGGAGCGTCGCGAGGCCATCGAGGACGGCGCGCACATCAGCTGCGGCTGGGGTCCCAAGGAGGTTCACCTGGACGAGTCCGGCTGTGTGTGCGGTATCACCTTCAAGCGCTGCACGCGTGTCTTTGACGACGAGGGCCGGTTTGCGCCCGAGTACGACGAGAACGATCTGCGCCGCGTCGATGCCGACCGCGTAGTCATGTCGATTGGCCAGTCCATTGTGTGGGGCGACCTGCTGGCTGGCTCCAAGGTGGAGCTTGGCCGCGGCCAGGGTGCCCTTGCCGATCCCCAGACCTACCAGACCGCCGAGCCCGACATCTTTGTGGGCGGCGACGTCTATACCGGTCCGAGCTTTGCCATCGACGCCATCGCCGCCGGTCACGAGGCCGCTGTCTCCATCCACCGCTTTGTGCAGCCGGGCTCCACGCTCACCATCGGCCGCAACCAGCGCCGCTACACCGCGCTCGACCGCGACGACGTTGTGCTCGAGGGCTACGACAACGCGAGCCGCGAGGTTGCTCACGTGGACCGCGAGCGCGAGAAGGCTGCGCCCTTTAGCGAGTACGTCGAGACCTTTACCGAAGAGCAGGTGCGCGCCGAGACCGCCCGTTGCCTGGGTTGCGGTGCCTCGATCGTCGACCCCAACAAGTGCATCGGCTGCGGCCTGTGTACCACCAAGTGCGCGTTCGACGCCATCCATCTGGATCGCGACCGCCCCGAGTGCTCCACGATGGTCAAATACGAGCAAAAGCTCCCCAGTCTGGGTAAGTACGCTTTGAAACGCGCAATCAAAATCAAGTTCGGTCGCAAGTAAGTAGTCATAACGGGAACGGCGGAGGAAAAAGTGCACGAGCTCGGAATCGTTTACCACATCATTCGCGATGTTGAGAACGTGGCGCGTGCCAATGGCGTGCGTCGCGTCTCGAGCGTGACGTTGCTGCTGGGCGAGGTCTCGGGCGTCGTTCCCGACTTGCTGCTCGACGCTTGGCGCTGGGCGGCAGATAAAAAGTCCATCACCGAGGGTGCGGAGCTTATTGTGGAGCCTGTCGAGGCCGTGACGCATTGCGAGGCGTGCGGCTGCGACTACGTGACGGTCGAGCACGGCAAGACCTGCCCCCATTGCGGCAGCGGCGAGACATACCTGCTGCAGGGCCAGGAGGTCATGATCAAGCAGATCGAGACCCCCGACGAGGACCCGGCAGACGCTGCTCCCGACGGTCCTTCCGACGCTCCCGACGCCGTCGACGCCGCCAATCCCCTCCACATCGCCTAACTTGGTCGTTGGGGACGTTCTTAAACGACTAGTCAAACAAGAACGTCCCCAACGACTAGTCGTTTAAGAACGTCCCCAATGACTACTTGCGCTAGAGCATAAGTCACGCTAATAGTCAAGTTATGTCTGTTTAAACAAAATAGCGGCAGTACAAGCGCATTCGCGCTTGCCTAAAATCGATATTAATGAACAGCCTGCTTGTATCTGTAAAATGCACGGCTTGATGAGCGGCGCCTTGCGGGTAATGAGTGAAAAACCAGTAACGTAATCAACTTGTAACAAACTTAGACGTTTAAACAAATAATGCAACCTTTTACGAATTTAGCTATAATTCCACAAACCAAACAGGTATACTTCCTTCATGTCATGTAGGAAATACGTAGACAAAAAGGAGGTTATGTGATGGTAAGTATTGTTCTTGCTAGCCACGGGGACTTGGCAGCTGGAATCAAGCAGACGGGCTCGATGGTCTTTGGCGATCAGCCGTCTGTTGCCGTGG
>JAXJHR010000012.1:0-42714 GCA_036299165.1 Collinsella aerofaciens | reverse complement strand
ATAGACCGGTAGCAATAAAAAAGCACCGGGGCCAGTGTCGGCCCCGGTGCCCAAGCGCGATATCGGCGGTGCTGTTTCGCGATATTCAACAGTGCTCAAGCGAGCAAATACTCAACGAACCTAATGAGCGTATCACCTTGGGGAAGGGCGCGTGCTCAAGACACATGGCTTTTCCAGAGCTTGGCAGGTACAAGCGTATCACCTTGGGGAAGGGCGCGTGCTCAAGACACGACCAGAGCAGAGTCTACCGAGGGATTCAGCGTATCACCTTGGGGAAGGGCGCGTGCTCAAGACTGGCTGGCCTCCTTCCTGTCGCCCTGCCGCAGCGTATCACCTTGGGGAAGGGCGCGTGCTCAAGACCCACGATCACGGTTGACGAATCGAAGCTATAGCGTATCACCTTGGGGAAGGGCGCGTGCTCAAGACTCACGCTTGAGCGTATCGCCGACATGGACGAGCGTATCACCTTGGGGAAGGGCGCGTGCTCAAGACATGTGCTGCAAGCGCTTGTAGCTGAACTCCAGCGTATCACCTTGGGGAAGGGCGCGTGCTCAAGACCTTTGTGATTGACGGATATTTACCCGCCCAAGCGTATCACCTTGGGGAAGGGCGCGTGCTCAAGACAATCAGGAAAAACATCACATGACCACGATAAGCGTATCACCTTGGGGAAGGGCGCGTGCTCAAGACCGGGTCCGTGGATGGTTCGACCCTCGGCGCAGCGTATCACCTTGGGGAAGGGTGCGTGCTCAAGGTCAGGCAATCAGGGGACATTTTGCTAAGCTAAGTCTATTGCCTTCGGAAGGATGTATGTGTAAGGCGATTCGCTACAGCCAGAAGACCCCGTCATAAACATTGCTGTAATGTGGAAATTGGAAATAGGTAAACGCATATCGGGAAGGGGCGATTTTTGGAAGTTAAATCGCCCCTATTGGCCTTAATTATCGAGAATGCTCTCGCGAATAATTATCGGTTGCAATTCGTTTGAGAGCATTCCAACCGAGGGGAATGCAATCTCCTTTTTCGTGAGAGCGTCAACAAAGGACCAATTGGCCGTTGCAATGTTGTAGCCATTGTAGCGACCGAGCTTATCCCCGACTTTAATGAGGTCACCCAGATATATTTCGAGTGGTTTTTGAGTTAAAGCGCTATTGGGAACGGCTTTCCAGACCTTCCGCCCATATTTTTGCTTCGCAATCCTGGACACATACGTCCCATCCTTAAGTGCAGGAATATCCGCCTTATAGACGGGGTCTGCGTACCAAGCGCCCTGCCCCTTCTTGGCCTCCGGGTCATGCCAGAGCCTCAGACACAGCATTTCGCTCACCTTGATGACCGACTTCTCGTCTGCCGACACAACGGCGTTGCCCATGACGATGTCCTTATCGGAGCTCGCCTTGCGAGCAATGTCTTTGCCCTGTGCATTAACGCCGGCATAGCGATAGACCGTCTGCTCGAACAACTCGCCCTTTCCCTTACGCGGAACAAAGCGGGTGGGTACGACGAAATCGTGCGCCGCGCGTACTTCGTTCGCAAAGGTTTCCCAGGGCATAACACTTTCGAGAGCCTTCATGATGGCATCGCGGCGTTGGGTCTCGTTCATACCTCTGGTTATGCTCCAGTGTGTCTCTTGGTTGATTCGAGCGGTTTTAATCACGAGGCTTCGACTACATGCTGCAATCACACAAGCATCGGTGGCATGGTGACGATCGTCCGAGCGGTCTTTTTCGCCATTCGAACCAAAGTTAAGCCCCCACCTGCGACGCAGCCATGCGGTCGCTCTGCCAGTGGTAGGAACAACATGTGCCTTTGCGCCATCATCGGGGAACAGCAGGCAGTCGGCGAGGTAAGCGCATACTTCTCGCGACATATAGGCGGTGTCGGTGAAGCTGCGTGCTAAGAATTCGCCTTCCTTGGTATCAAGGTCTTTTTCCAGCAGGAAGTTCTTTTTGCGACGGCTGAGTTTCTGGTTTTCCTGAACGCGACGCTCAAAAGCATCCCATGAAGGCGCACCGTCGTGGGACATCCATTCGTAAGGTGTCTGTTCGCGTTTATCCTGATTGCTTTTGGCGAGGACCAGGACTTTATTGTTGCGCGAGTTTTCTCCCGTGCGAGAGAACGGCAGGATGTGGTCAATCTGCGTGTAGGTGTCGTCGCTAATTAGGCGATCGACTTCGATTTTAGCGCCCGTGTAAAGGTCGAAGCATTCCTGCTCTTCCCACAGGCGGTACTTCTCTATCTGTTTGCCCGTGACCTCATCTGCCGTGCAGCCACGCAGCTCAGCGATTTGCCCGGCAATGCGCTCGCGATTTTTCTCGTTCTTCTTATTGGCCTTGGCAATCTCGTCTTTTGCGCGCTGAGGCAACCTGAGCTCTCGATCAAGCTCAACGTGGATTTCGTTTGGCACGCCCCACTTGCGGCAGATGGCGTTGACCACTTTTCGCATTTGCGACATGGCGCGAATGACGACGGGATTGTTATTTGTTCGACCGGTACGTTCGATCCAGGTCTCATAGGGCATCAGGCGATCGGAGCGCTCGAGCTGGGCGCCAGCGATGCGAAGTCCCAGCAGACCGCAGTCATTTTCGGCCTGCGTAAGGTTGAGGACCTCGGGCTCCTCGAGGCAATCGAGCAGCATGTCGAGTGCTTTTTTGGAACGGTTGCCATAGCCGTTAAGAGCTTTGGATGAATAGGGAAGCCTGCAAAGCGCCTCGATCTCCGCTTCCGAAAGCGGTAGCCCCTGAAGCTGCTCTTGGAGTACGGGGAGAGCTGAAGAGTATGCCACCGCCTCCATAACGGCATCGGCGAGATTGCGGTCATCGCGCAAACGCTGCAGGAGAATGGGGTTGGCTGCATTGAGGGTATTGCGGAGCACGCGCCATCCCTTGGGCTTGTACACCTCGCGCGTTTTTTCGTCGGCAGCTGGAACTCCCTTAAAGTAATCGCCGGAACTAAGGTCGAGCGCTTTTCGGAGGGCGCCGAATTTAACAGCACAATCTTTGTTGCCTCGAATTGGCTCGCACGAGAACAGGATTGCAATGCATTCATCGCGCTCCGTTGCGCTCAGGGCGCGAGAGGTCCCGTTTTCGTGGATGATGGTGATGTTGCCGAGTGCGCCATAGGCTGAAACGAGTTCGCTCGTAAGCGTGCAGCGTGCAGCTCGTTTTTCTGTTGGGAAATATGAGCAGTGTCCGACGAGGTCGTACGTGCGGCGGTCGAAGTCTTTGCGCGAACGCTCCCAATCGCAAACCTCGATATATGCGGCCTCAAATTCCGGCGAAGCGTATTTGGAGCCAAAGGAGCGTTGAGCATCAAATAGGATATGAGTTTCTTCGATAAGCTGGGCGTGCGTTACACACTTGTCGTAATTGCCGCCACGATTGCGACTTTGAGGCTGCTGAGCGAGCCATTCGCCAACGGTGCGGCACGAGGTCTCCGCAATTGCTTCCTTGTTGGCCGCAAGGGCAGATAGAACCTTGCCGCCTTCGCTTGATTTATCCTGATTGCCTTCTCCGTGGGGAATGTATCCACGGCGCTTGCAGAGGGAGTATAGGACTAGCGCCCACTCGCGATCGTTGAGTAGGCGGTCAAGACCATCAACGCGAAGCTTGAGCGGCTGCTTGTCGCCTTTTGTGGTGTGGAAGTACTCTTTGGTGGCGTCTTGGGGGATGAGACCATAAGCCTTGAGGACTTGGAGACAGTGCTTCAAGCGCGCCTGGGTACGGTCAATGTTTCGACGGGTAGAGCGGAAGCCCCTGCGAATAACCGCAAGACTTTGGCCCGTTTTAGGATGAGTTGGAGAGTCAAATAATCTGACGCCCAAATCCAGGATTTCATGATTGGCTGTGTCGATAAGTGCGAATCCGCAGCTTGCAATTCCTGGATCCATGCCAAGCACAAGATGCCTGGGAAGTCCGAGCTTCCCAATTTCGCGATTGATGGTGATCTCCATGGAGCACCCCTCTCTAATAAGAACTCTAGAGAACAGTACCATCGCGTGAGGACATGGGCCGAGCTTGTTAGCCGAGCGGTCATTTTGTTAGGCAAATGGAAATGATTTATACAGCCTTACATATCGGTTACCGGATGATGCCGTTTGTTGAAACTGAATCCCGACTGAATCCCGCCCTGAGATTGAATGGCGGGACAGTTACGATGCTCGGCTTGCTTGCAGGTTTGTAGAGCTCCTTGCATTCCTTCTTAAAGTCGAACGCCATGTTGGCCGCCTTTCTGCGTATCGGCCTGCTTAGATAGCGGAATCATATTATAGAAACGAACAGCTGTTCGAATGATTTGGCTGACAGATTGAGATGCGTGCGTTGTGTTTGGCGGTCGGCCTGACCCCGTCGATGATTTCCCTGCCTCCCCGTAGCCTCATCTATAGCTGCCGTTTCCCCATATAAAACCTGCCAAAATAAATCTGTCCCTTTTTGGTCGGTGCGAAATGGGTAATACTAAAGAGTTATCCGACCAGATGGGAACCGATCGATGGCCTATATCGAATTCAAAGACGTCATCAAAGCATACGGCGAGGGCGACGCTCGCATTCATGCGCTCGACGGCGCGAGCTTTACGGTCGAGCGCGGCGAGCTCGCCATCATTCTGGGTGCTTCGGGTGCCGGCAAGACCACGGCGCTCAACATTCTGGGCGGCATGGATACGGCGACCTCCGGCACCGTGACGGTGGACGGGCGCGACGTGAGCTCTGCCAACGAGGCGCAGCTCGTGGAATACCGCCGCGCCGACGTCGGCTTTGTCTTCCAGTTCTACAATTTGGTCCCCAACTTGACGGCGCTCGAAAACGTCGAGCTCGCGGCGCAAATCTGCCCTGATTCGCTCGATGCCGAGCAAACGCTTCGCCAGGTTGGCCTGGGCGAGCGCCTCGCCAACTTCCCCGCGCAGCTTTCGGGCGGCGAGCAGCAGCGCGTGTCCATCGCCCGCGCGCTGGCCAAGAACCCCAAGCTGCTTTTGTGCGACGAGCCCACGGGTGCACTCGACTACAAAACCGGCAAGCAGATCTTGCAGTTGCTACAGGACACCTGCCGCAAGCAGGACATCACGGTCATTATCATCACCCACAACTCCGCGCTGGCGCCCATGGCCGATCGCCTGATCCGCTTTAAGAGCGGCCGCGTGGAGAGCGAGACGGTCCAGCAAAATCCCGTGCCTATCGAGACGATCGAGTGGTAGCGCCCATGGACCAAGATTGCCAAAACAGCCAAAACCACGATACGGAGCACGCGGGCCGCGACCGGGAGTTCGCGACCTACCGTACCGCTCAAAGCTCAAACGATATGGTGCCGACGGTTTTTCGCCGTGGCATCTACCGCACGATTCGGGGCAGTCTTAAGCGCTTCCTATCTATCGTGGTCATCACTGCGCTTGGCGTGAGCGTGATGTGCGGCCTTAAGGCGGGCTGCGAGGATTTGTGCGATTCGGTCGACGCCTATTTTGACCAGCAGAATGTCTATGACATTAACGTGCAGTCGACCTATGGCCTTACGCGCGACGATCTCGCGGCTATCCAAGAGGTCGACGGCGTCGAGACGGTCGAGGGCATCTACACCGAGACCGCCTACACCGCCGTGGGCACAACGCGCGAGCGCGTGGTCGTGCAAAGTCTCTCCAAGGAGAACATCGATCAGCCGGTGCTGGTGAGCGGCGATTTGCCCGAGAGCGCCGATGAAGTCGCGGTGACTTCGAAGTTCCTGAAGGCTTCGGGCAAAAAGCTCGGCGATACGGTGAGTTTTGCCGCCAATGACGCGAGCTCGTCCAACCAAAGTGCCAAGGATCAGTTTGCCGCGGGCGATTACACCATTACGGCCGAGGTCCTCGATCCTACCGACGTGAGCTCCGACTCGACAGTCAACGCCTTTCGCGCTGCTTCGGCTGCGGACTATAAGTTCTATGTGAGCGAGGATGCCGCGACATCTTCTTCCTACTCCGCAGTCCACGTGATCGTCGAGGGAGCCAAGAGCCTCAACTCCTATTCGGATGCCTACACGACAAAGATCAACGAGGTCAAAGGCAATATCGAGAAGATCCGCGAGGAGCGCGAGAAGGCGCGCGCTCAGGAGCTGACGGTCGACACGCCGGCAAGCTTGGATGCGGCCGAGCGTCAGACCGCCATGCTCTTTGGGATCGAGCAGGATAACATCAACCGTATGGCCGAGGGCAGCGAGGAGCGCGTCCAGGCTCAGACCGAGTTGGATCAGCGCCGCGCCGCCGCCGACCAGCATTTTGCCGATGCCCGCGCCGAGCTTTCCGATCTGGGCGAATGCACCTGGTACATTCAGGACCGCGGTAACATCGCAAGCTACTCGAGCGTCGAGAGCGACAGTTCTTCGATCGAGGCCATCGCCACGGTTTTCCCATTTATCTTCTTTGTCGTTGCTGTGCTCATCAGTCTTACCACCGCCACGCGCATGGTCGAGGAGGAGCGCACGCTCATCGGCCTGTACAAGGCACTCGGCTATTCGAGCGGGCGTATTCTGTCCAAATACGTGGACTATGCGCTGTGGGCGTGTCTGATTGGCGGCGTGCTCGGCAACATTATCGGATTTGTGGGCCTGCCGCTGTTCCTGTTTACGGTGTTCGACGACATGTATTCACTGCCTCAGATGCTGCTTTCGTACGACATCGTGTCGTCGCTCGTGTCGGTGGCGCTGTTTGCCGTGGGCGTGGTGGGCGCTACGATTATTGCCTGCCGCCACGAGATGGCCGAGACCCCAGCCTCACTCATGCGCCCCAAGGCCCCGCGCGCTGGCTCGCGCATCTTGCTTGAGCGTATCGGCTTTATCTGGCGTCGCATGGGCTTTTTGAACAAGGTGGCGGCGCGTAACCTGTTCCGCTACAAAAAGCGCGCCTTTATGACCATCTTCGGTATCGCCGGCTGCACGGCGCTCGTGATCTGCGGAATGGGCATCCGTGATACGTCGGTGGCGCTTTCGCCCAAACAGTACGGGCATATCACGCGCTACGACCTGCTGGCTGTCGCCAATCCCGACGATTTTTCGCAGACGTGCGCGGCATTGGATGAGCGCAGCGCGGCCAATGATTTCAACGTGACCGTGACCTCGACCCTGCCGATTATGACCGACAACGTCACCTTTACGTTTGGCGGCAAGAGCGAGACCGTGCAGCTGATTGTGGTGCCCGATGACCGCACGAGTGACTTGGGCGATTACGTGCGCCTGGAGGATGAGTCCAAAGAGCCGCTGTCTTTGCGTGACGGAGACGTGTATCTGAGCAAAAGTTCACAGCTGGTGCTGGGGATTCAGCCGGGCGATACAGCACACGTCCAGGATTCGTCGCTCAATGTTGCCAAGGTCAAAGTCAGCGACATCTCGCTCAACTATCTGGGCAACACGCTTTACATGACGCAGGGCACCTATGAGCGCTCGTTCGGTCGAAGCGCACGCCTTAACGGCGTCTTTGTGCTGCTTAAGGGTTCGTCGGCCGACCAGATTGCGTTTAGCAAGAATCTTAAGAGTGACGGTTGGCTTACGATTTCGAGTACGGCCGAGCATTGGGAGAACTATGAAGCGAACTTTACGATTATCAATTCCGTCGTGGTGCTCGTGACTTTTATGGCGGCGTGCCTGTCGTTTGTGGTGGTGTTTACGCTGTCCAACACCAACATTTCGGAGCGCAAGCGCGAACTGGCAACCATCAAGGTGCTGGGCTTCCGCCGTGGCGAGGTGCATCACTACGTTAACAAGGAGACGTTGATCCTCACGGCGATTGGCGCCGCGCTGGGCGTGCCGCTGGGCGGCTTGCTGGCCGAGAGTTTTACGTACATTTTGCAGATGCCGTCGCTGTACTTTGACGTCGAAGTCGAGCCGCTAAGCTACGTGCTCGCCGTGGTGCTTTCCTTTGGCTTTACGTTTATCGTCAACCTTGCCACCAACCGTACCCTCAACAAGATCGACATGGTCGGTGCCCTCAAGAGCGCCGAGTAACCTGTTCTGGGATTCAAGTTCTAGCGAGCCGTTGACGCGTCCACAACCGCCTTTTTGTATAAACCGCCCCGCCGGATGCATATTTCGGCTGGGTGGTTGCTTTTTGCCCACGGGTACCCCAGGGGGCGGCGTGCAAATTCTGGAGTATTCAGCATCCCAGAGTCCGCGGGCGCGGGGGCGGGAGTGCAAAACTGCGCTGAAAGCTCCGATTCTGAGCCCCAACGCCTCTAGAGCCGCTCGTTTTTTTACAGGATGCGGCCCACAGTGCCTGCCTTTCGCCCAAAATCCAGTATGCAGGCACCCTCGGCTGCTGAATACTCCCAAAAATGCACGCCGCATCCTACCCCAGGCACCCGCAGCAAGAAGACGAATAGCCACGGCCTCCCTAGTTACCGCAGGAGGCCCCAGGGCTTACCTCCCAAATCTTTCCGCAGGATGGAAGGATCCCGCCGCGCGAAGCGCACGGCGGGATCCTGACATGTCCGAGGACGATTTGGGAGGTAAGCCCTGGGGTCTCCGATGAGAGCAGTTTCGGCCGAGGCTATTCGTCGCCGAAGCTGATGCCCAACGCCTTGGCCTCACGCACCAGATCGCTCTGGGGGTCGACATACTTGAGCTTGCCGGCGACATCCTCGAGCGGCATGTGGCACATCTTGCCGTCGCGCAGGGCAATCATGTAGCCAAACTCGCCGCGCAGGCAGCCAAGCGCGGCCTCGACGCCGCACTGGGTCGCAAAGATGCGGTCCTGGGCGTCGGGCTGGCCGCCGCGCTGCGTGTGACCGGGGATGGCGACGCGGGTCTCGCGACCGGTCTTGGCCTCAATCTCCTTGGCGATGTCGTACACGATTGACGGGCTCGTGCGCTCGGCGAGCTTCTTCTTGTACTCCTTCTTGGATAGCGCTGCGTCCTCCTTGGAGATGGCGCCCTCGGCGACGGCCACGATGGTAAAGCGGCTGCCGGTCTCCATGCGATGCTCGATGGTCTTGATGACGTTATCCATGTCGTAGGGAATCTCGGGAATCAAGATGACATCCGCGCCGCCCGCGACGCCGGCGTACAGCGGGATCCAGCCAACCTTGTGGCCCATGATCTCGATGACAAACACGCGGCCGTGGCTCGAGGCGGTAGTGTGGATGTCGTCGATGCACTTGGTGGCGACGTCGATGGCGCTCGTAAAGCCAAACGTCAGCTCGGTGCCCCAGGTGTCGTTATCGATGGTCTTGGGCAGGGCGATAACGTTGAGGCCCTCTTCGCGCAGGCGGTTGGCGGTCTTGGTGGAGCCGTTACCGCCCAGCATAAACAGGCAGTCGAGCTGCAGCTTGTGATAGGTGTGGACCATCGCCGGCACCTTCTCGACACCATCGGCCTCGGGGGTATCCAGACGCTTGAACGGTGTACGGCTCGTGCCTAGGATGGTACCGCCGCGGGTGAGGATGCCGCTAAAATCGGCGGGCGTCATGACGCGGAACCTGCTGTAGATAAGGCCCTGATAGCCGTCCTCAAAACCGTAGATCTCGATAGGTTCTTTGCTATTGGTCATGAGCGTTTTGACGATGCCGCGCATGGTGGCGTTGAGCGCCTGGCAGTCGCCGCCACTAGTAAGAAGACCGATTCTAAGCATGGTGAATCCTTCCGGGCAAGTTATAACATGCGCATAAGTTTACCCCCGCACACTGTTGATACGGGGATAAACGTGTTAGCTCAAATGTATGGAAATGTAAGCAACGTCAGGCCAGCGTAAGGACGACGGTGCCAGCTCCTTACAGCGCGAAGGCATCGATGTCGCCCCAGTGGCGGCGCAGCGTGATAGCGGCAGCGGGTTCGGTATTGTCAAAGACGACCGACCATTGTGTATTGCTGGTGATGTCTTCCGGATTGGGCTCTTGCGCTGCGGCGCGCAGGGCCTTCCAAGTGACTGCCTCGTCCTGAGCACCGACATGGGCGTCAAGGACATCGGCGATTGCGACGGCGCGCTCTTTACCATGGCCCAGCTCGCCATTCTTTTGGTTGGGCAGCACTTCGTCGCCAAAGCAGGCGTAGAAGTTCGTAACCTGGCGTACAGGAGTCACTTTGAAAGCACGGTCCGGATCGCGCGGATCCCACTCTACTACGCGCGCGTCACCGGCGGCGTCGTTGATAAAGAAGTGGTAATCGCGTCCTGCCATAGCGTGCATGTCGTAGGCGGAAAGCAGGTCGACAGCTTCTTGCGTGGTGGCGGCACGGTCGAGCACCAGGCGGATGGCGAGCGAGGTATTGATGGCGGGGCGTTGCGTGTCCTGGTCACAGGGCTTGGAATCCAGGGTGAGTACGGCAATGGACACGCCACATTCGTTGACGCCGTCGAGCTGGGCAAACGGGCCCATCAACGCCGCGGCGCGTCCGGTGATGGAGTCAAGCGGAGTGTTGGCGCCCAGGTTATTGAGGGCGGCAAACCCGATGGAAGCATAGCCGCCGCGTGGGTGATTGCGCACCAGCAGCGCCGAGGTGTCGTCCTTAAAGTCGTAATTGCGACCGGTGCGCACGCGGCCTTCGGCATCTACGGCGACAAAAGCGCTGCAGGCAAACTGGGGCGCCTGGACATGTGCCGGCACACCGGGCAGCACCTGCGCCACCACGGCATCGATGTAGGCCTGGTCGTCGCGCACGCCAGCGGCGATGATGCGATCAAGATCGTAGTCGTAGGCGATGTCGATTGCGTACAGGTCATAGCCATCCGCGTAGCCGGTCAAGCGTTTGAGCGACGCGGCGGACTTGATTTGCTTGTGATAAACGATACCGGTGGCAGCGGCAAGGCCGACGGCGACTCCCGCGACACCGCAGGCGATGGCAATGTTACGTGGCTTCATGACGGCTCCTCTCGTCCTGTTAGCGCAATTGTCGCAAAAGGAACGCGGGCATGATGGCTCAAGTTGGTGAGCGGCGCGGAATTAAGCACGGAATGAAGAGTGCGGCGCTGGCGTGGCGGGGTATGCTGGAGGGGACCATCAACCCAGCGAAAGGGGAGAGCATGACGGATCAGGAAGCGCCCGAGCGCGCGCACGTGACGGCCGACGATATCGAGGCCGCCAACGACCTTATCGACTTTATCGAGGCATGCCCCAGCATGTTCCATACGGCGGCGACCATTATGGCCGAGCTCGACGAGGCGGGCTTTACCTACCTGCCCGAGAACGCGGCATGGGACATCGAGCCGGGCGGGCGTTATTACACGCAGCGCAACACCTCGAGCGTCGTTGCCTTTAAGGTGGGCGAGGACCTAGCTGCTACGTGGGGCGAGGACGGCGTTGCCGGCGACTATCATTTTCAGCTCACGGCGTCGCACAGCGATTCGCCGACGTTTAAGGTCAAGGCCGTGCCCGAGCTCGATGGCGCAGGTGAGACGTTGCGCCTGAACATCGAGGCCTACGGCGGCATGATCGACTACACCTGGTTCGATCGCCCGCTGGCGCTCGCGGGCCGCGTGCTGGTGCGCGAAGGCGACCGTATTGAGAGCCGCCTGCTTGCCACCGAGCGCGAGGTCGCTATCATTCCGAGCCTTGCCATCCATATGAATCGTGGCGTTAACGAGGGCTTTGCGCCCAACCGCGCCGTCGACCTGTGCCCGCTTATCAGCGCCGGTGACCTTAAGCAGGGGGATTTTGACGCTCTGATCGCCGAAGAGCTGGATGTTGAGCCCGAGCAGATCCTGGGCCGCGATCTGTTCCTGGTCAATCGTCAGGATGCGCGCATTTGGGGCTGGGCCGACGAGTTCATCTCGACGCCCAAGCTTGACGACCTGGCTTGCGCCTATACCTCGCTGCAGGCATTTTTGGGTGCTGAGAACGCGCGCGATATCTCGGTCTTCTGCTGCTTTGATAACGAGGAGGTTGGCTCCGAGACCAAGCAGGGAGCCATGTCGACGTTCTTGGCCGATGCGCTGCGCCGCATTAACGGATCGCTGGGCTTCGATGACGAGTCGTACCATCGCGCACTTGCCGCCTCGATGCTCGTGAGCTGCGATAATGCGCATGCCGTGCATCCCAACCACGCCGAGAAGTGCGACGCCCGCAACCAGGTCGTACTCAACGGCGGCATCGTCATCAAGGAAGCCGCTAACCAGCACTACTGCACCGATGCCTTTAGCCGCGCGGTGTTCCAGGCTATTTGCGATGACGCCGACGTGCCCACGCAGGCCTTCGCCAACAAGAGTGATATGGCCGGCGGCTCCACCCTGGGCAACCTGTCGAACATGCAGGCGAGCATGCACGCCGTAGACGTGGGCCTGCCGCAGCTGGCCATGCACTCGAGCTACGAGACCGGCGGCGTACGCGACGTGATGTACGCCATCCGCGCCCTCACGGCCTTCTACGAGCGAAACCTAACCATCAACGGCGCCGAAAGCGTGGAGCTCTAAATGCGAGCCGAAGAAATGAAGTCCGAGCGTGGGGCTCAGCTTATTGATCGGGGTTTACAGCTGTTCGTCGCCGCTTGCCATGAGTCAGGGGTCGACGTTTCCAAGGCGCGACCAACGAGTGCTGAAGAACTCAAACGTAACGCCTATTCGGACCGCTATGACGAGGAGACGGACTGGCTCTAATAAGCGAAGTGTCGAAAACGCTAGATGTATGTTTGATATCACTTTGGTGAGAGTGTCGCAGGCAGAACTACCGGTATGGCGCAAGCCAACCTGACCCCATTGCACCAAACCTACCAAAAAGGGACAGGTTCATTTTGGCAGGTTTTATCTGGGCAAATGCCGCAATACCACCAGCTGGACGGAATTGTTAAGACACCGCGGGTTGGGCAAACGTCAGCGAGCGACGTCCAGAGCGAACAAGTTGGCATGAAAAAGGCGAGGTATTGACCTTCTGGTCATGCCTCGCCTTTTGAATGACAAATTGTCGCTCTGGGCGGCGCGCAGCGTCGAGGGGTTCCGGCGTTTGGTAAAACGCCGGAACAACCTAATGCTCAATCCAGCAACGCAGGGTCTCGCCTGCCTGCAGGTGACGCAGATTCTCCGCGGCAATGTCGACCACATTGTTGAGCGTGGCTGCCAGGTGGAACCAGCCCGAGATATGCGGCGTGATGAGCATGTTGGGCGCATCCCACAGTGGACTTGTCTCAGGCAACGGTTCGGGGTCGGTGACGTCGACCGCGGCGCCGGCGAGATGTCCCGACTCCAGGGCGGCAACCAAGTCGTCGGCGACCACAAGGTCGCCGCGGCCGCCGTTGGCAAAGAAAGCGCCCGGTTTCATCGCGGCGAAGAACTCGGCGTTCGCCAGGCCGCGGGTCTCGGGTGTGCTGGGCATAAAGGATGCGACGATGTCAGCCTCGGTCAGGCGCTCAGACAGGGCATCCATGCCGTCCATGTCCTCAAACACAATGGGGTAGACGAGCGGATGGCGCTTGATGCCACGGACGTGCGCGCCCATGCTGCGGCAGAGCGTGGCAAAGTGGCCACCGATGTCGCCCGCGCCCAGCACCAGCACGTTGGCGTTTTTGAGCGAGGTGACCGGCCCTAAATCCTCCCAGCGATGCTCGCGCTGCAAGTCGTGATAGTCGGGCAGGCGCTTCATCATGGAAAGGACCATGGCAAACATGTGCTCGCTCACGGCCTGGCCATAGGCGCCCACCGAGCAAGACAGCTTGGCGTCGGCTGGCACGGTGCCGGCGGCAAGGTAGTCGTCATAGCCGGCGGTCTGCAATTGCAACAGCCGGAGATGCTCGCATGCCGTGAGCATGTCAGGGTCGATGTTGCCCAGGATCACGTCGGCATCGGCGACCTGCTCGCGCGTGACGGCATCGGCGCTCGTGTAGATAAAGTCCTCGCCCGGAGCACTAGACTCAAGAATTGCGCGATGGCGGTCGTTGACGGGCAACATAACCAGAATGTTCACAAGCAGTCCTCTCCGCTCGACCTGCCAAAAAGGGACAGGTTTATTTTGGCAGGTTATATCAGGCGAAACGTTTAAATAAAACGCCGGATGCAAGACGGGCGTGCCCGTCAGCATCCGGCGTCCGCACGGCTACCAGCTCAGCAGCTCGTAGCCATCCTCGGTCACCACGAGTTGTACCTCGCACTGGGCCGAATCGCTGCCGTCCTTGGTACGCACGCACCAACCGTCGCCCTTGCTGATCTTGATGTCGGGCGCTCCGGCGTTGACCATGGGCTCGATGGTAAAGACCATGCCCGGAGCCATGATGGTGTCCACATCGGGCGCCTCGGTGGTAAAGCCGACAAACGGGTCCTCGTGGAACTCCTTACCGATGCCGTGTCCGCCGTACTCGCGCACCACGCTAAAGCCGGCGTCCTCGACCGTCTTTTGCACGGCCTCGGCCATCACGGACAGCGGTAGCCATGGCTTGACGGCCGCCAGACCCGCCTCCACGCTGGCGCGGGTGACGTCGACCAGGCGCTGGCGCTCGGCCGAGACCTCGCCGATGCAGAACATACGGCTCGAATCACTAAAGTAACCGTCTAGGATCGTAGAGCAGTCCACGTTGATGATGTCGCCCTCGTGCAGCACATCCGCATCGCAGGGGATACCGTGGCAGACGACGTCGTTGATCGAGGTGCACACGCTCTTGGGATAGCCCTCGTAGTTAAGATCGGCCGGCGTGCCGCCGTGCTCGACGGTGTAGTCGTAGATCATCTGGTCGATCTGGTTGGTGGTCATGCCCGCGGCGATGTGTTCGCCCACATAATCGAGCACGCCCACGTTGATGGCTGCCGAGCGCTTGATGCCCTCGATATCGGCGGGCGTCTTGTAGAGCGTACGGGGCAGAACCTCCCAGCCCTCTTCCCACAGGCGCTCAAGGCGCTCATCAAAGGCGCTATGGCATTTCTTGTATTTCTTGCCGCTGCCGCACCAGCAAGCATCGTTGCGGCCAGGCACGGGTCCGTTGTCAAACATGGCTAACTTCCTTTCATCCGCAGCTAGTATAGCCCACCCACGCGTCCATAAAAGTTGCGGTGATATAGTTCCGATTTAAGCGGTTTAACAGCATAAATAGGAACTATATCACCGCAACTGATGGAGTGGGATGGCGGACACTAGCTGCTGCGTGGTTTTGCTAGTAGCTCACCTGGCAGGGAATGCCGAGGGCTTGGACGCGCGCGGCAATGGCGTCGAGCACCTCAGGCGCCGCTTTGGCAAGGCCGGCGATCGGTGTCTCGCGCGCCACCGTGTAGATGGTTGCTTCTTGTGGGCGAATGCGCTCAAGCGCCGCGAGCCAGGGGCCGACGTACTCCTCGCCGGTGTTGTCGATGAGCTTGCCCTGATACTCGCCGGTCAAATAGATCGTCTGGATAATAACGTGACCGTCAAAGCTTGCGAACGTCTCGATCTGGTGCTCGACGCCGTAGGGGCCAACGGGCTGGTCGAGCAGCTGAATAAACGCCGGGTCGACGGTATCGAGCTTGAGGATGTTGTCGTCGACCATCATGAGCGCGTCGTGCACCTCGAGGCGGTCGGCGCGCGTACCGTTGGAGAGCACGGCGATTTTGGAGTTTGGGGCAAGCTCGTCGCGCAACGCGACGGCGCCGGCGATGGCCTGCGGAAACTCCGGTGCGGCAGTGGGCTCGCCGTTGCCTGCGAAGGTGATCACATCGGGGAGCTCGCCCTCGGCTGCCATCTCGCGCAGCTTTGCCTCGAGCGCGTCGAGTACCACGGCAGCTGTGTTGTACGGCTCATGACAGGGGCGCTCGGCGTTGAGGCCGTTTTCGCAGTAAATGCAGTCGAACGTGCAGATTTTGCCGCTGGCCGGCATCATGTTGACGCCGAGCGAGAGACCAAGGCGACGGCTGCGAACGGGCCCAAAGATGGGGCTGGCATTCAAAAACGTAGACATAGGCATATGCTCCTCAAGACAATTGTGCCTAAGCATAGCATCGGCTCCAAAGCAGGGTGCGGGCTCTTGCTTTACAAGTTTCGTTTTTTCACGTCGCTCATTATGCCGTGTCATGAAAAGCCTCAGGTCGGGTACAGTTAATCTGTTAACAAGGCGTAAGGCAATGCGGGCCCATCCAACCGCACTGACGTGCAACTGGATGAGCATTGATGATGGGGGCACAACATGGATTTTACGGTCGAGAATGCGGGCGCCACGATTGCCTGTCGCGAATATGCCGGCCCGGATGTGTCGCCTGATGCTCCTGCCTTGGTGTGCGTGCACGGCGCTTGTGTCGACGGCACATTTTTCGACGGTATCGCTTGTGAGCTCAGCCGCAACTACCGCGTAATTGCCTACGACCGCCGCGGCTGCGGTGGCAGCAGCGATGCGGCAGACGGCAGCTATGATCTTGCCGCTCAGGCCGCCGACCTGCAAGCCGTGATCGAACACGTTGGCGCTCCGGCAAATGTGCTTGCGCATAGTGCCGGTACGTTGGTTGCGCTGGAGCTTCTTCGCACCGAACCCCATCTCGTCGCCCGTGCGATTCTGCATGAGCCGGCTGTGTCGGCCGAAGGCGTCGGCATGGGCGCAGCTCCGGTTTTGCTCGATATGATTGCGGCTGGAAAGGTTTCAAGGGCGCTCCGGCTTTTCTTGGGAGCCCTCGGCGACTTGGACCCCGAGGCTCCTGGGACGACCGAAGCGGAAGTCAAACATACCCTGCGCAATGGTCGTTGCTTTATGGCGAACGAATATGGAACAAATATGACATATGCTCCCGACTGGGAGCGCGCCCGCGCGTCAAAGGCGGTGTCGGCCGTGTTTTTGGGCGAGCTCTCGGTCGGTACGCCCCGCGAGGCTGGTACGCGAGCGGCTGCCGAATATCTCGATTGCCCCCTCGTGACGATCCCGGGCGCGCATAACGGTCTGCGCGATCGCCCCGTTACGGCGGCAAACGCCGTTCGCGATGTCTTGGAGCGTTAGCACGCTCGATGACCTGCGGGGAGAGGGGCTGTTAGCGTTTCGTCATTGTTAACGAATGCGCCAATAACCACGCGCCCGCGGCTCCATCACCGCCGTTTGCCAGGTCATAAAAATGTAACAGCATTCACGTGCTTGCCTGCATCGGCAAGGTGTTACCCTTGTAGCATTTGGAACCCACCGCTACCATGCGAAACTATCGAAAGGGCCCCATATGCTCAAAAATCACGAGGTCAATCTAACCGACGAGGAGGCTGCCGCTGAGGTCGCCCGCGTCGCGAAGACCTACCCCGTGGTGCGTTTGCTGTCGGCCGATCAGATTAAGAGCGAGCTTAACTGCCTGCTCGCCGGCAATCGGTGCCCTTGTCTGCGTCAGTCGAGTCTTGAGGCCTTGGCAGATTCCGATGAGGTGTCGGAGCAACTGCTCAACGATGGTGTTGAGTACCGCGCCCGCCTACGCCCTCTGAAGGTCGAGGGCGAGCCTCACGTCCTGCTGATGGTGCGTCCGATCGATGAGCAAGAGGCTGCAGAAGAGGACCTCGTCTACACCGACGTGCTGACGAGTGTGCGCAATCGCCGATATTACGAGGAAAAGCTCCGTAGCGCCCGCATGAATGCCGGCGTTGCGGTGATCGACCTTGATGATTTTAGGGTCTTCAACGATACGTGTGGCCGTCATGCCGGCGACCTTGCGCTCGGTGCCGTGGCGACGGCCATACGCAGCGGAATTCGTTCGACTGACGAACTTGTACGCTATGGCTGCGACAAATTTGTGGTCGTCATGCCCAATATTCCCTCCGATGACTTCACCCGTCGCCTGCATCAGGTGTCCGATGCCGTTCATGCCACGATTGTTCCGGGCCATGAGTACGTGAGCTTGACGGCATGTGTTGGTGGCGTTCGCATTCATGGCGAGACGGTCGATGAGGGCGTTGGCCGCGCTGTCCAGTTATTGAGCCGCGCTAAGGCAAAAGCCGGTACGGTCGTGACCGATGCCGATTCCATCGAGGCCTTCCAAAGCGAAAAGCCTTTGGTGCTTATTGTCGATGACTCCGAGATGAACCGAGCCATTCTCAACGAGATGCTCAAGGACGAGTATTGCATCCTCGAGGCCGACAACGGTCGTACGGCGCTCGACATGGTCGACCGCTATGGCGATGAGTTGTCGCTCGTGCTGCTGGATATTGTCATGCCGGGCATAAGCGGCTTTGAGGTGTTGGCCGATCTGTCTCGCCGATCGGGTATCGACAATCTGCCTTTCATCATGATTTCGAGCGAAGATTCCGATGATATGGTTCTGCGCGCGTACGAGCTGGGCGCCTCGGACTATATCAACCGCCCGTTTGACTCCCGTGTCGTGCGCCGCCGTGTAAGCAACACCATCCGCCTATACGCCAAACAGCGCCGCCTGACGAGCCTGCTGTCCCAGCAGTACAACGAGCGCGTCAAGAACAGTCGCATGCTCATCGACATCATGGCCGGCGTCATGGAGCTTCGCAACGGCGAGAGCGGCAGGCACGTTACGAACATCGAGAAGCTGACCGAGCTGCTGCTTGACTGCCTGGTCCAGCGTAGCGACACCATCTCCCTCGACAATGAGGAACGCTCTACGATTGCCCTGGCTTCGGCGCTGCACGATATCGGCAAGATGTCGATTGACGATGCGATTCTCAACAAACCCGGGCGCCTTACGCCCGAGGAGTTCGAGATTATGAAGACGCATACCACGATGGGCGCCGACATGTTGCTTGAGCTGGGCCGCCATCACGTCGGCAATGCGCTTATGGAATATGCGTACCAGATTGCGCGTTGGCATCACGAGCGCTGGGACGGCAGGGGTTATCCCGATGGCCTTAAAGGCAACGAGATTCCCATTGCCGCGCAGGTGGTCTCGGTGGCCGACGTGTACGATGCGCTGACGAGCGTGCGCGTGTACAAGGACGCTATCCCGCACAAGTAGGCGATCCAGATGATCCTGGACGGTAAGTGCGGCACCTTTAACCCGCTGTTGCTCGACTGCCTGCTCGAGGTGCAAGACCGTATTGCCGAGACGTTGGCACGCCCCGCCGATGTCGTCGCGTTTCCCACGATTTAGTTTGACCAAAGGAGTTTTAATCCATGATTTCCATGCGTGAGGCGCATGAGAAGATTGGCGCCAATTATGATGACGCGTGCGCTCGGCTGATGGGCGAGGAAATGCTTAGCCGCTTTGCCCTCAAGTTTTTGGATGACGAGAGCATGGACAAGCTGGAGGCCGCCATGGCGGCGGGAGACGCCGAAGGTGCGTTTATGGCGGCGCACACGCTCAAGGGCGTGAGTCAGAACCTGGGATTCGATAACCTGTATGAGCCGGCGGTCGTGGTGACCGAGGCGCTGCGCGGCGCCGATACCGTTGACGGCGCTCGCGAGGGAATGCATGCGCTGCAGCAGCAATATGCGGCAACGATGTCGGCCCTGCGCGAAGCGGCCGAATAAGAGCTTGCGAGCCTTGATGACTATGAGCGTGGATAATCTCCCGTTTTAGGCCCAGTGGCGGTCTCAAAGTGGGAGATTATCCACGCTCGTTCGATACGTGTCCAAAAAACCACGCTCACCCCTTCTGATTAGTGAATTGCCTATGCGCACTGTCGGGGCTTTCCGCATGCAATCCATATCGTTGTTCGATAAACTGTTCGAATAACGATAGAGTCGATGAGGGTGAGTGTATGTCCAACAGCGTTCAGCGTATGGCCAAAGCGGGCGAAAACATCAGGAAGCTTGGCTTTTGCATGACGGTCGTTTTTGCGGGAATGCTCGTCGCTTTTGCCGCGTTGGTTGTTTACGTGATCTGGTATGCGGTTACAAACGTTGCTTCTGTCGATTCTTTCGGTGTCGTGACGCTTCTCGATGGCGGGTGCATCGTTATCCCAAGCGGACTGTGCCTGGCACTCGTCGTGGGTATTTCGCTTGTCGTTTTGTGCGGGATCAGCCGCAACATCTCTCGGGGCGTCTCGCCCTTTACCAAGACGCATGTGCGGCTTATCCGTGTTCTCGCGCTTGCCTTTGCTGTTAACGCCGCGGTTTCGCTTGTTGGTGCCTATGGATCGGTCGATCTCACCATTGGTGGACTGGAGCTTTACATCGTGCCTCATTCCTTCGTTATTGAGATTTGCCAAGGCGCTGCCTTTGATGCAGGGTCGTTTATCGGCGCAGTTGTCTGTCTGTTTATCTCGGCGATCTGGAGTTATGCCTCGCTGCTCCAAGAGCAGTCTGACGAGCTTGTGTAGGAGGAAACATGAGTTATCTCATCATCGAGCTTGAGACGCAGCTGCTTAAGACCGGAAAGACCAGCGCTGATCTGATTCGGGCGACGGGGCATACTCCGGCTAATATTTCAAAGCTTAGAAACGGAAAGATAAAAGCTATTCGCCTAAAGACGCTTCTCGATATCTGTGATGAGCTTGATTGTCAACCGGGAGATATTATTCAGCGCGTGAGCGAGAAAGAGCTTGAGGAGCTTATTGTCGAGCGCGCGAAAAATGTCGTGAGACAGATGCGGGACGGCGGAGGCAATGAGGCGTCGCTTCCGACATCAGTCTTTGCTGTCGATTTGAGCGACGAGTAGCTTAAGGCGAACAACTAAAACGAAATATCAGCGTGAAGGGACCCGTGTCTAACACGGGTTCTTTCTTCTAGATTATCTTGACAAATACGAGTTATCGTAAAACAATAACTACAAGTAACTACGATAAAAGAAAGGAGGAACGATATGAGCGCATCAGCGATAAAGCTATCGAAGGTGTCGAAGCGCTATGGAAAACGGCGTGTGTTGCATGACGTTTCCTTCGAGGTGGATCAGTCTGAGCTCCTTGCCCTTGTTGGTGCAAACGGTGCGGGCAAAAGCACGCTTATTAAAATCGTCTTGGGCCTCTGCGAGCCGTCGTCGGGGAGCGTGGAGCTCTTTGGGGGCAAGTCGAAAAAAGAGCTGAGCCTGATGCGGACGCGTGTCGGCTATGTGCCAGATTCCTGCGGAGCATACCAATCCCTCAGTGCGGCTGAGAATCTTCGGATCCGATGTGCGGAATGGGGGCTCGATGAGAAACGTGAGGTTCCTCGCGTCTTGGGCCAAGTCGGGCTGGACGTCGATGAGAAAAAGAGCGTGAGCAGTTTTTCTCTGGGAATGAAACGGCGACTGGATATAGCTACGGCTTTATTGGGCGACACCGACGTACTAATTTTCGATGAGCCGGCAAATGGATTGGATCCGTTGGGCATCGAGAGTATATGGGCCCTTATCGGTCGATTGAATCGAGAGCAGGGTAAGACCATGCTCATCTCTAGTCATGATTTGGATGAGTTGGCATCGGTTGCAACAAGCTGCCTGTTTATTCATGACGGCGAACTGCTAAAAAAGGAATCGATGGACGTCATAAGGGATGAGGCGTCGTCCCTAAAAGAGTATTACAGGCGCTTGATGAAGGCGGTCTCGCTATGAAGCGGGCGATCCATCCCATAAAGGCAGATATGATACGTTTGCACAGGATATTTCCGGCGAAGTTTGGTCTTGCGCTTATGTTGGCGTTCGGCCTTCTCTTCGGCATCTTTCTAAAAAACGGAACAACGTTGCTCGCCTTTGGCAATAGCGTTTTTGGGGAGGATATTGGCTTCTGCTGGAATGTAATCGATCCTTCTGCACCCGATGAGTCCCTTGTGCGTAGCGCCTTTGCCGGCACATCTCTGCTTGTGCCGCTCATCGTTTGCCTGGTAATTCTACAGGAGCGTGGCTATGAAGAGGGCTGCCGAATTTCTTTGGCAAGAGGTCTCAACCGCTTTTATGGGGCTCTAGCCCATGCATTTTCGTCTGCTTTAATAATTGGCGCAGCATATAGTGCGCTTTGCCTTCTTCTTTTTGCAATAGCCATAATACGTGGAGGGCATAACTACTCGCACGACATGCTAACTGTATTTTTGCCTGCAATGATAGTCAACGCCGTATTGGTGATATCGGTTGCGTTGGAGACGACGACCATCTATCGGATTACAGACAGCGCCGTATTGAGCGGGGCTGCGATAATTATTGGATTTGTCATGAGCTTGACGCTCTACGGAACTTACCTTCAGACGCCCATACCGTCCTTGCGATGGATCTTCTTTCTTCCGGGGCCGTACCTTGGAGTTGGATGTGCCCTTGGGTATAGCGATATGGGGCAGCTGACGCTTCTGGGATATGGCGCGGCAGCCAGCTGTCTATCGGTATTGATTTACGCTCTCGTGAGCTTTCGTACTGGGGGTGTGCTCAATGGCTCGTCAGACTAGAAGATTCCTTCATTCAGAATTGAAGCATGTGAGCAAATGGACGTACGCCTTAATCCTGGTAATTTATGCGTGCATGGTGGTATTGCAGCTTAGTTCTTTCCCGATGTGGTTCTGTAGCCTCCGTGAGAACAGTTTCTTGGGCTTTTTCCCAGACCCGACGCTTCGGCTATCGGCAGAGGATGCCCTTCTATTTGGTAATGCAGAGGTTTTTCGCGGTCTGCTGTTCAACGTAGCCCCGTTGGCTCATGCATTGTTCTTTCCGTTCATCGCGGCTTGCATTGTGCCGCGCTTTGTCAGTTCGGGCTTTATTGAGGAACCGTGGGGGTTGTCGGAGGCTCGGGGAGGGAAGCGTGTGTGCGCTATCGTTGCGCGAGTGGTGCTGTCTTCTTTTGCCCTTTTGGGCGCGTTTATCCTGTCGACTGTCGTTTTGTACTGCCTTAACTGCGCGATCGTTTTAGATGCTCAACAGTATTTCAACCTGCATGTATGTTGCTATCGACTTGTTCTTGCTGCCGCCGCCTGCCTTGCATACGTGGTTTCTTGCGTAATCGTTGTTTCCTATTTTGGGTCCGGCTTCGGTCCGATTGGCATGCTGCTGCTTGTCAACGTCATAGCGATCTACATACAGCTCGGGGCCAATTCCATGCTTCCGCTTCTGTCCTCGATGCTCATGTGGATTTGCGGCGTGACCCCGTTGGGGGATGGTCAATGCGTTTCGATTTTAATTGACTGCCTAATAAACGTAGCAAGCGTTTTTGCCATCTGCTTTACAGTCGACCGATTGCGGTCGAGATTTCTTTGATTGTTTGTGAGGGATAATCATACCGAGCATACCAAATACAGGGGGGGGCGGGCACCGTGGCTGGTGTCCGCCCCCCCCTAGCATGGAAGGTTTAAGCCTATGTGATTTGCGAGCTAGCGTGCCTGCTTTACCTTGGCCGCTGCCTCGACAAACGACTTCCACAGGTTAAAGTCGGTCTCGAGCGTCTTCCACGTGTACTCAGGGTGCCATTGCACGCCCAGGCAGAACGGCTGGCCTTCGACTTCGATGCACTCGGGAACGCCGTCGGTTGCCTTGGCGACCAAGCGCGTGCTTTTACCCAGACGGTCGACGCAGCAGTGATGTGCCGAGTTGGTCTGGATCAGCCTGTGCCCGCCAACCGCGCGCTCCAGCAGCGAGCCCGGCACGACCTCGACGGGGTGCACGGGATCGTTGAGCACGTGGGTATGGCGCCACTGCGTGCGGCCCTCGCGCGCACCCAGGCTCGGCACGTCCATGCACAGGGTGCCGCCGGTGGCGACATTGAGCAGCTGCGTGCCTCGGCAGGTGGTAAAGAGCGGCTTCTTGGCGCGAAGCACCTCGTCGACCAGCTTAAACTCAAAGCTATCGCGGATCTCGCAGCAGAGGGTGGGGTCGTAGGGTCGATCATCGCCCCAACGCTTGGGATTGACATCGGGGCCGCCGGGAATGGCGATGCCGTCGGCGATATCGACGTAATGACGGATAACATCAATATCTTCGGTAATAGACATCTGCAGCGGCAGTCCACCGGCGGCAAGGATGGCATCGACAAAGACACTTGCGATTTCCTCGTTGGGGGAGAGGGTCTCGCTCAAAAACGGTTTTGCCTCTTCCCAACGCGGCGCGACGAGGATGAGCGGACGGTCGGCGGGGGTAACGTCGACGTGCGGGGTATAGGACGAGGAAGTACGGGTTCCGATCATGGGTGCGGCTTTCGAATCTAAAGATGACAGGGCGCATGAGAGACGTGGGACAACACTTCTGATGGATTTGTCCCACGGGGTGGCTGGTTAGTGGCCCTTGATGGAGTTGAGGAAGTCCTGGGCGCGCTTGGTCTGGGGGCGGTCGAAGAACTCGTCGGGCGTGCCGGTTTCCACGATCTGGCCGTCGGCCATAAACACGACGCGGTCGGCCACGCGGCGGGCGAAGTTCATCTCGTGCGTAATGACGATCATCGTCATACCCTGCTGCGCCAAGCGCACCATGACCTCGAGCACCTCGTTGATCATCTCGGGATCGAGGGCGCTTGTGGGCTCGTCAAAAAGCATGGCCTTGGGTTGCATGGCAAGCGAGCGGGCGATGGCTACGCGCTGCTGCTGGCCGCCCGAGAGCTGTGCGGGTACCTTGTCGGCCTGCTCGGCCACGCCCACGCGGCTCAGCAGGTCCATGGCGCGCTCACGGGCCTCGTCCTTGGAGACGCCCAGCACGTCGACCGGTCCCAGCATGACGTTCTGCAGGACGGTCATATGTGCGAACAGGTTGAACTGCTGAAACACCATGCCCAGCTCGGCACGCATACGGGCAAGGTCCTTGCCTTCCTGCGGCAGGGGCTCGCCCTCGATGAGGATCTCGCCTGAGTCGATGGTTTCCAGGCGGTTGATGGTGCGGCACATGGTCGACTTGCCCGAGCCCGAGGGACCGATCACAACGACGACCTCGCCGCGGTCGACCGAGAGATTGATGTCGTTGAGGACGTGTAGATCGCCATAGTGCTTATTGACGTGTCTGAGCTCGATCAGCGGCTGATTGCCGATGGAAGAGGTGCTCTGTGCCATGGTGCTCGGCTCCTTATGACTAGAAATGGTAAAGCGTTAGCGGATGATGGTCGCGCCGGTCTTGTGCGAAACGTAGACGGCGGCCTTGTTGATCGCGACGTTGATGAGGATGTAGATGACCGCGATAACCAGGTAGACCGACACGAGAGCGTCGTAGTTGGTAATGAGCACGCGGGCGTTTTGCATGAGGTCGGGGTAGCTCACAACGTAGGCGACGGTGGTGTCCTTGACCACGACCACAAGCTGCGAAATCAAGGACGGAATAATAAACCGAATAGCCTGCGGCAACACGATTTTGAAGGTGATTTTAGCCTTGGAGAGACCGAGTGCCTGGGCGGCCTCGACCTGGCCGCGCGGCACGGCATTGACGCCGGCACGGAAAATCTCGGCAAGTACGCCGGCTGCGGCGAGCGCGACGGGCAGCGTGAGCATCCAAAACGACGGCAGCGCGATCTTGTACTGGGGCAGCACCAAAAAGAAGAAGTAGATGAACAGCAGGCTCGGTACGCCGCGGAAGAAATCGGTGAGCACGCGGCAGGCCAGCTGCAGCGGCTTAATGTCGCTGGTACGGCCGAGCATAAGGGCTAAGCCCAGCACCAGCGCGATGGCGCCGGCGGTGAGTGCGACTTTAACGGTGCCCTCAAAGCCGGCAAGCAGGAACTTCCAGGTAGTGAGGTGCGTAAAGAAATACCAATAGTGGACCGAAAGCTGGCCGGTCACATAAAAGCGCTGCAACACGAGGACGACGAGCGCGGCGACGGCAACAAGCGAGATGGCGGTGCCGATGCGAATCTTGGCGCGCATCTTGGGGCCGGGAGCCTCGTAGAGCGCATCGCGCATGGTGAGCGCAGGGGAGGAATGCTTGCTCATCGGAGGATCCTCACCTTCTTATCGATATAGTTGCCAATGTGGCTTACCACAAAGGCCGTGCCCAGGTAGCCGAGCGCCGAGATAAAGAACGCGGCGACGCCGCCGAGCGAGCGCGTGTTGATGTAGCTCACCACGCCGGTGAGCTCCTGCGGTTTAAGCGGCACCTGACTGCCGAGCGCAGTGGTGAGCATGACGGCGATAAAGAGGTTGGTCATGGGCAGCACGCTCGAGCGCAGTGCCTGCGGAATCACGATCTTGGCGAGGATGCGGTTAAAGCTCATGCCGAGCGAACGTGCGGCTTCCACCTGGCCGACGCCGACGGTGTTGATGCCGCTCATAAAGTTCTCGGAACCAAAGGCCGAGCCCAAAAGGACCGTGGCGACGATAACGCAGGTGCGGTAGGGCAGAACGACCTTGAGCGGCGGCAGCGCATAGACGACGATGATGAGCAGCGCGATGCCGGGGATGTTACGGAAGACTTGGACATACAGGTCGCCAAAGACGCGCAGTGGCTTGAGCGGCGACACGCGCATCACGGTGACGGCGACGGCCAGTACCATGGCGATGGCAAACGACTCAAGCGTCATGCCCCAGGTTGCTAGCAGCGCGTCGATATAGTTCTGGCCATAGAGCGACCAGAGCTCGGAGAGACTCATGCGGACCTCCCGCCGATAAGGAAAGGGGCTCCCGTGTGTACGGAAGCCCCGACAACTCAGTGAGGAAACAGTTTATCGCAATAAAGCGCATCGTGCGTTTCCGTATGGTTTCGTTGCGGCCGTTACCAGGCTCGCTGACTAGGCGCCGATCTCGGGCAGTTCGGGAACATTGGTGTCGCCCGTACGGTCGCCGATGCAGATCTGCCACAGCTCAGTCCAGGTGCCGTCGTCCTCGATCTTCTTAAGGAAGTCGTTGACAAAGGCGACGCCGTCGGAATCGAGCGGCAGGCCGATGCCATAGGGCTCCTTGCTGCCGAAGGGCTTGCCGGCGATTTTGTACTTACCGGGCTCGCGGACCAGGGCGCTCTGCTGCATGTTGTTATCGATGACGTAGGCGTCAACGCGGCCCTGCTGGAGTGCCTGGCGGGCCTCCTCGTCGGTCTTGAACTCCTGCTGGCTGGCCTTGGGAGCGAACTCCTCCAGGATGGCGGGGCCGTTGGAGCCGGACTGGACGGCGACGTTCTTGTCGGCCAGGTCGTCGACGCTCTTGATGTCGTCGTTATCGGCAAGCACCAGGATGGCCTGCTGCGTGTAGTAATAGGGACCGGCAAAGGAGACAAGCTTCTTGCGCTCGTCAGTGATGGTGTAGGTGGCAAAGACGGCGTCGACCTGGCCGTTCTGCAAGACGGACTCGCGCGTGTCCGAGGTCACCTGGGTGATCTCGACCTTGTTCTCGCCCAGGATGTAGTTGGACAGGAGCTGCGCGATACCGGCATCGAAGCCACGGGTCTGACCGTCTTTCTCGTTGAGGAGGGAGAAGAGCGTGGAAGTCTGAACGCCACCGATCTTAAAGACGCCGGCGTCCTTGACGGCCGTGGCCCAGGTGCTGGCGGCGACGGCATCGTCATCGGCCTTGGGGCCGTTGTCGACGAGCTTGTCGAATGCCTTGGCGTCGAGCGTGGTGGAAGCCTCGGTATCCTCGGAGCTCTTGGAGGAACCGGCGGCGGAACCCTTGTCGGCCTCGGCGCTGGTGTCGGAGCAGCCGGCAAGACCAAGGCCGGCGACGGTTGCGAAGGTGGCGGCAACGAAGCCGCGGCGGTCGAGAACGACCTGCTGGGAGAGGTTCTTGCTCATGGTAGAACACCTTTCTCAATAAAATCCCTAGCGGTTGAGTAGAGTTATACCCTATCGCGCTCAAATGGGTCAACACGAAATAACTCAGAAACATACTTACCTTATGGGTTATTCTGCCTACCAAAAAGGGACAGGTCTATTTTGGCAGGTTTTATCTGGGCAAACGTCGATTATTACAGCTGAGATAGCGTTTTGAAAACCACCACAAAGGGGACAGGCACCTTTGTGGCGGATCTTGCAGATGTGGCGGCCTGCCTCGCTGTTTTGTCTCAATCTGTAACAGTTAGACGGGAATTCAGGCCCTAGATGTTACAGATTGAGATAATTGAGCTGTGAAAACAAAAACCTCCACGAGGGTGCTTCCCTTGCGGAGGTTTTCTTACTCGTTGAGTAGCCTTACGGCTTCGGCAGCCATGTTCTCGACCGTCATGCCGTTCTGAGCGAGCAGCTCGTTGGGGTCGTAGCGGTCGGGGAAGCCCTTGGCGATGCCAAAGGTACGTGTGCGCAACGGCGTGCATGCCAGATAACATGCCACGCGCTCGCCCCAGCCGCCGTCCAAGATGCCGTCCTCGAGGGTGACGACAACGCGATGCTCGGCGGCAAGGCTATCGAGGAACTCGCGGTCGAGCTCGGTTGCGAAGCGCGGGTTGACAAGCGTGGCCTCGATGCCGTACTCGGCGGCCAAGCGGTTTGCCACGCGCTCACCCAGCTCAAAGAAATCGCCAAGCGCGAGCACGGCAACGTCGCGGCCCTGATGCACCACGTTGTAGCGAACGGCGCTGTAGTCGGTGTCTTCGGCGGGCGCCAAATCGGGGCGGCTAACCAGGCCGATGCCCGGTACGCGGATCGCCACGGGATGCTCGCGGTGGTCGAGCGACCAGCTCAGCATGGACAGATATTCTTCCATGCAGGCCGGCGCCAAGTAGTGCATGTTGGGAAGACCGCCCAGCATGGAAATATCAAAGAACGAAAGATGCGTCTCGGACGTGGTGCCAAAGATCGACGCACCAAACACCAGGATGGTTGCGGGGGCGTCGTTGAGGCACAAGTCGTGCCACAGCTCGTCGTAGGCGCGCTGCAAAAACGTGCCATACACACCAAAGACTGGCTTGGCGCCCGAGCGCGCAAGCGCGGTGGCAAAGGTCACAGCGTGCTCCTCGGCAATGCCCACATCGACGAACTGTTTGCCGGCGGCAGCGCGAAGCTCGGGTGTAAAGCCCATGATGTAGGGCGTGGCGGCCGTGATGCCCACGACCTGCGGATCGCGCTCGATGGCGGCGCTGAGCGCCTCGCCCGTAATGTCGGCGTAGGTGCGCGGCGCAGGCTCGCTCGGATGGCCCGGGCAGAGCTTGCGCCCAGTTGCCATGTCAAACGGACCCACGTGGTGCCAGCGTTCGGGGTCGCTCTGGGCCGGCTCAAAGCCCTTGCCCTTGGCGGTCGAGACGTGCAGCACGATGGGATGATCGATATCGCGCAGTTCCTGCAGCGCGTCGACGAGGGCTAACACATCGTTACCGGCGTCCAGATAGCGGTAGTCGAGCCCCATCGCGCGGAAAACGTTGCGCTCACAGGTGCCGTTGCTGGCGCGCAGCTCGGCCAGATTGCGATATAGGCCGCCATGGTTCTCGGCAATGGACTGGTCGTTATCGTTGACGATGATGATCAGGTTGCTATCGAGCTCGGCGGCATTGTTGAAGCCCTCAAACGCCAAGCCGCCCGAAAGCGATCCGTCGCCAATGATGGTGATGACGTTGTACGTATCGCCCGTCAGGTCACGAGCGTGCGCCAGGCCGCAGCCCAGGCTCACCGACGTGGAGGTATGGCCCATGGCGAACAGGTCGTGCTCGGACTCGTCGGGATTGGCAAAGCCAGAAGCCTCACCATAACGCTCCGGATCGATATAAGTGTACGCGCGCCCGGTCAGCGCCTTGTGGGCGTAGGTCTGGTGCGAAACGTCAAAGACAATCTTGTCGATGGGGGAGTTAAATACGCGATGAAGCGCAACCGTAAGCTCAACGACGCCCAAGTTGGGGGCAACGTGCCCGCCGACGGCGGCGGAGCTTTCGAGGATTGCCTGACGGATCTCGCCGCAGAGCAGCGGAAGCTCGGCGCGGTCGAGAGCCTTGACGTCCTCGGGCGTTGTCGTTTGCGTAAGCAGCATCGTTGTGGGTTACTCCATGCGAATCGTGCGCCGGCACTCCCTCGGCCGGCACAATTGCACAAGACAGTCTCGCACATTTTGGCGTTTGATATGTGACGGCGGCGCGGTAATTCGCCAACTGGTGGGGCAAAACGTTTTGTCCGATGCCATACTGATACGTTCCATGATGTTTTTATCGATTGTGCACAGGCCGTGGCTTGTCGCCGTGAGTCGCTGGAAGGAGGCAGCATGTCCGATGCCGTTCGTGCCGAAAAAATCGCGCACGAGGTCGACTATGCCGCCCGCCAGCTGGCCCAGGCGGGCCGCTTGGACCTGACGCACGAGTTTATCCAGCATGGCGACGTGACGGTCTATGCACATGTGACTTCGGTAGCGCGGGCGAGCCTGTCCTTTGCCGAGCGCTTGGGCCGTGCCGGCATTTCGGTCGACCGTGCTTCGTTGTTGCGCGGGGCCCTGCTGCACGATTACTTTCTCTATGACTGGCACGATCCCGATCCAAGCCATCGGCTGCATGGCTTTCGCCACCCGTTTTTTGCCCTGGCACGTGCGGAGGAAGATTTTGAGCTGACGCCGCGCGAACGGAATATTATCGTGCGCCATATGTTTCCGCTGGTGCCAGTGCCGCCGACGTGTCGTGAGGCTTGGATTGTATGCCTGGCAGATAAATGGTGCGCTCTGCGCGAGACGGTCGCCGGTCGTCTGCGGCGCAAGGACGAGGCGGACGATGGCGTGAGTGGCGAATCGAGCGAAAAGAGGAGAGGGTAGACGGTGGGGACCGCGATTGATATGGCGTTTGGCGGCGCGACGCTTGCCGCCTGCCCACTCTCGGCACTGGTGCTCTCGTTTGCCTTTTACGGGTTTTGCGGTTGGGCATGGGAGTCGACAGTATGCGCCATGCTCAATCACGGACGATTTGCCAACAGTGGCTTTTTGCTTGGGCCGTGCTGCCCCATCTATGGCGCGGGCGGCATTGCCTGCTGGCTGCTGTTGCGTGGGATTCCGGATGCCTCGAGCCAGTTTGTCGCTGCAGCGCTCGTATGCAGCGTGATTGAGTACAGCGTAGGCGTGCTGTTGGAAAAAACAACGGGCGCTCGCTTTTGGGACTATTCGCACCTGCCGTTTAACCTGCACGGACGTATTTGCCTGTACTGGGCCTGCGCGTTTGGCTTGGGTGCGTTGTGTATTTGCCGTTTAGTGGAGCCGGCATTGCTGGGGCTGCTTGGCCATCTGCCGGTGCTGATTGTGCGGCTGTCCGCCTTTATCGTCGCGGTCGCGATGATGGTCGACGCGGTATGCTCGTTGGCGAGCTGGCGGCGACTGTCTGATCAGCTGGAGCGAGTCCGGGCCGACCTTGCCGACCGCATCAACGAGTCGCTTGCCGATGCCTCGGACTCAATGCTCGAACGTATTCCCGATTCGGCGATCGACTCGGTGGCACAGACGCATATCCGCAGCCGTGCCGTTAACGCGTGGCTGGCGGAGCTGGGCGACGCGACGCTCGATGCCCTGCGCGAGAAGGCTTCGATGCCGACGTTTATCGCGGATGGTGCTCGCGGCCTGGCGCTTGCCGCCCGCCGCGTGGCCGATGCCGCACCGAGCATGCCGCGTCCGTCGCTCAGTCGTCGCCTTGTCGGCAAGCGCATGAGCCGTCCGGTGCCGAGTGTGTCACTCAGCCGCCGCGACCTACGCTTCTTTAACGCCTTCCCGCGTCTGCGCATCAATCGCTACGAAGGTGTCATTCGAGCAACTAATCTCCGCGACCGCGCCCACGAGCTGTTTCGGCGCTAGCCGGGACGGGCGCGCTCACGGTTCCCTTGCTTACGTATTTCCCGTTCGTTTCGCGCCCGTTGCCACGTCGTTTCCAAGATTGCGGCACCGTTTCCGTTCGACAACGCAGCGTTTAACAACGCCGTATCTGGTCTACACCAGTTGTCCCTCGGCCGCATTATGGGCGCCGACAACGTTCATGCGACCAAGGGGGAGCGAATGTACGATACGGGATCGACAACGTTTATGCTCATCTGCACCATGCTCGTGTTTTTAATGACACCGGGTCTGGCGTTTTTCTACGGCGGCCTGTCCAGGCGCAAAAATGTCATCAACACCATGCTTATGTGCTTTGGCGCCATTGGCTTGGTCGGTGTGCTGTGGATTGTCGCCGGCTGGTCGCTGGCCTATGGTGGCGACGGTTTCAGCCCGTTTATTGGCGGCTTTGACCAGCTGCTGTGCCTGCCGGTGCTCAACCAGGTGCTGCAGGCGGCCGAGGGCAATGCTGCGGACGGTGCCGTCTATCCTCAGATCATCAACATCGCCTTTCAGATGGCGTTTGCCATGATCACGGCCGCTATCGTTACGGGCAGCCTGGCAGGCCGCGTTAAGTTTGGTGCCATGGCGGCCTTCCTGAGCATTTGGCTGCTTGTGGTCTATGCGCCGCTCGCCCACATGGTTTGGGGCGGCGATGGCTCCTTTATCGGCGACATCATCGGCGCACTCGACTTTGCCGGCGGCGACGTGGTACACATTTCGTCCGGTCTTAGCGGCCTGATCCTCTGCTTAATGCTCGGCCGTCGTCGCGGCTTTGGCATGGTGAGCTACCGTCCGCATAACGTGCCGTTTGTGGCGCTGGGAGCCGGGCTGCTTTGGTTTGGCTGGTTTGGCTTTAACGGCGGCAGCGAGTTTAAGGCCGACGCCGTGGCGGCGCTTGCCATCCTCAACACCGTGACGGCCAGCGCGGCGGGCATGGTCTCGTGGCTTGCCGTCGAGCGCGTGCACACCGGTCGCCCCACGCTGGTGGGTGCCAGCACCGGTCTGGTTGCGGGCCTTGTGGTGGTCACGCCGGGTGCGGGCTTTGTCGAGCCGTGGGCAGCGCTGATCATGGGCCTGATCGTCTCGCCTGTCTGCTACTTGGCCATCAGTCATCTCAAGACCAAGTTCGGCTACGACGATGCGCTCGACGCGTTCGGTTGCCACGGTATCGGCGGCATCTTGGGCGGCGTGCTCACAGGCCTGTTCTGCGTGCCGGAGCTCTCGTGGACCGGTAAGGGTGGCTTGTTCTACACGGGTGACGTGTCGCTGCTCATCTCGCAGATCCTGGGTATTGTGGTGACGGTCGCCATTGTGTTGGTGCTCGACTTGGTGATCGCCGCGGTGGTCAAGGCGCTGTTCCATGGCAGCCTGCGCGTGGACGAGGCCGACGAGGCGCTGGGCCTGGACGCGAGTCAGCACGGCGAGAGCGCGTATCCCTCCTTCTCGGGACTCGATTAGCAGCACGGCTTTCCCAGGCACCCGACCTTGCCCCTCAAACCGTCGCTTGCGTACCGAAGTACGCGGCGCTCCTCTTTCGGGGCAATCTCGGGCACCTGGAAAACCCTTGCCATGTGAATGAGCGGTTTATTTCTTTATTAAAGAGAGGAATTCACTATGAAGAAGATTACGGCGATCGTTCGTGCTGAGAAGCTTGAGGTTCTTAAAGATGCGCTGTTTGCTGCTGATGTTCGTGGTATGACCATCAATCAGGTGCAGGGCTGCGGCGCGCAGCATGGCTGGAAGGAATACGTGCGCGGCAACGAGCTGCTTGTCAACACGATCCCTAAGGTGCAGTTCACCCTCATCTGCGCCGATGAACATGTCGATGGCATTGTCGAGATTATCTGCAACGCCGCACGCACCGGAGCCGTCGGCGATGGCAAGATCTGGGTCGAGCCGGTTGAGGAAGTCATCCGCATTCGCACCGGCGAACACGGCCCCGCCGCGGTGTAGAATCGACCGCCTACCATCCGCAACGTTAAAATGCTGCAATGAGGCACAAGACTTGCGTTGCGGATGGACGGATTATGGGTCGTAATAAATATCCCGAGGAGACGGTCGCGAAGATTCTCGACGCGGCGCTGGAACTATTCTGCGTACAGGGTTATGAGGGGACGAGCATTCAAGACATCGTCGACCGCCTCGATGGCATGACCAAGGGTGCTGTCTATCATCACTTTAAGAGCAAAGAGGAGATTTTCAACGCCGCATTTGATCGGGCAATGGCTCCGATTGTTGAGCACCGTCGCTCAACGCTTGATATCGGTAATATGACCGGAGCCCAAAAGCTCAAGCGGCTGTACGCGCCCGAGTCCGTCGTTCCACAAATTGAGCTATGGGCACGCATACATCCTGCGGCAGATCCGGTAAAAAGCTCGCGTCTACTGGCGATGCAGTACCAGGGCTCGTTTGACGAGTCGGCCGATGGCAATCTCTTGCCAGTAATCGAGGAGGGCATCGCCGACGGCTCCATTGCGTGCGAATGCCCGCGCGAAGCGGCTGAGGCCGTATCGTTGTTGGCGAATCTTTGGCTGCTGCCGCTGTTCCGTCCGCTCGAGCCCAAGGAGCGAATGCTTGCTCGCGCACAATGTTTGGCGCAGATGGCGGCCGCGGTGGGGCTTGATTTGGGTAATGAAGTGCTCCAGACAACGGCCCAGATTTGGGACGTATGGAACCGTGCCGGGTGGTAATATAGATACCAACGGTATGTAATTGATTTAAGAGGGCGGCTAAGGCCGCCCTTTTCAAGTCAATAATTACATACTAACGGTATGTATAGGGAGCGGACTTATGGCTGGACTGAGAGACGTCAGCGTCTTGTTGGAACCAAAAACAGTGCGGTCAATCAGGCTCGCGGAGCTTCTGGTTGCGCAACTGTGCACGTATTCGATGCTGTCGGCGCTGTGCTTTGCGTATCCACTTTACTTGTTCGATTGCAGTGGATCGTCAACGTTATATGGCGTCGTCGTGGCGATAGCGTTCATACCCGGCGTACTCGCAACTCCGGTTGGCGGAATCTTGGCGGATAGGGGAAGACATCGCGAGGTCCTCGTGTCCCTCGGCATTGCTCTGATGGCTGCATCACTGCTGTCTATCCCCATGAAGCACTCATTGCCTCTTGCGGGCGTCGTAGTAGCGATACTTTGTGTTCAATATGGTGCTCAATCGCTGCTAAAGCCAATGCTCCAAATTGAGACGGTGCGCATGGCGGGTGAAAAGAAGGTTGAGCGGGCCACTGCATTGGTTTCGCAGGTGACCATGGTGAGCAATATCTTGGGTCCTATGGTCGGGACGGCAGTCTATGGGTGCTTTGGCATCGATACTCTTTGCGCAACCGCGTCGGTGGCGTTTGCGATGTCAGCTCTGCTGTTTGGGGGCGCACTCAAGCAAAATGCCTCATCTGAAACGATGGGAGACGGCGCGACTCGCACGACATGCCGAAACGATTTTCGGGAGTCGATTCGGTATCTGTTGCAAAATGCATCATTGGTCGCTGTGATTTTGCTTGCGGCCGTTTTGAACCTTGCGTTGGTTGGGCTAACGATTGGCGCACCCATTATTGTTACAAAGCATCTCGGCATGCAATCGTCCTGCGTTGGGATGGTTGAGGTGGCTATGGGCTTGGGTGGTCTTGCCGGCAGTGGCTTGGTCGGCATTTGGCCGTATCGTTTTTCTTTCAATGGCATATGTCGATATGTTGCGATGATCTGTTTTGGAGTCGCACCGATCATTGTCACGCTACTGTTCGGCGCAGATGCATGCATGCTCACCGTGTTTGCGGTTGGTTCGGCATGGGTCATGGTGTGGGCAAGCATTGCGTCGGTTGAAATCATCGCGTTTGTTCAGCGGGCAGCGCCGACTGAGCTCTGCGGAAAAGTGCTTTCGGTCGTTTACATGGTCCTTTCCTGCGCAATACCTATCGGCCAATTGACGTACGGGGTTGCATATGATCGATGGACACCGGCGATTGTATTCGCAGGCATGTTGGCGGTGCTGACGCTGACGTTGGCGCTGTTTTATCGGCTGAAAAGTCGCTCGTAACGATTGATTTAACGCACTGGGGCACTGTGGCTTTGCGGGAGCGAATGTCCCGGCGCGTTGGAGCGCCCTTGCATGGGCGCGCTCGTTCTCGTCTACAATATCGTGCAGACGAAGGAGAGGCGCGCCCATGATCAAGATGTTCGCGAGTGACTTAGACGGAACGCTACTGAACGCCCTGCACGAGGCAGATGGGACCATCCGCCGCGCCATTCGCGAGCTAACCGAGGCTGGTCTGCATGTGGTTCCCGCGACCGGACGCTCGACGCTGCCGATCGGCGAGCATGGCTTTACGGGCCTGGCGCTTGACGCCTGCTGCTCCAACGGGTCCATCGTGCGCGACAGCCATGGCGAGGTGCTCAAGACCTGGACCATCGATCCGCAGATTACCGAGGACCTGCTCAAGGCGTTCCCGGACATTTGCTTTGATTGCTCCACGCCCGATGGCATGTACTCGAGCGGCTCGTTCGAGATGCATCAGGCGGGCTTTAAAAAGGACAGCCCTATCAAGCGTATCGTGATGCGTGGCATGCGCGCACGTGGCGGGTATCACGAGGAACAATATTTCGACCAGTCGATCGGTGACATCCTGCGCCACGATGTGTGCAAGATCAACTGCCGCGTGACCTCGCCCGAGCTAGAGCGCGACCTTAAGGCCTATTTGGCCGAGCGCTCGGACCGCGTGGTCAACGCGCCGTTCGATCCGGTGATGTTCGAGATCACGGACGCAGCGTGCAACAAGGGCGAGAGTGTGGCCTGGCTGGCGGGCTACTACGGCATTGCCGAGGACGAGGTCGCGGTTTACGGCGACGGCGGCAACGACATCGCCATGCTCAAGCGTTTCCGCCACAGCTACGCGACCAAAAACGCAAGCGATGCAGCTAAGGCCGCCGCTAGTGCGACCATCGGCAGCTGCATGGTCCACGCCGTCCCCAAACACATGCTTGCCACCATGCATAAGCAAAACTCTCGCACCGTCATTGAATAATGTGGCAAAGGGACGGTCCCTTTTTCACGAGGATCCTGCACCTTTGACATGCGAACATATATTCGTATATATAACTAAGTTTTGATAGAATCGGTATCGTTGACGGCAGCTCCATGTGTCGGGCAGCGCCCTCCATCTGATGGGAGGTGATGCCCATGACCGATTTGATTGATTTCGTGAGACTTCTGACCGCTTTGGTCTCGTTCTTCACGGCGCTTGTCGGCCTTTCCGAGGCACTCAAGCAGCGTTCGAAGCGCAACAGAAGGGGTCGCCGCCGCTAAGGCGTTGACCCCCTAATGCAAACAACGGCGCTGCCCAGCTTTCCAGAACTTGGGCTGCCGTCGACACTATTCTACCCACGAATGACATTTTGGACAATCGGTAATGCCGCTCTAAAAGCCTGGCACAACCGGCACAACCTAGGCGGTCGCTGGATGTGACAAAGAGGCTGCCCCTTCGTCACATTCCAAATATTGCCTTTACGTGTTGATGCACACGGTGTGCAATAATACTCGCACTGTGCAATAGCGCACAGGCTGAGTAACAAGGAGGACGCTTGTCCCAGCTCGAGAAATGCGATCGCCGGTCCCTTCGCTCGCAGCGTGCCCTTCGCCAGGCACTTGCTAGCGAGCTTGCCGAAAGTGGCGACCTTTCGCGTATTAATGTCGCGTCGCTCACCGAGCGCGCTGGCCTTACGCGCCGCACGTTCTATTCGCACTACCGCGATATTCCCGACTTTATCAATCAAATCGAGGACGGCTTGCTGGCTGAGATCCGTGAGCGCATTGAGCTCATCACCGCAGCTCAGCTGCCTGATCTCTATCACAACATCGATGAGCTCGAGCCGGCGCCCGGTTCGGTTGAGCTGCTGCGTTATCTTGCGGCCAACCGCGACTTAATCGGTGCGCTGCTGGGTCCGGGCGGCGACCAGGCCTTCATTAAAAGGATTATCGATACCGCGCGTGAGGCCGTAGTGCCTCGTGCACAGACGGGCATTTTGGGCCTGGCGCTGGGCACGTTCTTTGACTACTACGTCACCTACGTCGTGAGTGCCGAGGTCGGCATGATTCAGCGCTGGTTTGAGCGCGGGCTTACCGAATCGCCCGAGGCCATGGCGCGCATTATGACGGTGCTCGCCTTTGTGCGCCCCGGCGACCTGTATGGCCAACCCATCGATATTAACGTGCCGGAGTACGGCATGAAGCTATTGAACTTGCAGCTCGAGGATGCGGTCGACACCGCCGCAACCGTCGAGTCCAACAACTAAGAGGAGAGACAATGAGCAAACTCGTCGAGGGCATCAAGGACCGCATGGTCGCTGCCGCACGCGAGGCCGCGCCCGCCGTGGTGGACGCTGCGCAGAAGGCTGCGACCGCTGCTGTCGAGAAAGTTGCCGAGGCTGTTGCCGATGCCAAGAACGCGGCAGGAGAGACGTCCGTCGCTAGCGAGCCCGTAGCCGCCACTGAGCCCGTAGCCGCCGCCAACGCCCCCGAAGGCGCGATCTTCAACCCCGAGAACGCTCGTGGCAACCTGCACCTGGGCATCGACGTGGGCTCCACCACCGTCAAGCTCGCCGTGCTCAACGACGACAACCAAATCGTCTACGCCAAGTACCAGCGTCATCACACCGACGTCCGCGCCTGCGCCCGCGACCTGTTCGAGGGCGCTGCGACCGTGCTGCCGGCTGCCCAAATGACCTGCGCCATCACCGGTTCGGGCGGCCTGCTGCTGTCCCAGTGGCTCGACCTGGAGTTTGTCCAGGAGGTCATCGCCAGCAAGCGCGCCGTCGAGACCCTCATCCCGGCCACCGACGTCGCCATCGAGCTGGGCGGCGAGGACGCTAAGATCATCTACTTCGACAACGGCATCGAGCAGCGCATGAACGGCACCTGCGCCGGCGGCACGGGCGCGTTCATCGACCAGATGGCCACTCTGCTGCACACCGACGCCAGCGGCCTCAACGAACTCGCGGCCAACGCCACCACCATCTATCCCATCGCCAGCCGCTGCGGCGTTTTTGCCAAGACCGACGTGCAGCCGCTGCTCAACGAGGGCGCCCGCCCCGAGGACGTGGCCGCCTCCATCTTCCAGGCCGTCGTGACCCAGACCATCTCGGGCCTGGCGTGCGGCCGTCCCATCCGCGGCAACGTCGCCTTCCTGGGCGGCCCGCTGCAGTATCTCTCCGAGCTGCGCCACCGCTTCTACCTCACGCTCAATCTGGACGAGGAGCACCGTATCGTGCCCCAAAACGCTCACCTGTTTGTGGCGAGCGGCGCCGCCATGGCGCACGAGTCCAACAAGCTCAGCACGTTCCCGCAGCTCATCGAGGCTATCGATGCCCTGGGTGACACGCAAGGTGCCGAGGTCGAGCGTCTGGATCCGCTCTTTGCCACCGACAAGGACTTTGCCGAGTTCAAAACCCGCCACGACCAGGAAGTCGTCCCCAAGGGCAAGCTCGAAGGCTACACCGGCCGCGTGTTCATCGGTATCGACGCCGGTTCCACCACCATGAAGGCCGCGCTCGTGGGCGAGGACGGCCAGCTGCTGCACACCTGGTACGGCAACAACAACGGCGACATCCTAGGCACGGCCAAGGTCATCATGGCCGATTTCTACAATCACATCCCTGCCGGCTGCACCATCGGCCACGTGACCACCACGGGCTACGGCGAGGCGCTGCTCATCGAGGCCCTCAAGGCCGACTCCGGCGAGATCGAGACCGTTGCGCACCTGCGCGGCGCCAAGGCATTCCTGCCCGGCGTCGAGTTTATCCTGGACATCGGCGGCCAGGACATGAAGTGCCTGCGCGTCAAGGACGGCGTGATCGAGCACATCATGCTCAACGAGGCCTGTTCGTCGGGTTGCGGTAGCTTTATCGAGAGCTTCGCCGTCTCTATGAACATGGACGTGCGCGCGTTCGCCAACGCCGCCATCCATGCCAAGGCCCCGGTCGACCTGGGCAGCCGCTGCACGGTCTTTATGAACTCGCGCGTCAAGCAGGCGCAAAAGGAAGGCGCCACGGTGGGCGACATCGCGGCCGGCCTGTCCTATTCCGTCATTAAGAATGCCCTGTTCAAGGTTATTAAGCTGCGCGATCCTAAGGAGATCGGCAGCCAGGTAATCGTTCAGGGCGGCACCTTTATGTCCGATGCCACGCTGCGTGCGTTTGAGCAGCTCACCGGTGTTCACGCCGTGCGCCCCGACATCGCCGGCTGTATGGGCGCCTACGGTGCGGCCCTGCTCGCCCGCGATCGCGCCGGCGCCGACGGCACCTCGACCATCCTTTCCGCCGAGGATATCGCGCACCTCACCGTGACGCAAAAGCATGTCCGCTGCGGCCGTTGCTCCAACAACTGCCAGCTCACCGTAAACGACTTTGGCGGCGGCAGGCGCTTCATTACCGGCAATCGCTGCGAGAAGGGTGCCGGCCACAAAAAGCAAAAGACCGAGGCTCCCAACCTCTTCAAAAAGAAAAACGAGCTGCTGTTTAACCGCGAGGTGCTGAGCCCCGACGAGGCCCCGCGCGGCACCGTCGGCATCCCGCGCGCGCTCAACATGTACGAGAACTACCCCTTCTGGCATGCGTTCTTTACGCGCCTGGGCTTTAGCGTACAGCTGTCCGACCAGTCGAGCAAGAAGACCTACCAGGCGGGCATCGAGTCCATGCCGTCCGAGAGCGTGTGCTATCCGGCCAAGATGAGCCACGGCCACGTGATGAACCTTATCGACCGCGATGTCGACTTCATCTGGATGCCGTGCGTGCGCTGGGAGCGCAAGGAGGATCCGACCGCCGGCAACTGTTACAACTGCCCCATCGTCATGAGCTACCCCACGGCGTTGGCACTCAACATCGACGAGATCCGCGAGCAGAACATCGAGTTCCTGTACCCGTTTGTGCCCTATCACGACAAGACCGAACTCAAGCGTCGTCTGTACCAGGTGCTCGCCGTCGACCGTGTGGCCGATGCTGAGGCCGGTCGCGGTCGCGTGCGCGGACCCAAGATCACGCGCTCCGAGGTCGATGCCGCCGTCAACGCCGCCTTTGAGGCCGATGCGCGTTTCCACGAGGATATCCAGACTATGGGCGAGGAGGCTCTTAAGTGGGTCGAGGACCACGGCGGTCACGGCATCGTGCTCGCCGGTCGTCCCTACCATAACGACCCCGAGATCAACCATGCCCTGCCCGAGCTTATCTCGAGCTTTGGCTTTGCGGTCTTTACCGAGGATTCGCTCGCGCATCTGGTAAAGCCCGAGCGTCCGATTCGCGTCGTCGACCAGTGGATGTACCACAGCCGCCTGTACGCCGTCGCCCGTTTTGTGACGATGCGCAACGACCTGGACCTGATCCAGCTCAATTCCTTCGGCTGCGGCCTGGACGCTCTGACCACTGATCAGGTGCAGGAGATCCTGGAGGCCAGCGGCAAGATTTACACCGTGCTCAAGATCGACGAGGTGTCCAACTTGGGCGCCGCGCGTATCCGTATTCGCTCGCTCATGGCGGCGCTCAAGGACCAGGAGGCCGAGCGCTTGGCCGAGGCTACGGCCGCGGGCGAGACTTACGAGCAGGGCGATGCCGCGCCGGTGGCGCCCTCCACGGATGCCCCCGCGTTCGCGAGCCGTAAGTACACGTTCGAGGCGCAGCGCGAGAGTGCTTCGACCGCGTGGCCCAAGGTGCCCTTTACCGAGCAGATGCGCGAGGAGGGCTACACCATCCTGTGCCCGCAGATGGCGCCGATCCACTTTGACCTGGTCAAAGAGGTGTTCCGTGGTGCTGGCTACAACTTGGAGCTGCTGCCCTCGACCGATCACGATGCCGTCGAGGCCGGCCTGCGCTACGTGAACAACGACATCTGCTATCCGTCGATCTTGGTGACGGGCCAGATCATGGAGGCCATCGAGAGCGGTCGATACGACCTGTCCAAGACAGCCGTGGTTATCAGCCAGACCGGCGGCGGCTGCCGTGCCACCAACTACATCGCACTCATCCGCAAGGCCCTGCGCGAGAGCGGCCACCCCGAGATCCCGGTGATCTCGCTTTCGGCCGTGGCGCTGGGCGAGGACAACCCTGGCTTTAAGGTTACGCCGGCGCTGCTTAAGCAGGCAGTCTACGCGGTGCTCTTTGGCGACGTGATGATGCAGATGCTCTATCGCTGCCGCCCGTACGAGGCTACGCCCGGTGCCGCCAACGCGCTCTACGAGGAGTACATGGCGCGCGCTCGCAAGCTGGCGCCCAAGTTTAACCGCCACAACTACACCAAGCTGTGCTGCGAGGCCATCCGCGCGTTCGACACCATGCCGCTCGTGGGCGAGGGTACCAAGCCGCGCGTGGGCGTGGTCGGCGAGATCCTGGTCAAGTTCCATCCCACAGCCAACAACCACGTGGTCGATGTCATCGAGCGCGAGGGCTGCGAGGCCGTGGTGCCGGGTCTGCTCGACTTTTTCCTGTACTCCATGAGCAACGCCGAGCTGCAGAAGGACGAGTTGGGAAGCTCCGCTACCACGCGCGCTGGTATGCAGGCGCTCATCAAGCTCGTGGACTGGATGCGCACGCCGGTGGAGGAGATGCTCGAGAAGTCCCGCCGCTTCGAGGCGCCCGAGCGCATCGGCACCATGGCCGACAAGGCCCGCACGGTGCTTTCGGTGTGCAACAACATGGGCGAGGGCTGGCTGCTCACGGCCGAGATGCTCGACCTGATCGATCATGGCGCACCCAATATCATCTGCACGCAGCCCTTCGCGTGCCTGCCCAATCACGTGGTGGGCAAGGCCGTGATTAAGGAGCTGCGCCGCCAGCATCCCGAGAGCAACATCGTTGCGGTGGACTATGATCCTGGTGCGTCCGAGGTCAACCAGCTCAACCGTATTAAGCTCATGATCAGCGTGGCCAAGGAAAACATGCGCGCCGGCAAAGGCTTTAAGCTCGAGAAGGTGGCGCCGCTCGCGATGGACGAGGTCACCGGCCAGATGCGTGCCCATGATGGCTGCGTGAGCTGTGGACCGGCCAGTGAGGAGGCCGTTGCATCGGTCGCCAAGCGTCTGGGGCGCGGTATTAAGAAGTAGTTGGCCTGCTATGGGCTAGATATGAGACAAACGGGTGGTGGCCGTACCGGCTACCACCCGTTTTTGCTGGACATATGTTGCGTAAATCGTTTTGTCGCAGCCTTCTGTGCACTCAAATTTCGGAAGTGCGGGGAAAAACGCGAACCTCCCGAGCACACCGCCTTTTTAGACTCTCGCGACCTGCACTGATAATTGTCCTTGGGGGAAGCGGGCACTGCGGGGGCGCGTCAACGGCGCGCGATTTCCGCGTCGCAGCGCTACCCTGATGCTGAACGCCGGGACGATGACCCACTGACCTGCTGACGCCTCTTCGGCCGT
>JAXJHR010000011.1:0-64804 GCA_036299165.1 Collinsella aerofaciens | reverse complement strand
GCCGCGGCCCGCGCGGGACATGTCAGGAAACGAGGGCAGCCCTGTGGGCGCCAGCGGAATGTGGGGTCACCGCGCGGTCCGCATCTGATGGTGTCGACGTCAATGGTATACGGGTGCATCATCGACGTCTTCAATACAGAAGATATCAGTGACGGAGTGTGCCTAAAAGTAAACTAATGGCGGACCCTGCGATGTCCGGTCTTCGGCGGATTACTGGCTGGGGGAATAATGGCGCGCTTCGCGCGTTTGGAAAGGGCTTCGTGCTGCGGAATGCATTCAGAGGGAGACCCATCGGGTCCCTTCGTCCTCGGTCTTCTGGGATTAAAGCTGAGGAGAAGAATGGCGCGCTTCTCGCCTTACGACTGTAGCGGCCGCGGTCCCGTTTGGGATCGCGGCCGTTTTGTTGTGGGTCAAATATGAACGTTATGTTAACGACTCGGTGGACGGTGGCGTTTTTCGGTGAGCGGCGTATCCTTCCAACGGTTTATCTAGTGTGTCAGTTGAAAGGAAGAGGGCGCTCGTCATTGTTTGAATGTGAACTGCCGTTTGACCACAAGACGTTGCATCTGGAGCTCGAGGATAAGAACTTTGCAGGTGTGATGGAAGGTCATCAAAACGAGTTTAAGACCACGAAATCGCAGGAAGAGCTGGTGGAGGAGTCACTTGCCAACCCTTACGGCTCGCCTTCGCTCGAGGAGCTCTGTGCTGGCAAGAAGGATATCGTCATCATTAGCTCCGACCATACGCGTCCCGTTCCTTCGTGTGTGACGATGCCTATTCTGCTGCATCACATCCATTCTGCTGCGCCTGAAGCGCGCGTTCGCATTCTGGTTGCTACAGGTATGCATCGTCCGTCGACGCACGAGGAGCTCGTCAACAAGTACGGCGAGGAGATCGTTGCCAACGAGGAAATCGTTATGCACGTCGCGACTGACGACAGCATGATGAAAAAGATCGGCACCCTGCCTTCTGGTGGCGAGTGCATCATCAATAAGATTGCCGTCGATTGCGATCTGCTGCTTGCCGAGGGCTTTATTGAGCCGCACTTCTTTGCTGGTTTCTCCGGCAGCCGCAAGTCCGTCCTGCCTGGCATCGCCAGCTACAAGACCATCATGTACAACCACAACGGCCAGTTTGTGAACGATTCTCATTCGCGTGCAGGCAACCTTTGCCACAATCACGTGAGCGAGGACATGTTTGCCGCTGCCGAGATGGCTCACCTTGCCTTTGTGCTCAATGTGGTGCTCAACGGCAAACACGAGGTCATTGGCTCCTTCGCCGGCGACATCCATAAGGCACACGAGGCTGGCTGCGAGTTCGTGAAGAGCCTTGCCGGCGTTGAGCCCGTCGAGTGCGAGATTGCCATCACCACCAACGGCGGCTACCCGCTCGACCAGAACATCTACCAGGCCGTGAAGGGCATGTGCTCTGCCGAGGCCACGCTTCCCGAGGGCGGTGTGATCATCGACGTCGCCGGTTGTGCCGACGGTCACGGCGGCGAGGGCTTCTATCACAACATCGCCGACAACGATCCGGCAGAGTTTGAGCGCGCCTGCATCGACCGTCCTAAGGACGAGACCCTGCCCGACCAGTGGACGAGCCAGATCTTTGCCCGCATCCTGGCGCATCACCCCGTGATCATGGTCACCGACCTGTGCGATCACCAGATGATTAAGGATATGCACATGACGCCGGTCAACACCCTCGAGGAGGCGCTCAAGCTCGCCTTTGAGATGAAGGGTGCCGATGCCAAGGTGGCCGTCATTCCCGATGGCCTGGGCGTTGTTGTCGCTCAGCACTAGCGCGCGGCCTAAACGAATCGTTTATAACTGACAAGAAAGATAAGGTTTTATGCTTACCAAACTCCTCTGCGAATTCGGCGCAACGGCCCTCATGATCATCTTTGGCGTGGGCGTGCACTGCGATACCGTGCTTAAGGGCACCAAGTATCAGGGCTCCGGCCACATGTTTGCCATCACCACTTGGTCTTTTGGCATCTCGGTCTGCCTGTTTGTCTTTGGCGGCGCCGTGTGCATGAACCCGGCTATGGTGCTTGCCCAGTGCATCGTAGGCCTGGTGCCGTGGAGCAGCTGCATCCCCTTCATGATTGCCGATATGCTCGGCGGCTTTGTGGGCGCCGTAATCGCTTGGCTTATGTATGCCGATGAGTTCAAGGCTTCCGAGGGCGTCGTCGACCCCATTGCCCAGCGCAACATCTTCTCGACCAACCCCACCACCGAGGGCACGAACTATGTTCGCAACTTCTTCTGCGAGGCTATCTGCACCTTCGTGTTCATTAGCGCCATCCTTGCTGCCGCTAGCCGCGCCGGCGAGAACGTTCTGATGCTCGCCATCTGCGTCGGCCTGATCGTTTGGGCTGTTGGCATGGGCATGGGCGGCATCACCGGCTTCGCCATGAACCAGGCTCGTGACCTTGGTCCTCGCATGGCCTATCAGGTGCTGCCGATCAAGAACAAGGCTGACAACAACTGGAAGTACGGCCTGCTCGTTCCTGGCATCGCTCCGTTTGTCGGTGCCGCTCTGGCCGCGCTGTTTGTGCACGGTTTCTTGGGCATGTTCTAGTCTGAGGCTACATAGTTGTCCGCTGGCCGCATGGGGTAACTTCCCAGCGCGTCCTCGGACATGCAAAAAGGCTCGCTGCGCACTTTGTGCGGCGAGCCTTTTTGCGTCCTGCGGAGTGCGCTGGGAAGTTACCCCATGCGGACAGCTGCGGGGTCTTTGTTGCGTTCGTACAAGCAACCCAACATATATATCTGAATTTGGATGGGAGGGGCTTGTTGCTGGTAGGGGCGTTGGGTAGCTGTTGACACTTTGGGATGGATTGTGCTTTGGGTTGGGGCGGGGCTTTGAGATGAGGGGTTTACTTAGTTGAAGAGAGGCTTAATAGCTGATAGGTAGTCTTTGGCTACTTCGGCCTTATCTGCTTGGAAGTTGTGCCAGGCCCACCATTGGACCATTCCTACGAAGCTTGAGGCTATGTGGTGTAGTAGGAAGCTTCGGTCCATGGTGGCGGCGGGGCCGTTTGGGTCGGTGGGGACGGTTTCGGCTGCTCGTGACATGATGGTCTTGCGTAAGCAGTCGGCGAAGACGCGTGAGCCGGCGCCGGCTACGAGGGCTCGAACGCCCTGGCGGCGCTCCCAGAGGTTGTTGAGGATATGTTCGACCTGCACGAGTGGGTCGTCGAGCGGTGTGCCATCGTCGTCGAGGGCGTGGGTGCAGATGTCGCTCACGAGCTCGGACAGTAGGTCGTCTTTGCTCTTAAAGAGGCCGTAGAATGTCGCGCGGCCTACGTGAGCGCGCGCGATGATGTCGCCGACGGTGATCTTGCCGTAGTCCTCCTCGCGAAGGAGCTCGGAAAACGCCGTGACAATGGCGGCGCGGCTTTTGGTTTTGCGGGCATCCATGGCTATGCGTCCACGTGAACAAGCAGGCAACGGAGCGTGCCGGAGCAGCCCTCGTAGGGGCGCTTACCGGCGCCGTAGCCGACGGCTTCGATGCGGTAGCGGGCCGGCAGGTGCTCGGACGTGCGCAGTGCGGCGACGATGGCGGCACCCGTGGGCGTCACGAGCTCGCCGGCGACCGGTGCGGGCGTGAGGGCGATATTGCCTGCTTGGCATAGGTTGACGACGGCGGGCACCGGGATGGGCATAAGGCCGTGGGCACAGTGGATGGTGCCGTGACCCTCGGAGAGCGACTCGACGACAATATCCTCGATGCCCAGGTCATCGAGGCAGATGGCGACAGAGCAGATGTCAACGATGGAATCGATGGCGCCTACTTCGTGGAACATGACGGTCTCGGGCGTTTTGCCGTGGGCCTTGGCCTCGGCGGCGGCGAGCGCGGCAAAGATGGCGAGCGCGCGACGCTTGGTGCCATCGCTTAGCTGCGAGGCATCGATGATGGCGGTGACGTCGGCTAGCGAGCGGTGATGATGGTGGTGGGTGTGGTGATGATCCTCGTGCTCATGGGCGTGGCCCTCATGGTCATGCTCGCGGCAGTGCTCGTGTTCGTGCTCGCCATGATCATGATGGTGGTGCTCATGCTCGTGCATGTGCTCGGCAGCTGCTTCGTTGCCGTAGAGCCAGGCCATGTCGTGGTCGTGGTTCTCGAGCTCCTCTGCCAGCTGAACGTCAAAGTCGCAGGCGTCGATGCCATGCTTGTTTACGCGTGTAACGGCAATCTCAAAGCCGTCGACTGGTAGCGTGGCGAGCTGCTCGCGCAGATGCTCCTCACTGGCGCCCAGATCGAGTAGAGCCGCGACGGTCATGTCGCCGCTGATGCCCGAGGTGCCGTCGATGATAAGCGTGTGCTGATGGTTGGACATGAAATGCTCCTTAGCGGGCGCGGGATGTGCCGGCGCTCAGATGATTGATAAGACTTGCCTGGTAGGCGGCACCGAAGCCGTTGTCGATGTTGACGACCGAAACGCCGCTGGCGCAGGAGTTGAGCATGGCGAGCAGTGCGGCCACGCCGCCAAAGCTCGCGCCATAGCCCACGCTGGTGGGGACGGCGATGACCGGACAGCTCACAAGGCCTCCGATTACGCTCGCCAGGGCGCCTTCCATGCCGGCGATGGCGATGACCACCTGCGCCTGGGCAAGTTCCTCAGCATGAGCGAGCAGGCGGTGCAGGCCGGCGACACCCACGTCGTAGAGGCGATCGACCTCGTTGCCGTAGAACTCGGCCGTCAACGCGGCTTCCTCGGCGACGGGCAGGTCGCTCGTGCCGGCGCAGGCGACGACGATGCGTCCGTTGCCGGTAGGGGAGGGCTTGCCACCTACGAGGGCGAGCTGAGCGTCCGGGACATATCCCAGGTCGATGTCGCGGCCGAGAAGCTCCGCGGTGCGTGCGGCTTTTTCGACATCCAAGCGTGTGACCAGGATGCGCTCCTGGCCGGCATCGAGTAATGCTTTGATAATGGCGGCAATCTGCTCGGCGGTTTTGCCGGCGCCGTAGACAACCTCGCCGGCTCCCTGGCGCACCCCGCGCGAAAGATCGAGCTGCGCAAAACCCAGATCGGCGGTCGGCGCCGTCTGGATGCGCGTAAGGGCGACAGCCGGGGTGACTGCTCCGCCGGCAACATCGCTCAGCAACTGCTCAAGATCTCGCTTATCCATATATGTTCCCTTCGACGGCGCAAAGTCTAGCACTCAAAAGGTATTTTTCCGAACACTAAGACAAAATTGTTCGGAAACTATAGGACAGACTGATTTAATTGTTAGACAGATCGGCTAGTCGCGCAGGATGATGTCCATGGCGAGCATCAGGTTGCGCTCGTCGATGGCAAACGGGGCGGCTTCGCGCGTCTTGGGCTTGGCGCAAAACGCGATGCCCGTGCCCGCGGCCTGAATCATGGGGATGTCGTTGGCGCCGTCGCCGATCGCGACGGTGTGGGCCATATCGACGCCGCACTCAACTGCCCAATCCAGCATCTGGATAAGTTTGGACTCCTTGGTCACAATGTTTGCCGCCAACTTTCCGGTGAGCTTGCCGTCCACGACTTCCAAGCGGTTGGCCAGGCAAAAATCGATGCGCGCGGCGGCCACGATCTTGTCGGCGACCTCGTGGAAGCCGCCGCTTACCACGCCGACCTTCCAGCCTTTGCTGTGCGCCGAGCGCACAAGCTCCAGCGCGCCGGGGGTAAACGTCACGCGCTCAAAGGTGCGCTCGAACACACTCTCGTCCAAGCCGGCAAGCAGCCCCACGCGCTCCTCGAGCGCCTGCTTAAAGTCCAGCTCGCCGCGCATAGCGCGCTCGGTGATTTGCGCAACTTGCTCGCCCACGCCGGCCTCCTCGCCCAACAGGTCGATGACCTCCTGGTTGATGAGCGTGGAGTCGATATCCATAACGATGAGGCGTGCAGTCATGGCGGGCCTTTCCGAGTGCAGTTGTATTGGGGCACATTGTCGCACGCGGCGCGCCTGGGCGACGGCCAGGCCGCGTCAATTGTTTCGTCTCCGTCAAGTCTTTGGGCAAGAGTTACTTTTTCGCGGTACATCGACGTGGGTGCGATAAGATAGAACGCCATGTCTGGCTGCGCGGTTTACGCAGGCTGGGCAAATCTGTACGACGCCGCCCGGAACGACACGGGGCGGCACAGATCCATAAAGGAGGATCACTGGTATGAGCCAGACCCGTCCCATCGATGAGCATTCCATGCACACCCGTACCTGCGGCGAGCTTCGCTTCGAGAACGTGGGCGAAGAGGTCACCCTCACCGGTTGGGTGAGCCGTCGCCGCGACCACGGCGGCCTTATCTTCTGCGACCTTCGCGACCGCGAGGGCATCACGCAGCTCACCTTCGACCCCGAGCACTCCGATGGCGATGCCTTTAAGATCGCCGAGACCATGCGTCCCGAGTGGCCCATCAAGATCCACGGCGTCGTGCGCGCCCGTGGCGAGGAGACCACCAACACCAAGCTCGCGACCGGCGAGATCGAGGTCCTGACCGACCACGCCGAGGTGCTCAACACGTCCGTCACCCCGCCGTTCCAGATCGAGGACGGCATCGAGACCAGCGAGGACACTCGCCTGCGCTATCGCTATCTGGACCTCCGCCGTCCCGAGATGATGGCCAACCTCAAGCTGCGCTCCGACTTCACCTTTGCCATTCGCGAGGCGCTGCACAACCGTGAGTTCATGGAAGTCGAGACGCCCTCCCTGTTTAAGTCCACGCCCGAGGGCGCCCGCGACTTCATCGTTCCCAGCCGTATTCAGCCGGGTAACTTCTACGCCCTGCCGCAGTCCCCGCAGCTCCTGAAGCAGCTGCTCATGGTCGGTGGCGTCGAGCGCTACTACCAGGTTGCCAAGTGCTTCCGCGACGAGGACCTGCGTGCCGACCGTCAGCCCGAGTTCACCCAGGTCGATATCGAGATGTCCTTCGTGGACCAGAACGACGTCATGAGCGCGCTCGAGGAGGTCCTGTCCGATGCCTTCGGCCGCATGGGTGTCGAGATGCCCACGCCGCTGCGTCGCATGGACTACTGGGAGGCCATGGACACCTATGGCTCCGACAAGCCCGATACCCGCTATGGTATGCACCTGGTCGACCTGACCGACATCTTTGCCAACTCCAAGTTCAAGGTCTTTGCGACTGCCGCAAACGAGGAGGGCTCTGTCGTCAAGGCCATCAACGCCAAGGGCGCTGGTGCCTGGGCACGTGCCAAGATCGATAAGCTCGCCGGCGTGGCCTCCACGTTTGGCGCCAAGGGCTTGGCCTGGATTGCCTTCCGCGAGGACGGCTCCATCAACAGCCCCATCGTCAAGTTCTTCTCGGACGAGGAGATGGCGGCTCTGCGCGAGCGCATGGACGTCGAGCCCGGCGACCTTGTGATGTTCGCCGCCGGCCCGCGCCTGCTCTCTGACGAGATTCTGGGCGGCATGCGTTCCCACATGGCCAATGCGCTCGAGATCAAGCGCGAGGGCCACGACTTCCTGTGGGTCGTCAACTTCCCGCTGTTCCACTGGGATGAGGACCGCAAGGCCTACGCTGCCGAGCACCAGCCCTTTACCCTGCCGACCGAGACCGACATCGCCAAGATCGAGGCCGATCCGCTGGCAGCCGGTTCTTGCACCTACGACTTTGTCATGGACGGCTTTGAGGCCGGCGGCGGCGGTATGCGTATCCACAACGCCGAGATGCAGATGTCCATGCTCAAGCTCCTGGGCTTTACCGAGGAGCGTGCCGAGTCTCAGTTCGGCTTCCTCATGGAGGCGCTCAAGTTTGGTGCGCCCCCGATGGGCGGTTTCGCTCTGGGCCTGGACCGCGTGTGCATGCTGCTCACCGGTTCCGACTCCATCCGCGACGTCATGGCGTTCCCCAAGACGGCCAGCGGATCCGACCTCATGTCGGGCGCCCCGAGTGCCGTTAGTGGCGCCCAGCTCAAGGACGTCAGCCTGCGCCTGATGTAGGCGAGCGGCTATATATTGCCCGTAACGAGGGAAGGACGCGTGCCTTCCCTCGTTTTTCATGCGCCGAGGTTGTGAGGGCATGGGATGACCGGACGTCGCGGAAACTGTGTCCCATCATTGACGCTCGAAGTGGGATGCGGTTTCCGTCCCGCCCTCAACAAGCATCTAACGCTACAATAACTACCACGTGGCTGGGTTTGCCGGCCGAATGTGCGATGCCGCGGGAGGGGACATGGTCGAGTTTACAAAGACGATTAAAGATCCGTTGGGACTACATGCCCGCCCGGTTGCGCTGCTCTATGACATCATTGCCAAGCATCGTAGCGACGTGTCAGTCAGTATCGGCGACCGCCACACGGATGGCCGCGATGTCATGGGGCTCATGGCCCTCTATGGTGAGTGCGGCGAGAACGTCGTCTTTCGTGTTTCGGGCGTGGATGAGGCCTCCTGCGTCACATCGATCAGAAATCTCTCGCTCTAGGCATGATAGGGCACGGTAAAGGATAGTCCTTTGCCGTGCCTTTTTGTTTTGTTTCGTATAGGAAACTTTTCCGAAATCTGAATGGGAACCCTTTCCAAAAAGTTAACCACGTGTTAGTTTACTAAAGCGAACATAGACGTGGTTAACTTTTATCGCGTCGATGTTGAGGACGAACCGACGTTAGGAGCTCACTCATGTCTTGCGGACCGCAGATGCCGGCCATGCCGCTTTCGATGGTAAAAGCGGGCGAAACCGTGCGCGTGTCTCGTGTAAAGGGCAATGAGGACATGAAGCACCACCTCAAGGACCTCGGCTTTGTCGAGGGCAGCGAGATCCACGTGGTGAGCTCGAGTGGCGCCAATATCATCGTCACAGTGTTGGGCGCACGCTTTGGCATCGATTCCAAGGTTGCCATGCACATCATGACCGTCGGTTAGTCCACAGCATTTGATAAAAACCGAAAGGGGGACAAGAGGATGAAGACGTTGGGTGACGTTAAGGTGGGCGAGAGCTCTACCATCGTCAAGCTTCACGGTGAGGGCGCGCTTCGCCGCCACCTTATGGACCTGGGGCTCATCAAGGGCACTTCGTTCAAGGTCGTGAAGGTTGCGCCGCTCGGTGATCCGGTCGAGATCAACGTGCGCGGCTACGAGCTTTCCATCCGCAAGGAGGAGGCGGCCGTCGTCGAGGTCCAGTAGGGGCTTGCGGCGTATATTTCTGCAGATAAAGTTAGGTTTTTCTAACTTAATGCAGCACTTTGAAGCACATTATCCAGCCCGTGCGGAGAAAGCAGCGCGGGCACATAAGGAAGAAGGATTGAATGGCGGATTCTCAGATCCATGTCGCACTGGCGGGTAACCCCAACTGCGGCAAGACCACGCTTTTCAACCTGATCACCGGCGCCAACGGCTACGTTGGCAACTGGCCCGGCGTCACGGTTGAGAAAAAGGAGGCCAAGCTCCTAAGCGACAAGAACGTTACCATCACGGACCTCCCTGGTATCTACTCGCTTTCCCCCTACAGCCCCGAGGAGCAATGCTCGCGCGATTATCTCATGAGCGGCGAGCCCGATGTGGTCGTCCAGGTGGTCGATGCCACCAACCTCGAGCGCAACCTGTACCTGGTGCTTCAGGTTATCGAGACCGGCCTGCCCGTAGTCGTCGCCCTCAACATGGCCGACTTGGTCGAGAAGAACGGCGATAAGATCGACACGGACAAGCTCTCCAAGAAGCTCGGCTGCCCGGTCATGATGATCTCGGCCCTTAAGAACAAGGGTATCAAGGAGCTTTTCGAGCAGGTCAAGAAGTCTGCCGCTTCTAAGGGCCAGGTGCCGGAGCACAAGTTCGATTCCTCCATCGAGGACGTTCTGGACCACATCGAGAACAACCTGCCGGCGAGCGTTCCCGCCAACAAGCGCCGCTATTACGCGGTCAAGCTGTTTGAGCGCGACGCGGACGCCTGCAAGCTCATCAACCTCACTAAGGAGAAGGCCGCTCGCGTGGAGCAGCTGGTCGCCCAGTGCGAGCAGGATTGCGACGACGATGCCGAGTCCATCATCACCGGCGAGCGCTATGGCGTCATCGCGCACATCATCGATGAGTGCCTCACCAAGGCCCCGGCCAAGATGAGCACCTCCGAGAAGATCGACCGCGTGGTTACCAATCGTATCCTGGGCCTGCCGATCTTTGTGGTCATCATGTTTTGCGTGTACTACATCGCCGTTTCTACCTTGGGCGGCACGGTGACCGACTTCACCAACGACCAGCTCTTTGGTACCGATGGCTGGTATGTGCTCGGTCAGGGCCGCGATGCATACGATGAGGCTGTCGAAGCCGCGGGTGACGACGCCGACTCGGTCGACCCGGCGCAGTATGGCCCGTATGTTCCGGGTATTACCACCATGGTCCACGACGCCCTTGTGGCGGGCGGTACCGAGGACGGTGGCCTGGTCGATTCGCTGGTCTGCGACGGTATCGTGGCCGGCATCGGCGCCATCATGGGCTTTGTCCCGCAGATGTTCTTGCTGTTCGTGATGCTGTCCTTCCTGGAGGACTGCGGCTACATGGCCCGCGTCGCCTTCATCATGGACCGCGTGTTCCGCCGCTTTGGCCTGTCCGGTAAGTCCTTTATCCCCATGCTCGTGACCTCGGGCTGCGGCGTCCCCGGCGTCATGGCCACCAAGACTATCGAGAACGAGAAGGACCGCCGCATGACGGTCATGACCACCACGTTTATTCCCTGTGGCGCCAAGCTGCCGATCATCGCCCTGCTCATGGGTTCCATCATCGGCGATTCTTCCACTACCGCCGCGTGGATCAGTCCGCTCTTCTACTTCCTGGGCGTCTTTGCCGTCATCGCCTCGGGCCTCATGCTCAAGAAGACCAAGCTCTTCGCCGGTCGCCCGACGCCGTTCGTTATGGAGCTTCCTGCCTACCACTTCCCGGCGATCCGCTCTTGGGCGCTGCACGTGTGGGAGCGCTGCTGGGCCTTTATCAAGAAGGCCGGCACGGTCATCTTCGCGTCCACTGTCGTGGTTTGGTTCCTGTCCAACTTTGGTAGCTACAATGGTTCCTTTGGCTACCTGCCCGCGATGGACGGCATCTCCGAGGAGTTCATGGACTACTCCGTGCTTGCCATGCTCGGCAACCTGGTCTCCTGGATCTTCGCCCCGCTTGGCTTTAGCACCTGGCAGGCAACAGCGCTGTCCGTCTCGGGCCTTGTCGCCAAGGAGAACGTCGTCGCCACCGCCGGCTCGCTGCTGTCCGTTGCCGACGCGGGCGAGACCGACCCGAGCCTGTGGACCGCGTTTGCCGGCATGTTCCCCACCATGGGCGCTTGCGTCGCCTTTGGCGCGTTCAACCTGCTGTGCGCTCCGTGCTTTGCTGCCATGGGTGCCATCCGCAACCAGATGGATTCCGGCAAGTGGTTCGCGATTGCCATCGGTTACGAGTGCGCCTTTGCTTGGGTGATCGGCCTGTTCATCAACCAGTTCTATAACCTGCTTGTCCTTGGGCAGTTTGGCTTCTGGACGGTTGTGGCCATCGTGCTGCTGGTTGCGATGCTCTTCCAGATCTTCCGCCCCATGCCCAAGCATGCATGGACCGACGAGGACGAGACCAACACTGCTTCCGCCGCAGTTTCCGCTTAATTCCGAATAAGGATTAGCCCCTTTTCACGAGCCCGGGTGTCCCAGCGACACTCGGGCTTTTTGGTGGGAGAGATATGGCATTTCCGCAGATAAAACCAATCAAAATAAACCTGTCCCTATTTGGTAGGTGGAGAATGAGGTAAAGTAAGTGATGGTTAACTAGAGGAGGTTTGCTATGGCACCTATCGATATTGTTGTACTGGCTGTTATCGGTATTGCGTTTGTCGCCGTGTGCGTGCGCATCTACCGCAAGGGCACCTGCGCCGACTGCGCTCAGGGTGGCGTTTGCACGGGGCATTGCTCCAACAAAAAGACGTGCGCTGCACTTAAGGGCGTAGACAAAATCGCCGAAGACTTGGGTCGCGGTATTCATTAGCCGACCGGCGTTTGGACATGTTTGACTGCGGACGCGGCGGTTGCTGATACGATAGGTGTGTTAGCAACTGCCGCCGAGCGGCTTAAACGAAAGGAACCCTGTATGGAGTCTTCCGCCTATCCGATGCTCTTTAGCCCGATCAAGGTCGGTACGACCGAGGTTAAGAACCGCGTCTTTATGCCGCCGGTGTCCACGAACCTGGCCGATCATGGCTATGTGACCGACGACTTGGTCGATCATTACCGTGCCCGCGCCAAGGGCGGCGTGGGCCTCATCATAACCGAGGTCGTGACGGTCGAGCCCACCTATACCTATCTGCCGGGCGACATGTGCTGTTACGACGACACGTTTATCCCCGGCTGGGAAAAGCTTGCCGCCGCTGTGCACGAGTACGGCTGCAAGATCATGCCGCAGCTCTTCCATCCCGCCTACATGGCCTTTAATATTCCGGGCACGCCGCGTCTGATCGCTCCGTCCTTTGTGGGTCCGTCCTATGCCCGCGAGGCGCCGCGTCCTATCACGGTCGATGAGATTCACGAGCTCACGCATCAGTTTGGCGACGCTGCCGTGCGTATGCAGAAGGCTGGCGTCGATGGCGTCGAGGTCCATGCGGCGCACGCCCACGGCATGCTCGGCGGCTTTTTGACTCCGCTCTACAACAAGCGCACCGACGAGTACGGCGGCTCGCTCGACGCCCGTATGCGCTTCTTGCTCGAGGTCATCGCCGAGATTCGTGAGCGCTGCGGCAAGGACTTTATCATCGACGTCCGCATTTCTGGTGATGAGTACACCGATGGCGGTCTGACCCTCAACGACATGATCTACGTCTCGCGTCGCCTGGAGAAGGCCGGCGTCGACATGATTCATGTGTCGGGCGGCACCACCATCAAGCGCGGCTCCGCGATTCCCGCCGCCGGTACCCAGCAGGCCTCGCACGCTGCCTGCTCGCGCGAGATCAAAAAGCACGTCAACATTCCCGTCGCCACCGTCGGCCGCATCAACGAGGCCTGGATTGCCGAGGAACTGATCGAGGACGGCGCTGCCGATATCTGCATGATGGGCCGCGCTAATCTGTGCGATGCCGAGTTCTGCAACAAGGCCGCTGCCGGCAACGCCGACGACATCCGCCCCTGCATTGGCTGCCTGCGCTGCCTGAACGGCATTATGTTTGGCAAGCGCATCTCCTGCACCGTCAACCCCGATGTTGAGCGCGACGAGGCCGGCTACGAGCCTGCCGCCGAGGCCAAGAACGTACTGGTTGTGGGCGCTGGTCCTGCGGGCATGGAGGCAGCCTACATTGCCGCTAAGCGCGGCCATAACGTGGTGCTCGTGGACAAGCAGGATGAGCCGGGCGGCGAGATGCGCATCGCAGCCGTTCCGCCGGCAAAGCAGGAACTCACCCGCGTGATCAAGTATCAGTATCGTCGTCTGGCCGAGTCGGGCGTGAAGTGCGTCTTTGGTACCGAGCTTACTGCCGAGGACATTCAGCGTGACTACGCGGGCTACGAGGTCGTCCTGGCTTATGGCGCCGAGCCCATCGCTCCGGCCTTCATGCAGGGCTTTAAGCAGGTTATGACGGCCGACGACCTGCTGGGCGGCAAGGCTTTCCCGGGCAAGAAGATCGTCATCGTGGGCGGCGGCACCGTTGGCTGCGAGACGGCCGATTACTTGGCCCCGTTGGTCAATGACCTCTCGCCGGCCAATCGCGATGTCACCGTTATCGAGATGACCAAGACGCTCGCCGCCAACGAGGGCGGCGCCGGTCGCGCGGTGCTCATCACGCGCATGCTCTCCAAGGGCGTTCACGTGCTGACCGAGGCCAAGGTGACCGAGATCACCGAGGACACCATCAGTTACGAGAAGGACGGCGAGGTCCGCACCATCACCGGTGCCGATACGCTGGTGCTTGCCATGGGCTATCGTCCCAATACCAAGCTGGCCGACGACCTTGCCGCTGCTGGCGTTGCTGCCCATGTACTGGGCGATGCCCAGAAGTGCGGCAACATCCGCGATGCCATCGGCGACGGCTACAAGGTTGCCTGCGAGCTCTAGTCAACCCCTTTGCACCAATCGATTGCAAAAGGCGGCGGCTGCCCTGTGTGTTGGGCAGCCGCCGCCTGCGTTTTGCCAAAGAAAGATTATTGTCGGGCCCTAAATGCCTTTTGCTTCTGCTCCCTCCGCAATCATGTTGCGGTTATACACCAGGTGCAGATACATCGCGTCGTGCGCGGCGGTGGGATTGCGCGCGGCGATGGCGTCGGCCACATCGCGGTGCGTGCGGATAGTTTCCTCGACGAGCTTTTTGCCGGTCACGTCGATAAAGAGGGGGACGGATGCCTTGAACACGCCCATCAGGCGGGGAACGACGAGGTTTCCGGAGCTCTCGGCAATGGCATTGTGGAACGCGGTGTCGGCGGCGGAGTAATCCTCACCGGCCTCGGCCAGGCGCTCGGATTTGTCGCAGAGCTCTTTGATACGGACGACCTGGTCGTTGGTTGCGTGCTCGGCCGCCATGCGTGCCATCTGCGGCGGCGCCACGGCGCTCTCGCACGTCAACGATGCCGGTTTTTGGATGTGCTTCTCGTTCCTGGAGATTGACGAGAAGACCACCCTCAAGTCCTGGACCGTTATGGAGACGCTCATCGGCCTTTCGGGTCTTGTCTGCGCCCTAGTGATTTCGTTCTTCGCCTAGTTCGCGTAGCTAAGCATCTTTCGCCGAGTGCATCGCTCGGTACCCATTTACACCTGATTCATTAACCAACGATTGGTACACCCGTTCAAATCAAAAGAGGAGAGCATCATGGACGAGAAGACCAAGGCACAGATTCAGCAGGAGGCAGCCGACCTGGTTGCCAAGCTGCAGCCGCGTTCCGGCAAGTTTCGCACCATCAGCCCCGAGATGGACCCGCTGCGTCTGGGCTCTGGCTGGTCCATCGAGGATCTGGACAAGCCGCAGGTCATTATCGAGTCGACGTTCGGCGACTCGCACCCGGGTTCTGCCGGCCTGTTTGAGCTGGTCGAGGAGGTCCGTGCTGGCGTTGCCGAGGCTGGCGGTCACGGTGCCCGTTACTTCTGCACCGATATCTGCGACGGCGAGGCCCAGGGCCACGACGGCATTAACTACTCGCTGCCCAGCCGCGACATGATCGCCAACATGATCGAGATCCATGCCAAGGCCACCCCGTTCGACGCCGGCGTCTTTGTCGCCAGCTGCGATAAGGGCCTGCCTGCGAACCTCATGGCCATGGGCCGCATCAACATCCCCTCCATCGTCGTTACCGGCGGTGTCATGGATGCAGGCCCCGACCTGCTGACCCTGGAGCAGCTCGGCGCGATTTCTGCCCGCTACGAGCGCGGCGAGATCTCTCGCGAGGAGCTTGAGTTTGCCAAGCACAACGCATGCCCCAGCTGCGGCGCCTGCTCGTTTATGGGCACCGCGTCGACCATGCAGGTTACCGCCGAGGCCCTGGGCCTTATGCTCCCCGGCACGGCCCTGCTGCCCGCTACCAGCTCCGACCTGCGTGAGTTTGCGCGCGAGGCCGGCCGCCAGTCCGTGTGGCTCTCCGAGCACAACCTGTGCCCCCGCGACATCGTGACCAAGGAGTCTTTCGAGAACCTCATCATGGTCCACGGCGCCATTTCGGGTTCCACCAACTCGCTGCTGCATATTCCTGCTATCGCCCGCGAGTTTGGCATCGAGATGTCCGCCGACGACTTCGACCGCCTGCACCGTGGCGCCCACTACCTGCTCAACATTCGCCCCGCAGGTGAGTGGCCGGCGCAGTTCTTCTACTATGCGGGCGGCGTGCCGAGCATCATGGAGGAGATCAAGTCGATGCTTCACCTCGATGTCATGACCGTCACCGGCAAGACCCTCGGCGAAAACCTCGAGGACCTTAAGAACAACGGTTACTACGAGAAGTGCGGCCGCTACCTGGAGAAGTGGAACCTCAAGCGCGAGGACATCATTCGCCCGTTTGACCAGGCCTTTGGTACCGACGGCTCCATCGCCATCCTCCACGGCAACCTTGCTCCCGAGGGCGCCGTCGTCAAGCACACGGTTGTTCCGCGCGAGATGTTCCAGGCCACGCTTAAGGCGCGTCCGTTCGACTGCGAGGAGGACGCTATCCACGCCGTCCTGACGCAAGAGGTCAAGCCCGGCGACGCCGTCATCATTCGCTATGAGGGCCCCAAGGGCTCCGGCATGCCCGAGATGTTCTACACCACCGAGGCTATCGCCAGCGACCCCGAGCTGGGCGCGAGCATTGCCCTGATCACTGACGGCCGTTTCTCCGGCGCCTCCAAGGGCCCGGCTATCGGTCACGTTTCGCCCGAGGCTGCCGTGGGCGGTCCGATTGCCCTGATCGAGGAGGGCGACCTGATCCAGATCAACATCCCCGAGCGCTCGCTGTCCATCGTGGGCATCGCCGGCAAGGAGATGGAGCCGGCCGAGGTCGACGCCGTCCTGGCCGAGCGCCGAGCCGCTTGGAAGCCCAAGGCTAATCGCTATACCTCCGGCACGCTCAAGTTCTTTACCGAGTATGCGGTTTCCGCCATTCAGGGCGGCTACATGGAGTAGCGCCCGTGCGCATCGATTCCCTCTCATAGATGTGCGGCACAAAGAGCCCCGAGCCACGTCACCGGGGCGCGTTGTTCAGCGCCGCCGGGGCGCTCCACTCAAACGACAAGAGACGTCTTACGCAAGCGCCCGCGTCCGTGGATAAAACCACGGGCGTGGGCGCTTCACTTTATTCCCAGCCCTTCCACACGTCAGGCTCGTAGCCAACGGTTGCCTGGCGGCCGTTGCGAACGATGGGCTCACGAAGAATCTGCTGGTTATCGAGCACCTTTTCGAACTTCTGGTCGGCAGCAAGATACTGTACGAGCGCAACCGTGTCGGCATCTTTCGCCTTTGGATCGATCACAGCGTCGATCCCGCCGACGGCGCGCGCCACGCTTTCGAGCTCGCCTTTGCTCATCCCCTTTTCCTTCAAGTCGATGAACTGGAACTTCACACGACGTTCCTTGAAATAGCGCTGCGCCTTCTTAGTATCGAAGCTTTTCTTCGTGCCGAATATCTGGATGTTCATACGTACCGCCTTCGCTCAATTCTCGTCCGTCCATGATACGACAAGGGAGCCGAGCAAAAACAGAGCAGGCGGAGATGGAGGAGGACGGCGACCGACCGTCGGCAAGAGTCGGCCGGATCGGACTGGCGCCCAGCGCGCGCCGGCGACACGCTCGCAGCTGCACACATAGCCGATGTACAAGCTCGCCTCGGCGTTCCCTCGCCCCGCGGTGTGGCGATAGAGAAGCACGCCACCCGTCAACGATGGCGCCTCGGTGAAGAAAATCAACGTCTGGGTTACATCCCTTGAAAGGGGCGAAGACGGCTGCTAGAATACCTCCCCGCTATGAAGGATTTGACCAAAGCATACATCGCAATTCGGCGGCCCCTGGTATACGGGGCCTCTCCTGTTGTTCCCCAAGTGCGCTCTGAGCAGCCGCTTTCTTCCTGTCGTATCTGATGCACGCATAGCGCGTGCATGTTATTTCGCCCGTGGGCCGGCGCGCCTTCGGCGAAGAATCGAATAGATACGAAGGAAGCTTATGTCTGATAATTGTACGGTCGCGCCCGCCAATGGGCGCATTACCGGTACCCAGATCCGCATCGTCGCGGTCGTCGTCCTGGGTGCCTTCTTGGCGCTACTGAACCAAACGGTGATGTCGCCTGCGCTGCCGGTCATCATGTCCGATTTCGCCATCGATGCCTCGACTGCCCAGTGGATCATGTCCATATACCCGCTGGTGAGCGGCATCATGGTCCCCGTTTCGGCGTTCCTTATCGACAAGTTCAGCACCCGCGCGCTATTCTTCGGGGCGACGCTGGTGTTCGCGCTGGGCACGCTGCTGTGCGCCGCAGCCCCTGATTTCCTGTTCCTCATCATCGGTCGCGTGTTGCAAGCGGCGGGCTCAGGCGTGCTCATGCCGCTTGTCTCGGTGGTTCCCATGCTGGTGTTCCCCGTCGAGAAACGAGGAACGGCTATGGGCATGGCGGGCATCGTCATGTCGGCGGGTCCCGCGGTCGGCCCCGTCGTAGGCGGTGCGGTGATCGACACGTACGGCTGGCGCACCATGATCGGCGCCATCGTCCCCCTCGCAATTCTCGTGCTGGTGCTGGGCGTGTTCATGCTGAAAAACGTGGGCGAGCTGAAGAACCCCAAGCTCGACCTGCCCTCGGTCGTCCTCTCCACCATCGCCTTCGGCGGACTTCTCTACGGGTTCTCGAGCGCCTCGTCGATGGGTTGGGGCAACCCCGTGGTGCTCGGCTCGATCGTCGCGGGTGTCGTGTGCTTGGTGCTGTTTGTCGTACGCCAGGGCAAAATCGAGGACCCGCTGCTTCAACTGGGCACGCTCAAGACGCGCGAGTTCCGCGTGGCCGCCATCATCGTCACGCTCATCAACGCCGCATGCCTGGTCACCAACACGCTGTTGCCGTTGCTGCTGCAAACCTCGCTTGGCGCTTCGGCCTTCGAAACCGGCATGGCCATGCTTCCCGCCGCGGCGGTGGGCATCATCATCAGCCCTATCTCCGGCGTGGTGTTCGACAAGTTCGGTCCGCGTGCCATCTCGATCGTCGGCCTGGCCCTCATGACCGGCGCCCTGTTCCTGCTCTCGCTTTCGACGGTAAACACGCCCATCTTGGTGGTTGCGCTGTTCTGCATGCTGCAGTCCGCCGGCCAGTCGCTCGCGAACATGCCGGTGAACACATGGGGTGTCAATGCCTTGAAAAATGACATGATCGCCCACGGCAACGCCATCGCGAACACCGGCCGCCAGGTCGCCGGCGGTTTGTGCACGGCGCTCATCGTCACGGTCATGACAAGCGTCACCGCGTCGGCCGGCGTCGATGCGAGCATCCAAGTAGCCACCGCCGTGGGCGCGGGCGTCGCTTACAAGGTGTGCGCGGCAATCGGCCTCGTTTCCCTTATCTGCGCCATATTCAGCGTGCGCACCAAGAAAACCGCACCGAAAACGAAGGAGGCATAAGCGATGTCCGAGATTCTGTCCGAGCGCATCCCGCTCGAGCTCGAGGGGACGCCCGTTTCGAGCATCATGATTGAAGAGCCGTTCACCTGCACGCAGGATTGCACGATTTCCGACGTGGTGCGCATGCTCGCCGAAAACGAGGTGAGCAGCATGCCCGTAATCGATGAGCGCAACCAGGTGGTCGGGTTCATCTCCGACGGCGATGTCATGGGAGCCATCGCGCAGCATCGCGCTCACACCATCTTCACGGGCGGCGACGCGTCCATGCTGTACTTCGACGATCAGAGCCTTGAGCAGCGTATCGAAGACCTGAAGGATCGCTGCGTCATGGATTTCGCGACGCGCCAGGTAGTGTGTGCCCGTCCCGAGCAGAGCATCGCCCGCGTCGCCGCGCTGCTGGCGAAGAAGAAGTTCAAGAAGTTTCCTGTGGTTGATGACGAGGGCAAACTCGTGGGGGTCATCCGCCGCTCCGCCATCACCAAATACATCTTCGGCATCCTTTTCCAATAGGGGCAGGTCGCACTTGAGGCGAACATCTCGAGGCATCGAGCCAGCAACTGGACCAGACAACCTTGACACGCACGCGCTTTCCCTCGATGCTTCGGTAAGGGGAGCTGCGAAAATCGCAGCACGGGTGATCGGCGCCGCGCCCCCGAAGGCAAAAGCGAACACGGGAGCGATACGATGGGAAAAGTCCTGGACGAAGATTTGGTTTATGAGATTCTCTCCGTCGTGGCAGAGATTCCGGCGGGATGCGTCGCCTCGTACGGTCAGATAGCGCGCCTCATCGGCAGGGAGAAAAACTCTCGCCTGGTCGGAGCGGTGCTGAGCGAGGCGGATCGCTACGGCGATTATCCCTGCCACCGCGTCGTCAACCACGCGGGACGCCTCGCGCCAAACTTCCCCGACCAGCGAGCACTACTGACGGAGGAAGGAGTCGCCTTCCGAGACAACGGCTGCGTCGACATGAAAAAGCACCAGTGGAACGAGTAGCCAGGCAGCGTAGCGTCGAAAGGAGCGACGCCACGGGGAACGACCTGCGCCCCGCCGCCGGACAACCTATGGCAAAGTGACACGTCCCACAAAGAGCGGCGCACCAGTACGAGACACGACCGCGACGTAAAAAGACCCTATGATACTCGTAAGCATCTATCTGATTGCCCGCCTCGAGGTACCCAAAGAACGAGAGATGCCGAAACCCCTAGACAAAGAAAAAGGTCGGGAGCTTTTATGCTTCCGACCTGAAGTTTCATGGTCGCGGGGGGCGGATTTGAACCACCGACCTTCGGGTTATGAGGTCGCTACGACGTTGTTTCATCCAGACATTTCGACCCAAATTGAAGTCAATATAACTCCAGGTCATTTGATGTTTTCATAGATTTACGAAAGAAAAGTACGCGGAATAATTCGACCCAAATTCGACCCACAACGAGCTTGAAAGCGGTCAGGCGGAGCATTACCCTTGGGGTGTGACCCCACGCAGGGCCCACCACCAAGGGTAATGCCCACCCGCCCCAGCCCTTTGCGCCATTCCGCGCAACCGAGCGCGATTCTCAGGCACTTCAGGCAAGGAACACGATGAACGACCGACCTCTCGTCATAGGCAAAGGAACGAAGCAACGCCGCGACAAATACACATGGCGCTACCGTCACAGCCTCGGCAAGGATCCGGTCACGGGCAAATACCGCTATTCGCCGTGGCAGACCATACATACCACCAAAAGCCGAGAGGTCGACGCCGCACTCGAAGCCTACAAGGCAGAACTCAACAGCGGCACCTACGTCCAAAAATCGAGGGACACCGTCGGCTCGTACGCAAAAAAGTTCCACGACAACCGCGAAGGAACCATCACGCCGCTCGCCTACTCGACATCCTACTCGATCGAGAACCGGACGCGCACATCACATGCGTGATGCTCATGCTCGACACCGACATGAGAAGGGCAGAAGCCCTCGGGATGACGTGGTCCGATGTCTCCGTCGAGAACAGAAGCATCCTCATTGAGCAGCAGTTCGCGGCCGATCGAAGCGTTCGCTCGCCCAAAAGCAAGAAAAGCGTGCGGAGGATCTCGATAAGCGAGACGCTGACGTCGTATCTCGAATTCTGGAAAAAGGAGCAGGCCCGCGAAATGGAAGCCTTCGGCCTGGAACAAGTCAAAGGCACTCCGCTCGTCCACTCATTCGAACGAACGAAAGACAGGCATCCCCAAGTCAACTTCATGGACCTGAATGGGTTTTCGCGCTGGTTCAGAAACTTCAGCGTCGAGAACGGGTTCGGCAAGTTCGAAGGCGTTCGAACATACCATTATGTGAAGGAAACTGTCGACGGGGAAACGATTTCGAAGCGTTATGAGCATAAAGAGTGGCTCGAATTGAGGGATTACCTCAGGAAGCATCCCAAGGTTCGCGAGGCGAGGCATATCAGCACATATGAGAGCGAGCACCTTCCTTACGGATATTCGGGCCTATCGAGCCACACCGCTACTGCCGCTACTGCCCGCTACTGCCCGCCAGCTTCCGAACCAGCGGGCGGTAGCAGCACCCCGAACATCTCGCCGACAGCGCAGAGAGTCGTCGACCTGGCGGCCAAGGCCGACATCGAGGACGTGATGCTGTGCGACCTGCCCGGCGTCCTGTCCTTCCTAGGGCTGCCACCTGAGACGGAGATGCCGCCGGGCAACAAGGGGAAGACGAAGCTCAAGAAGCTCTACAGGAAGGTGGCGCCGAACAAGGCATACCACTCCGGCGAGCGCGCCAAGGATTTGATCTCGCACCTCGACATGGCAGAGATCAGGGCATCGGCGCCCGTCCAAGAATTGGGATGCAGTTCAATACGAGCTCGGGGCTCTTTTCGTCTAGATTGGGGACGCATGGCCGGACGAAAACAATTTGCGTCTGGTAATAAGCGTACGAAAGCGCAATTTACGTCTTAATTCCGTACGCAAATCAAGACGAAAATCGTTTACGTCTGCTTTAATCCGTACGAAAACGGTTTTCGTCTTGCAGGGCAGTTGCCGTTTCTACAGTTCAACTTCCAGTTCGGCTTTGTGCTCGTAGAGGTAGTCGCGCATGTAGGGGATGGCAAATGAGACCTTGCCGTACGAGGGAGCCTCGATAATCGATTCTCTTAACAGGCGGCTGCGGACGGAACTCACCTGTTGAGGCGTTTTGTTTAGGGCATCGGCAACCATGCTGGTCGAGCTCGTCTGCCCCAAAGATGCCATGCTCAGCAGATAAGCGATGCACGTGGGCGGAATGCGCTGTAGCGCGGGCTCAATCACCATGGCACAGAAGCGTTCGCGTGCCGTTGCAATGCCGCGCTCGGCTTCTTCTTCTCCAATAATCGGTGTATGTGCGCGTCTTGCCAACTGCCATGCGTAGTATCCAACGAGTTGGATCATGAAAGGATAACCTTGCGTTGCCTCGGCAAGTTGGCCGGCAATACCTGGCTGCAACTCCATGCCAGACGCTTCAATGGTTTCCTCGAGGGAGTACGACACTTCGGTTACTGCCACAGCCTTCAGGTCAAAGGGGAGGGCACGGCGCAAAAACGTAAGTGTCTTTCCGTTGATGATGCTTTCAATCATCGAAGGCAGCCCCGCAAAAACAAAGGCTATATCAAGGTCTTCGCCGATAACCTGCTGAATCGCAATGGAGAGCGTTCGGACCTCATCGAGCTCTGCGTCTTGAACCTCGTCGAGAGTGATGAGCAGGCCATTTTCATTCTTGGATATTGTCTGTCTCATGGCGTCGCGTAGCGATGGACCGATTCGCTCAATGTCTATGCTGCCGATGGATATGCCAGCTACGGTGGGCTCAAATCTGGCGTGTTTGGCCTGGAATTTGGGCTGCAGCTGTTCGAGAATGCGTTGGCAAAGTCCCTCGGTTGCGACCTCTTTTATGACCGTCCAGCCACGGCTTTGCGCCAAACGTGAGCACTCGTCAAGGAGGACCGTCTTGCCCGTTCCACGGACGCCGGCTATGCGCATTAGGCGCCCCGGGGCACCAGGCCCGTTGACGAGGCCCTCATTGAATTCTTCGAGCACATCTTCGCGGCCGATAATCGTGGGAGGTGTTTTACCTGCTGTGGGCTTAAAAGGGTTTGTTTGCATGTGAGCCACCTTTGCTCAAGATATAGCAAGATATAGCAAAGTATAGCAAGATATAGCAAAGTAAGCGCTACTCGCGGGTTTTGCGGTGGTGCTATTTTCCAAATGCCGCGCGGATAAAGCGCTGGGCGAACAGCTTGTTGGCAACTCACGAGGGCTCGGGGTGCCAATTTGGGATGGAGTAGTGCTGTGCCACGAATAGGGCCTATCTACTACGTTTAAGCCGCAGGGGTCAACCATAGTCGGCTTTTTCGAAAATCGACAAGCTGTCTACCTGCGGTTTTGTTTTCACGGTTTTCGGTATGGTCGAGGCTATCCGTGTTAACGTAGTAGATAGGCCACTTTTGTGGCAAGGGGGCCGATCTGCGGGTCAGGGTAGCCAAAAGAACCCCGTCCCAAAAAGACTGATTGGGAGCTGGGGCGTGTCGATGCGATAGTATTACGTGGTGATATTCGACAAACCGTGAGCTTCATCCGAGGGCTTTATGGAACAACACCAGCATTATCAGAGCTTGCAAGATCAGGCGTACAACGCATTGCGCTCCAAGATTATTTATGCCGAGCTCAAGCCCGGCACGCGCCTTTCGGCGATTGGTCTGGAAAAGGAGACGGGAATCGGGCGCACGCCCATTCGCGAGTCCTTTGTGCGCCTGCGCGAGCAGGAGCTGGTGGAAACGCGTCCCAAGAGCGGCACCTACGTCTCTAAAATCAGCATGGAACACGCCGAGAATGCCTGTTTCTTGCGCGAGAAACTCGAGAGAAGCGTGCTTATTAAATGCTGTTCGGCCGCCTCGCCCGAGCAAAAGCATCGGCTTGAGCAGATTCTTGCCGAGTCCGAGTCGCTCGACCATAGCGAAACGCGTCGCTTTTTCGACTTGGATAACCTGTTTCATGAGACGTGTTTTGTGATTGCCGGCCGCCATATGTTGTGGGATTGGATGAAGAGCGTCAATACGCATTTTGAGCGATACAACTGGTTGCGTATGGTGTCGCAGGATCTGGATTGGGAGCCGATTCGTCGGCAGCATCGCCGGATTCTCGAGGCCATTAAAAAGGGCGATACCGACACGGCGAGCTATCTGGCAGAGACGCACCTGCATCTGATGCCCGAGGAGCAGGGCCCGGTTATCGCCTTGCATCCCGACTATTTTGAGCTGCCTAAAGACTCGTCTATCTAGCCCATCATCGCATCTGCTCGAGACGCAAAAAACGACGCTGCTCACCTACAGCGTTTTGCAAGCGAGATTTTTAAAAAAATGCCTAAAATGGCTCAGGCTGCCGACAATGGGGAAACGGGGTGCGCCATGGCGCAGATGAGAATCAAGGACATTGCCGCCGAGGCGGGCGTGAGCCCGGCCACGGTCTCGCGCTATCTCAACAACCGCCCCGGGCAGATGACCGAGGAAACCCGCACTCGCATCGCGGCGGTTATCGAGCGCACCGGCTATCGCCCACGTGCTGCCGCGCGCAATCTGCGCAGCTCGCGCACCAACCTCATCGGTGTGATCCTGGCCGACATCGCCAACCCGTTCTCGAGCGCCATGCTTGAAGGACTTTCCGCCAGCGCCGCCGCGCGCGGCTGCTCGCTCATGACGGCCATTAGCGGCAACGACCCCGCTAAGGAGGCCGAGTCGCTCGCCAGACTTATCGATGCCGGTGTGGACGGCCTGGTCGTCAACACCTGTGGAGGCAATGACGAGGCGATCGCCGCTGCAGCGGGACGTCTGCCCGTTGTGCTGCTCGACCGCGATGTTGCCGACGGCGGTGTCGATCTGGTGACATCTAACAACCGTGAGCTGGTCGCCGGGTTGGTGGACTCCTTGGCCGCTGCGGGCAGCGAGCGCCTGTGCCTGCTCACCGAGGCAAGCGACGATAGTCCCGTGCGTCGCGAGCGCGCCGAGGCCTTTGCCGACGAGCTGTCGCGACGCGGCCTTGCGGGCGAGGTCGTCACCCTGGCCGACGGCGGTGCCACGGGCGTTGGCCGCTTGGACGAGACCATCCGCGGCTATGCAGGTAAAAAGCTCGGCCTCATTGCTGTCAACGGCTTGGTTTTCCTGCGTCTGACCGAGGCGCTAGCGCAGCTGGGACCCTCGCTGCCGGCGGGGCTCAAGATCGCGACGTTTGACGACTACCCCTGGAACCATGTGCTCTTTGGTGGCGTGACCACGGCCGCGCAGGACACCCTCACCATTGCCGAGCGCGTGGTCGAGCGTCTGTCCGAGCGCATCGACGTCGTCACCACCACCGTGGGCGAGGCCGCAAAGCTCGCCCCCAAGCGCATCGAGGTTCCCGGTCACATCGAACACCGCGCCTCGACTTCGCGCTAGTCTGTGTGATAATATATAGACAATGTCATACAGGAGGTATCCATGGCTGCGTCTGTGCTGAGTGTGCGAGTGGACTCGTCAATTAAAGATTCATTTGCCGAGCTGTGCGAAGAACTTGGCATGACTTCGTCTGTTGCGGTCAATATGTTTATGAGACAGATGCTGCGCGAGCGTTCGCTGCCGTTTGTTCCTTCACTTGGTAAAAACTCTGCGAGCGAAAACGTCGCCGCAGACATTTTGGATATTGCTCAGATTGAGTCCGCCATCCGCGAGGCGGCCAGCCCGATTCCCGCCATCAAAACCGTGATTCTTTTTGGTTCGTATGCCCGTGGCGAGGCGCGTGTCGATAGTGATATCGACTTGCGTCTCGAAGTCGATCGCGAGCAGGGCTTTGGTCTTTTCGCGCTGTCGGCATTTGGTGAGGCGGTGCGCAAAGAAACCGGGAGGCAGGTTGATCTCGTCTCTAGTGATCATCTTGATGACGATCTTGCCGCGGTAATCGAGCGCGAAGGAGTGATCCTTTATGATCGCGCGTAAGTCAGACGGTCTCCGCGCCCAAGAGGTTTTGGAGGCCATCTCCGAAACGAACGAGCGCATCAAGGCTTTTGATATCACCGAGGACCAGTTTCTGCATGCGAATGACGTGCGGACGAGGGCGTTGGCGGACTCCCTTTTGATGTGTGCGCTTAGGGTGACGGAAGAAGCGGGCAAGTTGTCGGAACGCTCGCAGCGGCTTCATCCCGAAATTGAGTGGCGCGGAATTATCGGCATGAGAAATTATCTTGCGCATGATTACGGCAATGTCGACCGCTCGGTTGTCTGGGATGCAGTGACGATGGAGTTCCCTGCGCTGGAACGAGCCTGTAGGCAAATTGTCTCCGAATCCGAACGATAGCTACTTGTCATATCTGCCTGTTCGCGCACGTTTTTTGAGCGCTTGATACGCTTTAACCCTGCGGAAACATTTTTCTGCGATAGTATCTGCGATATAGACCAGTCGAAACCCGCCCGAAAGAAAGGGGAGCGACATGAACCAGCAGAACATCGATTACGTACTCCGCTCCGTAGAGCAGCGTGACATCCGCTTTGTGCGTCTGTGGTTTGTCGACATTCTCGGCCGCCTCAAGAACTTTGCCATTAGCCCCGAGGACCTCGAGGTCGCTTTTGAGGAGGGTATTGGCTTTGACGGCTCCGCCATCGAGGGCTTTGCCACGCCCGAGGAAGCCGACATGCTGGCGTTTCCCGATGCTTCGACCTTCCAGATTCTGCCGTGGCGCCCGAGCCACAACGGCGTCGCCCGCGTGTTCTGCGACGTGTGCACTCCCGATCGCAAGCCGTTTGCCGGCGACCCGCGCGACGCCCTGCGCCGCATGTTCTATAAGGCCGAGAAGGCCGGCTACCTGCTCAACGTGGGCGCCGAGCTGGAGTATTACTACTTCCCCGACGAGCATACCCCCGAGCCGCTCGACAACGTGGGCTACTTCGATCTTTCGGTAAGCGATGCCGCTCGCGACCTGCGCCGCAACACGGTCCTCACGCTCGAGAAGATGTCCGTGCCCGTGGAGTACACCTTCCACGCCGCCGGCCGCTCGCAGCACGGTATGAGCCTGCGCCACGCCGAGGCCCTGAGCATGTCCGACGCCATCACCACGGCCAAACTCATCATTAAGCAGCAGGCCTACGAGAGCGGCTGCCACGCCTCCTTTATGCCCAAGCCGTTGGCGGGCGAGGACGGCAGCGCTATGTTCCTGTGCCAGTCGCTATTCGACCACGACGGCAACAACGTCTTTTGGGGCGAGGACGACGAGAAGTACCACCTCTCCGATATCGCCAAGCACTACATGGCCGGCATCTTGGCGCACGCGCGCGAGATCAGCGCCATCACTAACCCCACGGTCAACTCGTACAAGCGCATCACCACGGGCGGCGACTCCGTGCCGCAGTACGCCACGTGGGGCCTGCGCAACCGCGCGAGTATGGTCCGCATTCCGGTCTACAAGCCCGGCAAGCAGCTGTCCACGCGCATCGAGCTTCGCAGCCCCGACCCCATGGCCAACCCGTACCTGGTCAACGCCGTCACGCTGGCGGCTGGTCTGGACGGCATCGAGCGCAAGCTGGAGCTCCCGCCCGAGGCAACGGCCGAGACGCTCAAGCTTACCGACCGCCAGATGCTCGAGGCCGGCTACACGCCGCTGCCGCGCTCGCTCAAAGAGGCGCTCGACGTGTTTGAGGACTCGCAGTTTATGAAGGATGCCCTCGGCGAGCACATCCACAGCTTCTTCCTCAAAAAGAAGCGCGACGAGTGGCATAAGTTTGAGTCCACGATCACCGAGTGGGAGATCAAGCACTACCTGGCGAACTCCTAATCGCGCTGGCTTGTTCCAGTACGATTGAGCTCATTTCTTTGGAGGCCGATATGTCCGAAAAGAGTGCCCTGTTCATGGCGCGCACGACGCGCTTCCACGAGTTTGCCCGCAGCTTGACGACCACCCTGGGTGTCGAGGTGAGCCTGGCAACCCCCGATTCGCCGACCGCAGCGCACGACTTTGACCTGCTGATCCTCGATTCCGACGGCATCCGCAGCGACCGCATCGATCAGATTGCCAAGTGGCTTGACGATCGCGGCGGCGTCCCCATGTTGGTGATCGTCGACGACGAGGCGCTCGGCACCCTGCGCCTGCCCAATCACGCGCATGCCGACTTTGTGTGCCCCACGGCGACGCCCAACGAGCTCAAGGCTCGCGCGCAGCGCCTGATGGGCGAGGAGGAGACCGTTACCGCCGACGATGTGCTCAACATCGATAACCTCGAGATCAACCTGGCTACCTACCAGGTGACGCTCGATGGCGAGCCCATCGACCTGACGCTGATGGAGTACTCGCTGCTGAGCTTTTTGGCGACGCATCCCAACCGTGCCTACAGCCGCGAGGTGCTGCTGCACCGCGTGTGGGGCTTTGAGTACTGCGGCGGCACGCGCACCGTCGACGTGCACATTCGACGCATCCGCTCCAAAGTGGGCCCGCAGATCGCGGCGCACATCACCACCGTCCGCGGCGTGGGCTATCTGTTTAAGGACTAGATTTCCACCACAAAGGGGACAGGCACCTTTGTGGTGGTTTTGCCGTAGGCCGGGTCCTTTCGGGTCTGCAGCAGAACTTAAGCCTTCCTAAAAGATTGCGTTCTCATACACGTTCGCCCGCATATTGGGGTACAACTCAACGTGAACAATGATGGCCCGCCACATGTTTGGCGGGCCTTTGGTTATTTGACGAAAGGATCGCAGCTATGAGCGAGTACGATTCCCAGCGTCCCCAGGATGCGGGCAACGCCGGCGAGACCCAGCAGCAGCCGCGTGTGCAGGTGGAGTCGACGCCTGCCGGTAGCAACATTCCCTATGTGCAGGCCTACGACACGCAGACCGGCAAGCCGCTGGGTGGCCAGCAGGTTGTAAACAAGCACACAGTGGTCAAGACCAAGACCAAAAAGCTGCCGATTTTCATTACAGCGCTCGCCGGCTGCGCATGCGGCGCCCTGCTGGTCATTGCGCTCATTATGAGCGGCACGCTCGATATCGGTGGCGGCAAGAATGCCGTGACGGCGGGCGCTTCGGGTTCGTCGACGCAAAAGATCACCATCGACTCCGAGGACACCACGCTGGCCGAGGCCGTTTCTGCCAAGGCATTGCCCTCCGTGGTTTCCATCACCGCCACTTCGAGCGGTAGTCAGAATGGCTCGCTTTCGCAGTCTGCCGACGAGTCAGATAGTTCGGGCAGCGTCGGTTCGGGCGTAGTGCTCGATACCGAGGGCCACATCCTTACCAACAACCACGTGGTCGACGGCTATGACCAGTACGTGGTGACCATGGACGACGGCACCACCTACGAGGCCGAGTTCGTGGGCAACGATGCCTCGAGCGACCTCGCCGTTATCAAGCTCAAGGATGCTGACGCCTCCAAGCTCACACCGATCGAGATTGGTGATTCCTCCAAGCTCAACGTGGGCGAGTGGGTCATGGCGATCGGTTCGCCGTTCGGCAACGAGCAGTCTGTCTCCACGGGTATCGTCTCGGCGCTCTACCGCTCCACGGCCATGAGCTCTACCAGCGGCAACACCATCTACGCCAACATGATCCAGACCGATGCCGCCATCAACCCGGGCAACTCCGGCGGCGCGCTCGTCAACGACAACGGCGAGCTCGTGGGTATCAACTCGCTCATCGAGAGCTACTCGGGCTCCAGCTCGGGCGTGGGCTTTGCCATTCCGGTCAACTATGCCAAGAACATTGCCGACCAGATCATCGACGGCAAGACGCCGGTGCATCCGTACATGGGCGCTACGCTTTCGAGCGTCAACGCGCTCAACGCCCGTACCAACAAGCTGAGCACCGATAGCGGCGCGTATGTGGCGAGCGTCGTTGAGGATGGCCCTGCTGCCAAGGCTGGCATCCAAGAGGGCGATGTCATTACCAAGCTGGACGACGACGAGATCACGAGCGCCGATGGCCTGATCATTGCGCTGCGCAGCCACGAGGTGGGCGAGAAAGTCGAAATCACGCTCATGCGCGGCAAGGAAGAGAAGAAGGTCACGGTTGAGCTGGGCTCCGATGAGGAGCTGCAGAACCAGCAGCAGGACGACAGTTCGACCGACACCGGCAACGGCGGTATTACCGACGAGCAGCTGCGCCAGTACCTGGAGGAGCTGCTAGGCCAGCAGGGCCAGGGCCAGGGCTACGGTCAGGGGTTCTAGCGAGCCGTTTCGCACATACCAATGCCAGAGGGGGGCTGTTCCGCCAACGCGGGACAGCCCCCCTCTTTTCTCATTGATCCGTTGGGGACGGAGGAAAACGGATCATGTAGAAACGGCAAGGGCATGGTTTGATCGCGCGATCCACCCCGATCCGACGGCTGCCGATTCGGTGCGGTTTGAGACCGCTATTCGGCCCCTTTGCGACCGGTGGTACTCTAGTATCCGTTTGAAATCGAGCGAAGGAGTGCCGCTATGGAGCAATCGAGCCTGTTTGGGGACGGCGTGGACATCGATACCGAAACGCCCGCGAGCGCGGATGCCGCCGCACCGGCCGACGCCCGTGCCCAGGCGGCAGCGCGTGCGGCCGAGCTGCGCCACGAGCTCGATTACCACGCCTATCGCTACTACATGCTCGATGCGCCCGAGATCACGGATGCCGCCTTTGACAAAATGCTCGTTGAGCTGCAGGAGATCGAGGCGACCTACCCCGACCTGGTGACGCCCGACAGCTATACCCAGCGCGTGGGCGGCTATGTGAGCGAGCAGTTTACGCCGGTCACGCACATGGCACGCATGTATTCTATGGACGATGCCATGGACCTGGACGAGCTCGACGCTTGGCTCCAGCGCACCGAGGATGCGCTCGGTGCCGGTAGCGTCACCTATACCTGTGAGCTTAAGATCGACGGTCTGGGCGTGGCGCTTACCTACCAAAATGGCACCTTTGTGCGCGCCGCCACGCGCGGCGACGGCACCACGGGCGAGGACGTATCGCTCAACGTGCGCACCATCAAGGATGTGCCCATGCATCTGTCCGAGCCGGCGCTCGCCCACATGGCCGCCGATCGCGAGCGCACCATCGAAGTACGCGGCGAGGTCTATATGCCCAAGGGCAGCTTTGTTCGTCTGAACGACGAGGCCGATGCCGAGGGTCGCGACCCCTTCGCCAACCCGCGCAACGCCGCCGCCGGCAGCCTGCGCCAAAAGGATCCCAAGGTCACGGCACGCCGTGACCTGGCCACCTTTATCTATGCCATTGCCGATACCGACCCGTTGCACGTCCACAGCCAGCGCGAGTTTCTGGACTGGCTGCGTAGCGCCGGCTTTAGCGTCAACCCCAACGTGGCTCGTTGCGCCACGCCGGCCGAGGTCCACGAGTTCTGTGCCCAGGCGCTCGAGCATCGCGGTGACCTGGATTACGACATCGACGGCGTGGTTGTAAAGGTCGATAGCTTCCAGCAGCAGCTCGACTTGGGCTTTACCGCCCGCGCGCCGCGCTGGGCCATCGCCTTTAAGTTCCCGCCCGAGGAAAAGCAGACCGTCCTGCGCGAGATACGCATCCAGGTGGGTCGCACCGGCGTGCTCACGCCGGTCGCCGAGTTCGACCCGGTGACGGTTGCCGGCTCCACCATCGCGCGCGCCACGCTGCACAACATCGACGAGATCCGCCGCAAAAACGTGCGCGAGGGTGACACTATCATCGTGCACAAGGCAGGCGACGTAATTCCCGAGGTCGTGGGCCCGGTGCTCGATAAGCGCCCGGCCGATTCGGTCGACTGGCACATGCCCGAGGTCTGCCCCGTGTGCGGCAGCCCCGTGGTCCACGAGGACGGCGAGGTCGCCTACCGTTGCGTTTCCATCGACTGCCCCGCGCAGCTCAAGGAGCGCCTGCTCCATTGGGTGAGCCGCGGCTGCATGGACGTCGACGGCCTGGGCGACGAGATCGTCGACAAGATGATTGCCGCCGGCCTGATCCACGATGTCGCGGACTTCTACCAGCTCACGGTCGACGACATCGCAGGCCTGGACACGGGGCGCACCTATGCCAGCTCCAACAGCAAAAAGGGCGTCAAGAAGGGCGACCCCATTCCGGTAGGCCTCAAGACAGCCGAGAAAATCATCGCCGAGCTCAACAAGTCCAAGAGCCAGCCGCTCGGTCGCGTGCTGTTTGCCCTGGGTATCCGCCACGTGGGCAAGAGCGTGGGCGAGGTCATCGCCGAGCGATTCCTGTCGATTGACAAACTTATCTTGGCGAGCGAAGAGGATATTGCCGAGTGCGAGGGCATCGGTCCCAAGATTGCGGCGAGCGTCAAACAATTCCTGGCCGTGCCCGAGAACCTTGCCGTGCTGGAACGTCTGCGCCAAGCGGGCCTGTCGCTCGAAGTCGACCTGGGCGCTGCACACGCGCAAGCCGCAGCCGACGCTGGCGTGGCGGGCGAGCTCGCCGACGCACAACCACTCGCGGGCCTGACCTTCGTGCTTACCGGCACGCTTGTCAATCGCACGCGCGACGAGGCGGGCGCGGCGCTCAAGGTGCTTGGCGCCAAGGTTTCGGGCAGCGTGTCAAAGAAGACGAGCTATCTGGTCGCCGGCCCCAAAGCGGGCTCAAAGCTCACCAAGGCCGAGCAGCTGGGTGTGCCCGTGTTGGACGAGGACGCACTCGAGCAGATTCTTGCGACCGGTGAGGTGCCGGAGGCTTAGCGCATCGATAACCAAATTGAAGAACCGCCCGGAAGCACGATGCCTTCCGGGCGGTTCTTATTTGGACGGGGCAACCGGCACCGTGATCTGCGTCACGTAGGTCGCGGGGTCGTCGCTGACGATATTGTCGATGAGGGCGATCCTGCGAACCGGTGCCGTCCCAGAGCGATAAGAGATTCATGCAGGGCAGAGGGACCTCACAATGACGGTTCTCCATTGCGGCGGTCTTTATATATAAACATTAACATTAACGTGTATACTTAGCAGTGAAGATATATGTTGAGAGGAGCAGTTATGGTTACCGTCGCGTTTTCGGAACTGCGCCAAAACCTTACGCAGGTGGCCGAAAAGGTTGCCAATGAGGGCGAGGAGGTTGTGGTCTTCAAGCGGAGCAAGCCGTTGTTCAAGATCGTGCCGCTCGACTATCAAGGCCCGGTTGCAGTGGAATATGACGCTGCCCAGGAGCGTGGGGGCGCAAAACCGACGTGCGACACGGGCAAGCCCAAGCGCGACGTGGGTACGATGTGGCATCCCAAGATCACCTGGAAGGAGATCCGTGAGATGCTCGCGGAGAATGAGGACTACCAGGAGTATCTCGATATCGTGGCTAACATGCCAAAGGGAACGCCGCTCGATACGATGACGGTTGAAGATGAAAAGCGCGTCGCGAGGGAGCGCTACCTATGAGGGCATTTCTCGATACCAATTTTCTGCTCGATTGCGTGCTTCCGGGCCGGCCGGAGCACGCAGCGGCGCAAACGATCAAGGGGCTCGTTGACGTGGGGCTTATCGAGGGCGTTGTTTCGGCCTGCTCTCTCAAGGACGTGTACTACATTCTCACTAAACAGGCAGGCGAGGCGCGCGCCCGCGAGGTAGTGCGCGACTGTCTTAAGAGCTACTCGGTAGAGCCTCTCGACCAAGAAGCTTGTTTTACCTCCGCCTATTCCGATGAGCCGGACTTTGAGGACGGCTGTATCCGTGCGATGGCCGAGCGTGCCGGCGTGGACTTTATCATCACGCGTGACCGCGCCGCTTTTGTGCGCTCGACCATCAAGACCTTCTCGCCTGCAGAGTTCATCCGTGCGTTTCCGATTCCGGAGGAGTAAAACCGCCATATCGTGGACTGTCCCCGGCGTTTGGCGAGCTTGTTGGGAGGCTCCTGGTCCAGTGACTGTTACAAAAAACGGCTATAGCAAATTTGTTGTACTTCGATCTGAAGACTATGACTTCATGGTTCAGGAACAGGCTAAGGCTCGTCTGATGGCTCGTATAGCTGTGGCCGAGCAGGAGCGTGCTGCTGGCATGGCGCGTGATGCCTTTGAGGCTCTCGATGACCTTGAGGCAAAATATGGCCTATAACGTCAAGATTCTGCCTTCAGCCGAACGTTTTCTGGGCGGTTCTTACTTTGCTGGGGCAACCGGCACCGCGATCCGCGTCACTTGGGTCGCCGGGTCGTCGCTGATGATGTCGTCGATAAGGGCGATTTCGCGTCGCCCCGCTACGCTGCCAACTTGTCAAAAGCCCCGCGCCGGTTGAGTACGGTAAACGCGACAACACAGATGACCGCCGACAAAATCGATCCGCACGGCGAGGCGATGCCCATGGGAAACAGCGTGTCGGAATAGGCGTTCGACAGCAGCCACGCGCCCGGCACGCGAATGAGCGCCACGGCTAGTACGTTGTGCGCAAAGCCGATGTAGCTCTTGCCGTATGCAGCGAAAAAGCCACTAAAGCAAATGTGGATGCCGGCAAAGATCGCGTCGAAAATGTAGCTGCGCATGTAGCCAGTGCCGGCCGCGACCACTGCGGCGTCCTTGGCAAAAAAGCCGATAAACGCCGGCGCTACCAGCCACATCAGCACCGTGATCAGGCAGCCGTACACCACCGAGATGGTCATGGCGTCTTTGAGCACCTGACGAGCGCGATCGCCCTTGCCCGCGCCGGCATTTTGCGCCGTGAGTGCGCTGACGGTGGCGCCCATGGAACTCGGCACAATGAACAAAAAGCTGATCATCTTCTCGACCAGGCCCACGGCGGCAGCGTCGACGAGCCCTCGGTGGTTGGCGATGACGGTGATAAACATAAACGCCACCTGGATGCAGCCATCCTGCACGGCCACGGGCGAGCCGATTTTAAGAATGCTGCCGAGCACCTCGGGCTGGGGGCGCAGGTCGCTGCGCTTAACGTGGATGTTCGTGCGGCGGCTCTTGAGCCACACGAGCGCGAGGGCAACGCTGGCCGTCTGGGCGGTCACCGTGCCGAGCGCCGCGCCCACGGGGCCGAGCCCCATGTGCCCGATAAACAGAAAATCGAGCGCGATGTTGATGATACATGCCACGCCGATCACGTACATAGGCGAGCGCGAATCGCCCAGGCCGCGAAAAATGGCCGAGAGGATGTTGTATGCGGCGATAAAGGGAATGCCGACAAAGCAGATACGCAGGTAGGCGGCGGTTCCTTCGACTGCCTCGGCCGGCGTGCCAATGAGTGCCACGATCTGCGGGCACAGTGCAAGCAAGATGGCGGCCAGCACCACCGAGACACCCATAAAGAGCGTAATGGTGTTGCCGATGGCGGTCTCGGCGCGGTCGAAGCGGCGCGAGCCCACGGCGTGGCCGACGATCACCGTCGTTCCCATGGCCAGGCCCACGAGCGTCACGGTAATGATATAGAGCGTCTGCGCACCATTGCCCACGGCGGTGATGCCGGCGGCGCCGCTAAATTGCCCCATCATGTACAGGTCGGCCATGCCGTAGAGCATCTGCAAAAAGTACGAGAGCATATAAGGCAGGGCAAAGACCGCGATGGTCTTGAGGACATTGCCGCGTGTGAGGTCATGTTCCATGGGCGGGTTACTTTCTTGCTTGGTTCGTTTAGCTACCAGTGTAGTGAAAACCCTACAACGATTGTAGAGTCAAGGTTTGTGTTGACGCCGAAGCGAAAAAGTCTCGCGCACCATTATTCCGAGTGAATATGGACACACATCACGAGAACTCGCCGCCGGCGCTAACCTTGCAGAAAACGATTTCGGAATACTTGACACCATTATTCGGCGCGCAATAATACGTGCGTTTGCGAACAACGTTTGATGGGGGTTGAACCTGCGTGCGCAATCTCAAAATACTGTTTTCCTATCTAGGGGCATACCGTCGCGATGCCATCCTCGGCGTGTTCTTTGTGCCGGTCGAGACGGTGCTCGAGCTGTTTATCCCGGTCATCATGGCCAACATCATCGATGTGGGCGTGCCTGCGGGTGATATCAACTACATGCTGCTGCAGGGCGCGTACATGTTGGTGTGCGCTGCGCTTTCGCTGGTACTGGGCTTGGGTTATGCCCGCACGTCCGCCCGCGTTGCCTCGGGCCTAGGCGCTAACCTGCGCGAGGCCGAGTATAAAAAGATTCAGACGCTCGCTTTTGGTAACCTGGACAACTACGACGCCAGCTCGCTCGTCACCCGCATGACCACGGACATCACCGTTATCCAAAATGCTGTGGGCAACGGCTTTCGCCCTATGGTGCGCGGCCCGGTGACGCTTATCGTCGGCCTTATCTACGCGCTGATGCTGTCGCGCCCGCTCGCCACCGTCTTTGCGATCATCTTGCCCGTGCTGACAATCGTACTGGGCGCCATCACCTATCGCGTCAGTCCGCTCTACCGCCAACTCCAGACCTCGATGGACCACCTCAACGGCGTGGTACAGGAAGACCTCACCGCCGTGCGTGCCGTCAAGGCCTACGTTCGTACCGAGCACGAGGAGGCCAAGTTCGACACCGTCAATACCGAACTCGCCGGCACTGCGACGAAGACCTTTGGCAACGCGGTTCTCAACCTGCCGGTGTTTCAGCTGTCGATGTACGTGGCTGCGCTCTCCATCCTGTGGATTGGCGGCCACATGATTCTCGCCGGCAAGCTGGGCGTGGGCTCGCTCACGGGCTTTATGAGCTACGTGCTGCTGATCATGAACTCACTCATGATGATTTCCAACGTGTTTTTGCTGCTCACGCGCGCTCTTACGAGTGTGGGCCGTATCGCAGAGGTGCTCGATGAGGAGCCCTTTATCGCCAGCCCTGCGGGAGACCTCGCGACTGCGGCGCCAGCGGACGGCAGTATCGAGTTCCGCGACGTTTCCTTTAAATACCGCGCGGATGCAGCCGAGGATGTGCTCGAGCATATCGACCTTCGCATCGAGAGCGGCTCGACGGTGGGCATCCTCGGCGGTACGGGATCGGGCAAGAGCTCGCTTGTGCAGCTGATTGCGCGCCTGTACGACGCCACCGAAGGCGCCGTGCTTGTGGGCGGACGCGACGTGCGTGACTACGACCTCGCGACTCTACGCGACGCCGTGGGCATTGTGCTGCAAAAGAACGTGTTGTTCACGGGCACCGTGCGCGAGAACCTGCAGTGGGGCAATCCGCAGGCGTCGGACGATGAGCTCCTCGCGGCTTGCCGCGCAGCGTGCGTGGACGAGTTCCTTGATCGCATCGGCGGGCTGGACGGCGAGTTGGGGCAAGGTGGCGCCGGTGTTTCGGGTGGCCAGAAGCAACGCCTGTGCATCGCGCGCACGCTGCTCAAGCACCCGCGCGTGCTCATTTTTGATGACTCCACCAGCGCGGTCGATATGGCGACCGACGCTAAGATTCGCGAGCACATCGCTCGGATTCCCGATACGACCGTGCTCATCATCGCCCAGCGTATCGCGAGCGTCATGGATGCCGATCGCATTGTGGTGTTGGACGACGGTCGTGTCCACGGCGTGGGCACGCACGAGGAACTGCTGGCGAGCGACAACATCTACCAGGAAATTTACGCCTCGCAGATGGAGTTTGCGGGGAACGCGGACGCCGGCGACGGCTGCGACGAGGGCTGCGCGAATGATCTGTTCTCCTCCGTCCCCAGCAGATCACCCTTGGAAGGGGGTGAGTGCCATGCCTAAGACCGCAGCCCAAGCACGCCCGGTCGACCTCAAGCGCACTGTGCGCCGCTTGCTCTCCTACATGGGGCATGCCAAGTTCTCGTTGCTCGCGGTGGGCGTGCTCGCCTCCGTCGCCGCCATCGCGAGCCTCGTCGGCACCTACATGGTGCGTCCCATCGTTAACGGTTTGGCCACGGGCGGGGAGGAACTGCTTACCAAGCAGGTCATCCTGACGGCGATCATCTACGCCGCGGGCGTACTCTCGGCCCTGGGCTACTCTCAGATTATGGTGCGCGCGGCCCAACGCGTGGTGTCCGATATTCGCCGCGACCTGTTCGCGCACATCCAGACGCTGCCGCTCAGTTATTTTGACAGCACGCGCTCGGGCGACATCATGAGCTTTTTCACCAACGACGTCGACACTGTCTCCGAGGCGCTCAACAACAGCTTTGCCAACGTGATTCAGGCCGCTATTCAGGTTGTGGGCACCACGGCCATGCTCATCATCCTTAACTGGCAGCTCACGATTATCACACTCGTGTGCGATGCGGCCATTGTGCTGTATGCGCGCTACTCGGGCGCGCGCTCTAAGCGCTTCTTTGCCGCCCAGCAGGCATCGCTTGGCGACCTGGACGGATATATCGAAGAGATGGTCTCGGGCCAAAAGGTCATCAAGGTCTTTAATCACGAGGCAGCGAATGTCGCCGGCTTCACCTGCCGCAACGACGAGCTTTGCCGCACTGGCACCGCCGCCGTGAGCTATGCCAACTCCATGGTGCCCATGACCGTCGTGATTGGCTACGTCAACTATGCCATCGTCGCCGTGGCGGGCGGCATGCTCTGCATCAAGGGGCTCGCCGACGTGGGCGCGCTTGCAAGTTACCTGGTCTTTGTGCGTCAGGCCGCCATGCCCATCAACCAGTTTACGCAGCTGGGCAACTTCTTGCTTAACGCACTGGCCGGTGCCGAGCGCCTGTTTGCTGCCATGGATCTTAAGCCCGAGGTTGACGAGGGCTGCGTGGAGCTGGTGCAGACGGGCGATGCCGCGTGGGCGTGGAAGATTCCCGAGGGCCAGGGCGTGGGCGCGTACGGGCACCTGCATGATGTGGCTGCCGTTGATGGGTCGGGCCGCGCGGTGGCTGCCGACGGTACCGAGCTCACGTGCGGCTTGGTCCCGCTTGCCGGCGACGTGCGCTTCCATGCCGTGGATTTTTCCTACGTGCCGGGCACCCGTGTGCTCATGGATCTCAACCTGTTTGCCAAGCCGGGGCAAAAGATCGCGTTTGTGGGCTCGACGGGCGCCGGAAAGACGACCATCACCAACCTCATCAACCGCTTCTACGAGGTCGATGACGGCGAGATCACGTACGACGGCATCGACGTCAAGCACATTGCCAAGGCCAGCCTGCGCGGGTCGCTCGGCATTGTGCTGCAGGACACGCACCTGTTTAGCGGCACCATTGCGCAGAACATCCGCTTTGGCAAGCTCGACGCGACCGACGAGGAGGTGCGCGCCGCTGCCGAGGCCGCCTGCGCCGACTCGTTTATCCGCCGCCTGCCGCGGGGCTACGACACACCGGTCACGGCCGACGGCGCCAACCTGTCGCAGGGTCAGCGTCAGCTGCTCGCCATCGCGCGCGTGGCCGTCGCCGATCCGCCGGTGCTCATCCTGGACGAGGCCACGAGCTCCATTGACACGCGTACCGAAAAGCTCATCGAGCGCGGTATGGACCGCATCATGCGCGGACGCACCACGTTTATGATTGCGCACCGCCTGTCCACGGTCCGCGACGCCGACGCCATCATGGTCCTCGAACACGGCCGCATCATCGAGCGCGGCACGCACGAAGAGCTACTCGCCCAGCACGGCGAGTACTGGCAGCTGGCGCATGGCTTAAAAGAGCTGGATTAACCCGTTCGAGCACGATGCTTTGATCCCTCCGTGTTCCTCATCTCGCCTCAAACCATCACAACATTCGACGTTTTTTGCCAAAAACGGGAAAAGCATCGAATGTTGTGATGGTTTTTCTGCCACTCGACCGGGTGGAATCGCTTTCTTGCGCACGAAGGTGTGCGGACCCGTGGGCAGGGGAATAAGGTTGGTTATCCGACTCCATTGGAGGGCTCATGGACCTGCCGATCGTCCTGTCCCATAAGACTGCCTGGCTGTACCACAACGTGGCGCGCCCGTCCGAGCCGCTCTCGCGAGCAAGCAGCCTATACGATGAGGACTCGCTTGCTAACGAGGCGGAGCCGACTGCGAGCCTGCCCAAATTGGGGCTCGATGCCAAGGGGCTGAGGGCTTCAACGGCAGTTGGGATTGTTACCGACTATCTGGTTTTGCTGGGTATTCCACGAGAAGAGCTCGATCATATCGACACGCTCGTCAACTTCGATTTTGAGCGCTCGACGCCGGCTGGATTTAGATGCCACGTGTTTGGGGCGCCGGTACCTCCAGGCCATCTTATCGAGGTGGCAGAGGGCCTTCTGGTGGTTGATGAGGCCATGTGCTTTGTCCAAGCGGGTTCGTGGATGAGCGAGCCCGAGCAGCTGGAATATGGCTACGAAATCTGCGCCCGATACCATTTGAATCATCTGTCGACAGGCGACTATATCGAGATGGGGCAGAGGTATACCGTTGCCGACTTGATTGCCTATTGCAATGAGAACCGATCTCGTCAGGGGGCTATACGCGCGGCCGCCGCGCTCAAGCGCGTGCACGATGGCGCGCGGTCGCCCATGGAGACGGCCACCGCAATCATGGTCGTAGCAAAACGTTCCCAGGGAGGGCTGGGATACGCCAAGATCGAGCTCAACTATCGGGTCGATGTTCCCAACGAGTTCAAATATCTCGCTAAGGCCGGGTATTTCGAGATTGATGTATATGCGCCTGCAAGCGGTACGGGGATTGAATACAACGGCTCGGACCATCTTGATAAACAGCGCAGCGCGTTGGACGCGGAGCGTATGACCGTGCTGAGCGCGCTGGGCTTTAGGATGATTGTCCTCACCGGGACTCAGTTTGCCCACCAGCTGCAATTGCACCGGGCGATGAATGCCATCGCGCTCGCTATGGGCCTTAAGTGCGACCGAAGCGAAGCGTTCCAGAAACGTCAGAACGACCTGCGAGAATTCGTGATTCGACACTGGGACGGCAGCCTTTAGGGGCGCTTTGGCCCTTCTGCGGGGTGCTGTGGGCAGGTAAACCATCACAACATTCGACGTTTTTTGCCAAAAACGGGAAAAGTGACGAATGTTGTGATGGTTTGTATGCTGAGGATGGGCTTGGAAGTCCGTTTTGCTCGAAGCGACCTGTCCTGTCGTACTGGTGTCGGCGTGATTCTCTCGTGGGGTATTATGTTTTCCGAAGAATAAAACGCCGCGTGAGGGGAGGGCTGCGTGGACGGGCGCGTGCAACATGACGGCTTTGGCCGCGATATCAACTACCTGCGCATTGCCGTTACCGACAAGTGCAATTTCCGCTGCATATACTGCATGCCGGCCGATGGCGTGGCGCCCCGCGCGCATGACGAGCTGCTCAGCGCCGAGGAAATCGCCCGCTTTGTGCGCTTGGTAGCGGGAGAGGGCATTCGCCGCGTGCGCCTGACGGGCGGCGAGCCGCTGGTCAGCCGCCGTATCATTCCGCTCATTCGCGACATTCGCGCGATTCCGCAGATCGAGGACATCTCGCTTACCACCAACGGTGCCCTGCTGCCCAAGTTGGCGCCGCAGCTCAAAGATGCCGGGCTTAACCGCGTCAACATCTCACTCGATACGCTTGACCCTACGCTCTTTGGAAAGATCACGCGTCTGGGCCGACTCGAGCAGACCATGGCGGGCATCGACGCGGCGCTAGCTTGGGGCTTTGAGCCCGTTAAGGTCAACTGCGTTGTTGTGCGCCGGCTCAACCAGGATGTGGCGGCCCTTGCGCGGCTCACGCTCGACCGCCCCATCCATCTGCGCTTTATCGAATACATGCCCATCGGCGACGAGCACACAAGCTCGCATTGCGCTGTGGACCCGCATGCGCCCGCGCTCAATCCCGAGCTGTGGGACGCGAGCGATACCGTGCCGAGCGACGAGCTGCGGGCGCGCATCAATGCCGGGGCCGCCGCGGCGGGACTGGGCGAGCTCGAGCCGCTCGACATCAACGACGCTCCTGCCGGCGCGGGCCCTGCGCGCTATTGGCACTTTCCGGGCGCGGCGGGAACGGTCGGCTTTATTAGCGCCATGTCCAATCATTTTTGCGCGAGCTGCAACCGTCTGCGCCTGACGGCAGACGGCAACGTGCGCCCGTGCCTGTTTAGCGATGCCGAGTATTCGGTGCGCGAGGCGCTGCGCCGTGGTGATGATATGCAGGTACTTTCGATTTGGCGCGATGCCGTGGCCCACAAACCGCAGGAACACGCGATAATTGAGGGCACGCAACGATTTATGTCTCAAATCGGAGGATGATCATATGGCCAAGAGCAGGTACGCCGATGCCACCAAGGCCGCTCGCAGGGCCGCGATGTCTGCCCACAAAGTCACGGCTGCGGCGAATGCTGGTAACGCCGACGCGTCCGCGCAGCCGTCTGCCAGCGCTGCCACCGAGCCCGCCCGCGACGCCCGTCGTGACGAGTTGACGCACGTGGACGCCAAGGGCGAGGTACGCATGGTCGACGTGTCCGACAAGGCCGAGACCCATCGCATTGCCATCGCCGAGGGCACCATCCTCATGCACCCCGAGACGCAGGCTATGGTGCTGCAGGACCGCGCCAAAAAGGGCGACGTGCTTGCCTGTGCGCGCGTGGCGGGCATTATGGCCATCAAACGCACGAGCGACATCATCCCCATGTGCCATCCGCTGCTCATTACCAAGAGCAAGTGCGACATTGCGCCCATCGCTCCGGCGGGGACGCCGGCCGAGGACGGGCCCGAGGGCTGGGCGCCGGCGCGCACGGACGGGCAGGTTGGCTTTCACGTACTGGTTACGGCCGGCGTGACGGGCAAGACAGGTATCGAGATGGAGGCCCTGACTGGAGCGAGCGCCGCGTGCTTAACGATCTATGACATGTGCAAGGCGGTCGATCGCGGCATGGAGATCGTCGACGTACGCCTTTTGCACAAGGAGGGCGGCCGCTCGGGCGTGTGGGATCGCGCAGAGCGCCAGGCCGCTGCTGTTGAGTCCGTGGGAGCCGCGGGCGACGCATCCGCGAGCGCACCCGTCGCCGTCGCGCCCGCAGCTCCGGCCCCGGCCGTCCCCGCGATCGCGTTTATCGGCTACCAGAACTCGGGCAAGACCACGCTCGTCGAGAAGGTCATTGCCGAGCTCACCCGCCGCGGCCTGCGCGTGGGCTCACTCAAGCATCACGGGCATCACGGCTTTGATATCGACGTGCCCGCTAAGGACACCTGGCGCCATCACCAGGCCGGATCCAAGCACGTGGGACTCATCTGCGCCACGCGCTGGGCGGAGTATGCCGACACGCGCGAGGAGGACGAGATGCCCGCGCGCGAGCTGCTGTTGCGCTACAACGATGTCGACGTGGTGATCATCGAGGGCTACAAGACCGAGGGCTTCGACAACATCGTGGTCGCGCGCTCCGGTGTCGACCGTCTGCGCGGCAAGAGCTCGCTCGACCTGGTCGACGGTCACACGCTGGCCCTTGCCTGCAATGAGGCCTTGGCGCGTCAGGCCTTCGACGCCGGCTTTGCAACCCGAGCCGTCAACATCAACGACGCCCGAGCCATCTGCGACCTCATCCAAGACCATCTGGCCTAAAACCTGCCAAAAAGGGACAGGTTTATTTTGGCAGGTTTTATCTGGGCAAACGTCATTTCCACCACAAAGGGGACAGGCACCTTTGTGGTGGTTTTTGCTTTGGTAGATGTGTGGGACATGCCTTACAATCTACCAAGTAGTTCATGACGGGCGAAAAACGGAGAGAAGGGGCTTGATGCGTCCTTAATGTTTCATGCGGATAGATTGATTTGACAGACAGTGGCGAATGCCCGCCGTCCGCATTCGTATGAAACAAGGAGTCTCCATGCTCGCCTCCCTTTTCTCAAAGCCTCAATCATCGCTGTCCGTGCAGGCCAAGCGTCTGGTGGCGATGCGCTTTCTCATCTACACCGGTTTTCAGACCAGCTACTTTATCGGCGTCATCGGAACGCTCACCTATGCAGACGATGCCTCGGTCGTGGCGACATCGCTGGCCGTCCTTTTTATGAACGTCTTTGTGATCCTGGGGTCCTTTGCGGGTGGCGCGGCGCTCGACGCTTGGGGCCCGCGCCGCCATTTCTTGCTGAGTATCGTCGGTACGCTAGTAACGGGTGCGGCGATCCTCGTTTTTGGCAGCGCGACCGGCATAGTCCTGCTCGGCGCGTTACTCCTGGGCTTTGTGATGGGGTTCGCCCAGCCCATCGCCACGTCCTATCCGGCGTATCTCACCGACGACCCCGTCGAGCTCAAAGACATCAACTCTGCCATCGCCATGTTTTCAAACGTGAGTATCATCGTTGGCCCCACGCTGGGCGGCTTTGTCGCGGCGGCTGCGTCGTCGCGCGCGGTGTTTGTGCTCATGATGCTCTTTACAGTGCTGGCGCTCGTCGCCGGTTGGGGCTTTAGACCGCAGACCAGCCATGTCGCCGGGCATGCGGATGCCGATTTGGCAGAGGAAGGGGAGCGTGCGGGACAAAGCTCCAACCCCAGCACGACCACCCGCGCAACCTTCGCGACCAGCATCAAGACAGTCTTTACCAACAACGTTCTCGCGCTACTTTTCTGCATCATCTTCCTCTCGAACTTTGGCTACGGCGCCTTCGATCCGCTGGAGTCGTTCTTCTACCGTGATATTCTGCATGTCGGTGTCGAGTGGATGGGCTGGCTCTCGTCGGCCAGCGGTGTGGGCGCGGTGCTGGGCGCCGTGGTCGCGCTCCGCTTGCCGCCGCACCTGGTCAACCTTAAAACGCTGCTTGTGGCGCTTATGTCCGTGGGCCTGGGAAGTTTGCTCTATGTGGGGACACCGTACGTGGGCGTGGCCCTCGTCGGCCAGATTGCCCTGGGCATAGCTTGGGGCATCGTCAACCCGCTCCACAACACGATCGTGCAAACGACGGCGCCGCTCGAGCGGCTCGGTCGCGTCAACTCGGTCATGGGCTTTGGCAATATGTTTGCCGGCGTGGCGCCGCTGGCGATTGCCCCGTGGCTGGCGGCGACATTTGGCGTGCAACAGACGCTCATCGGAGCGGGCGCGGTCGTGACGGCGGTTCCCGTGGCGCTGCTGCTGTTTGGCCGCCGGCATTTTGATCGTGCCGCAAGGCAGTAAAAACCATCACAACATTCGATGAAAATCGCGATTTTGCCGAAAAGCGTCGAATGTTGTGATGGTTTGCGCCCCGGGCCAGGCCGCCCTTCGGGTTCGGCCACCACAAAAAGGGCCAGGCACCTTTGTGGCGATCGGGCCCCAACGGCCTGTGCCTTGGTATACCATGTACGCCGTTCACGAATACACCCCACATCGCCGCACAACCCAGAAAGGCCCCCATGGACACCTCCTTCAGCCACATTAAAGCCGTGTTCTGCGATATCGACGGCACGCTGCTCACGAGCCGGCACACGGTGTCCCCGCGCACCGTGGCGGCGATCCGCGCCCTGCGCGAGCGCGGCGTGCTCTTTGGCCTGTGCACCGGGCGCGACGCCCACGCGACCGAGGCCATGTACGAGCTCTGGGGCATCGAAGGCCTGGTGGACGTGATGGTGGGCTGCGGTGGTGCCGAGGTCATCGACCGCGCGCACGACATCAACGAGCTGAGCTATCCGCTGCCGGGCGAGACCATCGCGCGCATCTGCAAGCACATGGTGGACCTTCCGGCAACGCCCGTCTGCCCCCGAGACGGCGTGTTCTACGTGCCCGAGAGCAACGCGTGCGTCGAGCACCTGTCGCGCGTCGACGGTGTGCCCTACCAGGTGGTCGATTTTGCCGAGTTTTTGCGCGAGCCGCAGCCCAAGGTGATGTTTACCATGGCGCCCGAGGTAATGCCGCGGGTGATTGAGCGGGCGTCGACGTTTGCCGATGACACTGTTAAGGCGGCGGCTCTGCAAACCACGCAGCGGCTCTACGAGTTCATGGATCCGCGCGTGTCCAAGACGCGCGGTCTTGTGCGCGTGGCGGAGCTCAACGACATGGAGCTCCAGAACATCTGCGTGTTTGGCGATGCGGACAACGACACCTGCATGGTGGCCGACGCCGGCGTGGGCGTGGCCATGGCAAATGGCAGCGACGCCACCCGTGCCGCCGCCGACTTTGTAACCGCGAGCAACGACAAAGACGGCATCGCGATCTTTATCGAGGAGCATCTGCTGTAGCGCCGGGGGAGAGTCACCGCAAAGGGAACAGACGCCTTGCGGTGTCCTCAGGCGATTTGGGCGAATTGATGCCTAAAATCTGCGCGAAAATTCAGATATGGTTGTCTGAACATTACGCTTCTAACTACCGATGAAATAAAGATATTCCCATCAATTTGGTAGTCTATTCCTCCCGGTTAATGACCTACCGTTCACGGTCGATTTTCGACCGTTCGCAGGATGCATGCTCTTGAGCAAAATGTTGTGCAAATAAATAAAATGCTATTAAAAAATGATAGGCAACTAAATTACCAGTAGAAACAGATATTTTATAGCGAATAAACGAAAGCAAATATGAGTAAATGTCAAGAGAATTGAGAACTGGCTACAAAAATGTCGGTTTTGTTGCTCGCATGTTTAAACAATAGTTACAATAGTATTACTAAGCGTGCGCAATTACAGGTTGCGCAGATACGTTTGATAGTGAAAGAGCAAGATCGCGGTCTCTTGGGGAGGAGACATCGATGAAAGCGAATTCAGAAAAAACTAAGCAGAGTAAAAAAGCGACGCGCCGTGTACTGGCAGGCGTTTTGTGCGGAGCCTCCGTGTTGAGCCTGGTACTGTCACTCGTCATGCCTCCGATCTCGCAGGCCATTGCCAACGACGCCCAGACAGATTCTACCGAGGAAACTGTGATGGGGGGGGGTTCCTCAAGTGAGTCTACTGATGTAGAAAACACCAACAACGGGGATACCGAAAACCAGAATAGTGACGATGTCGAAAACGGCGTGGGCGATCCCCAACCGGAGGAGCAGCCCAAGGACGAGTCGCAGGCAGAAGATAATGAAGCGGTCGACGATGGCACTGTCTCGGTAGCCGAAGAAGCTGCGGAGAACGAAGAAGCAGCCACGGCTATTGCTAATGGCGGTGAATTGCGAGATAAGCTTCAGGGCGTTGGGGAAAATCAAGCTGTTAGCTTTGAGCTTGCAAACGATATCGACTATCCCGGCGAAATCAAACTTGAGAAGAGCGGCAGCAATATAACGCTGGACTTAAGCGGCCATAAAATCACGCATTCGGGCGACAATTCAAATAAGCCGCTCTTCAACATCACCAACAACGCGGCGCTTACAGTTAAAGATTCTAACCAAGGGTCTGATCAAAAGCAGACTTCGGATGGCGGCAATAATGGGCGAGTTGCCTCGATGGACTACGACACCAGCTCTGGCATTCCGACCAAACTCACGTATTACGTGACCGAATCTACGCCGAACGGTACGGGGACAACCGAGACTCTCTATAGGCACGAGGTCAGCATCAACGGTGCCATCGTGGGTACCGCTGCCGGCTCCACGATGAGGCTCATCAACGTTTATGCGGGCGGTACGTTTAATCTTGATAGCGGTGTAATTACCCAACAGTATAATTGCAATGTTGGCAACCTCATCTATGCCGAGAACGGCTCTACTGTCAACATGAGCGGTGGCTATGTGTGTGGCGCTTCTAGCTCGGGTGCGGGCGCGGGCATTAAGGTGTCCAACGATAAAGGTAAGGCCTCGACCCTAAAACTGACCGGTGGCGTAATTGCCGGCAACAGCGCTCCTAGTGGCGGCGGTGTGTATGCTGGAGGTTCCACGGTCACCATAACTGGTGGCGTAATCTCCGGCAACAGCACACTTCCTTCTGGCACTGGTTTCGGCGGCGGCATCATGGCCGAAGGCGGCAGCGTCACTGTTTCCGGTGGCTACATCACTAACAATAAATATGCCAATTTCTGTGGCGAAGATGGTTATGGCGATCATGGCGGCGCTGGACTTGCCGCTAGAAACGGTACTCATGTCACCATTTCGGGCGGCCAGATCACGGGCAACTATTCTGAGGAAGCAGGCGGCGGCGTTTATGTCACGGATGTCGACCGTAATGAGCAATCCCGTACGGGTATGGCGTGGCTGAAAATCACGGGAGGAATTATTGCCTCTAACGTGAGCTACCGATCTGAAGGTGCTGGCATTCGAGTGGGCCAGATGGTTGACGCGATGATAAATGGGTCGTCAAACGATAGCCCAGTCTACATCACTAATAACTCTTGCATGTCTCGCTTTGACTGGGGCGGAGGCGGTATCTTTGTCCAGGGAAACTCGGATTTGGGCAAGGAGAAGACTGCTGGTAGGCTATTCATATATAACTCGTACATTAGCGCCAATACCGCTGGCGGCTATGGCGGTGGCGTTGCAGTCTGCCCTACGGGCAAGACGTTGGTAACGAACACTGAGGGCACAGCAATCTTTGGCAATTCGTCTGCCAAAGATCAGCAGGACGCAAAAGCTGATTATAATTCTGAAACGAATAGCGGTAACGAAGGCACCCCTCACCTATCCGCTGGTGGCTACGAAGGCCTTGAACACAAAAAGAACCAGGATGCTGACGCCTACAAAGCCAAAGAGTTTCGCGAAAACGGCCACGCGGACTTCTTCCTTGCGGCGGAGGATCATAAGACCCCGATCGCGGCGGTGATTGGCAAAATGCTTGGCGGCGGTGACGCCAAATACAAGGGAAGTAAAGAGCTTACGCAAGCCATTACTATCCCCGCTAACGGTGGCGTGCAGGTATATAAAAGCATCGGCCTGAGCTCGGGTGTTACAGCTCAAGACGAAGCCGCGATCAATGCGCAAAAAGTTGCGACAACGTTCATCACCGGCAACTATTCCTGGGACCATGGCGGCGGCATCATGTCGAACGGCGACCTGTACATGGGCGTGCCTGAGGACACGTATGTCTATCCGAGCCTCAAGCTCAAGGCGACCAAGGTACTACGTAATTCGCAGACAAATGTGAACGAGGGGCTCGAAGAGAATCAGTTTACCTTTAGGGTCTACCGCAAGGACTCAACCGACCCTTTGGCTAGCGCGACATTCAATCGTAACGTTTGCACCGAGGTTGGAACTGCAAAAAATGACGCAAGCGGTAACATCACGTTTGATCTTGATGAACAGTTCGCAACGAGTGGTACAGCTGACATAACCACTATCACATACTACTTGGTCGAAGATTCCGGCGCTGAACCGGGTATCACGTACGACTCCGCTGTGTATGAGATTGTGGTAAGCGCCAAGGATAACCCGACCGAGCTCATGACTGTTCCGAAAAAGAACGACCCGAACCAGCAGGTAGCTCTCAAGATCCATAACTACACAATTGAAAACGTCAGTGTGACCAAGCACAAACTCGACAAGTCTTCTGGGGAGTGGGACAACGTAGAATCGTGGGGCGTAGTGCAGGATAGCAACGGCTATTATTCGATTGCCAACCCCGATGGATCAAAGACCTTCACCAACAAGTACACTCCGTACGAATCTACCGGCTCCTGGACGCCTGCGGCGACCAAGGTCGTTAAGGGTGGCGAGATGAAGGAGTTTACGCTCGAGTTTGCGGATAACACGGGCTTCAAAGAAGCCGAGACGGTTAAGACCGACCCCGACGGCGTGATTACCACTACTGCCGACGGCGACAAATCCCAGACCCTGGGCTTCGGCGAGATTAATTACAATCTTGCCAGTCTGAAGCAGAGTGATTCTGATGTTCCGGGCCGTGGCGCTTCCAAGACCTTCACGTACTATATGTGCGAGAAGGACGATAGCTCGATTTTCTCGCATTACAAGTTCGATAATTCGGTCTACAAGTTCACGGTTACGGCAACGGATAACACCGAAGGAAGGATCGACTGTGCGGTGACCTACATGAAGGGAACCGTTGACTCCGATGGCAACTGGAAAGCAGACGTCGGTGCCGAAGAACAGAACCTCACCGACACTTCCACCCCCACCTTCACTAACACCTACTCAACCTCTTTGCCCCTTTCTGGTATGTCGGGCGTCACTCTGACGTACCTTGCCGGCGCGGCGGTGCTTTGCGCTGCTGCGGCCTGGATGCACATTCGTCGCAAGGCGAATGCGAAGGGAGGTGGGCGTCGTGAATAAGAAAGTTTGCTCCTTCCCGATCTTGTTTGCGCTGCTTGCCCTCCTGATCGGCATCTGCGCGGTTGTGTTCCCCGCATCCGCGCAGGCCGCGCCGACCTCGACCGGTTCCATCACGGTGAGCGGCACCGTGGCGCGCAGCTACGACGCCTACCAGATCTTTAGCGCCGACGTCGTCGACGGCGACAGCGACGCCAAGATTGCCACCGACCTCGCCTGGGCAAGCGACGCCGCGCGCGACGCCGCACTGCCTGTGCTGCACAGCGCCGGCATGCCCAATTCCCAGACCACCGCGCAGGAAGCTGCCGAGTGGCTCAACACCGATTCCCACCTTACGAGCGCGCTGAGCGCACAGCTCGCTCGTTCCCTCCAGAGCTCTGACTCCGTGTCCGTGGCCCTTAACGCGGGCAAGACGGCTGAGCTGCCCTGCGGCTACTGGCTCATCGTCGCCGACGACGCCACCATCGCCCAGGGCGAGGCCGGCACCGCGCCGATCATGGCCCTGGTGGGCGGCAGCGACGTCACCGTCAAGCCCAAGGCGGCGACCCCCAAGGTCGCCAAGCACGTGCTGGAGGACAGCACCGCCGCCTGGCAGAAGGCCGCCGACGCAACGGTCGCCGACGACCTGTACTGGCGCCTCTCTGCCACGGTGCCGGCGGGCCTTTCCGCCTATGACACCTACGCGGTGCAGTTCGTCGACACCATGAGCGCGGGGCTCGACCCCTCCAAGGTGGCCGCGAGCATGCATGTTTACGTGGCGGCGGGCGCGGACGGCGGCTTCGACGCCGTCTCGGCCGGCAGGGACGGGCGCGCCGGCACCGAGCCCGCGAAGGGTTGGACCGACATCACGGCCCGGTGCGGGGTCTCGGTCGACGGTAAGACCTTCACCGTGCGCACCGGCGACCTGGTCGCCGCGCTCGGCGGGGCCGACGCCTTTACCGCGGGCGCCCGCGTGGTCGCCGTCTACAATGCGCCGTTGGGGGCCAACTGCAATCGAGGCGCCACCAAGGGCAACCCCAACGAGGTCTACCTGCGTTATCCGCGCTCTCCCCTCGCCGACCAGTCCGGCGACGCCGGCTTTACCCGCACGCCGAGCGACGATGCGTGCGCCTACACTTGGGATCTTGCGCTCACCAAGCGCGGCAGCGACGGCGACAAGCCGCTTGCCGGGGCGGTCCTGAGCATCGCCGACGACCGCGGCCGCACGCTGGCGGCCGACGGCACGTGGGATGCGGAGGGCAAGGCCACCGTCACCACGGGCGAGGACGGCCGCGTGACCGTCTCGGGCGTGGACTCGGGCAAGCTGGAGGTCCGCGAGCTCAAGGCGCCCAAGGGCTACACCGCCTTTGAGGGCACGCGCTCCGTGACGGTCAAGGCCGAGGGCCTGGACGTCGACCAGGTGGCCGCCGCCAAGCCCAAGCTCACCATCACGGCTGAGTCGCCCCTGCGCGCCGACAGCGCGGACGGGTCGACGGGCAGCCTGGAGGCGTCGCTTATCAACACACCCACCGGCACACCCCCTAGCATTGCCACCGGAGGCTTTATGCCCTCGACTGGCGATATGGCAATGTACGCCGCGGCCGCCGCAGCGGTCGCCGGAGCCGCGCTCATCGTGGTCGCGCTCCTGGTCAAGCGGGGAGGTGGCAGCCATAAAGAGTAGCTGGCAGCCCCACAGAGAGCGGGGCGAGACGTAGCGAAGTAGATGCTAAGGTACAGACAGACAGATTTAGATCAAATGGAATTCGAGCAGAAAGCAGAGGAAAAGAAGATGAGCATGAGCAAGAACATCGCACGCCTGGCAGTAACGGCAGGCCTCACTGCAGCGCTGAGCTTCGGCGGCGTCATGGCGCCGGTGACCATGGCGTTTGCTGAGGGCGCCGCGACCGGCTCGGTGACCATCAAGAACGCAAATAATAACGTTACCGATTTTAAAGGTTACAAGATCTTCGATGCCAATGTGGTAAAGGACGAGAATGGCAAGACGCTTGTGAGCAATATCACATGGGCAAACGAAAAGGTGGAAGCTGCTGTTAAGGGGGTAATTACGGAAATCGAACCTAGTGCCAATATAGCCACCGCTCAGGATGCTGCTGAATGGATCAAGGGACACGTGATGGGTACCGATGAAGAGTTCCGTGTGGCATCTGAATCTGCTGCATACAAGATTGCAGCTGCCGTGTCTGCGGTGACCAATCTGGACGATTCAAGTGATTACACGACCACTTCGAATGGCGTTGCTAACAACCTTTCACACGGCTACTGGCTCTTTGTGACTGACGCCTCTACCGTCACAGGCGTTGAAGCTGCCACTGCCCCCATTTTCACTGTTGTTGGCGATGAAGCGGTCAAAATTAACGAGAAGACCAGCATTCCTACCGTCAACAAGGAGGTTAAAGAGAACGGCACCTGGGGAAACGTGAGCGACTCCCAGATCGGTGAGGAAATCGAATATAGGTTGACTGGCTCTGTCGCCGATAACATCGATACCTTTACCACATACACATATGAGTTCCATGACCATCTTTCCGTTGGACTGGAGGCTATTCCGAGCTCCGTTGCCGTGACTATTAACGGTCAGCCTGTCCAGCCTACAAATAACTACAACGTGAAGCTTACGGATACTTTGGATGCTTCCAAAAAGGTTACAGGCCATGACCTGATGATTTCCTTTACCGACCTCAAGGCCGCTGCAAAGGCTTCGAACGTGACCCTGACCAAGAATTCTAAGGTCGTTGTGACCTACAAGGCCAAGCTTACTCGCGATGCTGAATACACGGCTACCGGCAACACCAACGAAGTCACGCTTGTCTACTCCAACGACCCCATGAGTAAAGGCACCGGCACCTCTACGCCGAAGAAAGTCACCGACTACGTTTTCGGCTTGGATATTACCAAGGTTGAGGAAGGCAATACGGACAAAAAACTTGCTGCTGGCTTTAAGGTCAAAGTCGTTAACAACGGGGACTCTGCCTCTGCTGGCAAATGGCTTAAGGATGACGGGACCCTTGTCGAGACTAAAGAAAATGCTTCTGAGTTTATGACCGATGCTACGAGCGGCAAGGTTTTAATCCCTGGCCTCGTTAATGGTACGTATGAGATTGCCGAGACGACCACTCCTTCGGGCTACAACACTATCGCGCCCTTCCAGATTACGGTTACGCCGACCTATGATGAAAATGGCAAATTGTCGACGCTGGCCGTTGGCGAAGACGTCGAAAAGGTCACTCCCGGTACTGCAAATGGTTCGGTCATGTCCATTACCATTGAAAACAAGAAGGGCTCTGGCCTTCCGCTGACCGGTCTCAACGGCGTGACCTTCACTTGGATTGCTGGTGGCGCGGTGCTGTGCATCGGCGTGGCACACCTCATCCGCAGCCGTAAGCAGGCTGAGGAGTCCGAGCAGGAGTAACGCTCGCTCACCCATCCCTTTGGCAGGTGGGATGTGATGGCCATGAGACTTGCGGACACTTTTCTCGTCCATCCACGTTCTTGCTTTGCTATTCTCTTTTCGGGGCAGACTCCGCACTGGAGTTTGCCCCGTTCTTTTTGGATAACACAGGCAGCCTCCACCGTCCGATGCGGACTCATCCGTCATCGCGTTTCTTGACTCGTATGAAGTTCGGTTTAAGGTCCGTAGGCGCACGCGCAGTGCGGACGGTGGAAGGCATTTGCGCCGCAACAAGCGCAAATAAGAATGCCCGGGGGTCGGATTCCGGGCATTTAACAAAAGCTGAAAACTAGGCCGCCCGCGCTCCCAAACATTTACGCGGGGTGCGTCGTTTTCTATTGATATTGTATCCCGAATCGCCCCGCCGATCTGGGATATTCTGAAAACTCAAATATAGGCTTAGGCACGAACGGAATCTCATTAATTCCGAAAATTATGTATAATTCCAATATAAACTGGAATCAAACGAAAACGATGGAAATGAACGAAGCGCTAATCTACTTACAAGAAGCACTAGGCCTCTCCGCCAAGGCCAAAATTTGGCCTGGATCCGCACGCTTGCCGCTGCATCTGCGGGCGATTGAGGTCCGCGCTGTTGACGCAAACGGTTTTTCGTTTTTGCTTGTAAGTTTGCCTACTGGCGTCGGGCTTCCCGAGGCTAAGAGAGTCTATAGTCAGCTATCCTTGCGCGCGGAGACTCCTGTTGTCGTTTCGTTTCCTGATGTCGATGCACGTCAGCGCAAAGCATTAGTTGCACAAGGGATTCCCTTTGTCTGCCCAGGTAGACAGGCTTTTCTTCCATTTATGGGCACAGCCTGCACGGAGAGGGGCGGTGCCTGGTTTCACAATCACGCGACCAAGATGTCACCCAACGCGCAGGCTGCCGCAATCTGGGGAGCAGCCCAGGAGCCATATCGCCCCTATGACCTTTGTCGTGCGCTTGGGATCTCGGCAAGCCGTGCGAGTGAGGCCATAACCGAGCTTGTTGACAGGGGGCTCGCGAGGCGCGAGCGTCGCGAGCGACGTGTCGTTGTGTTTCCTGTTGCCGTTGATCTTCTGCTCAGCGAGCACATGGCAGAGCTCTCCTCGCCTGTCTCGAAGGTCTTTTTTGCAAGGAAGACGCCGCAGATCGACTATCTTGTTGACGCCGGGGAGACGGCGCTCGCTGCGCGTTCGATGCTCGCTGCGCCGGGCATGGAACAAAAGGCCGTCTTAAGAAGAGCATGGCGTCAACTGGGCGATCTCGAAGTCGCAGACGGGGAGTTGCCGGATAACGAAACGGCGATGATCCAAGTGTGGCGCTATGCGCCCGTGTTTGCCGACTCCTCCCGCGTCGACGACATTTCGCTTGCGCTATCTTTGGCGGCAATCGACGATGAGCGAATTCAGCTCGAAGTCGATCGCATGTTTGGAAAGGAATATCCATGGCAAGAAGCGCTGTAGAAGGCCTTCAAGAATTCGAACCGTAGGCGGCGTTTCGGTCCTAGCTGCGTTACCCGCGGCAGAAGTTCGCTAATCGGCTATTATTTGTTTAGACAACTTGAGTTGTAGAGGAGTGACCGGCGATGGTGCAGGGCGCCAAACATATGAAGAGCAATAACACCGCGGCCAACGGTGGCTCAAGCCCTCAACCCAAACCTCAACCAAAGCCCAAGTGCCGTCGCAAGCGGCTGCCGCGCTGGGCCGACCGGCTCATCACCATCATCATCATCCTTATTGGCGTGGGCCTTATGACCTGGCCGTGGATCCTGGACCGGCTCGAGGCCTCGGGCGTGTTCAACCAGATTAGCACGGTGTCCAGCACCGTGGACGCGCTGTCTGCCGAGGAGCGCGAGCGCATCCTGCTCCAGGCGCGCTCCTTTAACGAGCAGCTGGCGGGCGAGGCCACCGAGCTTCCCGCCGACCAGATCGAGCCCTACGCTCAGCAGCTCATCTTTGACCGTGACCCCATGATGAGCTGGGTCGAGATTCCCTCCATCGACGTGAGCATGCCCATCTACCACGGCACGAGCGAGGAAGTCCTTATGGCGGGCGTTGGCCACCTGGAGGGCACGAGCCTGCCGGTGGGCGGCACCTCGACGCATTGCGTGCTCACCGCGCACTCGGGCATGCGCAACCTGAGCATGTTCGACGACATCCATTCGCTGGAGCCCGGCGACCTGGTGCTGCTGCACACCATGAATAAGACGCTCGCCTACAAGATGGTGGACTCCGAGGTGGTGCTGCCCGAGGAGATGGAGTCGCTGACCATCGAGCCCGGCGCCGACAAAGTGACGCTCGTCACCTGCACGCCCTATGGCGTGAACGACCACCGCCTGCTGGTGCATTGCGTACGCACCAAGTACAGTAAGAAGGACGTCGACAAGCAAAAGTCGCTGGCCGGCCGCCACTGGGGCAAGCGCGAGTTTGCCGTGCTCATCGTGGTCGTAGCCATTGTGCTGTTGCTGCTGGACACAGTGATCCACGCGGTCCGTAAGCGCCGCAAGGCCAAGGCCTCGGCATAAGACATTCTTTAGAACCACCACAATGGGGACAGGCACCTTGGTGGTGGTCGGGGCTTCCAAACCATCACAACATTCGATGAAAATCGCGATTTTGGCGAAAAGCGTCGAATGTTGTGATGCTTTTCGTTGTAGGCGAGACGGTTTTCGCTATGGACGGTGCGGTTTCGCTGCAGAACCGCCAACCCGCCGCCTACCAACCGACGCCCTCGTTACGTTTTCGCTGCATTTGGGTAAAGCGCCTGCTCCAAGTCGGCGTTGCCCTGTATACTAGAGCGGTTTAACTGTTATGCGGAAGGGAGCGCCTATGGCACTCAGCGAGAAAGACGTGCGCGGCATCGCCGAGTACGCAAAGATCGCACTGACCGATGACGAGCTCACCCAGATGACGTCCTACCTGAACGACGCCGTCCAGATGCTCGAGCCCGTCTTGCAATATGACTTGCCCGACGTGGAGCCCACGTTCCATCCCATCGGAAGCCTGTCCAACGTGATGGGCGATGACCTGCGCGAGCCCGAGCGCGATCTGCCGCTCGACGTCGCGCTCGAAAACGCCGGCAGCGCGCGCGACCGCTACTTCCGCGTGCCGTCCATTTTGGGAGAGGGGGAGAGCGAGTAATGGCGCTAAGCTTCGATTCCCTCACCGCCGCCCAGATTGCCGCGGGCGTTGCCACCGGCGACTTTACCGCTACCGAGGTGGCCCAGGCCTCCCTTGCCGCCATCGAGGCGCGCGAGGGCGGGGTCCAGGCATTCCTGCAGGTGTCGCCCGAGCTTGCGCTCGAGGCCGCCGCGCGCGTGGATGCCGACCGTGCCGCAGGCAAGCCGCTGCCCCCGCTCGCGGGCGTGCCGCTGGCCATCAAGGACAACATGAACCTCGTGGGCACGCGCACCACCTGCGCTTCCCGCATGCTCGAGAACTACCAGAGCGTCTACACCGCCACCTGCGTCCAGCGCATGCTCGACGCCGGCTGCCTGCCCATGGGTAAGGCCAACATGGACGAGTTTGCCTTTGGCAGCTCTACCGAGAGCTCGGCGTTCCACCGCACCAACAACCCCTGGGATACCGAGCGCGTGCCCGGCGGCTCCTCGGGTGGCTCCGCTGCAGCCGTCGCCGCGGGCGAGGTCGCGCTCTCGCTGGGCTCGGATACCGGCGGCTCCATTCGCCAGCCGGCGTCGCTGTGCGGCGTGGTGGGCTTTAAGCCCACGTATGGCGCCGTGAGCCGTTACGGCGTGGTTGCCTTTGGTTCGTCGCTCGACCAGGTGGGCCCCTTTGGCCGCACGGTCGAGGATGTCGCGCTGGCCATGAACGCGCTTACCGGCGCGGGCCACGATCCGTACGACTGCACCAGCCAGGATTGCGCCGTCGACTTTACCGAGCATCTCAACGACAGCATCGAGGGCAAGCGCGTGGGCATCATCCCCGCGTTTATGGAGGCCGAGGGCCTGACGCCCGAGGTCAAGGCCGCTGTTCAGCGCGCCGCCCAGGAGCTGCAGAACCAGGGCGCCGAGCTGGTCGAGGTCGACCTGCCGCACCTGGACGCCGCCATCGCCGCCTACTACGTCATCGGCCCGGCCGAGGCGTTCTCCAACCTGGCCCGTTTCGACGGCATTCGCTACGGCTATCAGGAGGAGGGCTGCGCCAACCTGTCCGACCAGAGCTCGCTTTCGCGCGCCCACGGTTTTGGCGCCGAGGCCAAGCGCCGTCAGATGCTCGGCGCCTACCTGCTGAGCTCGGGCGTGTACGACAAGTACTACTACGCTGCGCAAAAGGCCCGCACGCTCATCACGCAGGACTACGACGCCGCGTATGCCAAGGTGGATACCATCCTCATGCCCGCCTCGCCGCGTACGGCCTTTAAGTTTGGCGAGATCAGCGACCCCACGCAGATGTACCTTTCGGACCTGTACACCATCTCGCTCAACATCTGCGGCAACGGCGGTATCTCGGTGCCGCTTGGCCTAGGCGAGGATACTCAGCTGCCCGTTTCTGCCCAGCTGGTGGGTCCGGCGTTTAAGGACCGTCAGCTGCTCACGTTTGCCCGCGCCCTGGAGCGCGGCTTTGCCGATGCCGCCACGGGTGCGCCCGCGCTTTCCGTTGCGCCCGATTTTGCCGGGAAGGGAGGCGAGCTGTAATGAAGGAGCTTTCCGAGGTCCTGCAGGATTGGGAGGCCGTGATTGGCCTGGAGATCCATACCGAGCTCACCGCACTCGACACCAAGATGTTCTGCAACTGCAAGCTCAGCCACGATGACGAGCCCAACGCCAACGTGTGCCCGGTGTGCCTGGGCCTGCCCGGCGCCCTGCCGGTGCCCAACAAGCGCGCCATCGAGAGCATCGTCGAGGCAGGTCTCGCCACCAATTGCGAGATTCAGCGCCACTCGATGTTCTACCGCAAGCACTACTTCTATCCCGATATGGCCAAGAACTTCCAGACCACGCAGGGCCCGGTCGCCTTTGCCATGTACGGTCACCTGGATCTGGACGTGACCGGTCGCGGTGCTGCCGAGCGCCCCGACTGCGCGTTTGGTGAGGCCGAGGCCCAGAGCCTGGCGAGCGCTTCGGCCAACGCCGAGGGCCTGTCTACGTCCATGACGTCGACCATGCGCGAGGGCAATCAGCGCGCCGGCCATCTGGCTAGCTATGATGCGTCCAACCTGCAGATGCCCGAGCGTCGCGAGGACGGTTCCTACACGGTGCCCATCCGCATTCTGCGCATCCACATGGAGGAGGACGCCGCCAAGATGGTGCACGTGGGCGGTGCCGAGGGCCGCATTACCGCCGCGGCCGAGTCGCTCGTCGACTACAACCGCTGCGGCACTCCTTTGATTGAGCTTGTCACCGAGCCCGATTTGCGTACGCCCGAGGAGGCTCGCCTGTTTATGGAAAAGCTCCGTCGCATCTTTGTGACGCTGGGCATTTCGGACTGCTCCATGGAGAAGGGCTCCATGCGCTGCGACGGCAACGTGTCGCTGCGCCGCCGTGGCGAGACCAAGTTGGGCACCAAGACCGAGCTCAAGAACCTCAACTCGTTTAAGAGCCTGCACGATGGCCTTGCCTACGAGATCTGCCGCCAGGCCGAGGTGCTCGAGGAGGGCGGCATCATCTATCAGGAGACCCGCCACTGGGAGCCCAGCCGCAAGCGCACCGTGGTCATGCGCGTCAAGGAGACGGCCGACGACTATCGCCTGTTCCCCGATCCCGATCTGGCGCCGTTCGATCTGGACGATGAGTTTATCGACCGCTGCCGTGGCGAGATTCCCGAGCTGCCCGATGCCAAGCGTGCCCGTTTTGAGGCTGACTTTGGTATTAAGGCGGCCGATGCCGAGCAGATCGCCGGCGACCCCGAGTTTGCCGAGTTCTTTGAGGCCGCCGCTGCCGGTATGGCTGGCAAGGAGGCCCAGACGGTCGCAAACCTGCTGGTGAACGAGATGATCGCCTACCTTAAGGGCGCGAGGGTCTCGCTGACAGAGTCCGGTATTGCACCAGCTCAGGTGGCGGCGCTTGCCAAGCTGCTGGCGACCGATGCCATCAGCTCCAACCAGGCGCACGAGGTCTTTGAGGCCATGGCCCAGACCGGCGACGATCCCAACAAGATCGTCGACGAGCGCGGTATGCGTCAGGTGAGCGATGCCGGCGCGCTGCAGCCGATCGTGGACGAGGTGCTGGCGAACTGTGCCGATCAGGCGCAGCAGTATCGTGACGGAAACCAGAAGGTCATCGGCTTTTTGGTGGGCCAGTGCATGAAGGCGAGCCGCGGCAAGGGCAACCCGAAGCTCTTCAACGAGTTGCTGAGAACGTCGCTCTCGTAAACGGGAACCGAGGGGCCGGGCGCAGGGCCTTGCCTCTCAATTTCGGACAGTCCTGACTCACGACGGAGGCGCCACTGGCGCCTCCTGTTCGTGCGGAACTCATTGAGAGGCAAGGCCCTGCGCCCGGCCCCTCGGTTCCGTGACGACTCGGCCGTTCGGGTCAGGCGGGCTGAATGGAATTTGGTGAATGAGGGCGCCGTTGGCGCCCTCATTCTTTATGGATGTTGAAAACGAAGGTGAATACTTTTCCGCGAAGTGAACGACCTATTTTTGACCCCTGAAACATCAACACTTTTCTGGCTCGGTTTCCTGCGGTTTTGTCGAGTGTTTCCTGCGGTTTTGCTGCGAAAAAATGTGGATGCTTCGGGGGTCCAATTTTGCTCGTTCACTTCGCGGAAAACCATTCACCTTCAATTTGCTGGAGAGGGGAGGGCTCCCTCTTTGGCGTCACGGATGTACATCGCGGCGGGCGGATCGCCAGAAGCCGGCTGCTCCGTATCTTAAGATTTCCAAAAAGTTAACCTTTGTTGACCTTAATAGTTAGATAAACTAAACTATTTTCCAAAAGTGTGCTCGAGCAAACTTATTTACTCGGGTGCTGAGGCACCGTGCCGCGTCTAATGCGGCAAAAGGGAGAAGCAACATGAAGAAGTCGACGTTCAATACCCTGCTTGTCGGTGGCGGTTTTCTGCTTGGTACGGCCGGCATCAAGCTGCTCACCAGCGCTCCGGTCAAGAATGCCTGCGTGCAGGGTATCGCGTGCGGCATGCGCATCAAGAACGGCTACCAGGACATGGTCGAGCAGGCCAAGGCTAATGTCGACGACATGGTTGCCGAGGCGGCCTACATCACCCAGAGCGAGTCCGCTGCAGACAAGGCAGCCGAGTAACGCTCCCAGGCACAAACTATGAGATTCTCGATTATTAGCGAGATCCCCGGCAGGACCCGTCTTCAATTGGCGGGTCCTGTGCCAGAGAGCGATCTCGACGCACTTCTTAAACTCAGCGGCGATATCGACGGCGTGCACAAGGTGCGCGTTTATGGCCGTATTGGCCAGATGGCGCTCGAATATGACGAGCAGTGTCGTGCGAGCGTGCTCGACGCCTTGGGCGCACTCGATGCTCAAGCCATCGCCGATGCCAAGACGGGTTACGTGATGCAACTCGAGCTGCGCAAGCACAAACTCGTTATGGACCTGGCGACACTCATCGGCGCCCATTACGCACGTCGCTGGTTCTTGCCAACGCCTCTGCGTGCGGTGTTTGTCGTGGCCGGTTACATGACCTTTTTGCGCGCCGCTCTCCACGAGCTCTCGCAGCCGCGCCTGACCGTTCCCGTGCTCGACGCTTCGGCCATCGGTATCTCGTTTGTCAAACGTGATGTCGATACCGCGGGCCAGACGATGTTCCTGCTCAACGTGGGCGAGCTGCTCGAGGACTACACCCGCGCAATGAGCGAAAACGAGCTCATCAACTCGCTGCTCGACGTGCCCGACAAGGCGCAAAAGGTCGTCGGCGACACCGAGGTGAGTGTTGCCGCCACCGAGCTTGAGCCCGGCGACTTGGTAGCCGTGCGCACCGGCATGTCCATCTGCATTGACGGTGTGGTTGAGCAGGGGAGCGCCATGGTTAACCAGGCGACCCTGACCGGCGAGCCGCTTGCCGTCGAGCGCAGCGCAGGCGACGATGTGTTTGCTGGAACTGTCGTCGAGGACGGCAGCATCTTGGTGCGCGTGCGCGCCAACACGGCTCAGACCAAGCTGCGCTCGATTGTCTCGCTCGTGCAGGCGGCCGACTCGCTCAAGTCTGAGGGCCAGTCGCACATGGAAGACCTCGCCAACAAGATCGTCCCGTGGAACTTCCTGCTCGCGGGCCTTGTCGCTCTCACCACGCGTAGCCTCATTAAGACCTCGGCGGCGCTGATGGTCGACTACTCGTGCGCACTCAAGCTCACGGGTTCCGTTGCCGTCATGACCGCTATGAGCGATGCTGCCAAGATGGGCGTGATGGTCAAGGGCGCCAAGTACTTTGAGTCGTTTGCCAAGGCCGATACCATTGTCTTTGATAAGACCGGCACGCTGACCGAGGCGCAGCCGCGTCTGGCTTGCGTGCTGACGACCGATGGCTGGAGTGAGGACGAGGTCCTGCGCCTTTCCGCTTGCTTGGAGGAGCATTTTCCGCATCCGGTGGCGCGCGCTGTGGTCAATGCGGCACGCGAGCGCGAGCTCGAGCATCGCGAGCGCCATGCCGCCGTCGAGTACATCGTGGCACACGGCATCGCTTCGTCCATCGAAGGGCGTCGCGCAATCGTCGGTTCAGCGCACTTTGTATTCGAGGATGAGGGCGCGCAGCTCGAGTCCGACATCAAGGAGCGCATCGAGTCCCAGATGCAGGGCTTGTCGCCGCTGTACCTGGCGGTCGACGGCACGGTCGTTGGCGTGCTCGGTATCGAGGATCCGCTCAAGCCCGGCGTGCGCGAGGCCATCGCCGACCTGCATGCGCTGGGCGTCAAGCACGTGGTCATGCTCACGGGCGATTCGGAACGCACAGCCGAGCGCATTGCGCGCGAGGCGGGGGTCGACGAGTTTAAGGCCGAGCTGCTGCCCGAGGACAAGTACGCGTATGTGGAGCGGATTAAGCGCGAGGGGCGCCACGTTGCCATGGTGGGCGACGGCGTCAACGACTCACCGGCGCTGGGCCTGGCCGATGTGGGTCTGGCCATGGGCGGTGGAAGCGACATCGCCAAGGAGGTCGCCGATATCATCCTGACCGATACGGATCTGGCCGCGATCGTGCGTCTACGCCGCATGAGCCAGGGGCTTATCGACCGTCTGACGAGTTCGTATTCCAAGGTGATGCTCACCAACTCGGCGCTGTTGGCGCTGGGTATTACCGGCATGATCACTCCGCAGACTTCATCACTGCTGCACAACGGCTCAACGATCGCCTACAGCCTGAGCAATGCAAAGGCGTACCTGCGTTAGCAGACGTGTTCGCCCACGTTATCTGGCCTGCGCCCGGACGGCATCGGTGTTGTCCGGGCGCAGGCCTTTTGCATTTGATTATTTGCTAGCTTTTCTATATAGTGTTGCTAGCGGTGCTAGCAATTGAAGGGAGCGGGATCAACGTGGGTGCTGTTAGCGGCATGGCGCAGGTGAACGTTCGCGTAGATCGCCAGGTGAAGAACCGTGCCGAAGAGGTGCTGCGGCTTTCGGGCGGGTCACTGCCCGAGCTCATCAAAAAGGTGGTGGCCAAGGTCGCGCAGGGTGGCGGGCGGTGTGAGGAAGTGCTTGCGGCCGTCGACGACCGGCAGCAGACCGTCGCGCACGATACTCCGTTCGCCGCATCATGGGCGGCGGCGGATCAGCTTTATGCGGACCTGGGCATCGCTACGTCGTCCGTATCCGACGACCGCGATTGGGACGTAATCTATTCCGACGCCATGGATGAGCATTATCGCCAAAAGGGGATGATCCAGTGAGTGGGGCGCCTCTCAAGATTATGGTGGACGCCAACGTATGGGTCGATTCGTTTTGCGTCGACCATGCCGAGTCGCTTGCCGCGCGTGCGTTTATTGGGCGGGCGACGGAGACGGGGGCGTTGCTGTTCTTTCCGGTGCATATCGCCAAGGACGTGCTGTACGTTGTCCAACACGAGCTGAAGCGTAGCGTTCTTGCCAGCGGGGGAGCACTCGACGAGGCATCTGCCCGTGCAATTGGCGATGCGGCGCTGGCGTTTGTTCGGAACATGACCGAAAACGCCACGGCCGTGGGTGCAGATGCGTCGGACCTTTGGCTGGCCGACAAATACTTAGCGCTCCATCGCGATTACGAGGACAACTTGGTACTCGCTGCATCCAAGCGCGCGCAGGTTGATTACTTGGTGACTAACGATCGCAAGCTGCTCGAACATGCCGATCTTGCAGCAAAGACACCTCATCAAATGATGCCGATTCTTGCTTTGGCTGAACGCGGCGGCGCGGCTATCGGTTGACGCGAACTGTTTGCGGGCCTCTTGGACGACGATGCGCCAAGGGACCCGCGTCTGCTATTTACAAAAGCTCGGCCTTAATGGTGGGACTTTCTGCGAGCTGCTCGGCTGCCTTTTCGTCGGAATCGTTTAGCGCTGCCAGGCTGCGGTAGACCCACTCGTTGACCTGGGTGTTCTTGACGCCTGCGGTCTGCATAAGGGCGCCTACCTCGCGGATTGCTACGAGCAGATCGGCTTTGGGACCCGCGAGCTCGACGTCGACGCCGTGGTAGGCGGTCACGCCGCGGTTTCCGCTCACGTGGTCGATAAAACCCTCGACGGTCTCAAGCTGCTGGGCGAGAGCTGCATCATCGTCAGCGTCCAGCGCGACGAGTGCGTTCGATACCGTGAGGGCGGGATGTCCGCAGGGGACAAAGCCTTCGATGACATCCATAGCTTCGGTAATGGTTGAGCCTAGGCCTGCGAGGGCATTGACGAGCTGCTGCTTGGTATCCATAACGGTCCTTTCGACGGGTCAATTTTGCTTGGCGAAAATATACGTGACGCGATCGGTAGCAAAAGTGCGAAGTGCGGAGCACATTGGGGTCTTCACAGCTCGTGCATAGAACAGCTGTCTGCCTTTAGAACGTGGTAAGATAACACTCCACAAGCGGGGCTCACCCCGCATGTTCCTTGAAAAGTCAACGGGTGTTGGGCGCTCGTGTCCAATGCCATCCAGACTTTCCCGACATTCGGGGGCGACTGGTTTCGACACGATAGCTCTGAGAGAGGAAGCAAGCCGAGGTCTCCTCGCCTCGTTAAACAGGGGTACCGTCAAATTGAATTGACAACAACTCTTCTTTTGAGCCTATGGCTCTCGCTGCTTAGTTTATAGCGGCGCGTCAACCCGGTGATTTCCCCGACACCGGCGCGACGTCATGTTAGGGGAATGCTCCTGCGCACGTAATCGGTATGGGGCAGGCTAAGACCGAACCGGTTAGGACGCCGCGAGCGTGTCGCTGCGCGCAAAGCGTCCGAGACTAAACCAGCGACTGAGCTTGGAGATGCCAATCAGGGGGCTTTCGTGGACCGGAGTTCGATTCTCCGCGCCTCCACCATAAGTAACAGGCAGGTAGAGAAGTGTCTCTACCTGCCTTTTTATTTCTAGCCCGCACCGCGGAGAATCGAACTCTATGCAGGGCGCGAGCGT
>JAXJHR010000010.1:0-26169 GCA_036299165.1 Collinsella aerofaciens | reverse complement strand
TCCGCGGCCTCACTCGGTCACCTGGAACATGGGAGACGGCGGTCGACGAAACTGGAGAGGAGGTATTACGAGCTCCTGTGCGAATTGAAGGGAGCGCTCCCGCAAACTGCCTATTGACAACTTATAGGAGCGTCGGTTTTAGTTCTACAAGTTTCGGAGTGGTCGCGGTTGAGCGATTCATCGTAGTAAACCGCCACAGTTTTGGCGGAGGCAGTCAGATTTGTGGGTGTTAAACCAAAGATTGTCCCTTTTGACTAGTCGTTTAAGAACGTCCTCAATGACTAAGTTGCAGGTGGTTGCGGTTGTGTTACACTAACTCTGCGTATATGACGCAAATATCTCGATACAGATCAATGATGTCCGTCGGTATTTGACGGAGCTAGACTGTTTAGCCGCCCTGAAGGTTTATGCAGGGAGCATGTGATCACAGGGCTTGAAAAGAAAGTTGAGCAAACACTGTGTCTGATCAACAGCAAGAAAACGAAATAACGACGACGCAAGCCGCTCCCGCTGCACCGGTTGCGTCGGACCAGGTCGCGGCGCCCGCGCAAACCTCGGCTCCTGAGACGCCTAAGGCTGCAACGGCTGAGAAGGCCGTGCCTGCAACTGGTGAGGAGGCTGCTCCGGCAAAGCCCAAGCGCACGCGCCGCGCGGCCAAGCCTGCCGCTGACGGCGAGGAGGTCACCAAGCCCAAGCGCCGTACCGCGCGCACGACGCGCGCCAAGCGCACCGTTGCAGCTGACTCCTCGGCGCCGATTTCCGATGAGGTCGCGCAGGCACGTGCGTTGGCGCAGATTAGCGAGGCTCAGGTGGTGCGCGCCCGCCGTCGTGCTGCCGAGCGCGAGGCCGCGGCTCTGACCGAGCTTGCAGCTCCGTCTGTGCCCGAGACCCCTGCCGCCGACCAACCGACCGAGAAGCCGGCACCGCGCACACGCCGTCGCACGGCTGCTAAGGCCGAGCAGGTTGCTGAACAGGTAACCCCCGAGCTCACTGAGGCTTCGGTCCGTTCCGCGGCAGGGGAGGGCGCATCGCCAACTGAGCCCGCTGCGCCTGTCGAGGCCAGCGAAGTTCCCGTTGTCGATCCGGCTTTGCGCCCGCACCGTCGCGGTCGCAAGCCCAAGGCCTTCGTCGAGGCAGAGAAGGCCGCAGCCGCAGCCGCAGCTGCTCGGGATGCTGCGGCGACCGTCGAGTCTGCAACCGCTGCCGATGCACCCGTTCAGGATGCTGCGACTTCCGAGGCCGCTCCCGCCGATGCCGAGCCCGCCGACGTCCGCCCCGGTCGCAGCCGTCGCACTGCTGTTAAGCGCACGTCCAAGGCTAAGGCTGCCAAGAAGGGTGCGTCCGAGGATTCCGACGAGACGACCGCCGATGCATCGACTGATGCCGCCGAGCCCCAAGACGTCGAACAGCCTGCGTCCGAGAAGCCCAAGCGCGGTCGTAAGAAGTCCGCTAAGGCCAAGGCGTCCGAGCATCAGGCTGATGTCGAAGCGCAGGTCGATTCTGGCGCCGAGGCCAATGAAGCCGCTGCGGTCAATGCCGACGCCGCCGCAACCGATGCTGCCGCGCCCGCCGAGGCCGAAGACGGCACTCGTTCCAACCGTCGCCAGCACAAGCGCAACGAGGAACGCAACGAGCGCAACAACGACCGTCGCAACCGTCAGCGCGACCGCAAGCAGCGCAATAAGGAGCGCAATGCCGCTCCGACTGAGCCCACGCTTTCGCGCGAGGAGCTCGCGGCCATGAAGGTCGCCGAGCTGCGCGAGAAGGCCAAGGAGTTCGAGATTGAGACGACCGGCAAGAAGAAGGCCGAACTCGTCGAAGAGATCTACACCACCGCCGCGAAGGCCGAGGGCTTCCGCGACATCAAGGGCATTCTGCAGATTCGCCCGGACAGCTCCGGCATCATCCACGCCCATGGCTACATGAAGTCCAACGACGACGCCTTCGTGCCCGCCTACCTCATCCGCTCCGCGCGCCTGCGCACGGGCGACGTCATCGAGGGCTCGCTGCGTCCTTCGCGCGGCGGCGACAAGCGCGCCGGCCTCGCCAAAATCACGACCGTCAACGGTCTGGACCCCGAGCAGATTCGCAACCGTCCCAAGTTCGGCGACCTCACCCCGGTCTATCCCAACGAGCCGCTGCGCATGGAGCACGGCAAGGACTCCATTACCGGTCGCGCCATCGACATCGTGTCGCCGATCGGCAAGGGTCAGCGTGGCCTGATCGTGTCCCCGCCCAAGGCCGGCAAGACCACGATCCTCAAGAAGATCTGCCAGTCTATCTCGATTAACAACCCCGAGGTGCACCTCATCTGCCTGCTCGTCGACGAGCGCCCCGAAGAGGTCACCGATATGCAGCGTTCCATCAAGGGCGAGGTTGTGGCGTCGACCTTCGATATGCCCGCCGACAACCACACTCGTGTGGCAGAGCTCGTCATCGAGCGCGCCAAGCGCATCGTGGAGCTGGGCGGCGATGTCGTGGTGGTGCTCGACTCCATTACGCGTCTTGCCCGCGCCTACAACTTGGCGGCGCCCGCCTCGGGCCGCATCCTTTCGGGCGGCGTCGATTCGGCGGCCCTGTATCCTCCCAAGCGCTTCCTGGGCGCAGCCCGTAATATCGAGAACGGTGGCTCGCTCACCATCCTGGCCTCTGCCCTCATCGACACCGGTTCCAAGATGGACGAGGTCATCTTCGAGGAGTTCAAGGGTACCGGCAACATGGAGCTTAAGCTCGACCGCGACCTGGCCGACCGCCGCATCTTCCCGGCTATCGACCCCGTTGCCTCCGGTACGCGCAACGAAGACCTGTTGGTCGACGAGCAGATGCGTCCGTTTGTCTTTGGTCTGCGTCGCATTCTTGCCGGCATGAACAACACCGAGCGCGCAGCCGCGTCGTTTATCAAGGGTCTTAAGGGCACCAACACCAACCAGGAGTTCCTGGTGCGTTCGGCCAAAAAGCACAGCGACTACGAGCAGACGTTCTAGGTTGTCATCCACGCGCAGCGATAGTCATCAATGCGATAAAGGGTCGGGGCTTTGAGCCTCGGCCCTTTTCCATATCGCCGCTCCGCGCTTATTTTTGACCATAAGACTGGCAAGCAGCAGGTTTCCCGTTTCAATCCGACATCGTCGCTTGCAATCGACAGGGCGGTTTCGCATAATAGCTTTTAAGCTTCGCGACGGAAAACGCAGATGAAACGAACCATATACCGTTGCTTTGGGGCATAGCCCCGCTTCATCTTCTCTCGCGCAGCCAACTGAATGATGCGATTTGGGTGCTGGAAGATGGGGAGAGCTCATGGCTTCTTCTGATGCAACACAACGAGCAGTCCTTGCCGGACTTTCGTGCGGGATCGGCCTGGCCGCCCCCGTGGTTATGTATGCCGCGACGCTGCCGTTTTCGTCGGTGAACGAGACGGTCGTGGCGGGTGCGGTTCCCTTCGCCGTGGGCGCGGTGGCGGGCGTGGGTATCTATGCCGCCTCGCTGGGCATCTCCGAGTACCGTGCGCAGCGTGAAGAGCGTCTGTTCCAGCCCGATGCCATGGGCGGTGCTGCCAATCTCAATCAACATCAAAGTGAGTTCAAGACCGCCTCGATTCCGGCTCAGCAGCAGGATGCGACTCCTTACGCTGCGGCTTCTGCTTCTCAGGCTCAGGCGGAGCAGTCTACCTCGGCATACCTTTCCGGCCTGACTGGTGCGTTCCAGCGCCGTCATGCCGATGATGGTGTCCCTACCATCGCTCGAGCCGCAGATGCTATGGACGAGGCCGAGGCTTGGTCCATGATCGACAGTATGCTCGACGACGATTCGCCGGTGAGCTGCGACCCTGCACACTCGCGCGACGTCTATCAAGTCGCCATCGACGAGCTTACCAACGGCGGGCAGACCGGCTCCTTCAATCGTGATGACATCGCCGCCGCGGCGCGCGCCGTGTCGGGCTCCCAGGCCGCCCCTGCGGGCAGCACGGCGGCTTTCGTGGCACTCGTTGCCAACGCGGCAGCCAATAACGCCTACAACGCTACCTCGGGCGACGCGAACGCTTCTGCCGATTATTCGTACGTTGATGAAGCCATTACCGCGGACGAGGAGGCCGTTGCCGCCCGCCGTGCCGCCGAGAGCTCGCTTTGGGGCGCTCCTGCTCAGCAGCAGGCGGCTGAGGCTGCGCCGTACAACGCAAACCTCGCCAGCATGCCTATCATCTCCGGTGCCGCGGACATCGATCTTGACGACCTCGATGAACCTGCAGCCATCACCGCATCGATTGATGCCCAAGATCGCATCGACACCGGCGACCTTCCGGACGCCTCGCTCGAGGTCGATGTCCCCATGGCCGATTACTCGGGCCACGAGGACATGTGGGCCGCCGCCACCGCGATTCTGGATGAGATTGACGAGCCCGCTCCTGTTGCAGTCCCCACTCCCGTCGCTGCCCCTCAGCCTGCTGCTCCCGCCTATGTCGGCCGTCACAGCGCTGTGTTCCCCGAGGATACCGCCCGTATCTCGCGCGAGAGCATCGAGCGGGCCGAGGCTATTGCCGCCGGCATTATGGAAAATCGTCGTCACGAGCGCGTCAATCAGATCCTCGAGGAAGAGATCGAGCGCCTGCAGTCCTCTACCGCCAAGCGTACGGGCCGTGCCTATCTGAGCGTTATCGAGGGCGGTACCGCCAGCTTCGCGCCGCTCCGCGCGGAGGCATAACTTCTGCATGGTTAAGATCAATCGAAAATGGGCGGTCGTGACCTGCCTGATGGCGCTCTTGATCTGGGGCAATTCGCTGGTTCCCGGCTCGGGGTCGGGCTCGCTGAGCCTAACGGTCATGGAAGCTATCCGCGGTTTCCTGCACGGCGTGGGACTTCCATATGAATGGGTGACCAACTTTGTTGTTCGCAAGTGCGCGCATTTTACCGAGTATATGGTGCTCGGCATCCTGGCAACGCACGCTTTTGATTTTGAGGGCCGGCACACCTTTGACGTGCTGCTGCCCACGGCGGTGTTCCTGCTGCTGATTCCCTCGATCGACGAGACGATTCAGCTCTTTGTGCCGGGACGCGCCGGCATGATCACCGATGTGATGATCGACTGCTGTGGAGCGGCAATGGGCGTTGTGCTCCGATATCTCTTACGGTCGCTGATGTACGCCAAAAAGGCCGCCTAGGACGTATTGTTTGGTCCTAGGCGGCCTTTTTTATTTGAGGGCTTATATGAGGCGTGGTGGCGTCGTTCCATTGGTCGGATTTGCTGGGCGCGCCACGCCCCGTGGGTGCGTCTGTTACTGAAGCGCCTGTGCGCCCAGGGCCAGGCAGCCCATGATGCCCTGCTTGCCCTCGAGGCTGTTGTTGACGATGTAGCTATCGATGTCGTTGACCTCGGGCGTGACGATATAGCCGTTGAGCATCTCGGCGCACTTTTTGCGTGCGAGCGGCACGATGGGAGTGTGGTCGGCCACGCCGCCGCCGATGATGATCTTTTGCGGCGCGTAGCACAGCGTGTAGGTCATGAGTGCCTGTGCCAGATAGCCGGCGAGCAGGTCCATGGCCTCCGAGTCATCGGCCATGTCTCCGGCGCTCTTGCCATCCCAGCGCTTTTTAACGCCGGGGCCGGCGATGAGGCCCTCGAGACAGTTGTCGTGGAAGGGGCAGGCGCTGTGCTCGCCAATGGTGTCGCGCGGGTCGCGCGTGACCAGGATGTGGCCGGCCTCGGGATGCATCATGCCGTGCACGAGCTGGCCGCCCGAGAGCACGCCGGCGCCCACGCCGGTACCGATGGTCAGATACACAACGTCAGTGAGGCCCTGGGCGCAACCAAAGGTGACCTCGCCCAGGCAGGCGACGTTGACGTCGGTGTCGTAGCCGCAGGGAATATTGAGCTCGTTTTGGATGGTGCCCAGCAGGTCAAAGTAGCGCCATGCCGTTTTGGGCGTCTCCAGGATCTTGCCGTATTGGGGCGAGGCAGGGTTGACTGCGGTGGGGCCAAAGGCGCCGATGCCCAGCGCGGCGATGCCCTTGTCGGCAAACCATGCGTTGACGGCCTCGACGGTCTCCTGCGGAGTCGTGGTCACGATCTGCTCACGCTCCAGGACCGTGCCGTCTGCATAGCCCGTGGCGCAGACCATCTTGGTGCCGCCGGCCTCGAGCGCTCCGATAAGTTGCTGCTCTTCCATAATATTCCTCTCACTGGGACGAGTTGCTCCATGACTAAAGTATAGAGCTCTAAACCATTTAAGAAAGCGCCATAAAAAGAAGCCTCGCAACGCGGCAGGCGGTGCGGGGCTTCTTTAGTTACTTTAGTTGCCGGGCCGTCCTTACCCGCGCGGTTTGATTTTATCACGCAGGGACTTGAGGTTCTCCAGTGCCGCGTTAAGCGTCTCGTCTCGCTTGGCAAAGTGGAAACGAATCAGGTGGTTGACGGGCTCGCGGAAGAAGCTCGAGCCGGGCACGGCGCCCACGCCCACCTTAGACGCGAGGTCCTCGCAGAATTCGAGGTCGCTGTCATAGCCAAACTCAGAGATGTCCATCATGACGTAGTAGGCGCCCTGCGGCACGTTATGCTCAAGACCGATGCTGTCGAGTCCCTGGCAGAACAGGTCGCGTTTGGCGGCATAGAGGTCAAGGACCTCATCGTAATAGCTGTCGTCGAAGTTGAGGGCGGTGACGACGGCTTCCTGCAGGGGAGCGGCGGCGCCCACGGTGAGGAAGTCGTGGACCTTTTTGATGCGCTCGGTGATTTCGGCAGGGGCGATAGTGTAGCCCAGACGCCAGCCGGTGATGGAGTAGGTCTTGGACAGCGAGCTGCAGCTGATGGTGCGCTCGAACATGCCAGGCAGCGTGGCCATGTAGACGTGCTCATGGGGTGCGTAGACGATGTGCTCGTATACCTCGTCGGTGATGCAATAGGCGTCGTACTTTTTGCAGAGGTCGGCGATAAAGGTGAGCTCCTCGCGCGTAAAGACCTTGCCGCAGGGGTTGGAAGGGTTGCACAGGACGATGGCTTTGGGGTCGTTGTCGCGGAAGGCCGCCTCGAGTGTCTTGCGGTCAAAGTCGAATGTGGGTGGGTTGAGCGGCACGTAGATGGGCTCGGCACCCGAAAGGATCGTGTCGGCGCCGTAGTTCTCGTAGAACGGCGAGAAGATGACGACCTTGTCGCCGGGGTTCGTGACCGTCATCATGGCGGCCATCATGGCCTCGGTGGAGCCGCAGGTGACTACGATATTCTCGTTGGGGTTCACCGGCATGCCCATAAAGTGCTCCTGTTTGGCGGCGAGCGCCTCGCGCATGGCCTGGGAGCCCCAGGTGATGGAGTACTGGTGATAGAGCGGCTTGGGGTCGCTGGCGATGGTGCTCAGGCTATCGAGCAGCTGCGCCGGGGGATCGAAGTCGGGGAAGCCCTGCGACAGGTTGACGGCGCCATACTTGTTGGAGATGCGCGTCATGCGGCGGATGACGGAATCGGTAAACGTTGCCGTGCGGTTGGAGAGTTCTTTCATGCCGGTCCTTTCGAGCATTTGCAGTGGGGCAAGTTTACTCCTATGAAACCGGTGGGATTTGCTCGAAATGGTCTCGAAAAACTCTTTTCAAAATTCTTGAAAATTGGGGCTTGCATCGCGTGGCGTTCCTTGCAATAATAGTCGAGCGCGAAGCGCACAGGACACGGTGGGTGTAGCTCAGTTGGCTAGAGCGACGGGTTGTGGTCCCGTAGGTCGAGGGTTCGAGTCCCTTTACCCACCCCAGTTCTTGCTTCGTGTTGATATCGGGTCGTTAGCTCAGTTGGTAGAGCAGGGGACTCTTAATCCCAAGGTCCAGGGTTCGACCCCCTGACGGCCCACCACACGATATCTCCTCTAAAGTCCGCCACAACGGACTTTAGCTTTGGGTCGTTAGCTCAGTTGGTAGAGCAGGGGACTCTTAATCCCAAGGTCCAGGGTTCGACCCCCTGACGGCCCACCAAAGAACGCACAGGTCAGCGCTTCGGCGCTGACCTTTTTTGTTTACCGAGAAGCCAAATCATAACCGTCCGTTACCGTTCGTGTTTTACGCCCCCTGCCGTTTATGCGCGGCAGGGGGCGTTTTATGCATTTTGCAGGTAGTGGACCTAGAAAATGCAATTTAGAGCGTTTCGGCACCCAGACCGGTGCCATTAAAACCGCCGTCCGCGCCGCCGCCCTCGACGATCTGTAGGGCTCGCCCGACCTGCCTGGCGGCCTTCTCGCGCTCCGCGAGGCCCGGTTTTATGTAATGGCGGTAATCTGTCCCCAGGTCCGTATGACCGTGCAGGTCCATGATGCTCAGCGGGTCGACCTCGGTCGCCGCCATTATGGTCTCGGACGTGTGGCGCAGGGCCTTTGGCGGGATATATCGCAGGTCATGGCGTGCGCACATGCGCCGCCAGGCGCGCACGAGGTTGTCGCCGCGCATGTTCACGATGCGCTGCCCGCTCCACTCCCGCACCTGCTCCGTAACCGAAGTGCCGCCCTCGACGGTTATGGATGGGCGCAGCTCGTCCATGATCTGGTGCAGGCGCTCGCGGCCCGCCAATAAAACCGGCACGGTGCGCACGGAATGGGCGTTCTTGGTCTCCTTCACGCCGTCCTCGTCCGTGTACGCGCGGCAGACCTCGATGTACTCCGACACGGTCGGCTGGCCCGTGGCGAAGTCGTAGGTCGTGGTGACCTTGAGGTCGCACGGGCGCACGGCCAGCGCCTCCTCCTTGCGCAGACCGCTCAGGCCGAGGATGAGGTAGGCGTTCATGACCAGGTCCGCGCGGTCGTCGCTGGCGGCGAGCCTGCGCAGCGCCTCTGCGGCCTCGGGGATGCTCCACGGCTCCACGGGCGCCTGCTTCGCTTTGGGCGCGATGACGCGCCGGCGGAACGGCTCCACCGTCACCCAGCCGTCGTCGAAGGCTCGGCGCATGACGGCGCGCAGCGTGGTCTTGGTCTTTGCCGGCGCGCCCGAGCGCTCGATGCAGCCGCGCATCATGTCGTGGGTTATCTCGGAGATGTCGATGCTCCCCAGGACGGGGGAGATGTAGTTGCACATCTGGCCGTCGTACTCGCGCAGGCTCGCGCGGGAGCGCGGCTTGCCGCGGTTGCTGGGGGAGTCGCGGAAAACTCCCCAGTAGTACATGTCGAGCGTCACGCCCGCGTGCGCCGCCTGGGACACGCCAAGCTCCTGCGCGAGCTGGGCGATGGCGATGTCCGCCTCGGTCTCGGTGCCGTATACGGTGCGCGACACGCGGCGCACATGACCGTCCGCGCGGAAGCCCGCCTGCACGCGGATCACCCACTTGCCGGGCGCGACCTCGCGCTTGGAGCCGAGTTTTGACCTCGAAGTATCGTTGCTTGCCATATAATGGTCCTGCCTTTCCCTTTTGCCGGAGGGCATATGCCCCGTGCGGATCCGCCAAGATTGCCGCGCGGGGCTTTTTTGTTTGCGTTGAGGCCGGCTACGCGACTGCGCGGCGCTTGGGCCTGCCCGAGCGTGGCGTGTCGATCAGGCGCGCCGCTATGCTCTCCACGGTCACGTAGGTACGGCGGCCCTTGCGGTAGCCCGTAAGGATCCCCGAGTCGAGCATGTGGGTGATCCTGCCGGGGGAGACGGAGAGCCTGCGCGCGGCTTCGGCCGCCGAGACCGTCTCGCCCTCCACGATGTACCCCTCGTCCGTGGAGAAGGCGACCATCATGGAGAGACCGCCGTCTGCGGGCTCGATGAACTCGGGATCAGGCACGGCAAGACCGTCCTTCACGAGCGCGGCCACGTAGGTGCTCGCCGCGTCCACGGACTGCTCGGCGGCCTCGGCAATCGTGTCGCCGCAGGTGAAGCATCCCGGCAGTGAGGGAAACTCCACGTCGTAGCCGCCGTCCTCGTCGGGTGTGAGCACCGCCTGGTAAACGTATGTCTTCATATCTTTCGACCCCCAAGGGGGCGGGGCTAGAGCCACCCCGCCGTCTTAGCTATTTTTCGGTACGTCCCTATCGGTATCTCCTTCTTGGAGGTGGGCACGCTGATCTGGATTCCTTCCTTTCGCGCGACCACGTGGCTGCCCTTGCCGGTGTAGAGCGTCCAACCCTCCTTCTTGAACCGCTTGAGCACCTGCGCGGGCTCCTGCTCCTTGGGCATCTCTCCTCCTTTCGACAATTTAATTATAAACAGTTGATAGTTAGCAATCAAGTAAATTATCAAGTATTTATAGTTTTAAAATTGACCACACGGATCCGCCAAGATTGCCGCACGTGGTTTCTTTATGTCTGGAGCTGTCAAAGAATCTTTGACAGCTGAGGTGCCAGCTTGGGTTTTTTAGAAAAAATCGAAAAAACCTAGCCGCGCCGCGGGTCATAATCGTGATGAACACCATTCACGCTCCTGGAGGTACCCATGGCTCGCTATAGCGTCGGCGCATACACGTACGAGGACGATTCCCCCGACACGATGATCTACGACGGGCTCACGGGCATCCCGTTGAGCTTGGGGTACGAACTCGTGTCGCAGGAGCGCGGGGACACCGTGAAAGTCGTCGCCCTGGGCGTGAAGGACGGCACCGCGGGCCCCGTCCCGTTTGCGACGCTCAGGCCGTGTGCGTACTCCCTGGCGTCCGAGTACGACGTGCGCGCCGTGAGGTGCCCGCAGACCGGGCAATGGGTCCTCATCGGGTACATGGGCGTCTAGAGGAAGCCCGCAATCTTCCCTCCGATGGAGAGGATGCCTGCTACCAGTTCACCGCCCTTCTTCGCTATCTCCAATCCCTTGATCATGCGGTCGGCCAGCGATGCCTGGTCGCCACGCTTTGCTGCCAATTCCATCTGGGCGAGGCATGCTGCGAGCATGTCTTTGTCTTCCGTAGTGAGTCCCTGGTCCGCAGCGATCGTCTCCATCAAGTTGTCGACGGATGCCCTCAGCGAAGATGAGGACGTCGAGCTCGAGCTTGAGGTCGCATTGCTGTCTGCGTGCTGCTCGACGCTCACGTTTGTCCTCGCCGTGGAGGACTTCATCTTTTCAATCTCATAACTCATGCGCCTGTCATCGGCGTACAGCTTCGCTTTCGCCTGTAGCCGCCGTATGTCCTCGGCGGCATCTTTCCTCCCGTATGACGACTGCCCGCCAATCGTCGCGCGGAACATCTTCAGGCCCACGCGGACCTTGGGCACCACTGTTTCTAGCGCCGACTCGATTCTCTTGGCCTCGCTCACGAGGTTGTAGGAATCGGGGTTTGCTAGGATTTCCCCGCATTCCGCTATGAGCTCATCAATTGCGTTGTCCATGAAATGTGCTCCTAAATGAAAAAGGCGGCCGCCCATTGGGACAGCCGCCTTTCCTTGGACGCGGGTCCCGTGGGGTCCCCGCGTCAATACCGCTGTCCAAATTACCGGTTGTCCTCGGCACGGTCAAGCCGATCAGCCCATTTTCGTGGGGTTACGAAAATGGGGGAGTAGCTGGCGTTTTGGTGCCCGTTGCCTACGCGGACCTTACTTGATCCGCTTCCAGCCCTTCGATTTCAGGCGTTGGAGTTTGAGCTTCGGACAGCTCGGCCTGGTCGCGTGCCGTCTCCAGGATCTTCGAGCGCCTCTTCTCGGTGCTCTGCCGGTAGCAGTAGAGCAGCTCACCCTCCTCGGGGTCGAGCTCATCGGCAAACCCTTCATTCAAGCCGGGCGGCCATCCACAGAGGTCATTTGGCGTACAACCAAATACTTCGGCTATCACGCAAGCGTCCTCTGCGGTTAATTTCACTTCACCTCGCTCGATGGATGCATAGCGGCGTTCTTTCCATCCAAGAGCGCGGGCGGCGTCTGGCTGCTTCTTAAATCCAGCGGCCTCGCGCATCTTCTTTATCGAGAGTTCATACATAAATCTCTCCCTTCTTCAGATAGAAGTCTACGCGAAATGTGTATATCCATCAAGAAAGTTACTAGAATCATGTTGACAATACGTGAATCACGTAGATAATGAGTATCAGCAAACGTGAAACACGTAGATTCCTAGAACGGAGGTACATGAATGACGGATATCTGCACACGCGTCGCTCATAACTTGCGCGTGGCGATGGCTCACGCCGACATCAAGACCGCCGAGGAGCTTTCCGCGGCATCGGGCGTGTCGGTCTACAGCATCCGCAACTATCTTGCGAAGGCCTCGACGCCTTCGCTCGAGAGCCTCGCGGCGTTGGGGTTGGCCCTCGGCTGCACGCCCAACGACCTGATGGGCTGGAACACGGACGAGGCCGCCTAGGAATGGGGGGGGGAAGAAATGAAAAGTCGCGAGAGAGATGCGGAGCCCCGGCGGTTCCGGTCTCGGGGGCGGTTCGGTGCGCAACCCTCGCCGCCTCCCTAGCCCGGGTCGTTATCCGCCGTCCTGCACGGTTATCAGACCAGCTCCCGCCCGGATTTCCCCGTGCCTGCCCTATACCCCTTTTATAACTGCTGATCGGGAGAGGGACTGGAGAGCTTCGGCGGGACTTTCGGTAGCCCGCGGTCTGGCTGCCTCGCCGCGCGTCGTTGCGCCGACGCCTTCGGCTCGGGCTTTTCCGGCTTCCGTATGCCGGGCGGGGCCCTACTTTACGGCGGCCCGCGTCCTCAAAACTGCCTTCAAGGAGATGGCTCCCTTCCGTCGGTTGACAGGACGCCTGGATTGTACCGCCGTGAGCGGCGGATTGAAAGCGACTACAGGAAAGAGGTTACGGGCCATGGCGACACGAAACGCGATTGCACGGCTGCGCAGGGAGGCCGGTCTTTCCCAGTACCGGCTCGCCGTCATGGTCGGCGTGACCGAGAGGACGGTCTGGAACTGGGAGCGCCGGGGGATAGCCGACGCGAGGTACGGGGCGGCCAAGCGGCTCGCGAGGGCGCTGGGCGTGCCCATGGAGGATCTGGAGGAAGAGGAATGACGGGCTCGCGAATGACCCGGGCGCTGCTCGCCTCGGCCGCCGTGATGGACGCCGCCGGCTGGATGTGCGCCGCGCAGGGGGCCTACGGCCTGGCGCGGGTGTGCTTCTCGGCCGCGCTGCCGTTCATCGCGGCGTGGGTGGTCGGGTCGCTCCGCGACTGACGGCGGGCCCGCCACCGTCTCTTCGATTCCCTTCCAAGGAGGTTCCCATGGGTTTCATTCTCGCACTCTCCTTCGCGTTCCTGTTCGGCGTCGGCCTCGGCCTCATGCGCCGCTGACGGCTGGCCCGCCCCCGTCGCGCCACGGGTCTCGCCCCCACGCCCCCATTCCGCGGGGCCCGTGGCGCGACGGGGCCGGACCCCCTACTTCCGGCCCATATGGTGCCGCCGCCGACTTGGCGGGGCGGCGGCACCGCTCCCTTTGGCGGGGGAGCGCCCTCCGGCTGCATCTATCGGTGCGGCCCTCCGGCAAGGGATTGGCCCTATTACATGTGAAAGGAGAAGGCCATGTGGATGTCGATAGCCAAGGGCGCGCGTTACGCCTGCTGCGACAACGTCACGTTCCGCGCGATGGTCATGCAAGGGGTCATCCCGCGCTACCCGTCGCTCAACCCCAACAGCTCGCGCGAGGTGGTGCGCAGCGAGGACATCGACGCCGCCATCATGGCGCGCGGCGCGGTCCCTGCGCTGCCCTCGCCAGACTGCGTGCCGGCGCGCCGACCGAGGCGGGTGGCGTGATGGGCGACCTGGTCTGGGAGGCGGGCTGCCGCCTCGGCGCGTGGTGGGACTCGCTGCCCGAGCGCGTGCGCAGCGTCGTGTGCGCCGTGGCGCTCATCGGCCTGATCGCCGTTGCCGGCGCCATCGAGGGGACCGCCCCGAGCGGGATGTACTACTAGCCCCTATTTACCTTGACAGCTGCATAGCGATCGGGGCGGCGGCCCGGGGAAGGGAGCCGCCCTATGGGACAAGGAATGCCGCCCGTATGGTCTTTCGTCCTCTTCGCGCTCGCGTTCACCATGTTCTTCGTCCTGGGGCTCGCTACATCCGGAGCGCTGTCCGGATGAGCGCGATGAGCGTGGGCGCGGCGGCGCCGCCGATGAATCCGGCTATGGCGCCGGAGACGACACTGAACAGCGCCACGAGGTAGTCGTGCCTGCGGCCGCCCCGGACGTTCTCGCGCTCGATGCGCGCCGCCTCGTCTCGGTCTAGGAACCAGCAGCGCCCCTCCGAGGTCAGCTCGCCGAAGTATTTCGGGTTCTCCTCGCCGCCCGAGCGGCCGTCGAGGAGACCCTTCCTCGCGAGCGTCTCGTATACGCGGCGCTCGAGCTCGTACTCGCGGGAGTAGGTACGGATCTCGCAGCCCATCGAGTCTATGCCCTGGAGCGTTGAGAGCTCGTTGTCGAGCCGGTTCCAGATGTAACCGTCCACCGACTCTCCCCGTTCGGAAACCTCTTGGAGCCTCCTGAGATAGGACTGCTCCTCGCTCGTCAATTCAACCATCCGGACCCCCGCCCCGATCGCTATGGCAGTTCATGCGAGGCCGTGGGCCTCGAGACGGGAGGATACATGCAATTCGAGAAGAAGTCTGTGCGCCTGGGCGACATCCGCCCGAGCGGGCAGAACCCGCGCGAGGACTTCGGCGACATCGGCGCCCTGGCCCGCAGCATCGAGGCGACCGGCGGCGAGCCACTGAACCCGCCCGTGGTCGTGGCGGACGGCAACGTCTACCGCATCGTGGACGGCGAGCGCCGCTACCGCGCGCTGTCCTCGATTTACGGGGAGGACCGCGAGGTCTCCGCGCTGGTGGCGGAGAGCATGGACGAGGCCAACGAGCTCGTGGCCATGCTCGCCACCGACGACAAGCGCCAGCTGACCGAGGCCGAGCGCGCACGCGGCGTGCAGCAGATGCTCGTGCTGGGCATTGACGAGCAGCGCATCGAGCGCGCGAGCCGCGCCACCGCCGGGCAGATCCGCGCCGCGCGCAAGCTGCGCGGTCGCATCGACGCCGGCGTGCAGGTGACGCTGGAGCAGCTCGAGGCCGCGAGCGCCTTCGAGGACGAGAAGGACGTCGAGGCGGTCCTCGCGGCAGGCGAGGGCTGGGCCGTCAAGGCCGACAGCATCCGCCGCCGCGTCGAGCGCGAGGAGGCCAAGGCCGAGGACTACGACGCCTTCGGCGACGCTGGCATCCCGGTCGTGAAGGAGCAGCCCGATGGGTTCGCCTACGCGGATTGGGCCAACTGCGGTGCCGCCGCCGCGAAGCTCGAGGCGAAGGAGTTCGCCGCCGGCACCGTTGCCGTGTGGAAGGGCAGCTACTGGGACCTTTTCGCTCCGAAGGGCGGCGATGACGCCGAGCCCGAGAAGACCGAGGAGGAGATCCGGGCCGAGCAGGAGGCCGCGCGCGAGAAGACGGCGCTCGAGGGGCTGTACAGGAGCCTGATTCGCTTCGTGGCGTCCGGCGCCTTCGCCATGTCCAAGGACCTCATGATGTGCGTGCGCGTGGGCCGCGAAGACCCGCCCGCGCTGCTCGTGGCGATGGGCGGCGACAGCAACCCCGAGAACGAGGAGCGCTTCGGTCTCGTGCGCGACGAGTTCGCCCGCAACCTCAAGGCGTGCAGGCCCAGCGAGTACGAGGCCGGCTGCTGGCTCATGGCGGCGGCCAAGGACATGGCCCAGCTCAACAATCGCTGGGGCGGCGACGACGCGGAGGCGTGGCTCGACCACTATGACGTCTTCTGCTCCGCGGGCTTCGAGCCCGGCGAGGAGGACGTGTGGCTCATGGAGAGGGTTCAGGCGAGTTTCAAGGAGGAGAAGGATGAGTAGCGAGAAGGATGTCAAGGTGACGGTGGAGACGTGCGGCGAGGTCCGCGCTTTCGAGTGCCGCTGCGCGACGGTCACGACCGTCAGCGGGGGCAGCAGCGTGGACGCGTGTTTCGTGGGCGCGTCAAGCCCCCGCGATATCGCCACGCTCGCCGCCGCTGGTATCGACACGGTCATTGAGGCCCTCCGCCAGGTGGGCATTCCATACGGTCTCGCGCGCAAGCTCATGCTCGTCGCCGTGCTCGGCGCCGACCCCCACGGGCACGCCGACAGCGTCCAGATCACCGACCTGGACGCGCGCAGGGAGATCCGCGACATGGCGGCGAAGCTGGGCGTCGATGCCGACATCTAGCGAGCGACGGGCGGTCGTGCAGCGCGGGGCGGACGGGCGCTGGTTCGCCCGCCCCTACATGGGCACCGACCGCGTGACCGGCAGGCGGATCAGGCCGTACAGGTCGTGGGACGCGGAGCTGACGCGCGAGCAGGCCCAGGCCGAGTGCGACAGGTGGGCGGCCACGTTCGACCCTTCCTCCGCGCGCGACAGCTCCAAGCGCCTGTCCTCGATGCTCGTGACGTACATCTCGGACCCCGTCAACGGCCTGTCCGACAACTCGGTGGCCACGTACCGCAGCGTCGTCAGGACGATGGTGGAGCCGACCATCGGTAGGCTTCCCTACGACCAGCTTGAGCCGTGGGACGTGTCGGCGGCGTACCGCATGCTGCTCGCGCCCAGGACGGGCAAGGGGCTGTCGCCCAAGACGCTGCTCAAGATGCACGCGCTGCTCAAGGGCGCCTACCGCTCGTGGCGGCCGGCGCTGGGCCGCGACATCATGCTCGACGTGCCCGCGCCCTCGCCCGACCCCGTGGAGCCGTTCGCGCTGTCCGAGCTCGACACCGACGAGCTGTCCCGCGCGCTGGTCTCCGCCATGTCCTCGCGATCCGCCTCGGGCGCCAACATCTCGCGGCGCACCGAGGCCATGGCGGTCTACCTCGCCCTCAACACGGGCCTGCGCTGCGGGGAGATCTGCGGGCTGCAGCGCCGAGACTGGCGCCGCGCCCTGCACGACCTGCACGTCGTGGGGCAGGCGGTCGAGCACCCCGAGCTGCACCGGCAGGACTACACCAAGGGGCGGCGCGTGCGCAACGTGGCGCTCGCACCGGCGGTGGAGGCCCAGCTGCAGCGCCACCTCGAGTGGCAGGACACGTGGCTCTCGCGCAAGGGCCCGGCGGCGCTGGTGGTGACCTTCGGGCCGGCAGGCGCCATCGCGCGCCCGTCCACCGTGACGAGCCGCTTCAAGTCGCTCGTGAGGGACCTGGGGCTGCCGGAGGAGACGGTGTTCCACTCCCTGAGGCACACGCACGCCTCGTGGCTGCTCATGAACGGGTTCGACATGAGGACCATCCAGGAGCGCCTGGGGCACGCGAGCGTCAAGACGACGCTCGACATCTACGGCTCGGTCATGCCGGGCCGTGACCAGGCCGCCGCCGCGGCCTTTACCGATTCGATCTGCGGAGGTGATACGGATGACGATACTTGATTCCCTCGTGGAGGGCGCCCTGTGCCTCGGCAACAGGCGCGAGAGCAACGAGCTGCTCGGCATGATGGTGCGCTACATCGTGACCGGCGAGGTGCCCGAGCCGCGCACCGACGCCCAGAGGATGGCCATCACGCTGATCATGCCGGTCCTCGAGAACAGCCGCGCCAGGGCGGAGGCCGGAAGGAAGGGCGGGCTGAGCCGTGGCAGCGCAGCAAGCGGAGCCGCAAGCAAAGCCGAAAGCAAACGCTCAAGCAAAACGGAAAGCAAAAGCGCAAGCAAAGCAGATAGCAAACGCGCAAGCGAAGAGGAAGAGGAAGGGGAAGAGGAGTTAGGAGTCTGGATTAACCCCTCAGATTGTGAAAACGAAGGGGGAGGGGGCGCCGAGTTCGTCCCGCCGACCCTCGAGGAGGTCAAGACGTACTTCGCGGTGAACTGCCTGCGCGGCAGCGCCAGCAAGTTCTACGACTACTACGAGTCCAACGGCTGGACCAGGCAGGGCTTCCCCATCGCGAAGTGGGAACCGGTCGCCCGCATCTGGTCCGACCGCGAGCGCGGCTACGACGCCGAGCGCAAGGCCCGCGGCGGGCAGACATCCCAGGAGGTCGAGCGCGCGGCGGTGTGGAAGCCCGCCGAGAGCGAGGACGACGTCATAGCCGCCCTCGAGCGGGAGCTGGGTGAGTCGGCATGATCACCCTCAGGGAGATGCTCGACGGCTTCGACCCGGCGGGCGGGCGTCCGCTCGACGTGACGCGGATCTACATGGCCAACCTCATCAGCGCCGACGAGGGCGCGCGCCTGGCCAAGAAGCAGAAGCTCGACGAGTACCGCGCCCGCAAGCGCTCCAAGGAGGACCTGCGGATGGACATCGCCGCCATCGCGAGGGGCGAGAAGCCGAGCTGGAGGTATGCCAAAAGTGTGCCAACGGCGGCCGGGCAGCTGGGCCAGCAGGCGATGGGGTTCCCGCCGCTAGGCAGCGGAGACGGCGCCGTCGGGGAAGCCCCCAGCGCAAAGAACACCTAATTCTTTTGAGATAGGAGAGTGAGAAGGTTTTGACCGAGATCTCAGCGGTGATGAGGGCCTACCGCGACGCCCTCGACAGGCACCAGATTCCCTGGGCCGACGACACGTACGACACCGAGAGGGTGGGCGGCTACAGGCTGCGCGTTGAGCGCACCGAGACCATCCTCGACGAGCACAGGGTGAGCGTGATTTGGGGCTACCAGTGCCTGCCCGGGCGCGAGCCCACGGGCGTGACCATCGGCTACCCGAACTACCTCGAGGTGCAGTACGAGCCGATCAGCACCGAGCCGTTCATGGCCACGCCGGGCGACATCCTCGCCGACATCTTCGGCGTGAGAGGTGAGTCGCGATGAGCTACGTGTGCGGACCCGCCGACTGGATCGACCTCGCCGTCGGCCGCCTCGAGGATGCGAAGAGGTCGCTCAGGGAGCGCGACCGGCTGCGACAAGCTGCGACAGGAGTGCGACATGTCGCGACGAGCAGCGACATCTGCGACGAGCTGCGCCAGGCGAGGCGATGCCTCAACCGCGCGCTGATCATGGTCGCGGAGGAGAAAGTAATTGAGAAGGAATGGAGCACGAAGTGAGTGATAGGAACGAGTGGTTCAAGGACGTTAAGAGGCTCATACGGGGCCTCGAAGTCGAGACCGTGGAAGACCCTTTCGCATGTCCGACCGTCAAGAGCGTCACCGACGGGGAGGATGTCCTGCATGCGCTCGGGCTTCATCCGTCCCGTGATGTCTGCGGCATCGTGAACGTCGACATCGATGAGGTGTATGGACTCGTCCGGCGCATGGAGCCCGAGCCCGTCGCGGGCTCCACATCGGACGGGTACCACACGTTCGACGAGCTCTACCACCACCGGGCGGTGCTGTTCTCGGTGATCGTGGCCATGTTCCGCGGGCGCTCGTGGAAGTCGCTCCACCACCATGACGGGACGATGTACGACGGCATGTTCATCGTGGGCATCGACACGCCCGCCGGCCCCGCCACCTACCACTACGACGTCGAGCCGTACTGGGACATGTTCCCGTGCGAGGTGCTCGACCGCGCGCCCGAGTGGGACGGCCACACGCCAGACGACGCCATCGAGCGCATCGGCACCCTGCGGGACATCCTGCAGGCGGAGACCGAGGAGGAGGGGAGCGAGAAATGAGTGAGGAGGCAAAGATGTACACCTGCTCTTGGTGCGGGAAGCCTACTCCGAACTATAGGGAGTACTTGCATCCGATGGCTGGCATTCTGGGCGAGTCTGGATACTCGGTATGTGACGAGTGCCTAAGGGGGGCGCGTATCGAGAGGGAATGGGAGAACGAACAGTGCGCTGAGGAACGCCTGATCTGCCCCTACTGCGAGAGTTCCATCGATGACCCGTGGTATTACGACGAGGACGATGAAGAGGTTGTGTGCCCTGAGTGCAAGCGCACGTTCGAGCTCGAGATTACCACCGTGCGCACGTATAGGACGAAACGCCGCATCGAGGACATGCCCGACGGCTGGAATGGGGGCGAGCTTCAATGAGCCGAGATTTCATTGAGCTATACGACGACGATGGCTACAGGTACATCGTCAACATGGACAAGATCTCATTCGTCAGCGTCGCAGGCAGAAAGGTCTGGGCTGGTGAGGAGGCCACGCTCGCAATATGCGATGAGAGCATGGAGCGTCTTTTAAGCAGGCTGAGGGGTGAGGGCGATGCTGACTAGGGACCTGACGCCGTGCTTCGTGCAGGACTTCGGCTTGGGCTCGAGGACGGGCTACGAGAAGGCCCTGCTGGTCGGGCTGTTCGACAGGACGTTCACGTGCCTCGACCATCGCATCTCTGCGAGCGATGAGGACGCGGGGCCGACCCGCAGGCCGGTGGCGGTCGTCATGCGCAGAGACGGGCGGCTGCAGGAGGTCGACCCGTGGAGGGTCGTAATCGATGATTCGGAAGAGGTCTTCGAGATGTATTCGTGGATGTGGGACGAGGAGAGCGTCGTGTGCGAGCAGCTTGGGCTGGCGGGGGTCAAGGCCGAGAAGGGTGGTGAGGGGTGATGAGGGAACATTTCATAGTCGATAACTCCACGACGCCAGACTGGGAAGTGATTCCGCTAGGCCCTGTCGACAAGGAGGGACGCAAGGTCTCCCTGTCGACCGCGACGCTCTTTGCGGACAGCGGCATGGAGCTCACGGTCCGGAGATATGAGTACCTGCTCGGCGCGGGCGTTTGGCGTGCCTGCTGCGATGAGGGGGTCGCGAGGGTGGACGATATGCACCTGATCCGCCCGGATACGTTCGGCGCCCTGATGAACGATATCGAAGCTGCTTTGGCCTGCCCTTCCAGCGAAGAACCGACGCACGCCTACAACGTTGTCTCCGGGATGTGCGATGCCTGCGCCGACAGGTGCGGCGGCACGTTGTGCCAGTCGATGGCGCTCCACAACATCTGCAACCGCATTCACTCCCTGCTCGCGGGTGATGGCGAATGAGCTGCTATTTCTGCGGCGGGTCCCACATCGCCTCCATCCACTCTGCCCCCGACCGTGGTGGCTGCAACTGGTCCGTGGGCTCCATGACGCTGATGCGCCGATACGACGGCGAGCCGATCGTCAGGGTCGAGCTGGATACCAGCGTGATGCTAGACGTCTCGGTCAACGGCTCGTGCGGCGACTGTGTCAGCGCCGACGTGACGGCGGACGCCTACATCGAGGACATCAAGTACTGCCCGTTCTGCGGAGAGGAGCTTTAAGTGAACGAGAGCTATAAGGATTTGAAGGCGTATCTGCTCAATGAAATCGCCGAGGACGCGCACGGCGTTCTGAACGCCATTGAGGGCAAGGAGGCGGACAAGGTCGATGACGAGGAGGTTCTCTGCTTCTGCCATGACCTCGCGGTCGTGATGACTACGCTGGAGACCGTCGCCATGGTCGGCAGGCTCGTGCCCTGGTTTCTGGAAAGTAATGGGTGTGAGGACAAATGAACCGCAAGGACGTGACCGCCGATCTGTCCGAGAAGGTGGCCAAGAAGCTCCGCAGGCAGTTCGCCATCGTCGCGCAGGAGGTCTGGGTCGATCCCGACCATAGGGTCGACTTCGTGGCGTTCTCTCCGGGCAGTGGAGGGCGGAATGCGGCGCTCGAGCACGGGAAATTCGTATTCGTCGAGGTCAAGTCGTGCATGGCGGACTTCAAGAGTGGCCACGGCCTCACGTTCCTCGGCGACGAGAACTGGCTCGTGTGTCCCCGGGACCTCGCACACGAGCTGTACGATGAGCGTCTCCTGCCGTTTGGCGTGCAGGTCTACTGCCCCGACAACGGCGGCGCCCTGCGGCTTACGTACGACCTTCGGATGCAAGCCGCGAAGAGCCTGAGGGAAGATTCGACACTCTGCCTGCTCTGGGCGATGCTGATGGACTCGTACTCGAGGTGGCGAACGACGTGGGATGTGTTCAACGAGACAGGAGAGAGTTATGACCTTTAACGATGTCGAGTTCAAGGCGTGCCCCCGGTGCGGGGTCGAGCCCAAGGTTGTGGACATGAGGACTCGATCGCTGACCGAGCCCAACGTGCTGAGCGTCAGGTGCCCCGTCTGCGGGACGTACGAGAGCGTCACCTGGGGGAGCATGGGCCTCCCTCCGTTCGGCCGCGCTGTGCGTGAGCTCGCGAAGCGGTGGGGCGGGCGTCGCCGGTGACTCGCTCGGCGGTGGAGCTGTTCCGCGCGACCGCCTGGCGCACGGTGCCCGATCTGGTGTCGGGTCCCGCCCGCCGGGCGCTCGTGCACGGTCGGGCAGACGCGCCGCGGGTGACGTCGGCGCAGATCGGGGAGACGGAGCGGAGGGCGCGGGCGCTGGAGCGCGACCGAGCCCGAGCGCTCAAGAGGTCGAGGAAGGCTAAGCGATGAGGTTGTTTGAGAAGCTGCGGCGGATTCTCGTCGAGAACCGCCGCGTGCGCAAGAGCATCGAGGCGCGTCGCGCCTGCAGGTGCAGGAGGTCGATGAGATGACCGTGATGTGGGACGTGCAGGAGAGGAACTGCGCGGTCTGCGGGAGGATCTTCATCCCGCAGGCGCCGAAGGCCAAGTACTGCTCGGAGGACTGCCGGCGAAAGCACGAGCAGGACCGCGCGAAGGAGGCTAGGCGCAGGGGCGCCAGGCCGAAGAGCGACAAGGTCGACCGTTACCTGGCGCCCACGGGCCCGGCGCACGATGAGATCATGGCCATGCGCCGCGAGGTCGCGATGAGATATTGAGTTTCCGCAGGTAGATATATAATTAAGGCCGCTGGCGTTGGAGCGCCGGCGGCCTTTGGCAAAGACGCCTCCCGGCATCCTCTATATGGCGTAGAGCATGGTACCACGCGGGAGGTCACATGGACGCAAGGGAATATCTGGAGACTGTACGGGCCGCCCAGCGCGGCATCGACCGCCGCCTGGCGGTCATCGAGTCGATGCAGGCGCGCGAGCAGGTCCGCGCCCAGCGCTACGACGCCGTGGGCAAGGGCGCGCACGGGACGGACTTCATGCGCTCGACGGATGACAGGATCGACTATGAGCGCCGCAGCGGCGCGGAACTGTCGGAGCTGCGGCGCGAGGTGGAGCGCGGGCGCGAGCTCTGCGCGGGCGTGCGCTCGGCCAACCCCGGCAAGCGCTGGGGAGACGTGCTGGAGCTGCGCTACTGCGAGGACCGCACGCTGCAGGAGATCGCGGGGACGCTGGGCGTATCGGTGAGGTCGGTGAACTCCGACCTGTGTGCCGCCCTGGACTGGACGGATATGGTCGGTCTGGCGGCCGCCCGATCGGGTCTTGGCCGCGCTGCAGTCTGAGCCGCATATATCTCTATCGTTGCCCGTCGGCCCCGCGCCGGCGGGTTTCTCTTTGCCTACGGACTGCGCGCGATTGCACGCGGTTGCACGCGGTTGCACACAATTGCCTACAGTTGCACGCGATTGCACACAATTGCACACCGTTGCACGTTGCGATTGGGATATAACTAGGGTGTCGATTCGCAGCGCCGCCCGCGCGGGTGTGCGGGTCGGATGTGCGTGGAAGCACAGATGAGTGGCCGGGGTTCCCTTCAGCAGTTCAGGGACTCCGGCCTTACTATTGCGTTTAATTCAATAGGGGATGATGCCCGTGGTCAGCCGAGAGTACATCGCGCGATCCGCCCGCCGCCACGACACGGTCATGGCGTGGGCGTTCCGCCGCGCCCTGGGGGTCACGGCGGCGCCCCGCCGCCGACCGGGGGGTGCCGGGGGCGTGCGCCTGGAGGCGTTGCGCTACGGGGGCATCGAGGCGTGCATGTCCAACCGAGGGCGCTCCCCGGTGGAGTGGTAGGGGATGGGCAACCCGCGCAAGGCCAACGGCGCCCGCCGCCGCCATGTCGTGCGGTGGCTCCGCTCGCAGGGCAGGCCCTGCTGGATATGTGGGCTACCCATAGACTACGGGATGCCTGCGGGCGACCCCGGGGCCTTCGAGTGCGATGAGCTCGTCCCGGTCAGCCGCGGCGGATCGCCCTTCGACCGCGACAACGTCGCCGCCGCGCACCGCTGCTGCAACAACTGGCGCCGCGCCCGCAGCGTCGCCGAGGTCTCGGCCGTACGCCGCGCCCTCCGCGAGCATCTCGCCGCGTGGAACTCTCCTGAGTCCTTCGTCGAGCTGTGCAAGGCGCTCAAGTCCGAACGTATTCCCTTTATTAGTCCCCCGTCCGCGCCCGAGAAACAGCCGCGGCAAACGACCTCATGGTAGGGGATGCGCCCCGGCGCTCGACCCCACGGGGGTCTTTTGACGGATGGTGGCAGGCCACCATCCCGCGCCAGGGCCGCAATACCCCCGAATACGCTTTTTTACGGAAGTCAAGCCAAAACCGCAGCTAAACCGAGAAAAACTAGGCGGGTGTGTACGTGAAGATACACGACATCGTCCCATATGAGCGAAACGCCCGGCACAACGCCTCCGCCGTCCCCGTGGTCGCCGACTCCATCAAGGAGTTCGGGCTGCGCGGGACCATCGGTCTGGAGAGCCGCGAGCGTCCGGTTATTGTATGGGGGCACACCCGCGTCGAGGCGTGCAGGAGCCTGGGTTGGGACGAGATTCCCGACTCCAAGATCGAGTACTGCGACGACCTGACCGACGAGCAGATCAAGGCCTTCCGCATCGCCGACAACAAGACCGGCGAGGTGGCGACCTGGAACAAGTCGATGCTGCGCGAGGAGGTCCGCAGCCTCAAGGACTTCGACATGTCGAGGTTCGGGCTGGACTTCAAGAGCAAGCGCCTCGACTACGGCCACGAGCGCCTGAGGACGGACGACGCGTACAACCTGCGTCTCGTCAGCCGATCAGACTGCGGCCGCGACGGCATGCCGCGCATGAAACGCTGCATGGCCAAGCCGGCGGACATGATCGGGTTCAACTACGCCAAGAGCACGCCCGAGGCCGACAAGGCCGGCCGCTGCTGCCACTTCTTCATCGACGACTACCAGTTCGAGCGCGTGTGGGCCCGCCCAGCGGCCTACCTCGAGTGCCTGCGCGGCTTCGAGTGCGTGCTCACGCCCGACTTCTCGCTCTACCTCGACATGCCAGACGCCATGCAGCGGTGGAACCGCTACCGCTCCCAGGCGCTCGGCCACTGGTGGCAGGAGCAGGGCCTCCGTGTAGTCCCGACCCTGTCGTGGGCGCAGCGCCGGAGCTTCCGCTTCGCGTTCGACGGCGTCCCGCGCCGATCGACCGTCGCCGTGTCGACCGTCGGCGTGAAGGGGGACGAGGGCGCCCTGGCCGTCTGGCGCGAGGGCATGGCGGAGGCAATGAGCCGCCTGGAGCCCGCGCGCGTGCTGCTCTACGGCGGCGACATTGGATTCGATTTCGGCGGCTGCGAGGTCGTCGAGTACAAGGGAGGCGGTTTCCGTGGGAGGTAGGGGCTCATACTCTTACTCCGGCAAGCGTTCAGCCAAGGACGGATCGACACTGTCAGCCTACGCGGTCGCATCCCTGAACAAGGGCACTGCTGGGGGAACGACGGTGGAGTCTGCCATAGCCCGCTTTCGCGAGCAGCTGATGGACAATAGGTACGAGCACTCGGCCTATATCGATGACGCGGGATATGTCCATGCGCTGGGGTCGACTGGTAATGAAGGGTCGACCAGAGTCGCACCGCTGTCCGCCGTCGCCCATGAAAAGGGCGTCTCGACGATTATCCATAACCATCCTCATGGCGGCGCGGACGGCCGCAAATGGGGAGGCCCGCTTTCCGGCGGCGACCTGGAATACATCGCCTCGGCCTACAACAGGAGCGGGGGACGCGTCAAAAGGATCGTCGCGACGTCGAACGAGGGGACCTATTCCGCGCTCGTGACGAAAAGCGTGAGCGGCAAGGCCGTCAAGTCTGCCGCAAAGCGAGCCGACGCTTCGGTCATGAGCAGGAAATACCAGAGCGAAATCGCGATGTGGAGAGCCATGAACAAGGCCTACACCTCGGAGTTTGCTAAAATAGGCATTGAGATCAGCTATGAGAAGCAACCGAAGAAAAGCGGGCTTCTCGTGACCCAGAAGACCGGCACCTATGCGTGATAGGGGTTGATGCCAGATGGCATACGACGTTGACTACGATTTCGAGTTTGACGAGGACGAGTTCGGCACGGCGATGATGCCCAACGGCGTCAAGTGGCGCGGGAACCTCTGCCTGCTCCCCAACGGCAGGTACCTCCCGCCGGGAAACTACCGCACCGAAGACGGCGGCGACATCATCTATGAGCCGCCCGAGCTGAGCCCGTACGCCGAGATGCTCTCGCAGTTCAGATAGGCTGCCGGTATTCAGGATTTTTTAAAGCCGTCCCCCAGGGGCGGCTTTTTTATGCCGATTGGAGGTGGCGGATGTCCCTCGAGAAGCCCGCCGCGGTCGCCGGCGACCCCGTGAAGAGCGCCAAGTGGGACGAGCTCACGGCAGGCCGCTCGTTCACC
>JAXJHR010000009.1:0-2139 GCA_036299165.1 Collinsella aerofaciens | reverse complement strand
TGCCTGCTCGGGCAACATCATCAAGAACGTCAAGAGCGTGACCGTGCCCAACTCGGGCGGTATGCACGGTATTGAGGCCGCGGCCGTGCTGGGTGCCGTGGGCGGCGACGCCAAGAGCGCGCTCGAGGTGCTCGAGAGCGTTGACGATGAGGACCGTGCTTGCGTGGCCGAGCTCCTCGCTGACGCCGACTACTGCGATGTGTCGCTTGTCGAGGGCGTGCCCAACCTCTACATCAAGGTGACTGCCACGGCCGGGGACCATACCGCGGTCGTCGAGATTACCGATCACCACACCAATGTCACGTGCCATACCCTCGACGGTATTCCGGTATGCGGCAAGTCGGCGGGGGAGTGCGCCGCCTGCGCCGAGCGCGTCGTGGCCGAGCGGGCGGCAGATAACGCCGACACGCCCATGTCGATCGAGTCCATCATCGACTTTATCGAGGACGGCGACATTGAGGACGCCCGCGCAGCCGCTGAGCGTCAGATTGAGCTGAATGGCGCGATCAGCGCTGAGGGCCTCGCACACGCTTGGGGCGCCGAGGTGGGTCGTACGCTGCTGGGTGCTCGTGCCGATGACGTCGCCTGCCGTGCCCGCGCCCGTGCGGCCGCCGGGTCCGACGCCCGCATGAACGGCTGCGCGCTGCCGGTCGCCATTGTGTGCGGCTCGGGCAATCAGGGCATTACTTGCGCATTGCCCGTCATGGAGTATGCCGAGTACCTGCGCTGCGACCACGAGCGCCTGGTGCGCGCCGTGATGCTGTCCGATCTTATCGCCGTGCATATCAAGAGCTATATTGGTGCGCTCTCGGCGTTTTGCGGTGCTATTTGCGCTGCGTGCGGCGCCGGCGCTGCGATTACCTGGCTGTGCGGTGGCACGCGCGAACAGATTGGCGCGACGGTCTCGAATACGCTTGGCAACGTGGGCGGCATCGTGTGCGACGGCGCCAAGGCGAGCTGTGCCGCCAAGATCTCGGCTGCCGTCGATGCGGCGATTCTGGGCCACGATATGGCCATGCAAGGCCGCGGCTTCCGCGCCGGCGAGGGCCTGATCCAAGATACCGTTGAGCAGACGATCGCCAGTATGGGCTACGTAGGCCGCGTGGGCATGAAGGACACCGACGTCGAGATCCTCAACATCATGATCGGCAAGACTCGAGTCTGTTAGGACAGTTCGTCGGCTACTTGGTGTTCGTAGAAGGCTTCTACTACGGCGTTAAAGTCGCGGGCGAAGTCTTCCATGGTTCCGCGCCAGGTGGCTCGGCTGGGCTTGCCCTGGCCCACAAAGGCGGTTTGGATGCCGCAATCGGGGGACGGGAAGTCGCGTTTGGGATCGTTGCCAACCATAAGGACCTCGTGCGGCTCGAGCCCCATCACCTGAAGCTGCTCTAGATAGTAGGTGGCATCGGGCTTGCAGCGGGTGGTGTTTCCCATGTGCGTGACGAGCTCAAAGGGAGCGTCGGCCAGGTCGCCCCAACCCATGCGGCACTCGATGGCGCCCTGGGGAAAGCTGGGGTTGGTAAAGAGCGCGCAACGCAGTCCAGCGTCCTGTACGGCCTGGAGCGCGGCGTGCGCGCCCGGCATAGCGTGGGCGTTAATGACATCGTCGTTCTTGTACGGAAGAACTTCGCGGTCATAGTAGGTAAACGCCTCGTAGATGAGGGGATCGGAGAGGCAGATCCCGCATCGGCGCTCGACCTCTTCTTGGTAAAACTCAAGATTGGTGCGGTTGTCCGTGCCGCTGCGGCGATTGGCGTTGAGGTCGACCAGGACGGTGCCGAGGCGTGCCATCGTGCCACCGCGGCTGCGGCGCCCGATATCCGCGAGCATCGAAGAGACATCCTTAAAATAGCGAAGGATGAACGCGTTGAGGTTGATGCTAAGAAGCGTTTCGTCCATATCGAAAACGACTGCTTTGAGCACGCGGGCACCTTTCTCGAAAAATCGATCTAGAATCGTTGGCTCCGGATACTTTACCCCAAAGCCGAATGCCTGGCTGGTTATCGTCAAGTTGCGGAGACGTGTGTTCATAAGATTACGAAAAAGTCTCCACACGAGTAAAAAATCGCAGTTCACGCTTGAAATCGAACTCATTTCCCCGTAACCTATACGAACGTGATTGCATAAGCGTCACATTAG
>JAXJHR010000008.1:0-6536 GCA_036299165.1 Collinsella aerofaciens | reverse complement strand
ACCAACGACACGCACCCCGCCATGTGCGGCCCCGAGCTCATGCGTATCCTCATCGACGAGAAGAAGCTCGAGTGGGATGACGCCTGGAACATCGTGACGCGGGTCGTTAGCTATACCAACCACACCATCCTGCCCGAGGCTCTGGAGAAGTGGCCCATCGGCACGTTCTCCAAGCTCCTCCCCCGCGTGTACCAGATCATCGACGAGATCAGCCGTCGCTGGCACGAGTCGTTCGACACCACGCAGGAGGGCTGGCAGGAGCGTCTGCGTCAGACCGCCATCCTGTGGGACGGCGAGATTCGCATGGCCAACCTGTCCGTGATCTGCAGCCACAGCGTCAACGGCGTAGCCAAGATCCACTCCGACATCATCAAGAACATCGTGCTCAAGGACTTCTATGCCCTGACGCCCGAGAAGTTCAACAACAAGACCAATGGCATCTCGCACCGTCGATTCTTTGCCGAGGCCAACCCCACCTACGCCAAGCTCGTGACCGAGGCCATTGGCGATGGCTGGCTCAAGGACGCCTTTGAGCTGGAGAAACTCAAGGAGTTTAAGGACGACACCGAATTCCTGAAGGCCGTGGGTGCCTCCAAGCGCGCCAACAAGGAGCGCCTGGCCGCCTACGTTAAGGCCGAGACCGGTCTGGTCATCGACCCCAACACCGTCTTCGACGTTCAGGTGAAGCGCTTCCACGCCTACAAGCGCCAGCTCATGAACATCATGAAGGTGATGGACATCTACAACCGTCGCATCGCCGATCCCAACTTCCACGTGACGCCGACGACCTTCATCTTTAGCGGCAAGGCTGCCTCGAGCTACACCTTTGCCAAGGAGACCATCCGCCTTATTAACTCCGTGGCCGACATCATCAACAACGACGCCCGCGTGAACGAGGTCATGAAGGTCTGCTTTATCCCCAACTTCCGCGTGAGCAACGCCCAGCTCATCTACCCCGCCGCCGAGATCTCGGAGCAGATCTCCACGGCCGGCAAGGAGGCCTCGGGCACGTCCAACATGAAACTCATGATGAACGGCGCCATTACGCTGGGCACCCTCGACGGCGCCAACATCGAGATCGCCGATCTGGCCGGACGCGAGAACGAGGCCATCTTTGGCCTGACCGCCCCCGAGGTCGAGCAGCTCTGGGCATCCAACAGCTACTTTGCGTGGGATACCCTCAACGGCGACCGTGAGCGCCTGGGCCGCGTGATGGACGAGCTCAAGGACAACACCTTTGCGGGTCTTTCGGGCAACTTCGAGAGCATCTACAACGAGCTCATGAACAACAACGACCCCGACCTGGTCATGGCCGATTTCCGCAGCTACGTCGACGCCTGGGAAAAGCTCACGAACAGCTACGGCGACCAGGAGACCTGGAACCGCAAGGCCCTGCTCAACACCGCCTCCTCGGGCTGGTTCTCGAGCGACCGCACCATTCGCGAGTACCGCGACGAGATCTGGCACGCGTAAAGGCGCGCGAACTCCCCTATGCCAGCATGGCATTACTCGACGGGCGTGACGTTGCGCCGCGCCCGTTGCTAATGGGTTTAGGAACATCGATGACAGAAGGAGAAATCGATGAGTAAGAAAGAATGCATCGCGATGCTCCTCGCAGGAGGACAGGGCAGCCGATTGGGGGCACTTACCCAAAAGATCGCCAAGCCGGCGGTTAGCTTTGGTGGCAAGTTCCGCATTATCGACTTCTCGCTCTCCAACTGCTCCAACTCGGGCATCGACACGGTGGGCGTTCTGACGCAGTATCGCCCCTACCTGCTGCATGCCTACGTGGGCTCCGGCGAGGCATGGGATCTGGACAGCCGCGACGGCGGCGTGTCGATCCTGCCGCCGTATGAGACGCAGACCGGCGGCGCCTGGTATGCGGGCACGGCAGACGCCATTACGCAGAACCTCGACTACATCAAGGCCAACGACCCCAAGTACGTCCTGATTCTTTCGGGCGATCACCTGTATCGCATGGACTACCGCAAGATGCTCAAGACGCACATTGAGAACAACGCCGACCTCACGGTAAGCGTTATGCCCGTGCCGTGGGAGGAGGCCAGCCGCTTTGGCATCCTGACCACCGACCCCGAGGACGGCCGCATCACCAAGTTCACCGAGAAGCCCGATAAGCCCGATTCGAATCTCGCGTCCATGGGCATCTACATCTTCTCGGCCGACGTGCTGATCGAGGCGCTCGAGGAGGACGCTCTGGACCAGCGCTCGAGCCACGACTTTGGCAAGGACATCATCCCCAAGCTGCTCGGCGAGGGCAAGCGCCTGTACAGCTACGAGTTCCACGGCTTTTGGAAGGACGTCGGCACCATCGCCAGCTTCCACGAGACCTCGATGGACCTGCTGGGCAACAACCCCGAGTTCGATCTGTTTGACAAGCACTTCCCCATCATGTCCAACATCACCACGCGTCCGCCGCACTACATTGGCCCGGATGGTCGCCTGGACGACTGCCTGGTCTCCAACGGCTGCAAGATCTACGGTACCGCTCGCCACTCGATCCTTTCGACCGATGCCATCATCGAGGAGCGCGCCGTGGTCGAGGACTCCGTGCTGCTGCCGGGTGCGCACGTTAAGAGCGGCGCGCACATCTGCCGCGCTATTTTGGGCGAGAACTCCACGGTCGAAGAGGGCGTGAAGCTCGGCTCTGTCGATACCACCAAGGATACGGCCGTCGTTGGAAATGACGTCGTTATCGGGAAGGGGGAATGATCCGATGATCAATCGCAAGGCCATCGGTTATATCACCGCTAACTACTCTTCGACCTACGGCAGCGTGCTGCTCAAGGACCGCCCCATCGCGTCCGTTCCGTTTTTGGGCCGCTACCGCCTGATCGACTTCCCGCTGTCCAACATGATGAATGCCGGCATCAAGACCGTCGGTGTCGTCATGCCGGGCAACTATCGCTCGCTGATCGACCATGTGGGCTCGGGCAAGGACTGGGGCCTGGACCGCAAGAAGGGCGGCCTGTTCATGGTGCCCGGCAACGCGTATGGCACCACCAAGGGCGGCATGCGCTTCCTGCTGCGCGACATCATTTCCAACAAGACGCTGTTCCAGCGCTCGGACAAGCCCTATGTTGTGATGATGGGCACCAACATCATCTTTAACATGGACCTCAACACCATCATCGAGGCGCACGAGAACTCCGGTGCCCAGATGACCGTGGTGTACTGCAAGGCCACGCGCAACGTAGATGACGAGACCAAGCTGCAGATCAACGAGAACGGCCGTCTGACGGGCGTCAGCGCCGGCGTCGTGTATGGCGACAACGCGTCTATGGACTGCTGCATCGTCAACCGCGAGACGCTGCTCGAGATCATCGACCACTACCAGGCCGCCGACTATCTGGACCTGCTCGAGGCACTACAGGGCGACTTTGGCAACATCGACGTGTGCAGCTACGAGTACAAGGGCGAGGTCGTGGGCGTGTTTAGCGAGAAGTCGCTGTATCGTCGCAGCATGGACCTGCTCGACCAGACCGTGGCCGACCATCTCTTTGACCCCGAGCGCCCGATTCTGACCAAGGCTCACGACGTGCCGCCTTCGCGCTATGCGACCGGCAGCCACGCCTGCAACTCGATCATCTCGGCCGGCTGCATCATCAAGGGCACCGTGCGCAACTCGATCCTGTCGCGCGGCGTTGTGGTTGAGGAAGGCGCCTCGGTGACCAATTCGATCATCAACCAGAGCTGCGTCATCAAGAGCGGCGCCCGCGTTGAGAATGCAATCCTGGACAAGAACAACGTGGTTCCCACCAACACCGAGCTTCGCGGCACGCCCGAGAACATCCTGGTGCTGGGAAAGGCCCCGTTAACTTCTGATATCACCAACGCGAGCTAGCTTTGGCACCGCAACATCGCTCGTAACACGTAGAATAGCCGCCCGGTTTGCGCCAGGCGGCTATTCTCGAATTGCAACAGGGAGACAATATGGCTGATTCCAGCAAAAAGATGCAGATCGTGTTTGCCTCGGCCGAGTGCGCACCGTTTGTGAAGACCGGTGGCCTGGGCGACGTGGCGGGCTCGCTGCCTGCGGCGCTTGTGCGCGCCGGCGCCGAAGTAATCGTGATGGTGCCCAAGTACGCCACCATCAAGGACGAGTACAAGTCGCAGATGGAGCACTTCTCCGACTTTTACGTGAGCCTGGGCTGGCGCAATGAGTACTGCGGACTCGAGAAGCTCGAGCACGACGGCGTCACCTATATGTTCATCGACAACGAGCGCTACTTCGCGCGCGACTATCCGTACGGCTTCTTTGACGACGGCGAGCGCTTTGCGTTCTTCTCCAAGGCCATCACCGAGAGCCTGCAGCACCTGCCCGCCGGCTTTGAGTGCGACATCCTGCACTGCAACGACTGGCAGACGGCGCTGGCGCCCGTGTTTTTGCGCGAGTTCTACCAGGGCCTGCCGCTGTATGACCGCGTCAAGACCGTGTTCTCGATCCACAACGTGGCGTTCCAGGGCCAGTTTAGCGACACCGTGATGGAGGACATCCTTGGTGTGGCGCACATTCCGGCGGCCGCCTCGCAGCTGCGTTGCGACGCCTGCAGCATCAACTACATGCTGGGCGCCCTGCGCTATGCCGACGCCATCACCACGGTGAGCCCCACCTATGCCAACGAGATCCAGACGCCCGAGTTTGGCGAGGGCCTGGACGGCGTACTGCGCGAGCGTTCCTACGCGCTGCAGGGCATTTTGAACGGCATTGACGTTGCGGGCTTTGACCCGGCAACAGACAAGCGAATTGCCGCCAACTACACCGTGGAGGACCGTTCCGGCAAGGCCGTGTGCAAGGCCAAGCTGCAGGAGGAACTGGGCCTCGAGGTTCGCGACGACCGTCCGCTCATGGTGATGGTCACGCGCCTGACGCGCCAGAAGGGCATGGATCTGGTCATGTACGCGCTCGACCGCATCCTGTCCGGCGGCGTGCAGGTGGCGGTGCTGGGCACCGGCGACCGCGACTACGAGGACGGCCTGCGCTACTTCCAGGACAAGTACCCCGGCACCATGGCCGCACGCATCGAGTTCGATCCTGCGCTGTCGCAGCGTATGTATGCCGCCGCCGATATGTTCCTGATGCCTTCGAAGTTTGAGCCCTGCGGCCTGTCGCAGATTATCGCCATGCGCTACGGCACCCTGCCGATTGTTCGCGAGACCGGTGGTCTGAAGGACACTGTGATCCCGTACAACGAGTTTACCGGCGAGGGCACGGGCTTCTCGTTTAGCAACTTTAACGGCGACGAGATGGGCGACGCGGTATTCCGTGCGGCGCGCCTGTTCTGGGATAACCGCGACGCCTGGAACCAGCTGGTCACGCAGGCCATGAGCCAGGACTTTAGCTGGACGCGCTCGGCCGATAAATATCTGGACCTGTACTTCTTTATGCATCCGAAGATTGAGAGGCCGGTGGCGGTTGTCAACGAGCCTGAGGCTGCAGCTGAGCCGGTGGCCGCTGAGGAGCCCAAGGCCGAGGAGAAGCCGGCTGTCGAGGCCGAGGTAAAGCCCGCAGCGAAGCCTGCCGCCAAGAAGACGACGGCCCGCAAGGCAACGGCTAAGCAGGCTACGGCCACGAAGGCCGCTGCGAGCAAGACCACCGCTGCCAAGACAACTACCGCCAAGGCAACGACCACGCGCAAGCGCACGACCGCCGCTGCCAAGAAGGTCGCCGAGGCCGAGGTCGCTCCCGAGGTAAAGGCCGAGACCGCCACCGCCGAGGCTAAGCCTGCGGCAAAGGCTCCGGCCAAGACCGCTGCCAAGAAGACGGCCGCGACCACCAAGAAGGCAACGGCAGCCAAAAAGACCACGGCAACGAAGTCGACGACCACGAAGGCTACTACGACGAAGGCCGCTGCGAAGACGACCCCGAATGCAGTCGCAAAGCCGGCCGGCAAAGTCGAGGAGACGCCCTCCGAGTCCAAGGCCGAGGCAGCTGTCGAGGCAAAGCCGGCTGCCAAGACTACCACGCGCAAGCGCACTACCACGACGGCCAAAAAGGCCACGACCAAGGCTGCTGCTCCCAAGGCAGAGGCTAAGGCCAAGGACAAGCCCGCAGTAAAGGCCGAGCCGGCACCGAAGGCCGCTAAGGTCAAGACCGCACCGAAGGCTACGGCAAAGGCCGAGCCCGCCAAGGAGGCCCCGGTCTCCCCCGCCGCTCCCACTGAGGAAAAGGCTCCGACCAAGAAGACCTCCGTCCGCAAGGCAACGGCCGCCCGCAAGCGCCGCTAATCCTGACGATTAAAACTTAATCCTCAACGCAAAAGAGGGCGCCCCAACCAGGCGCCCTCTTTTGCGTTGAACTTCGCATTAAAAAGAGGGCCGGTTTACTACGACAAAATGGCTCCGGCCGACCACGGCGAGTAATCTTCGAAATTAAGAACGCTTCTACCTGCACTGATAATTGTTCTCGGGGGAAGCGGGCACTGCGGGGCGCGGCAACGGCGCGCGATTTCCGCGTCGCAGCGCTACCCTGATGCTGAACGCCGGGACGATGACCCACTGACCTGCTGACGCCTCTT
>JAXJHR010000007.1:0-68817 GCA_036299165.1 Collinsella aerofaciens | reverse complement strand
GTCCATCCTCGCAGTATCCGGTTCTCAAGGTGCACGCTCTGCGGCTCATCCGGTCCGACCGGGCCGCGCGGCAAGGAGATATATTGCCAGACCGGAGGGGCCCCGCGGGCGGGAATCTGGGCGTACACATTTCCTACACATTTTGTGATCCGACTAACGTTTGCCAGCCGTTACCTACCGCTCGCCGAGCATCTCTTCTATTTAAGGCAGACTCATGGTTAAAGCGGATACGTCCCCCTAGCTAAAGCACAGCCAGCATCGAGCAACTCATCACGCTCTTCCACCGAGAACCCCTCGGCGTAGACGCGCACCACTGGTTCGGTCCCGCTAGGACGGACCAGCAGCCACGTGTCATCCTCGAATGCCAAACGCAAGCCATCCATATGACTAACGTTTTGCGGCACCTTGCCACAAATCGACTTGGGGTTTACGCCCGGCAGCAGGGTTCGTAACGTTTCGGCATCTTCGGCCTCAAGGCGCAAATCCCGTCGACCGTAACTCGTCTTACCAAAACTGTCCTCGAGTTGGTCGACCAGAACGCCCAAAGGCGCGTCCGTCTTTGCCATAAGCTCACACAGAATTAGACAGGCGAGGATTCCATCGCGCTCGGGCATATGCGCGGCGATGCCGATACCACCGGCTTCTTCGCCGCCTATGAGGACGCCGCCCTTTTTCATCTCCGCCGCTATATATTTGAAACCGACTGGTTTGACGGTCACGCGGCAGCCAAGCGCCTCGGCAATGCGACGCACGAGCGTCGAGCATGAAAGATTGACGACGACGCGCCCCTCCAAATTACGAAATTGAACCAAGTCGCCCAAAACGAGCGCCATGATCTGATGCGGATGTATATATCTGCCGCGCTCGTCAACCGCACCGATACGGTCGGCGTCGCCGTCGGTCACCAGACCAGCGCAAGCTCCGTCATCGATAACCGTGCGCTCGCAAGCGTCCACCCAAGGCTCAACGGGGTCGGGGCAGATATCTTCTTGGTCAGACGCCTGCCCGGCGTGAATCTCGTGCACCTCAACGCCAAGCTCGCGCAGCAAGTCGGCTAGATAACCCTGGGCTGCGCCGCCCATGGGATCGACAACCACGCGCAGGTGCGCGCCGCGGATGGCTTCGGCATCGACAAACGATGCCACCGCCTGCATATAGTCAGGAATGATATCCGCGGTGCGATATTGCCCCTCGATCCCCATTGGCTCGGGAGCCATGGTCTCTTCGAGCTCTTCGATGACATCCTGGTTGGCGGTCGAGCCGTCACCCATGCGAATCTTGAGGCACAGATAACCCTGCGGATGATGGGACCCCGTCACCATGAGCGCGCCGCACGCCTCACCGTCATAAGCCGCCGCCCACGTAAGGGCAGGGGTCGGAACAGGTCGCGAAGCGAGCACGGCGTCCAGCCCGTGCGCTGCTAGCACGCCCGCCGCAAGCTCAGCGAACTCGCTCGCCAGGGGCCGGGTGTCGAACCCTATATATACCGTTTTGCCCGGATTGGTCTTTTGCCACAACTCGCCGACGGCATCGGCGATACGGGCAACGTTATCGGCAGTGAAGTCCTCGTCGACGCGAGCGCGCCAACCGTCAGTTCCAAAATGAATTATCGCGCACACGCGCAGACACCTCACAGTGTTTGGATCATGGTACGCGTGAGGTATACCCGCAACACGCACTCAGCAACCTGCCGGCACCAGCATTCACCATTTGGGCAAATGCTGCCGAGGACATGCAAGCAATAAAAAAAACCGCCCCGTATGGAGCGGTTTTGCCCTTTATATATCGAGCGCCTCGGCCATCGCTGCCGTAGTGATTGCCGTGGTTCCACAGCAACTGCCCACCATTGCGGCGCCGGCATGTCTCCATTCGATGCATGCGCGCGCGAAAGCTTCGGGATTCTCGTGCCATACGGGGCCATCCTGAGTCTGGACCGGATCGCCTACGTTGGGACGCACCGTAACGGGAGTAGTCGCCGATGCAACCATCCTGGGCACCGCCGCATTCGCGGCCGCAAGCGAACAGCAATTAACACCAACCGAGTTTGCGCCGTGTTTTTCGGCGTACAAAACGGCTGCCTCGATGTTGAGGCCATCGCCCAGCAGGTCGCCTTTATCGTCAACGACAAAACTCACCAGAACAGGCATGCCGTCGGCGGCATCTCGGGCGCCGGCAAGCATGGGCTGCAGATTACGGATAGACGTCACCGTCTCGATCAGCAGACCGTCAACACCAGCATTGAGCAAGGCGTGCGCCTGTTCGCGCGCAATGCCGCGGATTTCACGATACTCGACAGAGTCCTCGGCAAACCACTCAATACCGATCGGGCCCATCGAGCCCAGCAGTAGCTGAGGGTGCGCCTGGCGGGCATCGTCGACGGCCCCGCGATTGACCTCCGCCACGGACGGCGCAATCTGGTCGTGCTTGAGGGCATAGCTCGATGCCTGAAAGGTATTGGTAATGAGCACCTGCGCGCCGGCGGCGACATACAAGCGATGGATACGAGAAACGGTCTGCGGCTCTGCCAGATTCCAAAACGCCGGTGGAATGTCGGCGGCATCGTACTCACTCAACAAAACACTGCCCATGGGGCCCTGCGCCAACAAGGTCTCGCTCGACAAGCGGCGCGTAAGTTCCTCGGCACCAAAGCGGTTGTAATAACTCGTATCCATATATATCCCGCTATTCCTCGACGCTGATTCCCTGCTTTTCGAGATAGGCGAGCCAGCGGCTCATCGTGTCCTCGGATAGCGCATGCTCCATCATGCAGGCCTCGGAATCGGCTCGCTCAAATTCGACACCGAGCTCCTGAACCAAAAACGTGCGGATGAGGCGATGACGGTACCAGATAGCCGTGCCAACCTCGCGGCCGCGATCGGTCAGGATCACCTTGCCGTAGTGCGATTGCTCGACAAGCTCGGATGCCTTGAGAGCCGAAACCGCTTTATTGACCGATGCCTTGGAGACGCCAAGGCGCTGCGCGATGTCGACCGATCGCACGCCGTTGGTTTCCCCCTCTTCGCTTTCAATGCGAACCATGCACTCCAAGTAGTCTTCGTTCGCCACCGTCAGATGTAGTTCGCGCGAGCTATTTGTCGTATCCATGATCTTCCGTCCCTTCTGCATTCAATGGCTGATTCTACCCCATCCAAGCGTCGTGGTATGCCGTGGCATACCGTGCTAGAGTTCTTGTTGCACACGACGACCAAGATTGGAGCGGTCTTTATGGAAAACACCACCACGAGCCCCGATGTCCTCGAACGCTTTTTGCGCTACGTCCAGATCAACACGCAGTCCGAGGATGCAAACTGCGACCAGGTACCCTCGAGCGCCGTTCAGTTTGACCTTGCCAACGTGCTGGCTGAAGAGCTGCGCGAGCTTGGTGCGGAAGATGCCCACGTGACCGAGCACGCCTATGTCTGCGCGCATATCCCCGCAAGTGCGGGCGCTGAGGACAAGCCCGCCCTGGGCCTGATCGCCCATCTCGACACCACCGAAGTTGCACCGGGCGCCGGCGTGAAGCCGCACATCGTACACTACGAAGGCGGCGACCTGGTCTGCGGCACGGTTGACGGTAAGCCCGTTGCCATGAGTACCGCCAAGCTTCCCGCCCTGAATGACCTCGCGGGTGAGGACCTGGTCTGCAGCGATGGCACCACGCTGCTGGGCGCGGACGACAAGGCAGGCGTCGCCGAGATCATGTCGCTTGTCGCGCGTATCGCTCAGGACCCTTCTCTGCCCCATCCCGCACTCGGCATTTGCTTCTGCCCTGACGAGGAGATCGGCCACGGAGCCGAGCTGTTGGATATCGATACCTTTGGCTGCAAGTACGCCTACACGGTCGACGGTGGCCCCATCGGCGAGCTGGAGTGGGAGTGCTTTAACGCCGCCGAGGCGACCGTCCGCTTTGAGGGCCAGTCCATCCACCCGGGCGACGCCAAGGGCCGTATGGTCAACGCAGGCAATCTGTTCTGCGACTTCAACGCGTTGCTCCCCTGCGTGCAGCGCCCGGAGTATACGGAAGGCTACGAGGGCTTTTATCATCTTGAGGGTGTATCTGCAACCGTCGATCACGCCACAGCGCGCTATATCGTCCGTGACCATGACGCCGCCAAGTTCCAGCAGAAACTCGATCTTATTGATGCCGCCGCCTCGATGCTCAACCAGCGTCTGGGTGAGAAGCGCGTGACGGTCGAGATTAAGCAGCAGTATCGAAATATGGCCGAGATCGTTCGTGACTATCCCGAGCTTATTGATGTTGCCAAGGAAGCCTACCTTGCCTGCGGCGTTGAGCCCCAAGTGCTGCCGATTCGCGGCGGCACCGACGGCGCGCAGCTGTCGTTCCGCGGTCTGCCCTGCCCCAACCTTTCCACCGGCGGCTATTGCTACCACGGCGTCAACGAGTTCGTCCCGGTCAGTTCGCTCGTCAAGATGACCGACGTGCTCCAGGAGCTCGTCGCCCGCTTTGCATAAGGAACTCGAACAATCTAGGTAAGCAAAACCGCCCCGTCCTCAAAACCGAGAACGGGGCGGTTTTTGGTGCAAGGGGAGTAGTCAGCACCGCAGGTTGAGCCAACGTCAGCGAGCGACGTCCAAGGCGAACAAGTTGGCATGAAAAAGGCAGGGCATTGACCTTCTGGTCATGCCCTGCCTTTTGAATGACAAATTGCCGCCTTGGGCGGCGCGCAGCGTCGAGCCGTTACGGCGTTTGGTAAAACGCCGTAACTTTTTTGAGCATGCCGCCGAAGTTGAAAGGCAGATTGCCGCTCTGGCGGGTTTGCAGCGTCAAGCGGTTACGCGGTTTGGTAAAACCGCGTAACTTAGTAGTTGGCTTCGTAGCCGTTGCCGTCGCCGGTGGGCTCTTCGTAGTAGTCCGAATCGCTCGAATCGCTTGAGTCATCGGAATCGTCAGAGCTGACCGATGAGGTTGCGGTACCGTTTGCGTAGTCGTCAGACGTGTTGTTGTTCAGGTCGCCGATTGTAGAGCTGGAACCGTCGGAAAGACCCATGGTGTTGGGAGCCTTGGGATCCTTGCCGGCATCGACGCGCTCCATCATTTCCTTGAGCTCGTCCTCGTAGACAAAGACGTAGCTCACACCGTCGATCATGGTGCTGTCGTCGGCGTACGAGGGCAGGTTGGCCGAGTAGATACCGTCGACATCCATACCGCGCATGGCGTTGACCGTAGCCACGATATCCTGAACGCTCATATCGGTTACGAGCATATCGGACAGCGAATTAACCAGGCCAAAAATCTTCGTGGCATCGAAGTTATTGAGAATCTGGTTGGCAAGGGCGCCAAGCACCTGACGCTGGTGGCGCATGCGTGTGTAATCGCCGTCGGCATAGGTGTAGCGGCAGCGGGCATAGGTAAGGGCGGTGGCACCGTCCATATGCTGCTGGCCAGCGGTAATCTTAATATCCAGGTGCTCGGGGTCGTCAACATCATCGGTTGCGTTAATGTCGATACCGCCAACCGAATCAATCAGCGCCTGCATACCGTCGAAGCTGACCTCGGCATAGTGGGAAATCTGAACACCGCACAGCTCGTTGACCGCCTCGACCATGGCCTCGGCGCCGCCAACGGTATGGCAGGCGTTGATCTTCATGGTCTCGCCCTTGTACTCGACCTTGGTGTCGCGCGGAACGGAAATGAGCGTCGCCTGCTTTTGCGTGGGGTCGATGCGTGCCAGGATAATCGAGTCGGCACGATACGTATCCTCGCCCGGACGGCCGTCGGTGCCAAGAAGCAGCACGTAGAACGGATCCTTTGCCTCATCGGTGTCAACCAGAACCCGACGCAGATTGTCGGTAATGACATTAGAATCGCCGAGCTTGCCCATAATGGTGGCAAACCACAGGCCGGCAGCGGTAGTGGCACTCAGCAGCACACCAAGCACGACAATGAGCGCGACGTGACGAATCGTGTGGCTACGACGACGTTGACGAGCGCGCTCGGAATAGCGAGCCACGTTATCGCGACTGTAGATCTTGGCCTGCGCACCAGTTGAGGGTCTTCGGGCGGTGGTATCCGCGAGGGGCTTTTTATTAAACATAGGCAACCTGTATTAGTAGATGACGGGATCGGGGACGGTAGTATGCTCGACATGCGCGCCGAGCGCCTGCAGCTTTTCGACAAACTGCTCGTAGCCGCGCTTGATGTGATGGATAGCCGAAACCTCGGTCGTCCCGTCGGCGATCAAGCCCGCTACGACGAGGGCCGCTCCGCCACGCAGATCGGGCGAGGTAACCTGTGCACCCGAGAAACCCTTGACGCCATGAATCATGGCATGATGGCTCTCGATACGAATGTCGGCACCCATGCGCACCAGCTCAGAGGCAAACATAAAGCGATTCTCGAAGATGTTCTCGGTAATAACGGAACTGCCGTCGGCGAGAGCGGAGAGCACCATAATCTGCGCCTGCATGTCCGTCGGGAAGCCGGGGAACGGAAGCGTTTGGATGTCGACCGGCTTGATACGCTCGGCACGGTTCACATGGACGCCATCCTCGACGCGCTCGCAGTCGATACCCATGAGCTCCATCTTCTTGAGCACCATGCCCAAGTGAATGGGGCAAAAGCCCGTGACATCGACACCACGATCGTCGGCCATCAACGCACCGGCAACGATAAAGGTACCGGCCTCGATGCGGTCGCCCACTACGCGATGGGTAACGGGATGCAGTTCTTCCACGCCCTCGATGGTCACGACAGGCGTACCGGCGCCAACAATCTTGGCGCCCATCTCGTTGAGCATGTTGGCGAGATCGACGATCTCGGGCTCGCGGGCGGCATTGTCGATAACCGTGGTGCCCTGCGCGCGCACGGATGCCATGATGAGGTTCTCGGTCGCACCGACGCTGGCGAACTCGAGCGTAACGGTGGTACCGCGCAGACCTTGGGGCGCATTAGCGTTGATGTAGCCGTGGGCGGTATCGAACTCTACGCCCAGGGCCTCGAGACCAAGAATGTGCATATCGATCTTGCGAGCACCCAGGTTGCAGCCGCCCGGCATGGCGATCTTGGCGCGATGGAAGCGGCCCAGCAGGGGTCCCATCACGGCGGTGGAAGCACGCATCTTGGCGACGAGCTCGTAGGGGGCCTCCCAAGAATCGACCTGAGAGGTATCAATCTCGAGCGTGTGCTCGTCGAGAACATCGATCGTAGCGCCCATGCCCTTGAGCACCTTGCCCATCACGTGGACATCGGAAATATCGGGCACGTTCTGCAGCGTCGTCTTGCCCGGCGCCAGAAGCGTTGCCGCCATGAGTTTGAGTGCGGAGTTCTTGGCGCCCGAAACGGGCACGGAGCCTCCGATGGCGTGGCCACCCTCAACGCGGATAATATCCAAGGTCTACCCTTTCAAAAAGCATGCCCGGGATGGCTGAGCCATCCCGGGCATGATGTGTTCGCAAATGGTCGAACGCTAAATCGTTTGACTATTGGGCAAGCTTGAGCTTACACCATGCGATTTCATTATAGAGGTAGGCGCGGCGTGCATCATCCTCCGACAAATTACCCAGCTTCTCTTCAAAACCTTGAATATCAGCTTTAAGCTTGTCGGCATCGACGGTCGCCAAATCGCAAGCGCGCTCGGCGAGAACGGTCACGACATCGTCCGCAACCTGGGCATAGCCGCCGGCCACGGCAAACGTGTGGTCGACAGTGCCCATGGCCTTATCGGAAACGCGAACGTAACCGCGGTCGATCGTGCAGATCTCGCTGGAGTGAGCAGGCAGAACGCCAAACTCGCCATCCGTGGACGGAATCGACACAAACGCAGCGTCGCCCTCATAGGCGCAGCTCACGGGGCACACGATGCGGATACGCATAACCTACTTCTCCCCCATCTTGCGGGCGCGCTCGCGCACGTCCTCAATCGTGGAAGCATAGCGGAAAGCCTGCTCGGGCAGGTCATCGGCCTTGCCGTCGACAATCTCGGCGAAAGAGCGGACGGTATCCTCAACGCGGACGTAGACACCGGGGTTGCCGGTGAACTTCTCGGCGACGTGGAAGGACTGCGAGAGGAACTGCTGAATCTTACGGGCACGGTTGACCGTAAGGCGCTGCTCCTCGGACAGCTCGTCCATACCCAGAATGGCGATGATGTCCTGAAGGTCGGAGTACTCCTGCAGGAGCTCCTGGACCTTGACGGCGACACGGTAGTGCTCCTCGCCGACGATCGAGGGATCGAGAGCGTCGGAGGAAGATGCGAGCGGGTCGATAGCCGGGAACAGGCCGAGCGACGAAATGCTACGCGAAAGAACCGTGGTGGCGTCGAGGTGCGTAAACGTTGTGGCAGGCGCCGGGTCGGTCAGGTCGTCTGCGGGGACGTAGACAGCCTGGACGGAGGTAATGGAGCCCGTCTTGGTCGAGGTAATGCGCTCCTGGAGGTCGCCCATCTCGGTTGCCAGCGTGGGCTGGTAACCAACGGCGGACGGCATACGGCCCAGCAGTGCGGAAACCTCGGAACCTGCCTGGGAGAAGCGGAAGATGTTGTCGATGAACAGCAGAACGTCCTGGCCGCGATCGCGGAAGTACTCAGCGGTGGTAAGGCCGGCCAGACCGATGCGCAGACGCGCTCCGGGCGGCTCGTTCATCTGACCATAGACCAAGCAGGTCTTGTCGATAACGCCAGACTCGCTCATCTCGAGGAACAGATCGGTGCCCTCGCGGGTACGCTCGCCGACGCCGGTGAACACCGAGGTGCCGCCGTGCTCCTGGGCGAGGTTGTTGATGAGCTCCTGAATCAGAACGGTCTTGCCGACGCCGGCGCCGCCAAACAGGCCCGTCTTGCCGCCACGGATGTAGGGCTCAAGCAGGTCGACGGCTTTGATGCCGGTCTCGAAGATCTCGGTCTTGGTGGTGAGCTCGTCGAAACGGGGCGCTGCATGGTGGATGGGGTAGAACTCCTCCACCTCGGGCATGGGTTTGCCGTCGACGGGCTTGCCCATGACGTTCCAAATGCGGCCGAGCGTCTTGGGGCCAACGGGCATCTTCATGGGCTCACCGGTATCGGTGGCGATGAGGCCGCGCTGCAGGCCGTCGGTCGAGGACATGGCGACCGTGCGGACAACGCCGCCCGGAAGCTGGCTCTCGACCTCAAGGATCGTGCTCAGATGACCGATCGGGGTCTCGGCCTCGACCGTGAGCGCGTTGTAGATCGGGGGCACCGCACCGTCAAACTTGACGTCGACGACAGGGCCGATGATTCGCACGATGCGACCATCACCGGCAGTCGTCTTCTTGGTGGCTTCCTCGACCGCAAGCTGTACGGTGTTATTAGCCATTACTGTTCCTCCAATGCTGAGGCTCCGCCGACGATCTCGTTAATCTCGGTCGTGATCGAAGCCTGGCGCACGCGACTATACGTGCGGGTAAGGGTCGAGATGATCGCGGTGGCGTTTTCCGTCGCGGAGTGCATGGCCTTGCGGCGTGCACCCTGCTCGGCAGCCGCCGAATCGATCAGGGCCTGGTAGATGACCGTCAGGATATAAGACGGCACAAGCTTGCCGAGAACATGCTCGGGAGAGGGCACGAACTCGAACGTGGACGAGATGCGCTTAGGGGCGTCGGTCTCGTTCTTACGCGGACCGTGGGCCATAGCGATCATCTCGGGGTCGAGCGGCAACAGATGCTCGACGCGAAGCTCCTGATCCACGCGGTTCTTGGCGTGGTGGTAGACAAGCTCGACACGGTCAAGCTCACCGGCACGATACGCATCGCAGATATGAGAGGAGATCATGCGGGCCTGATTGAAATCGGGCTCAGAGGAGTTGCCCTCAAAGTGCATGACGACGTTTTCGCGGTCACGGAAATACGTGGCCGGTTTGCGCCCACACGCGATGATCTCGCACTCGATGCCGTCGTTCGCCCAAGAAGCGGCGAGCTTTTCGGCCGTGCGCTCCACCGTCGTATTGAAACCGCCGGCAAGGCCGCGGTCCGAGGCAATAACGACAATCAGGCCATGCTTGACGCTCTCATGCTTCTGCAGCATGGGATCGGTGCCCGAACAGGAGGCGTCGCCGGCGACCGTCAACATGACGTCGGTCAGCGCCTCCTTATAGGGCTCGGCCTGCTTGGAGCGATCGAGGGCACGACGGATCTTGGCCGTAGAGACCATCTCCATCGTGCGCGTGATCTGCTTGGTCGTGGTAACCGAGGAGATTCGCTTCTTAATGTCGCGAAGGTTGGCCATGGGGCTTAGTTCTCCTCTGATCCAGAAACATCCGAATGGTGCTTGGCCATGAACTGCTGCTTGAAGTCGCCGATGACGCGCAAGAGCTCAGCCTTGGTGTCATCATCGATCTTCTTGGCGCGAACCTTATCGAGCAGCGAGCCAAAGCCATTGTCCATGTACTCGATGAGCTCGGCACGGAAAGGCAGCACGTCGGCAATCTCCAGGTCATCCAGGAAGCCCTCGTTGCCAGCGAACAGCGTAACGATCTGCTCGCCAACCTCAAACGGCTTGTAGCGCGGCTGCTTCAGGAGCTCGGTCATGCGGGCACCATGGGTCAGCTGCTTCTGAGTAGCCTCGTCGAGGTCGGAGCCGAACTGCGTAAAGCCGGCGAGCTCCTGGTACGAAGCAAGGTCCAGACGGAGGTTGCCGGCGACCTGCTTCATGGCCTTGGTCTGTGCATCGCCACCGACGCGGGACACGGAGATACCCACGTCGACTGCCGGGCGCTGACCCTGGAAGAAGAGCTCGGACTGCAGGTAGATCTGACCATCGGTAATGGAAATAACGTTGGTCGGAATGTAGGCCGAGACGTCGCCGTCCTGGGTCTCGATGATCGGCAGAGCCGTCATGGAGCCGTAACCGTTCTTCTTGGACATCTTGACGGCACGCTCGAGCAGACGAGAGTGCAGGTAGAAGATGTCGCCAGGATAGGCCTCGCGTCCGGGCGGACGATGCAGCGTCAGCGACATCTGACGGTAGGCCACGGCCTGCTTGGACAGGTCGTCGTAGATGACGAGCACGTGACCGCCGGGGTTGGTCTCGCTGGCAGGCTTGCCGTCCTCGCCGTTGTACATAAAGAACTCGCCGATAGCGGCACCGGCCATAGGCGCGATGTACTGCATAGGGGCGGAATCGGCAGCGGTGGCCGAAACGATGATGGTGTAGTCGAGCGCACCGTGCTGAGCGAGGGTCTCGCGGATGTTGGCAACCGTGGAGGCCTTCTGGCCGATGGCGACATAGATGCAGACCATGCCCTTGCCGCGCTGATTGAGGATAGCGTCGATGGCGATGGCGGTCTTACCGGTCTTACGGTCGCCGATGATGAGCTCACGCTGACCACGGCCGATAGGCACCATGGAGTCGATGGCCAACAGGCCGGTCTGAACCGGCTCGCACACCGGGGTACGGTCGATGACACCGGGGGCCTTGAACTCGATGGGGCGACGATGCGTGGCGACGATGTCGCCCAGACCGTCGATGGGCTGGCCGAGCGGATTGACGACGCGGCCGAGCATGGCACGGCTCACGGGGATATCCATAATGCGGCCAGTGGTGCGGCACTCGTCGCCTTCCTTGATGGAGTCGACGGCACCGAACAGAACGGCGCCGACCTCGTCACGGTCAAGGTTCTGGGCAAGGCCGAAGACGGTCTCACCGGTATCGGAGCTCTTGAACTCCAGAAGCTCGCCTGCCATGGCGCTCTTGAGGCCGGAGACACGCGCGATGCCGTCGCCTACCTCGTCGACCGTTGAAACCTCATGCGTATCGACCGTCGCGGAGAGGCTCGTGAGCTGCTCCTGCAGTTTCTTGGCGATATCCTGGGCATTGAGGGTTTCGGACATTAGGCTTCACCTCCGTACGAATTAGCAGAGTTTGCGAGGGTCTCCTGCGCGACGCGCAGCTGCGTCTTGACGGAAATGTCACGACGCTCGCCGCGGGCCTCGAGCACCAGGCCGCCCACGATAGACGGGTCGACCTGCTCGATAAGGAATACCTTGCGGCCGAAGTCCTGCTCGCATTTCTTAGTGATGGTTTGACGCAGCTCGTCGTCGAGCGGGATCGCCGTGGTGACGGTCACGCCCACTACATCCTCGTCTTCCTCGGCAACATACTTAAAGGCAGCTGCCACCTTGGGAAGAAGGTCGAGCTGGTCGCGCTTGGACATGGTGTCGAGCACGGCGATGATCTCGGGGCTGGCGCTAGCCAGGCGCTCGATCATCTCGAGGTCCTCGAACACATGGTTCTCGGCCTTGGCGGCTTCCAAAAGGGAGCGCGCGTAGGTCTCGAGTACCTTGTCCTGATAGCGGCTAGTCGGCATTCAGGCTACCTGCTTCCTGGATGTAGCGCTCGATGAGCTTCTTCTGCTCGGACTCGTCCTCGAGTGCCTCGCCCACGATCTTGGTGGCGACGGCAACGGACAGGTCGGCGATGGAGCTCGCGGCACCGGCGTAGATGGACTTGCGCTCGTCCTCGACGGTCGTATGGGCCTTGGCGATGATCTCCTCGGCCTCCTTGTGAGCAGCCTCGATGATACGGGCGCGCTCGGACTCGGCGTCCTTACGGGCCTCGAGAACGATGTCGGCAGCCTGACGACGGGCGTCGGTGACGATCGAGTCGGACTCAGCGCGCTTGGCGATGGCCTCCTGCTTGGTCTTCTCGGCCTCGTCGAGGCTCTCCTCGATCTTCTTGCCGCGCTCCTCCATGGTTTTCATGATGCCCGGCAGGGCGACCTTGGCCAGCACGATCCAGATAATCAGGAAGGCGATAAGCGCCGGGATGAACTCCGCCATCTTAGGGATGAGGATGTCCGCACCGGCAGCGCCGTCCTCGGCGAACGCGGAAACCGGCATGAGCAGCGCGGCCGCGGACGCGGAGAGTGCGATCGCGCTCTTCTGGGATGAAAGATTCATACTTGACGCTCCGTGCTATTTAACGATCAGCGCGACAACGAAGCCGATCAGAGCCAGAGCCTCGCCGAAGGCGGAGCCCATGATGAAGACGGTGAACACGCGGCCCTGGACCTCAGGCTGACGGGCCATAGCACCCGTAGCACCCAGAGCAGACAGGCCGATAGCAAGACCAGCGCCGATAACACCGAGACCGTAACCGATAACTCCCACGATTCCTCCTTTGTCGTGCGTGTCTTATTTCACGCAGGATAACCTTTTTATAACTGCCGGGCTCCATGGGTACGGGCACCGGCGGTTTAACGAATTGCCTTACCTTTAAGGCGCGAACGGAAGACTACTCCTCCTCCGCGACCTCCTCTGCCTCGGAGACATACACGGCGGTAAGGACCGTGAAGACGTAAGCCTGGATGGCGCCGACCACAAGCTCGATCGCATAGATCAGGATAAGGATGGCAAGCCAGGCCAGCGAAGGCAGGGCGCCGACGGCGTGGGCCGCGGAAACCTGCTGAAGCAGCGGCTGCATGAACATGCTCGCCATGATGGCGAACGAGCCCATGACCACGTGTCCTGCGAACATGTTGCAGAACAGACGGACGGCGAGCGTGATGAGGCGCAGGAAGGTCGAGAAAAGCTCGACGACCCACACAAGCACGTTCATCGGGAAGCTCACGCCCTGCGGGGCGAGGCTCTTGATGTAGCCGATCACGCCGTGAGCCTTGCATCCGTAGTAGATGAAGTACACGAAGGCGAAGATGGCGAGCGCGGCGGTGGAGCCGATTGCGCCGGTGCCGGGCTTCATTCCCGGGATCAGGCCGATCATGTTATTGATCAGGATGAACAGGAAAAGCGAGCACAGGAACGGGAAGTGCTTCTTCCAGTTCTCACCCACGACGCCCTTGCCGATATCGTTCTCGACGTACTCGATGATGTACTCGAAACCGTTGACGAAGAAGCCCTTGGGAACTAGGGTCTGCTTCTTCTTGAACACGGCCAGGACGATCAGGAGCACGATCGTGGAGACGATCAGCCAAAACGAGTACTGCGTGATGCCGCAGCTCAGATCGCCCACGACAGGGGTGGAGCTGAACTCGCTGACCAGATGATTAATCTCATCAGGCAGCTTTTCAAAAATTTCCACGACTTACCTTTCGACCTCATGAGGATCTCGCAGCGCCTTGGCGACGCGAACCGTGCAGGCGGCCATAAAGGCCACGAAGCCGATCGCCTCGCCCAGGAGGAACATGCGAAATGCCTCTCCGAACAACGCAAACACAACCAAGGTAAAGACGAGCAAGGCGACTGCCGAGACCGCCAGGCTCACCATGCCCTTGAGCATGTCCGCATTCTGTTTATCGTCAAGAACCGGCTTGAGCGTAAAAACAAAGGGAAGGAAGGCAATTGCGCCCGCGATGGCACCTGCAACGATAGCGAGCAGATCGGCTATCTGAAACACTGGCGTCCTCACTTTCCTTTTTAACGCCTCACAGCACAGTCCCAGCCAAACATTGGTGACTATTGTACGAGCCAATCGCTAAAGTACAACCGTAAAACAAACGGTTAATACGCACCTGTACGTTTTCTTAAGGCCTTCTTTATGCCGCAGGTACGGTAATACGTTTTTCTCGAACCCTGCAGGGCAAAACGTCCGTTAACAGGAGTGCGCGCGGTCGTCTTTTGTTCGACCGCGCGCACCATTTCTTCGTATTTTCGACGTTAGCCGGTATGGCCCAGAGATTACAGCGTGCCGTAGATGCGGTCGCCGGCGTCGCCCAGGCCGGGAACGATGTAGGCAGCTTCGTTGAGATGGTCGTCGATGGCGCAGGTATAGATATGCACATCGGGGTCCTTCTCAGTCAGCGACTTGAGGCCCTCGGGGGCCGCGACGATGCACAGCATGCGGATATCCTTGACACCGCGCTCGCGCAGGTAGCTGATGGCCATCTCGGCCGAACCGCCCGTGGCGAGCATGGGGTCGACGACCAGGCAGATGCGCTGGTCGATATCCTTGGGCATCTTGCAGTAATACTCGTGCGGCTCGTGGGTGACCTCGTCGCGCTCCATGCCGATGTGGCCCACGCGAGCGGAGGGCACCAGGTCGAGGATGCCGTCGACCATGCCAAGGCCCGCACGCAGGATGGGCACGATGGCGAGTTTCTTGCCGGCAAGCTGTTTGAACGTGGCGGTAGTGATGGGGGTCTCGACCTCGACGTCTTCCATAGGCAGGTCGCGCATGGCCTCGTAGCCGTCAAAAAGCGCGAGTTCGCGCACGAGCTGACGGAACTGGTTGGTGCCGGTGTTTTTGTCGCGCAGGATCGACAGCTTGTGCTGGACGAGCGGATGATCGACAAGCGTCACACGGGACGCATCGTAGGTGACGGTCATGGGTTGATTGCCCCTTTCGTTGCAGCCGCAAAACGGCCTTGCTGACAAGGCGCGCAGCAATGTTGCCGCCGCACGCCATGCATAAGTTTAGCGGTTTGTTGTATCGAGCAGCCCATCGCAGCCCTACTGTGCGGTACTGAGCGAGCGCTTGACTGCATCACGCCAGCCCGCAAGGTTTTGCTCGCGACGCTCGGCGGACATATGGGGAAGGAAGGTCCTAACGATCTGGGCATTTTGCTCCAGCTCTTCAAGGTCTTCCCAATAGCCGACGGCAAGACCCGCCAAGTACGCGGCACCGATTGCCGTGGTCTCCACCGTCTCGCATTGCAGCACGGGGATATCCAGCAGGTCGGCCTGGAATTGCATGATGAACTCGTTGCGTGAGGCGCCGCCATCGACGGACAGGCGCTCAATCGAAAGTCCCACGTCCTGCTCCATGGCGCGCAGCACATCATAACTCTGGTAGGCCATGGACTCGCAGGCCGCACGCACAATGGTCGCGCGACTCGAGGCACCGGTCAGGCCGCACACGATACCGCGGGCACGCGGGTCCCACCAGGGAGCGCCCAGGCCAGCGAAGGCGGGGACGAAGTAGCAGCCCTCGTTGTCGTTGATCGAAGCGGCGAGTTGCGCGGACTCGCTCACACTCGAGATGATGCCCATGTTGTTGCGCAGCCAGTTCATGGTTGAGCCGGCGGCAAAGATAGAACCCTCGAGCGCATAGCTGATCTTGCCGTCCGCGGCGATACCGATCGTGGAGACCAGACCGTTCTTGGATTCGACGACCTCGTCGCCGGTGTTCATGAGCATAAAGCAACCCGTGCCATAGGTGTTTTTGGTCTGGCCGGGATGGAAGCAGCAGTGGCCGAACAGCGACGCCTGCTGATCGCCCGCCACGCCCATGATGGGCGGCATGTTGGTCATGATGTCGCTCGCGACGCGGCCGTAGTCGCCCGAGCTCCAACGAACCTCGGGCATCATGGAACGTGGAACGTCAAAGAGCGCCAGCAGGTCGTCGTCCCAATCGAGCGTATGGATATTAAAGAGCGCCGTGCGGCTGGCATTGGTGTAGTCGGTGGCAAAGACCTGGCTGCCGGTAAGGTTGTAGATGAGCCAGGTGTCGATGGTGCCGAACATGAGGTCGCCCGCCGCCGCGCTCTCACGCGCACCGTCGACGTTGTCGAGGATCCACTGCACCTTGGAAGCCGAGAAATACGGATCAAGCGTGAGTCCCGTGCGGGAGCGCACCAGCTCTTCTGCGCCCCGCTCGACCAGCTCGTCGATCAGAGGTGCGGTGCGACGGCATTGCCACACGATGGCGTTATAGATGGGTTGGCCGCTTATGCGGTCCCACACCACCGTGGTCTCGCGCTGGTTGGAGATACCGATGGCGGCGATGCGGTCAGAATGGATGCCGCTCTTAAACTGGACCTCCATCATCACGCCGATCTGGCTGGCAAGCACCTCCATGGGGTCTTGCTCTATCCAACCGGGACGCGGGAAGCTGGTTTTGACGCTACGACGCGCCTGCGCGACGATGCAGCCGTACTCGTCGACGATGGTCGCAAGTACCGAGGTGGTGCCGCAGTCGAGCGCCATGATGTAGGAACCGCCAAAGTTAAACGAGGCATCTTCCATGCCCAGGCTGCCCAGATTCAACGACATCGCTTACACCTTTCTATTGCATCGGGTCGGACAGGACCCGTTCGATCTCTGATGCGGGAAGTGCGCCTTGGCGCAGGATCTGGAGCCCGCCGTGCTGGAACGACACGATGGTCGAGGCGTCGCGACACGGAGTCTCGCCGGCGTCGACGGCAACATCGACCCCCTCCAGGATGCGACCTTCGACGGCGGCAAAGCTTGCCGGCGAGGGCGCGCCGTGTGTGTTGGCGCTCGTGCAGGCAAGGGGACTGCCGCAGGCGCGGATGAGCGCTTGGACCACGGGAGAGGCCGAAGCGCGCAGGGCCACGGTGTCGTCGGCAGCACGCATAAAGGTCGGCACGCAGGGAGCCGCCTTGACCACGATAGTCAGGGCTCCCGGCCAGCATCGTCGCGCAAGTACGCGGGCATCTTCCGGGATATCCACGCCATAGCGGTCGAGCGCCTCGACGCCATCGACCAGCCAGGCGACCGTTTGGGTGAGTTCACGTTGCTTGAGAGTGAAGATGCGTCGATAGCCGGTGCCGAGCGCAGGGACTGCGGCACCGTTGACGGCAGCCTTCGGATCGCGCGGCCACGATGGGAATTCGCTTGTATCTTGGGGCACGGCGTCCGAGAAGGCGTTGACTGCCACGGCGACACCGTAGACGGTCTCGGTCGGAATCAAGGCCAGGCCGCCGCGGCCGAGCACCTCGGCTGTGCGCTCGACGGCAAGCCGATGCGGCTCGCGCGTTCCCTCGTATACCCGATAGACCGTCTGCATGTGTATGCCAGCCCCTTACGCTCCGGTGCAAGTTTGTTTACTGTGGGGCATTCTCGCACGAAACGTTCAACCTATTTGCCCAGAGCGCATGTTGGTTTGGTGAGCGGCTCTAGTAGTCGGTGAAAGTGAGGGGGTTATTGAAGGATTTTAGCGAGCAAGCGTAACGGTACGATCGGGAAACTCGATGCTTGCAACCAGTTTTCCGCCGAGGCTCTCTGCGTACCTGCTCAGCGTGTCGAGCCTCATCGAACCCAACTCTCCACGCTCGAGCTCGGATACACGTTTTTGAGAAACGCCCATCGACTGGGCGACCGACGCCTGTGTTAGATCTTTTAGCCTGCGAATCTGAGCAAGCTTATAGGCTTCGATACGATCGCGAGTCCTCTCCTGCTCGGCGGTAATGGAGTCGCGTGTTATCCCGCGAGATTCCATATACTCATGCAGTTCCATCTCGATCGAGCCTCCTTACGTGGCGACGGTATATTTGCTCGGCCCTGGGAATGCTGATCGCATACCAGCCGTTCCACTTTGCCTTCGACGACTCCGCCTGCGACTTATCTCCCGCCAACAGCAACACTGCCTGACGTTTGGGGTCAAAGGCAAAAAGGATACGAATCACCGACGGTCCGCACGACGTCACCCTTAGTTCCTTTAAATGATGCAATTTCGAGCCCTTCACGCGGTCAACCAGCGGACGACCAAGGCTAGGACCTTCTTTCTCAAGTACCAAAAGGTCTGCGTAAATCTGTCGCAACGTAGACTCATCCTGCTCATCGAGCCAAGGCTCGATGTAATCGAGCACAATGCGGTATCGATGCGGCTGATTTGACATACCTTTCTCCTTCTATAGTAGAAGTTTTACGGTATATTGCAAGAGCGGAAATAGGCTCGAAGGGTCTTTTTTGCAGAAGTGAAGCCCGAGATCAGTAGGCAACGAGGGGTTATTGGACTGCGACGAACTTCTTTGGCCTGCCGGCGTGGCGTTCTTGGGCGGCGTAGCGCTCGATGCTGTCTATCGTTATCATCCGACGGCCGTCGACGAGTTCAACATCGAGCTTTCCGGCTTTGACCAGCGCGGTAATCCGCGGAGCGGAGACTTTGAGGTCCAGCGCTGCGTCTTTAAATGTTCGGCACGCCGCTTCCCGAGCGTCCTCGTGGTCGATTTCGACTGAAAGGGCCACGACCTCGGCCGAGCGTTCGTACCCTGCCGGAGTCAAACCGTTGTTGAGGTCGTCGGCCAAAAACGCCATCAGTGCCTCGGTAGCATGGGCAATCGCTTCTTCGCGCGTATCGCCATCGGCAAAGGCGCCGGGAATCTGCGGGAAGCTAGCGCAGTAACCGTCGTCTTCTTTTATGAGAACGCAGTCATAGGTAAATCGCTGCCTCATTTTGCCTCCAACTACCATCCAGCTTGGCGACGAATACTTGCCCACGTGCCCTTCTTTGGTCGATCACCACCAGAGCCGTTCACGGTGACAACACGGTCACCAGAAACATACTTAGCATGACTACCGACTTGCGCGACCTTCACGAATCCATCGTGCTTGAGTAGGGCAATGATTTCCCGAAAGGTAGGAGGTTGCATGGGCCGACCTCTTTCAGCCGTCCTAATTATAAACTAATTTATAATTTTTGCTAACCAGTTAATAAATATTACTGGCGCTGTTTGGGCTCGGTGACGATGGCTCGGACGATGCGGGGGCGATCGGTGAGGTCGTGGACGATGCGCACGTCCGAAAGGCCTGCCTGGCGGCAGAGCTCGGCCGCAGCGTCGAGCGCGCCCTCGTAGAGCTCGCAGGCAAAGAGGCCGCCGGCGCGCAACATGTAGGGCGCCGCGTTGAGCAGGCGGCGGAAGATATCGAGGCCGTCGGCACCGCCCTCGAGCGCCAGATCGGGCTCAAAGTCCTTGACCTCGTGCGGCAGCGAGCGCATGACATCGGTGGGGATGTAGGGCGGATTGGAGACGAGCACGTCAAAGGTACCCCACTCTTCGCGAGGAACAGAGCTCACCAGGTTGGTGAGGCTGAAGGCGACCTCGTCGGACGTGAGGCCAAGGGCGTCGCGGTTTTTGATAGCAAGGTCGATGGCGCGCGGCTCGATATCGGTAGCGGTGCAGGTGACGTGGCCGCGGCGCTCCCAGGCAAGCGAGAGCGAGATGCAGCCCGTGCCGCAACCGACCTCGAGGACGCGGGCGGTGCGGGGCTCGGTCGGAGCGGACTCGTTAGCCTCGGCGGCGTCTTGCGTGGGAGTCGCCTGCTGGTCGTTGCTCTCGATGGCGATGCCGTATTCGTCGAGCTCGGGCTCGGAGGCTTCCATGGCCTCGGCTTCAGCGGCCTGCGCAGCAGCTTCCTCCGCCTCGCGATCGGCCAGCTCCTCGGCATAGGCGCGGCTGCCCAGTACGTCGCTGCCTAGCGCCGCCTCATCGGCAGCTGTGAGGTTAGCGGCACGGCGCTCGGCCGTCGCTCGCTCGTCGGCCAACGCGGCTTCGGCTTTGCGCGCTTGCTCGACCTCGTCGTTCCAGGGCAGCTCAACGCGCTGACGGGCGGCAGCCTCGGGGCTCAGCACCTCGGCATCCAGATAATTGAGGACTTCCTCGACGAGCATCTCGGTCTCGGGACGCGGAATGAGTACGCCGGGGGCGCACGCGACGTCGATCATGCGGAACTGCGTGCTGCCGGTGATGTACTGCAGCGGCTCGCCCTTGGCGCGGCGGACGACCGCCGCGTGCATGGTCTCGAGCTGCGCCGCATCGAGCGTCTCGTCCATACGCATATATAAGTCGATGCGCGCCAGACCCGTGGCAGCGCAGAGCAGCCACTCGGCAGAAAGTCGGGGGTGTTCCTCGCCGCGCTCGGCCAGGTACTCCTTGGTCCACTCGAGACAACGCTTGATGGTCCAGATCTCGTTTGCCATGGGGTCCTCTCCTCTTAAGCGCCAGGCGGCGCGCGAATGTCGGAGCAGATTGTACGCGAGGCCAGCGCTTGGCAAGGGACGATTGAAGGCGATTATCGAGAATCAGCCCAGAATTTTGCACCGGGCTCGCTCAAAGTGTTCATTCGCCGACGTCTAGATTTGCATCCGTCAAGCTTTTGGCAAGGTTGCCCCAAAACTGACCAATATCTAACCAAACGCTTGCCACATCGCTTGACGCGCGACGCGTCAAAAATCGCCCCACGACTTCTTGGACGATTTTTCGAGCAATATTTCCAATAGCAGATGCACACCGTTAATTGCTTTAAGCAGGTAGACAGTTTAACGGCCATCAAAGCCGATCGAACAATATCTCAAAGCAATAAGCCCAACCAAGCCGTTTAAGAACGTCCCCAATGACCACCTCTAAGGCGCCGCAGGTTGAGCATACCGCATCCGAAACAAGGCAACGCCGCAGGTAGAGAACGGACAGCGAACGGGTCGCATTTGAGACAAGGTGACGTGAAACGAAAGGGCGCTGACCTTCTGGTCGCGCCCTTGAAGTTGAACGTCAGATTGTCCAAATGCGGCCCGCGCAGCGTCGGCTGGTCCGCCGTTCGGTAGAACGGCGGAACCTAAACTGCCTGTGCCAGCTTCTCGGCTCGCTCGGCGGCGGCGAGCGCCTCGATCACGGTGCCGAGCTGGTCGCCCAGAAGGACGCCGTTGTAGGTGGAGTTGAAACCGATGCGGTGGTCGGTCACGCGGTCCTGGGGCTGGTTGTAGGTACGGATCTTCTCGGAACGGTTGCCGTGGCCGATCTGGCTCTGGCGCTCGGCGCCGAGCTCGGCCTGCTGCTTCTCGAGTTCCATCTCGTACAGACGGGCACGCAGCATCTGCATGCAGACCTCGCGGTTCTGGATCTGGGAGCGCTGCTCCTGCGACTGCACCACGGTGTTGGTGGGCAGGTGAGTGATACGCACGGCGGAGTAGGTGGTGTTAACGCACTGACCGCCAGGGCCCGAAGCGCAGTAAGTGTCGATACGCAGGTCGGACTGGTTGATCTGGACGTCAATCTCCTCGGCCTCGGGAAGCACTGCGACGGTTGCCGTGGAGGTCTGGATGCGGCCCTGAGACTCGGTCTTGGGAACGCGCTGGACACGGTGCACGCCGGACTCGAACTTCATGACGGAGTAGACGCGGTCGCCCTCGACCTTGAACTCGATGGACTTAAAGCCGCCGGCCTCGCTGGGGCTGGAATCGAGCACGGTGGTCTTCCAGCCACGCGACTCGCAAAAGCGCTGGTACATCTTGTACAGGTCGCCGGCGAAGATGGCCGCCTCGTCGCCACCGGCGGCGGAGCGGATCTCGACGATGGTGTTCTTGTCGTCGTTGGGGTCGCTCGGGATGAGCATGTACTTGATATCTTCCTCGAGCTGGGGAAGCTTGGCCTCGTTTTCGGAGATGTCCATCTGGAGCATCTCCTTCTCATCGGCATCGGTAGTATCGCGGAGCATTTCCTTGGCAGCCTCGATGTCGTCGAGCGCGCCGATGTACTCGCGCGAGGCAGCAATGAGGTCGGACTGGTGCGCGTACTCCTTGTTGAGACGCGTGAACTCCTTGATGTCGGAGGCGACGGCCGGGTCGGACAGCTTCTTCTCGAGCTCCTCGTAGGCCTTGATGATCTTTTCGAGCTTGTCGCGCATGGCAGGACTCCTTTATATGCGTGAAGATGAAAATCGGCAGAATGATGGGGCGCATGGCGCCACTGCGGGGGTAAGCCCAGCTAGAACATGTCGATCTTCAGATACATGCGCATCCCTTCGTGTATGGGGTACATAGTTGCGGTCTAACCCATACATGATAGCGTGCGCAGGCAAACCTGCATATAACCCGCACGGAATGATTGGTGCAAACAAACCTGACCCCATTGCACCAAGAGCTTGTTTTTGGCTAGAGCGTTTGGAGTAGAGCGACGAGGAAGCGGATACCCTGGAGGTAGGCGCGGCGGGTGATGCGCTCGTTGGTGCCGTGGACGCCGCGATCACACTCGTCGTCATCAACCACAAAGGCCGAGAAGCGAATGCACTCAGGGCAAATGTGCTGGTAGTTGGCAGCGTCGGTCGCACCGATCACGGTCGAGGGCACAATTGCCACTGGCTCGAATGATCCATTTTCCTCCGTCCCCTTTGGATCACGGAAATAGCGGGCGGCGATGGAGCGAACCGCCTCGAGGCCGGGGCCACCGATGCGCGGGGACGGCGAGGGTTCGGAGCTGCCGGGGCCTAGCTCCACTTCGACACGACCGGCAAGGTCCGCCCCGGCAACCGCCTCACGGCAGCGCGCCACAACGTCGGCCACGCTCGTGCCCTCGAGCATGCGGAAGTTGATGTTGGCCCACATATCCTGCGGCATTACGTTGGCGCCGGTGCTGCCACCCTCGATCTGCGTGGGTGCGCAGGTGGTCGTCACCAGCGGATAGAGCTTCTTGCTGGCGAGGCAATCGCGGACAATGGCGCCCCCGTTGGCGGCAATTTCATCCGCCGTGTAGAGCCCCAGCTCGACGAGCTGGGCGGCAAGTAAATCGGTCACGCGCGTCGGCCACTCGATATCGCAGATTGCGGTGATGGCACGGCTGAGCACCTCGAGCGACGTGCCGCCGTAGGGGTTAGAAGAATGACCACCCTCACTCTTCGTCTTGAGCACGATATCGGCATAGCCCTTCTCCGCGAGGTCGGCGTGCATGAGCCAACCCTCGCCCGCGCTGTACTCGGCATCCGAAACGATGCGGTAGTCGCCCTCGTCGATCAGGAACTCGAGCTCAACACCGCGCTCCTCGAGCGCGCGGCCGATGGCGCCTGCACCGTACTGCGTTGTCTCCTCGTCCTGGCCAAAGGCCAGGAACAGCGTGCGCTCGTGCTGCCAACCGTGCGCCAGCGCATACTCGACAGCCTCGAGAATGCCTGCGACCTGGTCCTTCATGTCGATCGCTCCACGGCCCCAGATGTAGGTGTCGTCCACGTGCCCGCTAAAGGGGGCGTGCGTCCAGTCGGCCTCGGTACCCGGCACCACGGGGACCACGTCCATGTGGCCCATGAGCATAACGGGCTTGAGGGCAGGGTCGGAACCGCTAAGTGTCACCAATAGCGAATGGTCGATAAGCTCGACCTCGCCCGCCGCAAATACGTGCGGCCAGGCCTGCTGCATATAGGCGCGCAGGTCGTCGAACGGCTGCCAGTCCATCGCCTCGGCATCCATGCTCGAGATGGTCGGAAACGACAGCACGCGCCCCAGGCGCTCGCACGCGCCAGTTTCATCCAAATCGGCAAAATCGTCCTCATGCGCAAAGAAGCGCCAAACCTCGGCCATGACATCCTTTCGATTGTGACGACAAAGGCCGCCCCACGGGAGCGGCCCTGCAACGCAAGCGTTTGCGGTCGGTTATTTGTCCTCGAGATAACGCGAGAGGAACTCGCGGGTGCGCTGGTGCTTGGGGTTGCCGAAGAGCTCGGCCGGCGCGGCGTCCTCGAGCACCACGCCCTTGTCCATAAAGACCACGCGGTCGGACACGGTTCGGGCAAAGGCCATCTCGTGCGTGACGACGACCATGGTCATGCCGTCGGCCGCAAGCTTGCGCATGACCTCGAGCACCTCTCCCACGATCTCGGGGTCGAGTGCGGAGGTCGGCTCGTCGAACAGCATGATCTGCGGATTCATGCACAGGGCGCGCGCGATGGCCACGCGCTGCTTTTGGCCACCGGATAGGCGGCCCACGGCGGCGTGCGCGAACTTTTCGAGCCCCACGCTCGTCAGATGCTCCATCGCGACCTTCTCGGCCTCGGCCTTGCTCATCTTTTTGAGCGTGACGGGCGCGAGCGTGCAGTTGTCGAGCACATCCATGTTGTTGAACAGGTTAAAGCCCTGGAACACCATGCCGATGTCCTCACGCAGCTTGTTAATGTTGCAGCGCTCGGCCGTAAGGTCCTGGCCGTGAAACCAGATATGGCCCGCGTCCGGAGTCTCGAGCAGGTTGAGGCAGCGCAGGAAGGTCGACTTGCCCGAGCCCGAGGCGCCGATAATGGTAACGACCTCGCCGGGGTTAACGGACAGGTCGATGCCCTTAAGCACCTCGAGCGAGCCAAAGCTCTTGCGCAGGCCCTCGACGCGGATAAGCGGCTCATTGGTCTGTGCGGCGGCCGCGGTGCCGGTAGTGGCGATATCTGCCATGATGATTCTCCTCGTCTTGAGCCTAGTTGGAGCTGGGCAGCGTTGCCGGGGCCTCGGCGCCGAGCTTTTTGCCAAAGGCCTCGAGCAGGCGGCTCGCCACGAGCGTCAGGATCAGGTAGACCACGAGCGCCACGCAGTAGACCTCCATCTGGCGGTAGTACACGCCGGCGACGGTGGTGGTGGCGTACATGAGGTCGAACACGCCGATGACCGAAAGCACCGACGAATCCTTGATGTTGATGATGAGCTCGTTGGTGAGTGCGGGGATCGCGTTTTTAATACCCTGGGGGAACACGACCTTGCGCATGGCCTGCCACTGCGACAGACCCAGCGAGCGCGCCGCCTCGGCCTGGCCGGGATCGATGGACTCGATGCCGCCGCGCAGGACCTCCATCATGTAGGCGGTGGAGTTGAGCGAGATGGTGACGAGACCGGCGGTGAAGGTACTCCAAATCTGGTTGGCCTGGGCGGTCTCGAAGCCCATGCCGCGCAAAACGGTGAAGCCCGCGTAATAGATGAGCAGGCCCTGGACCATCATGGGCGTGCCGCGCACGATGGTAGAGTAGACGGTCGCAAAGCCGCGGCCGATGCTCTTAAAGAAGCGCACCAGATCGTTATCCACGCGGTCGAACGTCTGAATACGCAGGAACACAAAGAGCAGCGCCAGGAAAAAGGCGATGACGGTACCGAAGGTCGCAAGTGCGATGGTGATCTCGATGCCGCGGATAAAGAAGTCGCCGCTCTTGTAGGTCATGTAGACCAGGCTCGACAAAAAGTCGCTGGGGTTGGAATCCGAGACAACGCTCACCTGCACCAGGTCGATAAATGACATGACGCAGCGGTCGATAAAGAAGATCGCCGCGATGGCGACCACGACGTAGCTGCCTAAGCGTGCGCCACGACGGAAGCGCTCGGATGCGAACGGCGACGCCTCGCGATAGTCGTTCCAGTGCATGAGCTTGGCGACCAGCGCCGCCGCCGACACGACGAGCCAGGCCCAAAGGATTGCCCAGAGGCAGTCTTGGAACACGCCCGTAGGCGCCAAGAAGCTCAGCGGCGTGGGGTTGCGCTGACTAAACGCCAGGCCGAGCGCCGCGATAACGCTCGTGCCCAGGTACACGTAACGGTGGTCGGCCTTGATAAAGGAGGCCAGACGATTGATGGTTTTCATGCTGCCTCCCTATGCCGGCTGACGGTCGAGGCACGCGTCCCACATTTGGTCGCGTTCCTCTTGGCTAATGCCCTTGAGTGTCTTGTCGATGAGTTTAAGCAGCTTGTCCGAGCCCTTGCGGCAGCCGACGTTTGCCGCGACCTCCTGCTTAAAGCCCTCGCCCTCGGCAAAATGAATAGGGACGATACCCGGGTTTTGGGCCATATAGCCCTTCTCGTTCTCGGTGTTGTAAGTCACGGCGTCGCACGTGTCCTGCAGCAGATTCGAGAACACCGTGGGGACCGAATCGACCGGGTTCTTGTGCACAACGCCCGGAATCTCGTCGATGACGGTGTCGAGCATGGTGTCCTTTTGGCCGAGTACCGTGGCACCGCTAAAGTCGCTGAGCTTGGTGGCGTTTTGGTAGGGGGAACCCTCTTTTACGAACAGGCCAAAGTAGCCAATGAAGTACGGGTCGGAGAAGCCGACCGACTCCTCGCGCTCGGGCGTGGCGCTCATACCGGCGATGATGAGGTCGATCTGGCCGTTGTTGAGCGAATCGATGAGGCCCGAGAAGCTCTGCTTGACGGCAACGGGCTCGCCACCGAGGGCCTTGCAGACGATCTTGGCGATCTGCACGTCGTAGCCATCGGCATAGGCGCCCTGCACGTTGTCGATGGGGATAGTGTACTCACTGGCTTCGGAAACCTGCCAGTTGTACGGGGCGTAGGCCGCCTCCATGCCAATGCGGATCTTGTCCTTGCCGATCACGGAATCGGACAGGTCGTCGCGACCGCCGCCCGTCGTGGGCTGAACCACCTTGAGCGTGGACGGACGCCGACAGCCGGCGAGCGCGCCGGCGACGACGGAAGCGCTCGCAGCGAGAGCGCTACCCAAGAAGATGCGACGGCTGCACACCGGCTGTGGATGCGCGTCGCGCTGATGGGGAGAATGCATAATCTGCCTTCCCTGTTGAATCGTATGCTGACGACTTAACAGGATATACGCCAGCGACCAGCAGTGCAGCACAAGCTCGAAAAATTAATAGACACATGGTAGTCATTGGGGACGTCGATGTTTTGGCAATGCCGGCGAGCGACGTCCAGAGCGAACAAGTGGCATGAAAAAGACAAGGCATGACCAGAAGGTCTATGCCTTGCCTTTTGAATGACAAATTATCGCTCTGGACGGCACGCAGCATCGACCGAGCGGCGGAACCTCTAGAGCAAGGTGACGCTAAAGCTGCGTTTATCGGTAGCGCCGGGGGCCAAGGTGATGGTGTTGACCTTGTGCTCAAAGACGTCGTCCTCGGTGGACATGGTGGTGTGACCGGTCCAAGGCTCGAGCGCCACAAACGGAGCGTCGTTGGCGGCAGACCACACGCCGATGTACTTAAAGCCTTCAAAGTCGATCTTGACGCCGTGGCCCGACTTGCGGCCGCGCAGCGTGAGCGTGGAGCCCGGGGTATCGGTGAACATGATGGCGTCGTTATCGAAGCTGCGGTGCGTGATGGGCAGCACGTCCGAGTTATCGGGGGCCTTGTAGCTACCCTCGAACGTCATAAGGCCATCGGGCGTGATGACGGGGGCCTCGTTAGTCCAAGCCTCGGTAAACGCCAGCTCGTAATCCTCGAACGCCTCGTCCTCGGCGCCGGGGGCGGGCACGTTAAATGCGGGGTGGCCGCCCACCGAGAACGGCAGGTCCACGTCGCCGGTGTTGGTGACGGCAAAGGTCTGCGTAAGGGTGGCGTCGCCGGTCAGGGCATAGGTCATGTTGAGCTTAAAGTGGAATGGGAACGCCTTGAGCGACTCGGGCGTGTCGGTGAGCTCGTAGGTAACGGACAAACCGTCCTCCGACACCTCGACGATCTTGTGCTCGACAATGCGTGCGATGCCGTGGCGCGCCATCTCGCAGGTGCCGGCGGCAGACGTCGCCGTGTTGTTGCGCAGCGATCCCACGATGGGGAACAGGATGGGCGCGTGCTTGCCCCAAAAGGCCGGGTCGCCCTGCCACAGATACTCATTGCCGTTGAGGGCAAGGCTCGTGAGCTGGGCGCCCATGGAATCGATGGCCGCGGTGAGGCCGCCGCGCTTGATGGTAGTGACGGTGGACATGCTACTTCCTCCAAAAGTAAACAACAGTGTCGAGGGTTATTGTCCCACTCTTGGCAGCAGGGCTGAGCGGCAGGCGCAGTTATTGAGCAATAGCATAAAGGTCAAACCCACCCTGCGGCGCGCTATCGACCGTATCGGGTGCTTGCGAATTAAAACTCACCGGGACCATGCGCTTTGAGGCGCGGTAACGCGTGCCGTCGGTGGCGACGGGCGGCTCATCGACCGTGAGCTCGTAGTCGCCGGGCTTGAGCTCGATACCGTCACCTTCGGAATTGACGTATTGGTACTCGTCGATTGCTTGTCCCCTGAGCGTGCGGCCCACGATATGGACGAGCATTTGGCTGTCGCCGCGCGCGGTATCCCACGTCGCGCCGTCCTTAACCTCGACCGACACATGCACCGAGCGCGTGCGGCTGAGCGATTGCTCGACGGACATCTCGACCTTGGCGGCGTCTTGGCGCTGCCGCTCGACATGACCCCAGATGCTGCCGATTGCCGAGCAGGCGATAACGCCGGCCATGAAGGCGATGAGGATGGGGCCGAGCGGAGAACGGCGGCCCGCGTCTTCCTCACGAGCCAGGTCGGGGCGATGCGTGGGCGCAGGCGCCTGGGCGCCTTGCGCGGGCACGTCGAGAATGCTGAAAGATGCCGTACTGCCGGGGTCGATGGTGTGGCGCGGTTGCGGGGTCTTTGCCGGCGAAATGGACATGTCGGCTGGCTCACCCAGCGTGGCCGTGGCATCGGCCTTTGCCTCGTCGGCCTCGGCCTGGGCCCAAGCCTGTTCAAAGGTCAGGGGCTCGGCGAGGTCGGAAGTGGCATCCGTCTCGACGGCATCGTTGCCGGTCTCGTCCTCGTCGCTCGACACGTCACGCGACGCGGGCTCGTCCCACTCCTCGTCCGGAGCCTCGCCCTCGCTATACCACCATTCAAAGTTATCGATATCCATACGGGGCGCCCCTTAGGCCTCGCAAATAAACACTTGTTAGCCTTATACCCCCAGACGGCACCGAAGCTCACCCGCGCCGGACACGAAAACCGTCACAACATTCGACGTTTTTCCTCGTTTTCGAGATTTTCATCGAATGTTGTGACGGTTTAGGCGGCAGCCACGCCGCGAATGTGACAAAGGGACTGTCCCTTTGTCACATTCTGTTAGAGTTGCAGGGATTGAATCCAGCTCATATAGCGCAACATGGGAGCAACTGCCTTGACCACCGCAACTTCGTCCACAACAGCATCAACCACTGCCGCGCTTTCACCTGCGCGCACCAATCTTTGCCTGGCGCTGCTCGTGCTGTTGGGATTCTCGCTCGGCTGCTCCGAGTTCGTGGTCATCGGCATCGAAAGCGACCTAGCGACGGAACTCGGCGTATCGCTTGCCACCGCAGGCCAACTTATTAGCGTGTTCGCACTGGTCTACGCTATCGCGACGCCGGCGCTCGCGCTCAGCACGGGGCGCTTCCGTCGTTACCAGCTGCTCGTGTGCTATAGCATCGTCTTTGTGCTCGGCAACCTGGTCATGGCGTTGGCGCCCAACTTCCAGGTGCTGTTTATCTCGCGTATTGTCCTGGGCTCCGTCTCGGGTGCGCTGCTCGCCGTGGGCGTGACGTACATCCCCGAGCTGCTATCCCCGCAGCAAACTTCGCTTGCCATCTCGGTGGTATATGGTGCGTTTTCCGTGGCAATGGTCTTTGTGACCTCGATTGGCAAATTTGTGGCCGACACGCTCGACTGGCACGTGGCCATGTACGGCACGCTGACCTTTGCCGTTTTGATCTGCGGAGCGCTCGTGGCGTTTATGCCGCGCGCTGGGCAAACCGACGAGCCCGCCACTTTTCGCGAGCAGGCGGGTCTGCTACGCGAACCGAGCATCGTCACCGGCATGCTCATCTTTTTGTTTGGCGTGGGGTCGGTCTACGTTTTCTATGGCTACGTGACGCCTTATCTTGAGCAGGTGCTGGGCATGGGCACGGTCGAAGCCAGTACCACGCTCATGGCCTACGGCGTGTTCTGTCTGATCTCGAACATCCTGGGCGGATGGATCGATGCGCGCTTTGGCATGAAGGCGCTACTCGTGACGTTTGTGCTGCAGGCCGCAGCGTTACTCGGACTGTTTGCTGTGGGCGGCACCATGCCGCTCGCGCTGGTCTTTGTCTTTAGCCTAGCGCTGCTCATGTACCTGTTCTCGGTGTCGTGCATCACGCACTTTATGGACGTGGCACGCAGCCGCCATCCCAAGTCGATGGTACTCGCAAGTTCGGTTGAGCCCATGGCGTTTAACGTCGGCATCTCGTTTGGCACCGCAGTGGGCGGCGCCGTGGTAAGCGGAGTTGGCATTGCATATGTAGGCGCGGTCGGTGCCGTGTTCTCGCTTGTGGCCTGGGCGCTCACGCTGGTGACGATTAAGTTGGCTCGCTGGGAGCGCCGTCGTCAATCAGCACAGCCCCGGATGCAGGCATAGGGGCGAACATAGCCCAAGGTGGCGAGCAACCGGTGAAAACCGTCCCATACGAGTAGTGTTTATCCGCCTGCAAGCTCCAGCAGTGCAATTTCGTGTACTTCAGATACACACTTTTCCACTATTTCGTGTATTCCAAGTACATGAAATCGTACTAAACTATGTATCTGAAGTACACGAAATTGGAAAGGCGGCCCCATGCGCAGATCAATCGAATCCGTTATCGAATCATGGGCGACAAAGGACGCGTCGCGCCCCCTCCTCATCCGTGGTGCGCGACGCGTAGGCAAAACGTACGTTGCCGAGGAAATCGGCAGACGAATCGCCGGCGATGCGTTTGTCAAACTCGACTTTCAGACCGATCTTGAGCTGATCGCTCCGCTGTTCGACTGTCCCACCGACGACGTTGACGCCATCGTGGCGCGAATCTCAGACTATAAACGCACCCCCATTCGCAAAGAAACCGCCTTCATCCTGTTTGACGAGGTGCAGCTCTGCGAACGGGCGCTCAACTCGCTTCGCTTTTTTTCGGGTTCGGGCTGGCGCATATGCGCGACCGGCAGTCAGCTCGGCGTCGCCACGCGCAAGCGCAAGTTGCCTTTTCCCAGCGGCGTTCGTCAAGAGACCATGCATCCTATGTCGTTCGAGGAGTTTCTCTGGGCGCTCGACGAGGAGCAGATGGCCAATGCCATTCGTACCCACGCCGGCACGCTCGAGACCTACGCCGCGCACCAAGCCGCGCTCAGCCTGTTTCATCGATACCAGATCGTGGGCGGCATGCCCGCCGCCGTCAACGCATATCGCAAGACGTTATCCATCGAGGATGCGCGCGTCGAGCAGCGCGAAATCGACGAGACCTATACCGCCGATATGACCGACCCCGAAAACGGGATCAGCGGCGTGGCGGCGCGCAAGGTCTGGCGCTCCATTCCGTCCCAGCTGCTGAGATCGTCCACAAAAAAATTCAAGTACTCCGAGGTCGAACGCGGAGGCCGTCGCGCCAAGCTTATCGAGCCGCTCGACTGGCTCGAAGGCGCCGGCATCATATCGGTCAACAACCTGACCGAAGGCATCGAGCCTCCCCTCGTTCCCTTCGACGACGAAGATGGAAGTTTCTTTAAGGTCTATCTTCTCGATACCGGCCTCATGTTCTACAAACTCGGCATCAACCCGCGGCTCTGGCTCGACCTCAAAGAGGATTCCGCCATAGCGCTATCTTCCGACTTCCGAGGCGCCCTGGCGGAAAACTCGGTCATGCAAGCATTTTCGGGCAATAGCTTGCAGACGTATTACTGGGTGCCGCCGTCGTCTTGGAAGACGACCGGCGAGCTCGATTTTTTACTTCAGACCGACCGTATGGAAATTGTGCCCGCCGAAGTAAAGTCCGCACGTAACGTGCGCGCGAGAACCCTCGGGTCGTTTATGGACAAAGCCCGATCGCCATATGCCTACATTTTGTCCGAGAACAATTTTTCCCGCAGCGAAACCGATGACGGGCGCGAGCTGCGCCACCTCCCCTTGTACGCAGCGGGCTTTATTGGAGCAAACTGCCTCAAGAGCAGTCTGTAAGCCCTGCACGACCGCCTAGAAAGGAAGCCGCTCATGCAACGCATTCTTTTTATCTGCTATGGAAATATCTGTCGCTCGACGATGGCTGAGTCGGTGTTTACCGAGCTCGTGCGCCGCGCTGGGCGCGAGGCGGAGTTTGTCATCGATTCCGCTGCGACCTCGACCGAGGAGATCGGCAACCCGCCACACCACGGTACCGTTGCCAAGCTGAGCGAGGTTGGGATTCCCGTCGTCGCACATCGTGCACGTCAGGTGCGTCGCGCGGAGTATGGCGACTGGGACCACATTGTCTATATGGACGACGAGAACGCCCGCGGCCTGTACCGAATTTTTGGGAAGGACCCCGATGGCAAGATCTCGCGCCTGCTCGATTGGACCGATCGCCCCGGCGACGTGGCCGATCCCTGGTACACCGGCAATTTCGACGCCACCTACCGCGATGTACTCGCCGGTTGCACCGCTATGCTCGAGCAGCTGTAGGCGCTCGGGCGGCGAGGGCACACGGGCCACGCCATCGGCATAAAACGAGCGTGGATTTTCTCCCACTTTGAGCGTTCGAGCGCGCTCTAAACGGGAGAAAATCCACGCTCGTTATCTCGGTGGGAGAAAATCAACGCTCATGAATGTGACAAAGGGACTAGCCCTAGACCGGCTTGACCTCCAGCTTTATCCCCTCGGCGCAGGAGTCGCCCAGAACATCCGAAAGGGCCCAGGTCGCATATAGCGGCAAATAGAGAACCGCTCCGTTGCGCTCAACGTTGCCTCTCGAGAAAACAATCCCGAGCCTTACGCCATATTCAGCCGTATCAAGCACATGACCGAGCGCAGCGTGCGCGTGGTAATAGGAGCCCGATTTAACCTCGATCGGAACAGCCGTCCCATCCGGTCCATCGACCACAAAGTCCACTTCACCGCGCTTTTTTGTCTGATAGTAGTAAAGCTGGCGATTTTGGGCAGCCAGCTGCTGGGCCACCACGTTTTCGTAAATGCCGCCCAGATTGGGCTCCTTGCTATCAAGATACGCCGCTTGGGCGACTCCAACGGGGTAGCGCGCCATCAACATGCCCGTATCCGATTGATATAGCTTGAACTGCGATGGCCGCGCCGTCTTGAGCAGGGGCGATTTTGGCTCGGTTACGATATCGGCTTTGAGAGCAACGCCGGCATCGACAAGCCATACAAAATCTCGCTGATACTTCTCGTAGTGAGCCTTGGGGTCAATGGAATTGAGCACGAAGCGCTTGTTTTCGCCCTCGAGCATAATAGGGAGCTGATCGTAGATGCTCTGCACCTGAAGGGCTCGCCCGCTTGCATACTTGGAGATATCCCGCCGGTACTGTTCGTTGAGCTCTGACTGTAGCTGACGAACAGAGGCAAGGTCGCCCTGCGTGTCAAGGAAACGCTGCACGACCTCCGGCATTCCGCCGACAACGGTATAGGTCCTGAAGTTTGCCATCATCGCGTCATGAATGTAATCAGGAATGGGCCTCTCGCTGATACACGCGTCACGTATCGTTTGGCGAGCCCCCTCGCTCACCCCGATTGCCCAGCAAAACTCCTCAAAATCGAGCGGGAACATCCTAAGCTCGTGAACATACCCCACGGGATAGGACCTGACGCCCTTGAACTGAGTCCCGAGCATTGACCCCGAAAACGCCCAACGGCACCTCCCGTCCTCAACAAGGAACTTTGCCATCGTCATGATGTCGGGGGCCTCTTGGACCTCATCGATAAACACGAGCGTTTTGCCTGGTGCAATCGACTTTCCCGAAAGAAGCGTCACCCTGCTGATGAAATCATCGGCATCCCGCGCCTCGAGAAGAGCATCTTTTGCCTGGCGATTTTCCATGAGGTTAAGCTCGATGTAGGTTGCATGGTTGGCTTTGCCAAATGCGCGAATCGAATAGCTTTTGCCAATCTGGCGAGAACCCGTAATGAACAAGGCCTTTTGCTCGGAAGACTTCAGCCAACGCTCCAGCTCTGCCGCTATTTTCCTGCGCAGCATAGGCTCTCCCCTCGGTGTCATCAAATGAAATGCAAAGTTTTATACGCTTGATTATCGATGAAACGCAGAATTTTTAGAACCTAAAATCGGATGAAATGCAGAGATTTGAGATTACAAACATAGTAGAAGGGGCGCCACCGGCGAATGTGACAAAAGAACTGTCCCTTTGTCACATTGCGCTCAACTACTCGTCGACGATCTCGGCAAGCCAGACGTTCAGCGTATCGACTTCGGGGCAGCAGAACTTTGCCGTACCGGGCTCGTTGCCAGGCACGGTTCCGCCATAGCGCAGGATATCGATATAGGGAAAGCCCACATGGCAGGCCATGGCGCACATCTTGCCGCGGTCGCGGTCGAAGTCGAAGACGTCACCCGGCTTGTGCCCGTGATGGCAGCGGCATGTGCCCAGCTGGTCCACGCAGCTAATGCGAATACGTGGGCGCTTGCCGCGCGGGGCACCGAGCGGCTTGCCCCCGCCCGCAGGCTTGGCGCCGCCCTCGCCAGCATTACTCATGGTCGATCACATCCAGACAGGCCTCGATGGGAAGACCGGCCGATTTGTCCTCTTGGTCGGCATTGCGTTCGATAAGCTCGGCCACCACGCGCATGGCATCGGACGTCGCGCGCTGCAGACTCCAGCCTGCCATAACGCGACCGACGAGCACCGCCGAGAACGTGTCGCCCGTACCCGGGAAGTAAACCGGAATCAAGTCGAAGGGAATCGTGAAGTACTCCCCTGCCACGTGGTCGTAACCGATGACGGCGTTCGTGCCGTCGACCACAGCGCTCGTAATGACCACCGACCTGGCGCCCAGCGCGCGCATGGCATCCACAAGGGCACGGGCCTCGTCGGGCGCGATTTGCTCGGCGATGGGCGTGTCGGTGAGCAGGCAGGCCTCGGTATAGTTGGGCACCGCATAGTCGGCGCACTCGAGCAGATGCCTCATGAGACCGATCGTGGACTCGGGCACACCGGCGTAAAGCTTGCCGTTGTCGCCCATGATGGGGTCGACGAACACCTTGGTGCCCTTTTGCGCGCGGCGGTGGCAAAAGTCCGAGATGATACGCGTCTCTTCCTCGGTCACGATAAAGCCGGTCGAGATGGCGTCAAACTCAAAGCCGAGTTCCTCCCAGATGGCGAGGCTCTGACGCACGTACTCCGTAGTGTCGTGGATGTAGAACTTGGGATAGTTGAGCGTATCGGACACAAGCGCCGTCGGCAGGTTGTGGATGCGATAGCCCATGTGCGACAGCACCGGCAGCATGGCGGAAAGCGCGACCTTGCCGTAGCCGCACATATCGTTGATCAGCAGCAGCTGAGTGTTCTTCATGAGTGTCCCCCTTGGTTCGGGCACGGCGCGACAGCGCCATAGTGCGACTAAGTGTAGCGCAGGGAACGCTGCAGGCGGAAGCCTGCACCAAAGCCTCGATAAGGAGTGTCCCTAGGTGCCGGCAGAAAAGGAACGTCCCCAAGTGCCAACCAGGGCAACGCCGATGTTTTGGCAGCGTCGTAACTAAATAAGTTTGGTACCTTGACATTCTTGTATGGCACTCCTAGATTTGTTAGGCACAAAACAATTCCACTACCTAACTAAAGAAAGGAGCAATACGAATTCATGTGCGATGAACCCCTTAACCTTCGTCCGCACGAGCCCGGCGGCGACCCGTCGCAGCCGGCAGACGTGCCCGAAGCAGTTAACGACGAAGACAAGCTCGCCAAGCGCATCCTGAGCGGCCTAGGCTTTTGCGGCCACTATATGCACTTTCACGGCGGCGGCGTGTCCGGCAAGGCGCCCATCGTCTGCCTGCTTGCCAAGCAGGAAAACGGCGAGATGTCGCAGCAGGAACTCGGCATGCACTTCGACCTCAAGCCGGGGTCGCTTTCCGAAATCTTGTCCAAGCTCGAGTGCGCCGGCATTATCGAGCGCAGCCGCAATCCAAAAGATCGCCGGCAGCTCACCATTCGCCTGACCGAGATCGGCTGGGAGAAGGCCCGCATCGACCAAGCCGCCCGCATCCGCTTTAGAGAGCAGGCCTTTAGTGCCCTCAACCACGACGAGCGCGAACAGCTTGCCGAGATGCTCGAGAAAATTCGCGTAACATGGGAGGAACTGGATGATTAAAACCCTTATGGGCAGCATCCGCGATTACATGAAGGTCACGATCGCCACGCCGCTGCTGGTGCTTGGCGAGGTAATCTGCCAGATGATGATCCCGTTTATCACCGCCGACATGATCGACGCCATCAAGGACGGCACCGCCGTTACCGAGATGCTGCCCACCGCCGGCCTTCTCGTACTCATCGCGCTGACGTCACTCGCCTTTGGCGCCGCCGCGGGCATCACCTGCAGCCATGCCAGCTGCGGCTTTGCCAAGAACCTGCGTCGCGACCTGTTCTACAAGATCCAGACGTTCAGCTTCGCCAACATCGACGAGTTCTCGAGCTCCTCGCTCGTCACCCGCCTCACCACCGACATCAACAACGTGCAGCAGGCCTTTATGATGCTCATCCGCATCGCCGTGCGCTCGCCGCTGGTGCTGGTCTTTGCCTTTACCATGGCATACGCCATGGGCGGCAGCGTCGCCATGGTCTACCTGGTCATCATTCCGCTGCTGGGCTTTGGCCTGTTCTTTATCATCTATAAGGTGCGCCCGATCTTTGCCCGCGTGTTCCGCAAGTACGACGCGCTCAACGAGTCGGTCGAGGAAAACGTCACCGGCATGCGCGTGGTCAAGAGCTACGTGCGCCAGGACTACGAGAAGGAGAAGTTCGCCACCGCCGCGCGCGACGTCCAGATGGACTTCACCCGCGCCGAGAAGCTGCTCGCCTTCAACAACCCCATGATGAACATCTGCGTCAACGGCGCGTTCGTCGTCATCATCTACCTTGGCTCCAAGCTCATCATCACGAGCCAGGGCACCCTGTTCGACGTGGGTCAGCTCTCCTCCATCTTTACCTACGGCTTCCAGATTCTGATGAGCCTGATGCAGCTGTCGATGATCTTTGTCATGGTGACCATGGCAGACGAGTCGGCGCACCGCATTACCGAGGTGCTGGCCGCCGAGCCCACGATCGCCAACCCGACCGAGCCCGTGCACGAGGTTGCCGACGGCTCCATCGACTTCGATCACGTGAGCTTTAAGTATTCCGAGCATGCCCGCCGCCAGGCGCTCGACGATATCGACCTGCATATTAAGAGCGGCGAGACCATCGGCATTATCGGTGGCACCGGCTCGGCCAAGTCGACGCTCGTGAACCTGATCGCCCGCCTGTACGATGTCACGGAGGGCACCGTGCGCGTCGGCGGCGTGGACGTGCGCGACTACGACCTGGACGCGCTGCGCCACCAGGTAGCCATGGTCCTGCAGAAAAACGTGCTGTTTAGCGGCACCATCGCCGAGAACCTGCGCTGGGGCGACCCGAACGCCACCGACGAGGAAGTCCGCGAGGCCGCACATCTGGCCTGCGCCGACGAGTTTGTCGACGGCTTCCCCAAGGGCTACGACACCTGGATCGAGCAGGGCGGCTCCAACGTTTCCGGCGGCCAGAAGCAGCGCCTGTGCATCGCGCGTGCCCTGCTGCGTCGCCCCAAGATCTTGATCCTGGACGACTCCACGAGCGCCGTCGACACCAAGACCGACGCCAAGATCCGCGAGGGCCTGGCGAGCTACCTGCCCAACACGACCAAGCTCATCATCGCCCAGCGCATCAGCTCCGTGCAGGACGCCGACCGCATCATCGTCATGGAGGGCGGCCGCATCAAGGACATCGGCAACCACGATGAGCTGCTCAAGACGAGCGAGATCTACCGCGAGACCTTTACCTCGCAAAATAAGATGAGTGCCGAAGGCGAGGACGCGGGCGAGACCGCCGCAGCCGACACCGAGGCATCCGCACCGCAAGCTCAGACCCAGGAAGGAGGCGAGGCACATGAGTAAGGCCGCTACCGCCGAGCGCGCGCGCAACCGCAAGGGCGGCACCATGACGCGCCTGATCAAGATGCTCTTTGGCTTCTACCCGGTGCTTTTGCCCCTCGTCGTCGCCGGCGTTGTGCTCTGCGCCATCATCAACTCCATCGGCGCGACGTTTCTCCAGAGCGCGCTGCAGGTCATTAGCGAATCGTGGCAGTCGGGCGACTGGACGGCCGCGCAGCCCAAGATTCTGAAGCTCGTGACCACCCTCGGCTGCATCTACGCCGTGGGCGTCGCCTCCTCGCTCTTCTGGAACCGCGCCATGGCCGTCATCACGCAGGGCTCGCTCGAGAAGCTGCGCGAAAAGATGTTCAACCGCATGCAGGACCTGCCGATTCGCTACTTCGACACGCACCAGCGCGGCGACATCATGAGCCACTACACCAACGACATCGACACGCTGCGTCAGATGATCAGCCAGTCGCTGCCCAACCTGCTCATGACGATCATCGTCATCGTCACCGTGTTCTTCATCATGCTGTACTACAGCGCGTGGATGTGCCTGGTCATCATTGCCGGCGTCGCCTTTATGACCTTTATGACCAAGCTGCTCGGCTCCAACTCCGCGCGCTTCTTTATCGCGCAGCAGACCGAGCTCGGCGTGGTCGAGGGCCATATCGAGGAAGTCATGAACGGCCAGAAAGTCGTCAAGGCGTTCTGTCACGAGTCCGCCGCCGAGGCCGATTTTGACGAGCGCAACGAGAAGCTCTTCGAGGTCTCGCAGAAGGCCAACATGTACGCCAACATCCTCATGCCGATCCTCGGGAACCTGGGCGACTTGCTCTACGTGCTGGTCGCACTGACCGGCGGCATCTTCCTGGCGTTGGGCGTGCCCAACCTGAGCCTCTCGGGCATGGCGCTCTCCATCGCCGTCGTGGTGCCGTTCCTCAACATGACCAAGCAGTTCTGCGGCCAGATCGGCCAGATCTCGCAGCAGATCAACGCCGTGGTCATGGGCCTTGCCGGCGCCGAGCGTATCTTTGAGCTACTCGACGAGGAGCCCGAGGCCGACGAGGGCTACGTGACGCTTGTCAACGCGCAGGTGAACCCCGACACCTGGGAGTTCGAAGAGGCCGACCACCACACCGGCATGTGGGCATGGAAACATCCGCACCGCGCAACCGGCGAGATCGAGTACGTGCCGCTGCGTGGTGACCTGGTCATGGATAACGTGGACTTTGGCTATACGCCCGACCACGAGGTGCTGCACGGCGTGTCCGTATATGCCAAGCCGGGCCAGAAGGTCGCGTTTGTCGGTGCCACCGGTGCCGGTAAGACGACCATCACCAACCTCATCAACCGCTTCTACGACATTGCCGACGGCAAGATCCGCTACGACGGCATCAACGTCAACAAGATTCGCAAGTCCGACCTGCGTCGCTCGCTGGGCGTCGTGCTACAGGACGTGAACCTGTTCACCGGCACTGTGATGGATAACATCCGCTACGGCAACCTGGACGCTACCGACGAGGAGTGCATCGCGGCGGCCAAGCTCGCGGGCGCGGACGACTTTATCACCCGCCTGCCCGACGGCTACGACACCATGCTCACCGGCAACGGCGCACAGCTGTCGCAGGGCCAGCGCCAGCTGATCTCGATCGCACGCGCCGCCGTCGCCGATCCGCCGGCGATGATTCTGGACGAGGCCACGTCGAGCATTGACACCCGCACCGAGGCCATCGTGCAGGCAGGCATGGACAAGCTCATGGAGGGCCGCACGACGTTTGTCATCGCGCACCGCCTGTCCACCGTGCGCAACTCCGACGCAATCATCTGTCTGGACCACGGCCGCATCATCGAGCGCGGCAACCACGACGAGCTGATCGCCAAGCGCGGATATTACTACCAGCTGTACACCGGAGCGTTTGAGCTGGAGTAGTTCGGCCCGCCGAGATGGCCGATTTGCCGCTCATTCGTCGGGCATGACCCCTAAGGTCAATACCCTCCTCTTTCGGGGCAAATCGACTCATCTCAGCGACCCAAACACAATGCGCCGCAACGAATAAAGCCTCCGCAGCCACACGAGCTGCGGAGGCTTTTTTCATGCCGGCCGGAAACCGTATCCCACTTTTCGGGCCCAAAATGGGATGCCGTTTCCCGCTGGACCCCCTCCGGGAAACGGCATCCCATTTCAAGGGGGTAAACCGGGATGTGATTTCCCCTAACGGCACCTTTGGGAAGCCGCATCCCATTCTAGACGCACAAAACGGGATGAGCTTTCCCATGGTGATCCAAGACCAGAAGCATGTCCGATAGCGCGGCCAGGTCAAGAACAACAAGGCAAGCGTCACGCCAATTTGGACGAGCGTCTGCTGCAGTTTGAGGCTGCTGGCCCATATGGTAGAGTTAACCACCCATGAATTTCAGCACACTGCGTGCTACCTGTTCTTTTGTCATTTAGGGGAGTGAACTTGTGAATACTTCTGTCGCCAAGAAGGCCGGACAGGCGGTGCGCCTGCTCATGATGGTGCTCACGGCAGTTCTCATCTTCTTCTTCATCAATGTTATGCTGCTCGTCTCCGATATCCAGGGCACGGCGCGTGTGGTCAACTACGCCGGTCTGGTGCGCGGTACCACGCAGCGAATCGTTAAGCTCGAGGATGCGGGCCAGCCTCAAGATGACCTGCTCAAAGCCGTGGATTCATACATCAACGGTTTGCGTTACGGAAGTGACGACCTCAACCTCGTCCGTCTCGACGACGATGAGTATCAGGCAAAAATGACCGAGCTTGCAAATTATTTTGATGAGCTTTGCACCGAGATTGCCCGTGTGCGTGAAGTCGGCTACGAGAACACCGATATCATCGCGATGAGCGAGGAGTTCTTTGGCATTTGCGACGATGCTACGCGACTCGCAGAGGACTACTCTCAGGAGAAGGCGTCGGCGCTCAACTATCTCGAGGGCCTGGTGATCATCGACATCATGGGCTTGGTGGCGACCTTTGCGGTCGAACTTGTTCGCGCGGTGCGAACTGCCGCGCTCAATCGCGAACTGCAGAGCAAAGTCTATCTCGACGAAGCCACGGGGCTGCCCAACAAGAACAAGTGCGAGGAGATCTTGGGGCAGGAGCAGCCTGTCTCCGCGGAGGAGCCCGTTGCGGTGTGCGTCTTCGACCTTAACAATCTGCATATGGTCAATAACAACTTCGGCCATGAGAAGGGCGATGAATACATTCGCTCTTTTGCCCAACAACTGGGAAGTGTGGCGTCGGAGACGTGCTTTGTGGGTCGCGACGGCGACGATGAGTTTATCGCGGTGCTGCGGGATGCCGACCGAGCCGCTGTGGAATCTTGTCTCGCTCGGATTCGCGCGAACGTGAACGAGTATTCCGGGGCTCACCCCGACATGCCTATCAGCTATGCGGTGGGCTACGCGCTTTCCAGTGATTTTGATGAACCGCCTATGATGCGTGAGCTCTTTTCTCAGGCCGACAAAAACATGTACATCGACAAGAACCGCGTAAAGACAGCCGAGGCAGCCGGGCCGCAACGCGAGGATCGCTAAACCCGTAGCAAAGGGTAGCTAATTTGGGACGGGACTCTTTTGGCTATTTGAGAAGTTGTGCCATGGCGTTGACGAATTTTTGGACTTGGAGGGTGGGCTCGAGCGGATAGTGCAAAAAGACCGGCACCTCGCGACCGCATAGGAACGGCACGCCCACAAAGGCCGGGTGTACCCCCGACCACGCGCCGCAGGTGAGCACCGCGTCACCCTTTTCCTCCGCCTCGTTAAAGAGGGCGAAGTCGAAGCTGTCCACGTCGATGACATCCACGCCGCCGTCGGCCAACAGGTCGATGCGCAGGCTGTCCATGGCGTCGTTGCCGTGACGCAACACGCGCAGGCGCATGCCCTCCAGATCGGCAACTGTAATACGGCTCTTGCGCGCAAGCGGGCTCGTGCGCGGCACATCGATATAAAACGGCACGTTGGCGATAAGGAGCTTTTGGCATGCATCGCCCCAGCGCGGGGTCGAAAAGCTCGACTGCACCACATCGACCTCACGGCCCAAGCTGCGCATGACGGTCTCGCGCTCGTCATAGAGGTCGCTTACCGGCATGATCTCAAATCGTAGCGACGGTTCCAGATCATGGATGCCCGACCACATCGACAGCGTCTGGCGCCCCGGGCACATCATCGACACGCCCAGGCGCACGGCACCGCCATCGCCCGCGGCGCGTCGGGCACGGCGCAGCGCGTCCTCGGACTGCCGCATGATCGAGCGCGCGTCGTCCACCAGCAGTGCGCCCGCCGGCGTCACCTTGACGCCCGAGTGCGAGCGTTCGAACAGTGTGATGCCGAACTCGGCCTCGAAACCCGACACCTGCTTGACGAGCGCCGGAGTCGATACGCGCAATTTTGCCGCCGCACGCGAGAAGCTTCCCAGCTCCGCGGCGGCCGATATGGCCTCAAGTCGTCGATCGCACACGTCAATCTCCCGTTTTCGCGCCTGTGGCCACATGATGCCACAGGGGGTTGCTTTCGCAGGTCGCGTGCTCAGTTGAGCATAAACTGCATCGCACAGTGTAAACCTACGGTTAACGTCATTCTAACAAATATGCAATTCACCTGCGCAAATGCAAAGCATACGATAACCAGCGAAAACCACGTGGGTCGATTAATGGGAACGGCCCACCGGGAGGCACAAGAAGGGAAGTTTCTATGAGCAACTGGCTTAAGCTCGAGGGCGATGTCTGCGCCGTGACTGGCGCGCTCGGCGGTATGGGCGTCGAGATTTGCCGCGAGTTCGCCCGCAACGGCGCCAACGTCGTCCTGCTCGACCTGGACGAGGGAAAGGTCAAGGCCGCAGCCGCCGACCTCGCCGCCGAGTTTGGCATCCACGCCGAGGGCTACAAGATGAACGCCACCGATGAGGCCGAGGTTCAGGCCGCCGTCGACGCCACCATCGCCGACTTCGGCCGCGTCGACGTCCTCGTCAACACTGCCGGCATCCTGCGCTTCGCCGCCATGGAGGACCTGCCGCTGAGCGACTGGGAGCAGGTGCTCAACGTCAACCTCACCGGCTACTTCATCACCTCGCAGCGCTTTGGTCGCGAGATGATCAAGGCCGGCCAGGGCCGCCTAGTTCACATCTCGACCGTCGCCAGCCACTCCCCCGAGACGTTCTCGGGCGTGTACAGCTCCACCAAGGCCGGCGTCAACATGATGTCCAAGATGCTCGCCGCCGAGTGGGGCCCCTACGGCGTCCGCTCCAACTGCGTCGAGCCCTGCTTCGTTAAGACCCCGATGTCGGCCAACTTCTACGCCGACCCCGAGGTCGAAAAGAGCCGCAGCCGTCTGATCGCCACGCGCCGCATCGGCGAGGTCAGCGATATCGCCAACGCCGTCATGTTCCTGGCGTCCAAGCGCTCGGACTTTACCACCGGCGATGCCATCAAGGTCGACGGCGGCTTCTCCAACATGATGGGCGACCTCACCGCCAAGCCCGGCGGCCGTCGCGCCTATGCCGACAACTACCTTAAGAACAAGGGTGTCGAGCTTTGGTCCGATGAGTCCGGTGTCGCCAAGCCGACCGACCAGTAAACCAACCTGGCAGGGAGGTCCCGCGGACACGCCCGCTCCTCCCCCGTATCGATTAGAAAGAGTCCAATGGCTTCCACCAACTCCAACAAGGGTCGCGCCGTCGTGCTTTCCGCCGCGTGCGTCACCATGTTCTTCATCAGCTCCATCGCGCTGTATTCCGTCGTGAGCAAGAACCTGCTCGCCGTCTACCCCGAGTGGTCGAGCGCCCTTACCTGGGCGTTCCCGGTCTTCCAGACCATCATGGCCGTGACGGGCATCTTCGCCGGCCGCATCTCCGACAAGATCGGTCCGCGCAACGTCGTGATCGCTGCCGCCGTGTGCTACGGCCTGGGCTGGTTCATGTCCGGCACCGTCACCGAGCCGTGGCAGTTCTACCTGTGGTTCTCGCTCGTCGCCGCCATCGGCAACGGTCTGGGCTACAACCCGGCGCTCACCACCGGCCAAAAGTGGTTCATTGACAAGAAGGGGCTCGCCTCCGGCATCACCCTGGCCGCTTCGACCGCCGGCCCCGCCGTGCTGTCCCCGGTGCTCGCCTCGCTGCTCATCCCGAGCCTGGGCATCTTTGGCGCCCTCAAGGCACTCGGCGTCATCTTCTTTGTGACGATCGCCGCCTCCGCCCTGTTCCTGAAGGCCCCCGAGGCCGGCTGGCTGCCCGAGGGCTTCGAGGCCCCCAAGGGCGGCGCGCATGCCGGCACCTTCGGCGACCTCACCCCGGGCGAGATGGTCAAGGCCCCGCGCTTCTGGGTCCTCATCGTCACCTTCGCCTTTGCCGCCACCGCGGGCACCCTGCTCGTGGGCAAGGTTGCCTCCATCGCCGCCGTCCAGCTTTTCGCCGACCCCACGAGCGCCGCGGCCGTCGCCCTCGGCGGTGTAGTGGTCTCCGTCAACACCTGCGCCAACCTGGTTGGTCGTCTGTCCTTTGGCCAGATCATCGACAAGCTCGGCGCCTATAAGTCGCTGCTCATCAGCCTTGTCGTCACCATCGTCGCACTCGTCATCATGTCGATGAGCTTTACGCAGAGTATGTTCTTTGTGGCGCTCGCCCTGCTCGGCTTTAGCTTTGGCGCCCTGCTCGTCATCTACCCGCCGCTCACCGGTGGCGCCTTCGGCACCAGCAACATCGGCGTCAACTACGGCATCATGTTTTTGGGCTATGCCGCTTCCACCTGGATCAGCCAGCCCATCACCGCCGTGCTGTATCACGCCGAGGCCGGCAGCGCCGCCTACCAGCAGTCCTTCTACGGTGCCATCGTAATCGCCGCAATCGCCGTCGTGCTCACCGTCTACATGATGGTCTCCGACAGCAAGAAGAAGTCCGCCTAGTTTTGCTTGATGCGGCAAGGACCGCCCCCTTGCCGCATTCCACCGCCACCAGTATTAAGGAGTCGAAATGTCTGAGCTCAACCCCGTCCGCATTGCCGTCATCGGCGCCGGCGCCATGGGCCGCAACCACATCCGCTTTGTCGCCGAGGAGCCCGAGGCCGAGCTCGTCGCCATCGCCGACGCCTTTGAGGGCGCTCGCGCCACGGCCGAGGCCGCCGGCGTGCCGTTCTTTACCGATCCCGCCCAGATGATGGACGAGGTCAAGCCCGAGGCCGTCATCATCGCCACCCCCAACGACCTGCACCTGGGCGTTGCCCGCGAGGCCATCAAGCGCAATATCGTGCCGCTGGTCGAAAAGCCGATCTCCAACGATCTCGAGGATGCCAAGGCCTTCGCCGCCGAGGCCGAGGCCGCCGGCGTGCCCGTGCTGGTGGGTCAGCACCGTCGCCACAACCCCTTTGTCAACAAGGCCAAGGAGATCATCGAGTCCGGCGAGCTGGGCAAGCTCACCGTGTCGAGCTTCCACTACATGATCTACAAGAACGACGAGTACTTCGATGTCGAGTGGCGCCGCAAGAAGGGTGCCGGCCCGATCCTGGTCAACCTGGTCCACGACGTCGACCTGCTCCGCTACCTGCTGGGCGAGCCCGTCGCCGTCCAGGGCATGCAGTCCAGCGCCGCCCGCGGTTTTGAGACCGAGGACTCCGCCGTGGTCAACGTTCGTTTTGCCGATGGCGCGCTCGCGAGCATGACCATCTCCGACGCCACCGCCAGCCCCTGGAACTGGGAGGCAACCGCTCGCGAGGACCCGCAGTACCGCCCCTTCGACGCCGACGCCTACTTCATCGGCGGCACTAAGGGCGCCCTGTCGCTGCCCCGCCTGCACCAGTTCTCCTACGATGGCGCCTCCAACTGGCACAAGCCGCTGCAGATGGAGATTCCGGCCGTCGACCCGGCACTGCCGCACAAGATGCAGCTCAAGCACTTTGTGAAGGTTGTCCGCCGCGAGGTCGAGCCCGTCGTGACGCCCGCCGACAACGTTAAGACGCTCACGCTTCTCAACGCTATCAAGGAGGCCACCGAGACCGGCCAGCTCGTCGAGCTGTAATGCCTTAAGAGCGACCGCGGCAGAAACCCCATGCCGAACCCTTCGGTCCGTCACCAACAAGCCCCTCTTCTTTGCCCCGCGAGCAGCCTCCTGCCCGCGGGGCATTTTGCTACCTTGCCGACGATTTTTCTGGGGCGGGGGCTATTTTGCACCTCGGCTTGATTCGTTCGCCACGAAATGGGCCTATCTACTACGTTTAACCGACCGCCCTCAACCATGCCGAATTTCCTAAAATCAAAAGCGCAGGTAGACGGCTTGCGCATTCTCGGAAAACCGGGGGATGGTCGACCCATACGGTTCAAACGTAGTAGATAGGTCGTTTTCGTGGCGCGGGCCCAAAACAGTCTTTTGAAACGGGTGGTATCCTTGGTAGCCCTGTGCTGCAAACGCACCTTAAACGCAAGGAGTCCCATGGATCTTATCGCCCAGCTCGCCCACGAGCTCAACCTTAAGGCCGCCAACATCGAGGCAGCCGTCAAGCTCATCGACGAGGGCAACACCATCCCCTTTATCTCGCGCTACCGCAAAGAAGCAACGGGCGGCATGGACGACGTCGCCCTGCGCGCACTCGACGAGCGCCTGTCCTACCTGCGCAATCTTGAACAGCGCAAAGAGGACGTCATTCTGCTCATCGACGCCCAGGGCAAGCTCACGCCCGAGCTCGAGCAGCAGATTCGCGAGGCCACGCAGCTCCAGCGTGTCGAGGACCTCTACAAGCCCTACCGCAAAAAGCGCATGACCCGCGCGCAGAAGGCCCGCGAGGCAGGCCTGGAGCCGCTTGCCAACATGATCATCATGCAGGCCTCGGCCAAGGGCAGCGCACTCGATGCCGCCGCGGCCTACGTCAACGAGGAAGCCGGCTTCGACACGCCCGAGAAGGCGCTCGCCGGCGCGGCGGACATCGTGGCCGAGACGGTGGCCGAGGACCCCGAGAACGTCGCCGACCTGCGCGCTTTTACGCAAAACACCGCCGATATCGTCGTCGAGGCCACCGACCCCACCGAGAAGACCCCCTACGAGCCGTACTACAGCTATGATGAGCCGCTGCGCCGTATACCCAACCACCGCGTGCTGGCTATCGACCGCGGCGAGCGCGAGGGCAAGCTCCGCGTGCGCGTGAACGTCGACGGCGCCGCTGCCACGGCACGCCTCGGCAGCCGTTGGCCCCGACGCCGGGGCGTCTTCGCGCCCGTCTTTGACGCCGCCATCGCCGACGGTTACAAGCGCCTCATGGCCCCCTCGCTTGAGCGCGAGGCCCGCGCCAAACTCACCGTCCGTGCACAGACCGAGGCCATCAACGTCTTTGCCAAGAATCTCGAGGGCCTGCTCTCGGCACGCCCCGTGCGCGGTGCCCGCGTGCTCGCGCTCGATCCGGGATACCGCACCGGCTGCAAGGTCGCCGTTATGGACGAGACCGGCAAGCTGCTCGACCACGGCGTGGTCTACCCCACCAAGCCGCGCCACGACGTCGCCGGCACCAAGCGCGAGCTCGCCCGCCTCGTCAAAAAGGACAGCGTCAACACCATCGTCATCGGCAACGGCACCGCCAGCCGCGAGACCGAGGAAGTCGTCTCGGAGTTCATCGCCGAGCAGGCGCCTGGGCTGCGATACACCATCGTTAACGAAGCCGGCGCGTCCGTGTACTCCGCCTCCGAGCTCGCCAGCCAGGAATATCCCGACCTGGACGTCACCGTGCGTGGCGCCATGAGCCTGGGCCGTCGCCTGCAAGACCCGCTGGCAGAGCTCGTCAAGATTCCGCCCCAGTCTATCGGCGTGGGCCAGTACCAGCACGACCTTGACCAGGCCGAGCTTTCGCGCACCCTGGGCCATGTGGTGGAGGACGTCGTCAACCGCGTGGGCGTCGACGTGAATACCGCGAGCGCGAGCCTACTGGGATACGTATCGGGCATTACGCCGAGCGTGGCCAAAAACATCGTGGCCTACCGCGAGGAAAACGGAGCCTTTACCGATCGCCGCCAGCTCAAGAAGGTCCCCAAGTTGGGACCCAAGGCATATCTCAACGCCGCGGGCTTTTTGCGCATCAGCGGCGGCAAGAACCCACTCGACGCGACGAGCGTCCACCCCGAGAGCTACGAGGTGGCCACGTCCGTCCTGGAGCGCGTAGGCGTTAAAGCCAGCGAGCTCAGCCGCGGCGGCGTGCCCGACATCGAGCGCCGTCTGGGCAGCATCTCGACGCTGGCTAGCGATCTGAACTGCGGCACCCTCACGCTCATCGACATCGTTAACGAGCTCAAGAAGCCCGGTCGCGACCCGCGCGATGACGCGCCCGAGGTGGTCTTTAGCCGCTCAGCGCTTTCCATCGACGACCTGGAACCCGGCATGGAGCTCAAGGGCACGGTGCGCAACGTCGTCGACTTTGGCGCCTTCGTCGACGTGGGCGTGCACCAGGACGGCCTCGTGCACATCTCCAAACTGGCCAACCGCTTTGTCAAGCACCCCAGCGACGTGGTGCGCGTCGGTGACACGGTCAAGGTGTGGGTCGAAAAGGTCGATCGCGACCGCAAGAAGATCTCGCTCACCATGGTGCAGGGCAAGTAAACCGCCAAAGCAAAGGTACCCCCTGTAGCGATGTGCAAAATCGCGAGTATTCTGCAAATTCCACCGTTCCGGGTGCCCCTCAGAGACGAAAAAGCAAAAAAACAGCCCCCGTTTTAGCGTCGTCAGAGCCAAAACGGGGGCCGTTCCATGCTTCGGTTAACTGGTAAAGACCTTTACCTTGCTGAATACTCTCAATTTTGCACGTCGCGGGCGGGGGTACCTTTGCCCACGACAGGATATGGAAGCCAAGCGCCAACTTGCTGGCAAGCTCGTACCGGCAGCCCCGGCCTTTCCTTTGCCTAGCGCGACCCTCGCGGAGCGCGTGAGCGATAGGGAAAGGAAAGGCCGGGGCGAACAGCCCACGGTACAGTCGGTGTTCGCGCTACGGCAGGATATGGAAACCGAGCGAGGCGATATCCTTGGCAAAACCGCGCACGGTATCGAGCGAGACCTCGTACGGGTCGCGGCCGATGTTCTTGCGCTTGGCCAGGATGCTGTTGGGCACCGTGATGATCTGGCAACCACAGGCCTCGGCCTGGTAAATGTTGATGAGCTCGCGCGTGGACGCCCACAGGACCTCACAGTTGGGCTTGGCGGCGGCCTTCTTGACCGACTCCGTCATAAACGGAATGGGGTCGACGCCGGTATCGGCGATACGGCCGGCAAAGAGCGAGATGATGGACGGCGTCTCGGCGTCAACGGCTTCGACCATCTCATCGACCTGCGTAGGCGTAAAGATGGTAGTGACGTTGACCTTGATGCCGTCGGCGGAAAGCTTGCGGACCAGCTCGGCGGTGGACTCGCCCTTGGTGGTCACGCACGGAATTTTGACGTAGACGTTCTCGGCCCAGGTAGCGATCTCGCGGGCCTCGACCTCCATGGTCTCGACGTCGTCGGCAAAGACCTCAAACGAGACGGACACATCGGTGATGTGAGCCAGGACCTCTTTGGCAAACGCGCGGTAATCCATCACGCCGCCCTTCTTCATAAGGGACGGGTTGGTCGTGAAACCCTGAACGTTGCCGTTCTCGTACATGTCGAGCATGCCTTCGAGGTTTGCACCGTCAGCGAACACCTTGATTGCCATCTGCCTGGTTCCTTTCGTTAGCATACGGCCGATAAACTGCTAAACACTTTACCCACGTTTATCAAGGCGTGAACTGCGGTTTTTTATCTTCTCGGCGAACGGTATAAACACCTCAGTGTTTGGATTGATAAATCGATTGAGCATGCAAAAGCAAAGAGTCGCAGTTTGAGCAAACGTCAGAACGCGGGATTCATTAGATGAGGCCGAAATGCTGCATCGCTGTGACGGTGCCGTCGTGTGCGACATCGTCGGTCACGTAGTCGGCGACCGCCTTGACCTCAGGCATGGCGTTGCCCATGGCGACAGCCGTCTCGACCGCAGCGAGCATGCCCAGGTCGTTACCCGAATCGCCGAAGCCAAAGGTGCGTGCGTTGCCGGTGCGACCCAGGTATTCCAGCGCTCGCGCCACGCCCACGCCCTTGTCGATGCCCTTGGGGCTCAGCTCGCGATTCTGACCACCGGTGTTGCACAGCTCAAACTCGCGATCGATAAAGCCGTCATCATTGGCTACGCGAGCCAAACTGGGCACATTGAGGCATACCTTGCCCACGCGCAGACTGCCGTCGACGCACATCTCCTCGGCGCTGTGCACCACAGAAGTGCCGATCAGAGACGACTGCTCAACACCCGCGGGTTCCAGGGCAAAAGTAGCCACGTTGGTCTCGAAAAAGGCCTCAATCCCTGCTGCGGCCATACGGCGCGCGAGCTCCTCGATAACGTGCTCGTCAAAGCAGTCCTCATGCACCACGCGGCCCTCGACCTCGAGCGTGGCGCCCGCCATGGCAACGACGCCCGCCGGGTTCAGCGCGCGCAGGCCATCGGCAATCAGCCACAAGGGACGACCCGTGCAGATAAATGCCTGGTGTCCCGCGTCGCGCAGACGACCAAATGCATCGACAACAGCCTTCGACGGATGGACTGCATTGAAGTCCTTATCGGTCATATCGTCGGGATCGAACGACGCCAGCGTGCCGTCCACGTCAAAAAAGAGCACAGCGGGTTTGGGACACGCATCAATCATATGAGTTCCTTTCGAGGATAAGGGCAAACGAAGCATCCATCATATAATGGAGCGACGCAACCAGAGAGGTCACCCATGGAATTTTACGCAAGCTGCCCCGAGGGCTTTGAGTCCGCACTCGCCGATGAGCTTAAACGCCTCGGGCTTTCGCATGTCCGCCGCCTAAAGGGCCGCGCCACGTTTGAGGGCGAGCTTGAGCAGGGCTATCGCGCATGCCTGTGGTCGCGCCTGGCCAGCCGCGTGTTTGCGGTGCTCGGACGCTTTGAGGCGCAAGATGCCGACGAGCTGTACGATAGCGTTTACGACATCGCCTGGGAGAACATCGTCCGCCCCGGCGCCACCATCGCCATTACCGCCCGCGGCGTGGCCGAACAGCTGCGCAACACGCGCTTCTCGGCCCTGCGCGCCAAGGACGCGCTGTGCGACCGTCTGGCCGAGACCACGGGCCGTCGCGCCGATGTCGACGCCGCCGATCCCGACGTTCACCTGCTGCTTTCACTGCGTCAGCGCCGCGCGAGCATCAGCCTGGATCTTTCGGGCGACCCGCTGTTCAAGCGCCTGCCGCCCGCGGCGACCCGTGCCGGCGAGGGCGCGCACGTGTTGCGCCCCGACTACGCCGCCCTGGTGCTGGCGCAGGTCGGCTGGACCGCACTGTGCGAGCGCGAGCTGACGGCCGACGATTACGAGAATGAAGCCCTTCCCACGCTAATCGATGCCTCGTGCGCCGGCGGCGGCCTGTTGCTGGAAGCCGTAAACATTCTGACCGACCGCGCCCCGGGCGCCGCACGCGAGCGCTGGGGCTTTGAGGGCTGGCAGCTGCACGACGCCGCTCTATGGGAGCAGCTGCTTGCCGAGGCGCGCGAACGCGAGGCGGCAGCGCGCGAGCGCCAGGCGCGCATCGTGGCCGTAGACATCGACCCCGCCGCCCGCAAGACTGCCGAGCGCATGGTCAAGTGCGCCGGCTACAAGCGTTTTGTCGACTTTTGTGCCGCCAAGCCCGCCACCGTGCTGGACCACGCAGGTGCCGTTGCCGGTGCCGCCCTGGTCGCGGACACGACCGAGACCCCGCTTTCGCTCATGCACGACGCCATGACGCTGATCGGCGAACTGCGCCGCGCGCCTGAGCTCACCGCCGCGCCGGTCGCCGCGCTCACCCGCGACGGATTGCTGGCCCGCGCGCTCCACGCCGAGCCCGAGCGCTCGATCGCCATCATGCCCAATAACGAAGAGGCAACTATTGAGGTTTGGCCCTCGCTCGACCACGCCGCCGCAGCGTTTGAGGCTGCGACCAGCGCGGATACCGAGGCCGAGGTTACGGATGCCAACGAAACCAACGATGAAGCCGCCGCTTCCGCCATGCCCGAACCTGCTGCCACGCTCGACCTGGGCGACGGCAAGCCGCTGCCCGTGCTCATCCCCGAGTCGGAGCAGTTCGCCAACCGCCTGCGCAAGAATGCCCGTCTGCGTCGCAAGTGGGCAAAGCGCGAGGGCGTGAGCTGCTACCGCGTCTACGATGCCGACCTACCCGACTACTCCGCCGCCATCGACCTGTACGAAGGCTGCCCGCAGACGCCGGGCCGCTGGCTCGTCATCGCCGAATACGCCGCGCCCAAGACCATCGACCCCGCACTGGCCCAGGCCCGTATGCTCGACATTCTGGCCATCGCGCCGCGCATCCTTGATGTTCCGGCCGAGCACGTGCACGCCAAGGCCCGCATGCGTTCGCGCGGTGGCTCTCAGTACGGCAAGCAGGGTGCCGGCAAGGGCGCGTCGGGCGAGCGCGCCAATATCGCACGCCGTCGTCTGCCGCTCATCGAAGAGGGCGGCCTCACCTTTGCCGTCAACTTTGACGACTATCTGGATGTGGGCATCTTCCTGGACCACCGCGTCACCCGCAACCTGGTGCGCGAGCACGCCAAGCAGGCGCGCCGCTTCCTCAACCTGTTCGCCTACACCGGCACCGCCACCTGCTACGCAGCCGACGGCGGCGTCGAGGAGACCGTGACGGTCGACCTTTCCAACACCTACTTGGACTGGGCCGAGCGCAACATGCGCCAGAACGGCTTTGTGGGGCCGCAGCATCACTTTGTGCGCGACGACGTGCTCGCCTGGATTCGTGACCAGCGCCAGACGCGCAACCGCTGGGACCTGATCTTTGTCGACCCGCCCACGTTCTCGAACTCGTCCAAGATGGGCCGCCGCACCTGGGATGTCCAGCGCGACCATGTTGAGCTTTTGGCCGGCGTATCGCGCCTGCTCGCACAGGGCGGCCACGCCATCTTTAGCTGCAACCTGCGTGGCTTCCGCCCCGAGACGCGCAAGCTCGCGCGCGCGGGCGTCGTGCTGGAGAACATTACGGCGCAAACCATCCCAGAGGACTTCGCGCGCAACCAGAAGGTGCACCACTGCTATATCGTGCGCCGACTGCCCATCGAGGACGCCATGGCCGAGGCCGGCTTTAGCGCCGAGGAGATTGCCGAGCGAACCGAGGAGCTGCGCAACCCCGAGGCGCGCAAGCCTCGTGCAGCAGCGCCCGCGCCCACGCAGGCCGGCAACGGCAAATCAAACTTTGCCGGCAAACCCTCCCCTGCCGGCAAGTCCAAAAAGAAGAAGTTCTACGCCAGCAAGCCCAAGGGCAAATAACAAAGTTGCGGTGGAATATGGACTGTTTGGCCGCCAAATAGGCCATTTCCGTCCGTATTTCACCGCAACTCATATTGGGATGGTGGTTGGCAATCTAGCCTTGGGTGACCAGGCGATAGCCGATACCCACGTGCGTTTGGATATAGCGCGGGTGCGCGGGGTCGGACTCGATCTTCTTGCGCAACGTGCCCATAAAGACGCGCAGGCTCGCCAGATCGCTCTTAGTTGCCGTGCCCCAAATCTCGTGCAGGATAAACTGGTGCGTCAGCACCTTGTCGGCGTTGTGCGCCAACAGGCACAGGAGCTTGTACTCGATCGGCGTCAGGTGCAGTTCCTCGCCATCCATCATGGCGATGCCGGCATCAAAATCGATATGCAGCTCACCGGTATCGAACGAGCCCTCGGAGACAACGCCGCCCGTTTGTGCATACGAAAGGCGCCTGAGCGTCGTGCGAATGCGCGCGAGCAGCTCCTCGACCGAAAACGGCTTGGTCAGGTAGTCGTCAGCGCCGGCATCGAGCGCGCGAATCTTGTCCGCATCCTCGCTGCGCGCCGAGACCACAATAATCGGCATACCCGACCATGCGCGCACCGATTCCACCACCTTGACGCCGTCCATATCGGGCAGGCCCAGATCGAGCAGCACAATACTCGGTGCCTGCGATGAGGCGGCGGCGATGGCGGCATGGGCGGTCTCCACGGCCATATGGCGCAAGCCGTGCGCCTCGAGCGCGGCAACGATTAAGTTGCGAACGGCGGGGTCGTCCTCAACGACCAAGATGAGCGGTTTTACGGCAGAGTTCGGCACGACGCTACTCCTTATCAAACGAAACATCGGCGACGGGAAGCTCAATCGTAAAGACCGAGCCGTGCGGTTCCGCCGCGGCAACCTCTATGCTACCGCCATGCGCCAACGCAATGGAGCGGCAGAGCGAAAGACCCAGGCCAACGCTGCGGTGGCTGTCGGCAAGACCGTGGTTGGCGGTATAGAACGACTCAAAGATCCGCTCGCGGTCCTCGGGTGCGATGCCCGGACCATCATCGGCCACCGAGCACGCCACGCGTCCATCGTCGACGCTAATCGAAATCATGATATGCGAGCCTGCGGGCGTATAGGTGATGGCGTTGTTCACCAGATTGACCACCAGCTGCACCATCAGGCGCGCATCGACGTTGACGAGCGCCGGCTCATCGCACGCCACCACCTTAAGGTCGTGCTCGCGCACGGCAGGGTTCACGTGGCGCAGCGCCTCCTCGACGATATCGTCCATGAGCTCGAGCGTAGTCGACAGACGCATGCCGCCGCCCTCGAGCTTGGTGATGGCGAGCAGATTCTCGACGGTGGCGTTGAGCCACAGCGCATCCGAGCGAATGGATAGAAGCAGGCCGCGGCGCGTCTGGGCATCGAGCACGGCGGTGCCGGTCGAGCCCTGGTCGAGCAGCACGTCGGCATTACCCGAAATACTGGTAAGCGGTGTGCGCAGATCGTGCGAGATGGAGCGCAGCAGGTTGGCGCGCAGCTGTTCGTTTTTGGCGAGCACCGCCGCCTCCTCGCGGGCCTCCATGGCGCGGGCGCGGTCGAGCGCCAGCTCGCCTTCGCTCACGATGGCATCGGCAAGCGTCCGCTCCTCGTGCGTCAGCACGTCGGGCTCGGCAACGATAGCCAGCACGCCCACCACCGAGGCGGGGTCGCCCGAACGGACGAAGCCGTCGCCCGTGCGAACCGTCAGGTAGATGCCATAAAACGCCGAGCCGCCATAGGTGGCATCGAGCGGCGTTCCCACATAGGCGGACGCCGAGAGCCGCGGCGGCATCTGCGGCGCCAGTTCATGCACCGGCGCGGCATCGCCCACGGCCGTGTATGTCGCACGTGGCAGCAGGTCATCGCCCTCGGCGTCGGCGCTGTACCACACGACCGGACAGCCCGAAAGACGCGCCAGCTGCGTTGCCATGGCATGAACGATCTGCTGCTCGTCGGCGCAGCGCTGCAGCATGCGGTTGGTCTCGAGCACCATATGCGTACGGCGGTCGCTAGCGGCAGCCTGCGCCAAGGCCCGGCGCAGGGCCAACGCAATCGAGCTCGACACAAGCGAGACCACGAACATGATGAAGAACATGCCGGGATAGCCGCGGTCGATAAGCGACAGCGAGTAGCGCGGGTCGACAAACAAGAAGTTGTAGAGCGCCACGGCGGCAGCCGAGCTCAGCAAGCAATACAGGCGACTCCAGGTAAAGAATGCGCACAGCTGAACGGCGAACACATAGACGATCATGATGCTCGGCGCGAGACCCGGATGGTCGAGCAGCGCGCCCACAATCGTCGCCGCGACCAGCAGCCCCACCGACACGCAGATATCGTACAGGGGGCCGCGACGCGTCATCGTAGTGCGCCGCCACCAAAAGTTCTCGGCAATATCACCGTCCGCACGGACGTCCATCAGCGCCCCGCCCCTCTCTCAAAAACAAAAACCACCACAAAGGGGACAGGCACCCTTGTGGTGGTTTCCCCTTGTGGTGGTTCCAAGTGTAAAGCCTTTGCAACCTGCGGTCGTTAGACAAACAGCACGTGCGCGAGCAGTGCGCACACGCACGCCGCGACAAGCACCGTCACCACGATCGAAATCACGCGATCGGCCATGTCCATGTTGGCACGATTCGTAAAGAACCGATCTTCGGCGGCATCGGCGCGTGCCTCACGCACCATCTCGGCAGCAAGATCGCAACCGTCAAGCACCTTTGCATCCATGGTTTCCTCCCAGGACTCAATCCCCATCAATACAAGCCCGCCCGTTCGCAGACAAACCTCGAGCGTCGACTACGGGCGCTCGTTGGGGGCCAGGCGCTGCATCTTGTTCACGGCTTTGAACTTGGTGAACAGCGGCACGTACTCAAAGCTCACGTTGGAGTTCTCCAGGCCGTACCAACGCGCAGGCGTGCCGGCGGCGCGACGGATGATGTACTTGAGCGTGATGGCCGTACGCTCGCTGGGCTCCACATCGCTTTCGGGCGCCAGAAGCTTACGGATCAGGACGAACTTGAACGTGCCGATGTTACCCGGATCCTTGTAGACCGAGTAGTCATGCGTCTGCGGCGGCAACTCGCCGGTGGCAGCCAGGTCCTGAACAACCTGACGCAGGTAGGCATTGACGCGCTGGTTGATCTTGTAGCCCAGGTACAGATGCACGCGGAACACGTAGTCGGTGCCGAACGTCTCGACCGAATAGGCAAAGGTGTGCGGTTCGTCCATGGTCTCGACATTCACAAACCACCAGGCGCGGGCGCGCTTGGGATGCTTGTCCAAGATCGAATAGACGATATCGCGGTCGATGTAGTCGGTATGGGTGTCCTTGGTCAGGTACACGACGTTGTCGCTCATGCGCTCGTAACGGTCGTCGTCGCGCAGGCGCTTGAGCTGCGGCAGGTAGCTGCGCAGCGGCAGCAGCGTAAACTGGCGCTGCTCGACCGCCGTGCCGTTGTACCAGCACACCATAATGCCCATGATGAGCATGGCCATAAGGATGGTGAAGTAGCCGCCGTGGAAGAACTTGGTGAGCGAACTCACGAAGAAGAAGCCTTCGAGCAAAAGGAAGAAGGCCGCGAAGATCCACGGAGCAACCTTGAGTTTGCGCTCCTCGTGCAGGTAGAAGAAGAGCAGCATCGTGGTGCACATCATAGTCAGCGTAATGGCAAGGCCGTAGGCGGCTTCCATATGCGCCGAGTTCTGGAACAGCAGCACCACGATGACGCAGCCCACGAGCATGACGTTGTTGACCATGGGAATATAAAGCTGGCCTTTGGTCTCAGCAGGGTAGAAAACCTGCATGTGCGGCATAAGGTCCAGGCGGCTGGCCTCGGACACCAGCGAGAATGCGCCGGTGATGAGCGCCTGCGAGGCAATGATGGCCGCGACGGTGGAAAGGCCGACGGCAAAGGGACGCAGGCCCGGGGTGAGCATCTGGTAGAAGGGGTTGAGGTCGGCGATACCCATGAGCTCGGGGTTGGCGGCGTTGTTGATAAGCCAAGCGCCCTGGCCCATATAGGAAAGCAGCAGGCAGCACTTAACGAACGGCCAGGTAGCGTAGATGTTGCCGCGGCCCACGTGGCCCATGTCGGAATAGAGCGCCTCGGCACCGGTGGTGGCAAGGAAGCAGCTGCCCAGAATCATGATGCCCGCGTGGTTGTTGGGGCTCAACAAAAAGCCGATGCCACGCAGCGGGTTGAGGCACAGCAGCACCGCGGGGTACTGGAAGACAAAGAACAGACCCGTGCCGCCCAAGAACAGGAACCACAGCGTCATGATGGGGCCAAAAGCGTGACCGATCTTGGCCGTACCGATACGTTGTACCAAGAAGAGCGCGATGATGATGGCAAGCGTGATGGCCACGACGCGGCCCTGATCGTCACCCAACACGGCATGGACCGCCGGGATGGTGCGCAGGCCCTCGATGGCCGTGGTAACGGTAACGGCGGGCGTCAGGATGCCGTCAGCGAGCAATGCGGCGCCGCCCAGCATGGCGGGGATGATGAGCCACTTGCCGCAACGCTTGACCAGGCTGTACAGAGCAAAGATACCGCCCTCGCCGTGGTTGTCGGCGCGCAGCGAGATCAGCACGTACTTGACGGTCGTCAGCAGCGTGACCGTCCACACGACAAGGGAGAGCGCGCCGAGCACGAACTCCTCCGTGACGCTTCCGATGCCGCCGTTGCCGGCAACGAGTGCCTTGGTTACATACATGGGGCTGGTGCCGATATCGCCATACACCACGCCCAGCGTGACGAGCATCGCCGAGATGCTCACAGGAATCGCAGCGTGCGAGGCTGCCTCCTTGGCCTTTTGTTCCATAAGCCGGTTTCCTCCCAACTTTAATGTTCGAAGGGATTATAGATAATCGGCCCATGTTTGAATGGCACTGTTTTCCCAGCTAGATAAACATTTATACGGCCTTTAGGCCACCGCGGCGATATGGAATGTGACAAAGGGACGGTCCCTTTGTCACATCCGTCATTTTCCGAGCCAATTTTTGAACCACCACTCCATGGAGCGGCTCATCTCGGCCATAAAGGGACTGGTGTGCTTGCGGGTATAGATATCCGCGACGCGCTCCCCCACCTCGCGGGCGTGCGGACGGAACATCGCGTCCATCTCGTCCACCTGCGCGTCCATGGTCGCGGCATCCGCACGGCAGTAGCGCTCCTCGTGCACCAGGTTCACCACGGGGTGTGCGATCGCCGGACGCTCCTTACGGGGCGTGCCGATGATGAGCATCGATAGCGGCATGGTATAGGGCGGCAGATCGAGCAGCTCGGCGACTTCCTCGGCATTCTCGACGATATCGCCGATGTAGCAGCTCCCCAGCCCCAGGGCCTCGGCGGCAACCACGGCGTTTTGCGCAGCGATCACGGCGTCCTGGGCCGCGATGGCAAAGTCGCCCAAACCCGGCGCGCGGCGGGGCGCCTTGCCCGTACGCTCGACAAACTCGGGCTCAAAGCAGCCCACGTGCTCAAACAGATCGATCCACTTGGCATAATCGACCACAAATATTAGTGCCCAGGGCGCCTTGGCGATCATGGGCTGCTGATCGCACAGGTCGGCGAGGCGGTCCAGCGTAGCCTGCTCGCGAATGCTTACGATGGAATACATCATCATGGCGCCTGCCGACGGCGCACGGCTCGCCGCATGCAGAATCGCCGCCCGCTGCTCGTCGGTCACCGCCACGGGGCGGTCGTCGTCATCACGCGCAAAGGCACGCGTGGAGGAACGGTGCTCCAACGTGTCCAGCACCGCATTGCCCGTCGTCTCGACCGGATAACCGTTCGTATCCACAGCCTTGGTGCAAACCTGCTCGTTCATCGCCTCATCCTCGCTAATTCTTTAAGAAGCCTTTACGTTTCCGTGTAATTCCCGTCCATTATCGCGCAGGTCGCCACTACATTGCGCCACACCGCCACACGTGCGCGTTAATATGGCTGGTTGTTGTGCGCAGACACCAATTGCAGCGCATATCTTGGTAACAATCGGGTAAACCCCCGCTTTCGTACGTTTTAGTTTGTGAGGAGTCTCAGCATGTTCGCTGCCGCCATCTCGCTCGTCGGTCTTGCGGCGACCGTCTACCTTGTCTTGCGCGAGGCCAAGGCCATTCGCGCTCAGTCGGGCACCGTTGCCAAAAGCGCTCTTGGGTGGAGCGTCGCCTTCGGCCTGTTCCAGGTCTTTTTGACTATTTGGGGCGCCGTGGGCCTCGTCGCTCAAAACGAGCCGCTCGCCTTTGTGATGCTCATCCTGACCAACGCCATCCTCACCGGCTGCGCTTGGGCCAGCATCGCACGCGACCGCATCGCCCCGCGCGTCTTTGCGTTCGCCGCGCCCGACGCCCCCGCCCCCACCGGCAAGCTCGCCCGCCTGCGCGGCGCCTTTGTGGGCAAACCGCTCGTCGCCGCCGTCCTGTGCCTGCTGCTCGCCGGCGTCTTTGCGCTGCTGGGCATGGAGGTATCGTCCAACCACGACTTTACCTGGGTCTACCCCCTGTGCATCCTGCTCGAGTGGGCCATCATCACCACGCTCATGGTCGGCTTGTTCTTCCTATTCCAGCGCCACGGCGCAGCCCCCGCGGTCCTGGCCTTTACCCTCTTTATCCTGGGCATTGCCGAGTTCTTCGTTATCACGTTTAAGTCCATGCCCATCCAGCCGGGCGACCTTTCGGCCATCTCCACCGCCGCCGCGGTCGCCGGCACCGGCTACACCTTCTCCATCTCGCTGTTCTGCGTGCTGTCCATGGGCTTTACCGCCATCGCCATGCTGCTGTGCGAGTACGCCGGCCTGGTGGCACCGCATCGCCAGAAGGGTGCCGCCAACGCCAAGCGCATGCTGCTCACCAACCTGCTCGTGGCAGTGCTGTGCCTGGGCGGCGTAACCGCGCATGTCACGCTCATCGACTACTACAACACCCTCGGCATCACCGTCTATACCTGGCGCCCGCTCGAGAGCTACTGGCGCGAGGGCTACCTGCCCGCCTTTATTAGTGCAGCGCAGTCCATCAAGCCGCCCAAACCCGCCGACTACTCCGTCGACGATGCCAAGGCCACGCTCAAAAAGTACGCCAAGGCCTACGACAAGTCCGACGCAGCCAAGAGTGACGAGCGCACCGCCGCAAAGGAGCAGTTCGACAGCGAGAAGCCCACGGTCATCGCCATCATGAACGAGACCTTCTCAGACCTTTCGATCTACCAGAACATGCGCGCCGGCTACGAGGGCCCGCAGTACTTTAAGAACCTGTCCAACTGCCTCAGCCGCGGCAAGCTCTATGTGAGCGCCTACGGCGGCGGTACCGCCAATACCGAGTTTGAGTTTATGACCGGCAACTCCATGGCCAACCTGGGCTCGGGCGTGTACCCCTACACCATCTACAACATGGAGACGACCGGGAACCTGGCAGAGCAGTTCAAGTCGCTCGGATATTCCACCACGGCCATGCACCCCAACCACGCCACCAACTGGAACCGCGAAAACGTCTATAAGGACTTTGGCTTTGACCAGTTCCTGTCCATCAACGATTTCCAGGGCGCCGATACCCTGCGCGGGATGGTGACCGACCAGGCTACCTACGACAAGATTCTTGAGCTGCTCGACCAGAACGCCGATCCGCAGTTTATCTTCGACGTGACCATGCAGAACCACTCGGGCTACGATACGGGCCTGCTGCCGGTCGACAAGCAGATGCACCTGAATATCGACACGACCGATTTGGACGCCAAGACCGTCGAGGACGGCACGCTCTCCGATGTCGACGAGTATGTCTCGTGCATCGAGCAGTCCGACCAGGCGCTTCGCTACTTCCTCAACGCCCTGAGCAAGCTCGACCGTAAGGTAGTCGTGGTGTTCTGGGGCGACCACCAGCCGTTCTTCCCGTCCAAGTTCAACGACAAGTGGTTTACCGGCGAGGACGATGCCACGCACCAGGAACGTCTGTGGCAGACCGACTACATCATCTGGGCCAACTACGACGTTGCCGGCTGCGACCAGACGAGCGAGGTCGACGACCTGTCCACCAACTACCTGTCCACGCAGCTGATGCAGCTGATCGGCGCACCGCTGACCGACTATCAGAAGGCGCACATGACGCTGCGCGAGTCGCTGCCCGCTATCAACTCCGTGGGCTACGAGGACGCCAGCCTGCGCTGGGCGCTCTCCTCCAACGTCACCGGTGACGACGCCGCTGCCGCTGCCGCAACCAAGGCGCGCGAGGATTACGCCAAGATGCAGTACTACGAGATGTTCCGCGACGGCAAGAACGTGTACACCGAGCACTTCCAGACCGAGGCCAACGAAACCGACCCCAACCTGGCACCGGGTACGACCAAGATCAAGTAGCGACCAGCTGCGAGTTCATAACTGAAACGTCTGTCCGGGCGGCGGCATATAAGGTTCCCTGCTCGGACAGTCCTGCGCAAGACGGAGGCCACATTAAGTGGCCTCCTTTGCGTGCGGAACTCGCGATGAACCTTATATGCCTCCGCCCGGACAGACGCCCTGTTGTTGGAGCGCGGCTTGTCATAGGGGTATCCGCTGAACATATATAAGTCGAAGGCCACGTCTTGTGGCCTTCTTTGTATTCGGAAACCGTGTCCCAGAATTCACGTCCGGAGTGGGATGCAGTTTCCGCTTACGGCCCCGTTGGGAAACTGCATCCCACTCCGGGCTCAAATTGTGGGCCATCGTTTCCACCAGAGCCCTCAACCGGAAACTGCGTCCCACTCCAAAGGCAAATTCTGGGACGCACTTTCCGAAACCCCATCCATCCGGAAAGCCCGTCCCACTCTGCATACATCCAGCGAACGCATGCGAGTGTGTCGTCCAGGACGGTCTCGTCATCGGGGTGATGGAAAATGTCACCCCAAACGCTTGCCACGGCGCGGTCTCCTGTCAAGAAAAAAGCCTCGAGAATCTCGAGGCTTTCACGTTTGTACGATTGAACGCGCGGCACCGCGAGCGACGCTCTACTCGCCCAAAACGGCCTTTTTGGCGGCTGCAGCCATGTTATCCAGATCTTCCTTGGTGGGATGGTCCTTCGCGGCAACCCAGTTGTCGAGCAGCATCTTAAATCGGGCGTTGTCGGGATCTTGCTCGAGCATGGCCTCGTAGCGCTGCTTGACCGCGGGGCCCATCTTGCCCTGGCACATCGCCCAGCCCGCAAGCTCGGCATCCCCAGCCAAATTGGAAGTTACGCGGTCGATAATCTGCTGATAGTAGCTCTGGTCGGCCCCAAAGCCGCAGGTGCCAAACAGGAACACGCGCTTACCGTGCAAGGCGGAGAGCAACGCCGCGACCGAAGGCGTGCACGCGCCCTTGTCGCACCAAAAACCGACGAGCACCGTGTCGGCCGCGCAGGCGCCCTGCGCCTCGAGCGCGACCTGATCTGCATCCGCATCGTCGCTCAACGCCGCGGCATGGACAAACTCAACACCCGCAGCCTGCAGAGCGCGCTTGATCGCGCCCGAAACCATCCTGGTATTACCGCTCTTGCTGTTAACCACCAGAGAGCACGTCATAGTCACGTTGCCTCGTTTCCCCCAAAACTAAAGCCACTAATGCAATTTATTAGATGACTATCTTAGTACTAACGTGACAGATGTAAACCACCGTCTGTCGATTGATTAATTTGCCCCACGGGCTTGCTCACTGGGCAAACTGGCTGCGATAGAGTTCGGCGTAGAAGCCGCCTGCCGCTAGCAGCTCGTCGTGCGTGCCGCGCTCGATAATCTGCCCGTCGCGCATCACCAGAATGCAGTCGGCGTTGCGGACGGTGCTCAGGCGGTGCGCCACGACAAAGCTTGTGCGACCGGCCATGAGCTCGTCGAATGCCGCCTGCACCTGCAGCTCGGTGCGGGTATCGATACTCGAGGTCGCCTCGTCCAGCAGCAAGATAGCCGGGTCGGTGAGCATGACGCGCGCGATGCACAGCAGCTGTTTTTGACCCTGGCTAAACGTGCCACCGTCCTCGCCGATGACCGTATCGTAGCCGCTTGGCAACTGCACGATAAACTTGTGCGCGTGCGCGCGCTTGGCGGCTTCGACAACCTGCTCGCGCGTAGCTCCTGGGCAACCGTAAGCGATGTTGTCCGCCACCGTGCCCTCGAACAGCCAAGTGTCCTGCAGCACCATGCCAAAGGCGCGGCGCAGGCTTGCGCGCGTGTAGTCACGCGAGGAACGGCCATCGACCGCAATGCGACCGGCATCGATATCGTAAAAACGCAGTAGCAAATTGATGAGCGTCGTCTTGCCACAGCCCGTAGGACCGACCAGGGCAAAGCGCATGCCGGGCTTAGCCTCGATGCAGATGTCCTGCAGCAGCCTGCGGTCGGGCACGTAGCTAAAGTCCACATGCTCAAGGGCGACCTCGCCCTGCGGTGCGGCAAGTTCCACGGCATCTGGCGCATCGGGCTCCTGCTCGCGCGCATCGAGCAGCGCAAACATACGGCGCGCCGAGGCATACGCCGTCTGGATCTGCGTAATGACGTTGGTGACCTCGTTGAACGGCTTGGTGTACTGGTTAGCATAGGACAGGAAAATCTGCACGCCGCCCACCGTAAGCGTCGCCGGCACGCCCGTGATCACGCCCACGCAGCCGATCACAGCGACCACGGCATAGATGATGTTATTGATAAAGCGTGTGCCGGGGTTGGAGAGCGAACCCATAAACTGCGCGCGCTCGCCCGCGGTGTAGAGCTCGGCATTGAGGGCATCGAAGCGCTGCTGAGCGTTGGGACCATAGGCAAAGGCGTCGACAAGCTTCTGCTCGCCCACATACTCCTCGATATGGCCACCGAGCTGGCCTTGAATGCGCTGCTGTGCCGTAAAGCTTTTGTTGGAAAGCTTGGCGATGGCGCCCGCTGCAAAAATGGAAAGCGGCGTGACGAGCACCACTACAAGCGTCATGGTCAGGTTAATGGAGAGCATAAACGCGAGCGTGCCCACAATGGTGATAACGCCGGTGAAAAGCTGGGTAAAGCCCTGAAGCAGACCGTCGCCCACTTGGTCGACATCGTTGACCACGCGGCTCATAAGGTCGCCGTGGGCGTGGGCGTCGATAAAGCTGAGCGGCATCCGGCTGAGCTTGTCGCTCGCCTCCACACGCATGTCGCGCACCGTCTCGTAGGACAAGCGGTTGACGCAATAGCCCTGCAGCCACTGGAAGGCCGCTGCTCCCACCACGACGAGTGCGAGTTTGGTAACGAGCGGCAGCAGCGCATCGAAGTCCACCTGGCCCGCAGCAACGATCAGGTCGATGCCCTCACCAATGAGAATGGGCGTGTAGAGCTGCAGAATCACCGAGACAGCGGCACTCAAAAACGATGCCACAAACGAGACGCGGTGCGGGCGAACATAGCCCAGCAGGCGGCGGGTCACCGCACCCACGGGATAGCGCTCGGGATCGCCGAGCTGGCGCGGACCGTCACCCAGGTCGTTGAGGTTATCGTTGCCGGACACGTTGGCCGTCATCGTGGCGACCGAACCGGAGGAAGTGTACGGATTCATTTAGCAGCCCTCCTTTGCGCAGACGGATGTGGGGACGGTCGGGGCGCCTGGGGCGGGCGCGGGCGCCGTACTCCCCTGCTGACCCTCGAGCTCCTCGCGGCGAAGCTGCGACTGGCAAATCTCGCGGTAGAGCTGGCAGGTCGTGTAGAGCTCATCGTGCGCGCCCAGGCCCGCGACCGAACCGTGGTCAAGTACGCAGATCATATCGGCGTCGCGCACGGTCGAAACGCGCTGGCTTACGATCACCGTAGTCAGCGGCAGCCCGCCCTCAGCAGCGCCACACACGCTGCGCTCGCGGATGGCATGGCGAAGCGCCGCATCAGTCTTAAAGTCAAGTGCCGAGGCGGAGTCGTCCATGATCAGGACCTGAGGCGAGCCCACCAGGGCGCGCGCGATGGTCAGGCGCTGGCGTTGGCCACCGCTAAAGTTCTTACCGCCCGCCTCGACCGGGGTATCGAGCCCCTGCGGCTTGTTGCGCACGAACTCGCTCGCCTGCGCCATGTCGAGCGCCGCCCAGAGATCCTCGTCGGTCGCAGCCTCGTCGCGCCAGGTCAGGTTGCTGCGGATGGTGCCGCTCACCAGCGACGCACGCTGTGGAACGGTCGCGACCACACGGCGCAGCTGGTCGAGCGGCCAGGTGCGCACGTCGGCGCCCATCACACTCACGCTGCCGGTGCTCGCATCGTACAGGCGCGGGATAAGCGAGACGAGCGTGGACTTGCCGCTACCCGTACCGCCGATAATGCCAAGCGTCTTGCCCAGCGGGAGCTCCAGGGTCACATCGTTGACGGCATTTGCCGCGCCCGCGCCAAAGGAGAAGCTCGCATGGCTCAAGCTCAGCGCGGGGACCGGAACAGCGCCACCCGCCAGTTCGCTCGGCTTGGGCAGCGCAACCGGCTGGTTGCCCTCGTCAGCGATGCTCGGCACGCAATTGAGCACCTCGTTGATACGCGACGCGCTGGCGCTTGCCTTGGTAAAGACCACGACCAGGTTGGCGACGTACACGATGGAGGTCAGGGTCTGCGTCATGTAGTTCACAAACGCCATGACCTGGCCCTGCGTGAGCTCGCCCGCGTTGACCTGAATGCCGCCCACCCACAGGATGGCGCACACACCCAAGTTCATCACCAAAAACGTCACGGGGTTGAGAACCGACGAGAGCTTGCCCACCGCGATGGCGGTATTGGCCTGGTCATCGGCGGCTTGGGCAAAACGCTCGCGCTCGTGGTCCTCACGCACAAAGGCGCGAACCACGCGGGCGCCCGAAAGGCCCTCGCGGCAGATAAGCGCGATGCGGTCGAGCTTTGCCTGCAGCTGCTTGTAGTACGGAATGCAGCGCGCCATGACAACCCAGAACACCAGGCCAATGGCGGGCGTGCAGATCAAAAAGATGATGCCGAGCTTAAGGTCGATGGCAAGGGCCGCGCACATGGAGCCCACCGCTAGAAAGGGCCAGCGGATGAGCATGCGCACGCCCAGCGCCACAGCGAGCTGGACCTGGTTAACGTCGTTGGTGATGCGGGTGATGAGCGACGGCGTGCCAAAGCGGTCGAGCTCAGCATAGCTCAGCTTGTTGATGTGCTCGTAGAGCGCGCCGCGAATGTCGGTGCCCATGCCCTGCGAGGTGAGCGCCGCCATCTTTTGGCAGACGAGCGTAAACGAGATGCCGATCACGGCCATGGCGGCAAGTAGCATGCCGTAGTGGATAACGGCGCTCACGTCGTGCGAGCCAATGCCCTTGTCGATCATCTGGGCAATCACCAGCGGCGTCAGCAGGTCAAAGATCACTTCGATCAGCTTACACGCAGGGCCGATCACCATATACCGGCGAAACTTACCACCAAAACGCCTAAGCAGCTCAATCATAAAAAGGCGCTCCCTATCATCATCCACATTCAATTCGAATCATGATAGTACCGCCACCCCAAAAGAAGCGTAAACAACTCGTCATTTCTAACGGGATTCAGTTTTCAGAGAGGTATACGCGCGCACCCAGCCAGTGTCGGGTCGACCGCTTGGTATACTTACATTAGTGCTACCAAGTTAGTCGCCGACCCTTGAAATGAGGTGCCGAGATGAACGACATTCTCGCAAGAAGAGCAAGACGAGCAACTGTGGGCATCGCCCTTTCCGCGGCACTTGTCGCGGGAATCGCCCCCGTAGCGGCGATCGCGGCGGAAACCAGTTCCCCCACCGGTGCGGCCGTTTCGCAGACGAGCGCCACCAGCGGCAATTCGGGCACCCCGCAGACAGAAGATGCGGCCGCCGCAAAAGAAAAAGCGTATGCAGCCATGCAGGAAGCGCTCAAAACCCTCGAGGCCGCAAAAGACGCCGCAAGTCCCGAGAAACTTGCGGAAATCGATGATGACATTGCCGCTTTTCAAGAGATCTACGACATGGTGGTGGCGGAAGCCGCCAAACGGAGGGAGCCCCTTCCCGCTATGCAAGCGGACGTCGATGCAGCCCAAGCCAAATACGATGAGGCCCACAACCGGACAAGCGGCCTTCAGGCAGAATTAAATAAGGCAATCGACGACGGAGCTTCTAACGAAACTATTAAGCAGTTGCGAGGTGAGATCATGTCGGCAGAAAGGCGAGAAAAATCTTGTGAAGATGATCTTCACCGCTGCCAACGCCGGATCGAAAGCCAGGAAAAACGGGTTCAGTATTTCGAAAGTGAGGCAGAGGAAGCCAAAGCCCACATCGATGAGGACGTAGCCAAGCGAGATGCGCTCCTCGGCGATTTGGAAAAGGCGCAAGCGGCCTATGACGATGCCTGCAAGGCATACGAAGAGGCGAAAGCCGCGGCAGACAAGGCCACCTCGCCCGAGATAGCGAAACCGACCGAGACGACGCCCCCCTCCGGCTCAACGCAACCCGCCGAGGCGACACCGCCCGTTGCCTCACCTGCAACCGGCAAAGACGCCCTACCAAGCTCCACCAAGCAGGCGAACTCGAGCAGCGGCAAGCAAGCAGATACGACCGCCGGCAAGCTCGCGAACACGGGCGATGCAGCGCCGAGCGCAATCGCACTCGCAGCAGTCGCCGCCGCAGGCCTCGGAATAACCGCCACAGCCACACGCCGCCTCAAGAACTCAAAATAGCCGCCAGCGGTTATTGTCTTCGCCAATCCGCAAGCCCAGAGACAAAAAGAGGTCCGTTTCCCCACCTAGGGAAACGGACCTCTTTAACTGCAAAAATTCAAACAACAGCACCGCCGCCTCTTGAACCACATAGCCATCAATGCCCAGACAACACCAGCAAGCCGCATTCCACAAGGGATAGATTTAAATTAGATAAACGCGCCTTTACGGATGATTTTTGGACGACGGGGCCCGGTCGGCGGCGAGGTGTTTGGTAGTCGAGCGATCCCGCAGGCGAAGCCGAGGACCAGCGAGACACCAAACACCTCGCCGCCGGCCGGGCCATGTCACGGCACCAAAAAAACGCCCGTGCGCTCGATGGATTCGGATGCCCGACAGAGGCTCCTTATGGCTGCTTCCTTCCGGACCTGACCAGATTCGGAACATGTCGTCATCCGAACCCATCGAACGCGCTAGGCGCTCGGTATATCTTACCTGCTCCCGCCCGCCAGAGCAAGGTAGCTAATTTGGGACGGAGCTTTTTTGACTACTTTTGCAGCCCGATTGCCAGAGCAGCCAATGAGTAGTCAAAATAGTCCGATCCCAAAATGACCGGCTTGGTGCCGCACCACAGAAAGGGCCCATCTACTACGTTTAGGCCGCAGGGGTCAACCATAGCCGGCTTTTCGAAAATCGGCAAGCTTTCTACCTGCACTGATAATTGTCCTTGGGGGAAGCGGGCACTGCGGGGCGCGGCAACGGCGCGCGATTTCCGCGTCGCAGCGCTACCCTGATGCTGAACGCCGGGACGATGACCCACTGACCTGCTGACGCCTCTTCGGCC
>JAXJHR010000006.1:0-1589 GCA_036299165.1 Collinsella aerofaciens | reverse complement strand
GGCCGAAGAGGCGTCAGCAGGTCAGTGGGTCATCGTCCCGGCGTTCAGCATCAGGGTAGCGCTGCGACGCGGAAATCGCGCGCCGTTGCCGCGCCCCGCAGTGCCCGCTTCCCCCAAGGACAATTATCAGTGCAGGTAGAAGGCCTGTCGATTTTCGAAAAGGCGGTCATGGTTGGCCCCATCGAGTTAAACGTAGTAGATGGCTCGTTTTCGTGGCGCTGCGTTAACGGGATGTGCCAAAGGGACTGTCCCTTTGGCACATTGGCTAGTCTAGGCGGACCGGATCGTGGGGGTAGGCGTTGAGAATCTCGACGCCGTTCTCGGTCACCAGGGCTAGGTCTTCGATGCGGACGCCGGTGCGGCCGGGGAGGTAGATGCCCGGTTCGATCGAGAACGTCATGCCTGGCTCAACGACCTGCTCATTGACCAGCGAGACGTCGCCCGGCTCGTGGTCCTGCAGACCAATCGAGTGGCCCAGACGATGTGTAAAGTACTTGCCGTAGCCTGCGTTCTCGATCACGTCGCGCGCGGCGCGGTCCAGGTCGCACATGCGCACGCCCGGGGCGATGAGCGCCTCGGCGGCCTCGTTGGCGCGGCGCACGATGTCGTAGATATGTGCCGTCTCCTCGTCCGTCTCGCCCCAAAAGAACGTGCGTGTCATGTCCGAGCAGTAGTTGCGGCGACGTCCGCCAATGTCGAACAGCACCACGTCGCCTCGCTTGAGTACGGTGTCGTCGGGCTCGTGATGCGGGTCTCCAGCGTTGGCGCCAAAGCTCACGATGGGCGGAAAGCTAAAGCCCTCGCAGCCGTGCTTGCGATACAGACTGAGCATCTGGTCGGCAATTTCGCGCTCCGTCACGCCCTCGTGGACGAGCTTGATAACATCGGCCATCACAGCGTCGTTAGCGGCCGAGGACGCGCGCATGAGCTTCTGCTCGGTGGCATCCTTGTAGGTGCGTGCGTCGGTGACGGCAAAGTCGCCCAGGAAAAACTCGCTGGCGGCATGGCGCTCCATGAGGGGCATCAAAAAGCCGGAACGCATGACGGTGTCGATACCAAGCGGCTTGTCTGGGTCGATCTCGCGCGCGATGGCATCGGCCACGACATCGGTATCGGTGTGGTAGGCAACGCGGGCATTGTCGTACTCGGGCAGCTGATGCAGGGCGTTGACCAAGATTACGGGCTCGTCATCGCGCGCGAGCAGCACACCGCAAAAACGCTCGAACATATCGGCATAAAAACCGGTCAGGTAATAAATCGACCACGGGTCGTTTACGAGCAGCTGTGCGCCGGGGTGCTGAGCCTCGAGCGCATCGAGCACGCGCGCCACACGCTGGTCATCGACATGTGCCATGAAACATCCTTTCGCTAGGGTGCCACCATGGTATCCCCAATGCCAGGGTAGTCAATTTGCGACGGGGCTATTTTAGCTGCGTAAAACTTGCGGAATGATTTTTCTGGGACGTGTCTCTATAGTTTTGTCAACCGCGTGCTTCGCGCCATTTCGGCATGACGCATCCGGGCGCCCGGCGCCCCCGCTTCCCCTTCGGTTGATCCCGCCGCCCGCTAGGCCGCGTACGGGACGGCGT
>JAXJHR010000005.1:0-41618 GCA_036299165.1 Collinsella aerofaciens | reverse complement strand
GGCGTATAGGGCAACATCGCCTGCTCGGGCAGTCCTGCGCAAGACGGAGAGCACATTAAGTGCTCTCCTTTGCGTGCGGAACTCGCGATCGATGTTGCCCTATACGCCCGCCCAGGTCCTTGGGTAACGGTGCTTGCGAACGTCGCTCTGCTCGTTCGCTTTTTGATCTGGAGAGCCGGGTGGGCTGATAAATAGATATGGCAAGGGGCTCTCCCGCACATGGACGGGAGAGCCCCTTGTTGCGTTTGGGTTGTTGGTGCGACCTACAGGTGGCTGATGATCAGTTCCATCTTGCCTTCGAGGTCGATGGAGCTGACGGTGCTCGGGGCCAACAGGTGGCTTCCCTTGTGGACGGGGTCGCCGCAGACGGTGCCTTCGCCGTCGATGACCGACAGGCACATGAAGGGCCAGCGCTGGTCGAGGGTCTTGCTGCCGTTGACGCGCACGCGATCGACGGTGTAGCAGGGGTTGGACTCGAGCTCGGTCACGCCGTCCACCTCGGGCGCGGTCACCGTGCCGTCGGTCGGAGCCTGAGCATCAAAGTCGATGCAGTCGAGGCTCTGCTCAATGTGCAGCGGGCGCAGGTTGCCGTCAGTGCCGGGACGGTCGTAGTCGTACAGACGATACGTCACGTCGCTCGACTGCTGCGTCTCCAAAATGAGCGTGCCGGTCTTGATGGCGTGCACGGTACCGGAATCAATCTGGAAAAAGTCGCCCTTGTGAATCGGCAACACGTTGAGCATGTCGTCCCAACGTCCTTCCTCGATCATTTGTGCGGCCTCGGCGCGGTCCTTGGCACGCTGGCCGACGATGATCGTGGCGTCGGGCTCGCAGTCCAGCACATACCAACACTCGGTTTTGCCCAGGCTACCGTTCTCGTGCTCGGCAGCGTACTCGTCGTTGGGATGAATCTGGATCGAAAGGTCGTCCTTGGCGTCCAGAATCTTAATGAGCAGCGGGAACTCCTTGCCCTCGCAGTTGCCAAAGAGCTCGCGATGCTCGGCCCACAGCCACGACAGCGTGTGGCCGGCATACGGGCCCTCCGCAATCTGGCAGTCGCCGTTGGGGTGGGCCGAGATGGCCCAGCACTCACCGATGGGGCCATCGGGAATGTCGTAGCCAAATACGGTTTCGAGCTGGCGACCGCCCCAGATCTTCTCGTGGAAGATCGGCGTCAGTTTAATCAAATCGGACATATTCATACCTCATTGTGTTGCGCGGGCGCTGCGTAAAACTGTTCAAAACGAGCGCCCGCATGACTGCAAAAACCTATGCCAACGTTACGTTGTGCAACTCAAAGCGGTCGCCAACGTTGCGCGAGACCGAATACTCAAAGGCGGCGCCGCTGTCCAAAAAGCCAATCTGGGTGAGCTCGAGCAGGGGAGAGCCAGGCTTGGTGTCCAGGCGCTCGGCTTCTTCCTCGGTTGCTGCCACGGCGCGAATGGTACGGTGGAAGCTCGAAATTTTCAGCCCGCATTGCTCGCGGATGAAATGGTAGACCGATCCGTACAGGTCCTTCTTTTTCAGCCCCGGAATCAGCTCGAGGGGCATGTAGGTGTACTCGATAACGATGGGCTTCCCATCGGCCTGACGCACGCGCACGACGTGATAGGCAAAGTCATCCTCGGCAATTCCCAGCTGGGCTGCGATGTCCGCTGGTGGATTAACAATCGAGAAATCGTAGACCACCGAGGTCACCTTTTCCCCGCGGTGCTCATACGAAAAGCCCTGGGCACGGTCGTTTTTGCCCTGGAAAAACGCCTGGCCGGGAAGTCCCGCCGTGTCCTTAACGTAGGTGCCCGATCCGCGCCGGCTGGTAATAAGACCTTCCTCGGTGATTTGCTCGATAGCTCGTTTGACGGTGATTTTGGAAACGCTATAGAGCTCACAGAACTCAACGACGGTGGGAAGCTTGTCGCCCGGTTTAAGAGCGCCATCCTCGATACTTCGACGAATATCTGCAGCTATCGCCTCGTATTTGGGAATCATGGAACCTCCTTTCCGACATATATGAATACAAAAAGTAAGTATAACCCTCAACAGGGCATCCATATTACTTTTATCTAAGAAGTTCGAGAAAGAAAAAAGAAAAAGACGCTTTACTTTTAAAATTAGAGCGCTATAGTTTAAGCAACGAACGGAATCCTTCCGCACAACAGGATCGACCGTTTGGGGACGGTTTTGTTTTGGCGGGTTGGATATCGGTATGGCCGGTGCGCGCCCGCGCCGGATAACCTGCCAAAGCAAACCCGTCTCCAACCGGAAGCTCTAGAACACGAAAGCGAGGACTTTGATGGCACAGTATCAGCTGCCCAACGACTTCTTCTTTGGCGCTGCTATGTCCGGCCCGCAGACTGAGGGTCAGTGGAACCAGGGCGGCAAGCTCGAGAACCTGTGGGACACCTGGTCCATCCAGGATCTGGGTTCGTTCTACAACCGCGTTGGCTCTTACGCCGGCAATGACTTTATGGCCAAGTACCAGGAAGACCTTCGCATTTTGAAGGACTTGGGTCTGGATACCTATCGCACTTCCATCCAGTGGAGCCGTCTGCTCGATGCCGACGGCAACCTCAACGAGGAAGGTGCCGCGTGGTATCACGAGTTGTTCCGCGCCTCTCGCGAAGCCGGCTTGGAGCCGTTTGTCAACTTGTACCACTTTGACATGCCCACCTACCTCTTTAACCGTGGCGGCTGGGAGAGCCGTGAGGTTGTCGAGGCTTACGCACATTACGCCGACGTCGCCTTCCACGAGTTTGGCCAGGAGATTAAGTACTGGTTCACCTTTAACGAGCCCATCGTCGAGCCCGAGCAGCGCTATCAGGAGGGCGTGTGGTTCCCGCAGCTCCACGACTTCAACCGCGCCCGCACCGTGCAGTATCACATCTCGCTGGCGCACGCGCTGGCCGTGGCCAACTATCGTCGCGCCTATGACGAGGGCGCTATTCGCGCCGATGCCAAGATCGGCATGATCAACTGCTTTACCCCGGTCTACACCAAGGAGAACCCCAGCGAGGCGGACCTCGAGGCCGTGCGCATGACCAGCGGCATCAACAACCGCTGGTGGCTCGACCTCATCACCAAGGGCGAGCTTCCTGCCGACGTGCTCGACAGCCTGGCCGAGGGCGGCGTTAAGCTCCCGTTCCGCGCCGGCGACCAAGAGATCCTCAAGCAGGGTGTTGTCGACTGGCTAGGCTGCAACTACTACCACCCCACGCGTGTTCAGGCGTCGGCGAGCAAGGTCGACCAGTACGGCCTGCCGCACTTTGCCGACGAGTACGTATGGCCCGACGCCGTTATGAACGAGAGCCGCGGCTGGGAGATCTACCCGCAGGGCCTCTACGACTTTGGCATGGACTGCGCTAAGAACTACCCCGATCTTGAGTGGTTCGTTTCCGAGAACGGCATCGGCATCATGGACGAATACAAGAACCGTGACGCCGAAGGAACCATCCAGGATGACTACCGCGTCGACTTTGTACGTCAGCACCTGGAGTGGGTGGCCAAGGCCATCGACGAGGGCGCCAAGTGCCGCGGATACCATTATTGGGCCGTCATCGATAACTGGTCTTGGGCCAATGCCTTTAAGAATCGCTATGGCTTTGTCGAGGTCGATCTGATGGATGGCTATAAGCGCCGTCTTAAGAAGTCGGCGGCCTGGCTCAAACAGGTCGCCACGACCCACGTGGTTGATTAGCGACCGGACGAACGTCCAGACCGCGCGCCGCCGCGCGCAACACATGGCACATCTGGTGGCAGAGGGCGACAGACCACCGTGCGCATAGGAAAGGCCGGATTTGAAAGTTAGGAGCAATCATGGCCAGTGACAACGGAAAGAGCTTCCTCGACAAGTTTGCCGAGGTCTCTGCGAAGGTGGGAAACCAGGTTCACCTGCGTTCCCTGCGTGACGCCTTCGCGACCATCACGCCGCTCTATATCCTTGCGGGTATCGCGGTTCTTATTAACAACGTCGTGTTCCCTCTGTTCCCGCTCGATGCGGCGGGCCTTGCCAACCTTCAGACGTGGGGTTCGGCGATTACGCTGGGCACCCTCAACGTCTCTGCCATTATCTTGGCCGGATTGATTGGCTACAGCCTCGCTAAGAACAAGCGCTTCGATAATCCGCTTGCTTGCATGGTCGTCGCTATCTCTGCCTTCGTCATCATGATGCCGCAGCAGATCACCGCCACGCTTGCCGCCACGAGCCCACTGCTCACCGACAAGATCACCTCCGCCGAGGTCACGGGCGCCCTTTCGACTGCCAACACCGGCACCAACGGTCTGTTCTCGGCTATTATCATCGCCCTGCTTTCCGTCTCGCTCTTCATCAAGATTTCTGGCGTCGAGAAGCTCAAGGTTAAGCTGGGCGAGGGCGTGCCTCCCGCGGTCTCCAACTCCTTCAACGTCATGATTCCGATGCTGCTTAACCTCGCGGTCTTCGCTCTTGCCGCAGCCCTGCTCGCCGTGTGCGCCGGCACCGATCTGTGCACCATCATCTCCACGTGCATCTCCAACCCGCTCAAGAGCATCATGAACGCTGGTCCGTGGGCTGTTATCCTCATCTACACCCTTGCTAACCTGCTGTTCTGCGTCGGTATTCACCAGTCCACCATCTCTGGCGCTACCGTCGAGCCGATCCTGACCATGCTCATCGTCGACAACATGGCTACCTTTGCCGCCGGTGGCACCATCCAGCCCGATCACTACATGAACATGCAGATCGTTAACAGCTTCGCCCTCATCGGCGGCTCGGGCTGCACCCTCATGCTCCTGCTCGACACGCTCCTGTTCTCCAAAAACAAGGCTTCCGAGACCGTTTCCAAGATGGCTATCCTGCCTGGTCTGTTCAACATCAACGAGCCGGTTATCTACGGTTACCCCATCGTGTACAACCTGCCGCTCATGATCCCGTTTGTCCTCCTTCCCGACCTGTTCATCGGCATCACCTATGGCCTTACCTGCGCAGGCATCATCAGCCCCTGCATCGCCCAGGTGCCCTGGACCATGCCTCCCGTCATCAATGCCCTGCTCGCTACGGGCTTTGACTGGCGCGCTGGCGTGTGGCAGGCTATCGAGATTGTCATTGGCATGGCCGTCTACCTGCCCTTTATGAAGATTTCCGAGAAGGCAATCGCCAAGCAGGAGGCTCTCGCCGAGTAGAACGCCTAACGTTCGTCCCTTTCACCTTTGCGGGCGCCGGTACGCGGCGCCGGTGCCCGCAGCTCTCTCCCTTGTGTAAAGATGCAGGGGGGGTGGGCACAATAGCCGCAAGGAATAAAACCAGTTGTCGTCTGCGCGCCGCGCAGTTATAAGGAGGAAACCATGAAGAAGATCATGCTCTGCTGCAATGCCGGTATGTCCACGAGCCTGCTGGTCCAGAAGATGCAGGCCGAGGTTGCAAACCGTGGTCTGGATATTGAGGTCGAGGCTCGTCCCATGAACGAGGCCCACGATCACCTGGACGAGTGCGACATGTTGCTGCTTGGTCCGCAGATCGGCTACACCAAGGGCGATTTTGAGAAGGAGGCCGCCGGTCGTTTTCCGGTCGAGGTCATCAACATGGTCGACTACGGCCGCATGAACGCTGCCGGCATCATCGACCACTGCGTCAGCGTGATGGGCTAGGTGCTCTGCATGGAGGATATGAACGAACTGCAGATGACCTGCTTTGAGATCATCAGCTACGTCGGTACCGCTAAGAGCATGTACATCAATGCCGTGCAAAAGGCCAAGGAGGGCGATTTTGACGCCGCCGAGGAGCTTATCAAGCAGGGCGACGAGGCCTATAACGGTGGCCACGATGTTCACATGGGGCTTCTGAAGAAGGAGGCCAACGGCGAGCGTAACGGCGAGGCCCCGTTGATTTTGCTGCATGCCGAGGACCAGATGGCCGGCACCGAGACCATGCGCGTCATGGCGACGGAGCTCATCGAGGTTCACAAGCAGCTGCAGGCACTTCAGGCCTAGTCGGCGTTATCGCCGCGACGGACCGTGCGGTCCAACAGACAACATAGTCCCTTTGACGGGCGCCGGGAGCCTCCGCCTCCCGGCGCCTTTATTTTTGGGGATGGTCTTGCGCGGCCTGTTGGGCAGCCAATTGCGTTACCCCAGATAAAACCTGCCAAAACAAACCTGTCCCTTTTTGGTAGGTTTTTGCCTTGAGAGCGGTACCATACAGGCAATGTTTAAACGAGAAAGGTGGGCTCCCATGGAACCTAAGCAGTACTACATCGGCATCGACGTCGGCGGCACTTCGGTTAAGGAGGGCCTGTTCGACGAGGACGGCAACCTGCTTGCCAAGGCCAGCGTGCCCACGCCTCCTATCGTTGACGCTGCGGGCTTTGCCGCGGTGACCGAGGCTATCGACCAGGTGGTCGCCAAGGCACAGATTCCGCGTGCCTTTGTGGCGGGCATTGGCCTGGCCGTTCCGTGTCCCATCCCGGCGTCGGGCGATGCCAAGGTCAAGGCCAACATTGCCATTAATCTGCCCGAGCTGAGGGTCGCCATTCAGAAGCACTGCCCCGATGCGGTCGTTAAGTATGAGAACGATGCCAACGCCGCTGCCATGGGCGAGGCCTGGCTCGGTTCTGCCAAGGGCGTGCAGAACGTGGTGATGGTCACCATCGGTACCGGCGTGGGCGGCGGCGTTATCGTTAACGGCGACGTGGTATCGGGCGTTGTGGGCGCCGGCGGCGAGATTGGCCACATGTGCCTGAACCCGGCCGAGGAGCGCACCTGCGGCTGTGGCGGCCATGGCCATCTGGAGCAGTATTCCAGCGCCACCGGCGTGGTGAGCAACTACCTTGCCGAGTGCAAGAAGGCGGGCGTCGAGCCCATTGAGCTCACCGGCCCCTCCGATTCCAAGGACGTGTTCCAGGCCTGCCGCGAGGGCGACAAGCTTGCGCTGGCCGCAGCCGACACCATGGCCGACTACCTTGGCCGCGCCCTGGCGCTTATCGCCAACGTGGTCGACCCCGAGATGTTCCTGATCGGTGGCGGCGCGTCTGCCTCGGCCGATGTTTATCTCGACAAGGTTCGCGAGCACTTTAAGCAGTACGCGCTCTCTGCCTCGCGCGAGACGCCCATTAAGGTCGCTTCGCTCGGAAACGACGCCGGCATCATCGGTGCCGCCTACGTAGCCCTGCGCGCCGCCGGTAAATAGTCGGTGCAGGAGGGCGGTGGTACAAGGGGGCAGACTTCGCCCCCAGGCTCGCCCCAAATTGCGCCGCGGCCCTTGCGTCTCATAAGGTTCGGCGCCAGCGTGCTACCATAGCTACGTCCAAGTACACATATCAAGTGGAGGATATCCATGGCAAACGTTCTTGTCTTTGGTCACCAGAACCCCGATAACGACGCCATCATGAGCGCCGTCGTCCTGTCCCAGCTGCTCAACCAGGTTGAGTATGCCGGCAACACCTACGAGGCCTGCGCCCTGGGTCAGCTTCCGGCAGAGTCCGCCAAGCTGCTCGCCGACGCCGGCATCGCCGAGCCCCGCGTGATCGAGTCCGTCGAGGCCGGTCAGCTCGTCGTCCTCACCGACCACAACGAGTCTGCCCAGTCCGTCGCCGGCCTTAAGGACGCCACGGTCTTTGGCGTTGTCGATCATCACCGCATCGGCGACTTCGAGACCGCCGGCCCGCTGCACTACATCTGCCTGCCCTGGGGTTCCAGCTGCACCATCGTCACCAAGCTCGCCGGCGTGCTCGGCGTCGAGCTTTCCGACGTCCAGGCCAAGCTGCTGCTCTCGGCCATGATGACCGATACGCTCATGCTCAAGAGCCCCACCACCACCGATGTCGACCGCGCCGTCGCCGCCAAGCTCGGCGAGCAGGTGGGCGTCGATCCGGTCAAGTTTGGCATGGAGGTCTTCCTCACCCGTCCGTCCGGCTCCTTCACCGCAGCCGAGATGGTCGGCAACGACATCAAGATGTTCGAGCCCGCCGGCAAGAAGCTGCTCATCGGCCAGTACGAGACCGTCGACAAGACCCGCGCACTCGGCATGATCGACGAGATCCGCGAGGCCATGCGTGCCTACGCCGCCGAGAAGGGTGCTGACGGCATCGTCCTGTGCATCACCGACATCATGGAGGAGGGCTCGCAGGTCCTGCTCGAGGGCGAGACCGAGGCTGCTCAGAAGGGCCTGGGCATTGCCGACGAGCACGACGGCGTTTGGATGCCGGGCGTCCTCTCCCGTAAGAAGCAGGTCGCTGCCCCTATCATGGCCGCCTGCTAGGTTCTTTTGACCTAACACCGACGACCGGATCGCGGACGCCCCGCGCTCCGGTCGTTTTTTGTGCACGGCGCCGCGTCGTCTCTTGGACAGGCGCGCCCGTGCCGTTGAGCAAATAATGTTCAACCTGTGGTTCCGCTTTTCGGCCGTGCTTGTGCGCTTGTCGTGCAGGGTAGGCTAGATGCAAGCGTAATACGTTAGAGCGCGGCGCCGCCACTTGGGCGGGCCGTGCTTTTTTAAGACGGGAGCTTTCCCGTGAAAGGAGCCGCCCATGGCAGCAACTGAGCAGCTGTTCAACGTTCGTGAGCGCAAGCGTTTTGAGCGCCACGACATTTGGGAGCGCATCACCGAGAACGGCACGATTTCCGCCGCTGTCATGGTCTTCGCCGCCATCGCCGCCGTCATTTGCGCCAATACCGATGCCTACGAGGCCATCCATCACTTTTTGGAGACCCCGCTGTATGTGGGTCTGGGCAACCTTACGGCCGGTCTCACCGTTGAGCTTTTCGTCAACGACTTCCTCATGGCGATTTTCTTTTTGTTGGTGGGCATTGAGCTTAAGTACGAGATGACGGTCGGCGAGCTCAAGAATCCGCGTCAGGCCATGCTTCCCATGCTGGCGGCCGTGGGCGGCGTCGTCGTTCCCGCCTGTATCTACCTGATCTTCAACCATGCCGGCGCCCGCAACGGTTGGGCCATCCCCATGGCAACCGATATTGCCTTTGCGCTGGGCGTGCTATCGCTTTTGGGCAATCGCGTTCCCAACGGCGTGCGCGTGTTCTTCTCGACGCTCGCCATCGCCGACGACCTCATCTCCATCGCCGCCATCGCCATCTTTTACGGTCAGAGCCCCAATCCGTTTTGGTTGGGCGCCGCCGCGCTTGTGACCTGCGCGCTCGTGTGGCTCAACAAGACGCAGCATTACCGCCTTGCCCCGTATTCGGTACTGGGTCTGCTGTTGTGGTTCTGTATGTTCAAGAGCGGCGTGCACGCCACGCTTGCTGGCGTTATCTTGGCCTTTACCATCCCGGCCAAGTGCGGCGTCAAGCTCGATAGCCTCACCGATTGGTTGGGCGAGTGCCTGCCACTGCTCGATGACCGCTACGACGACGAGGCGCACATTCTGGGCCAGCACGACTTTACCGTCTCGACCACCAAGGTCGAGCGTGTCATGCATCGCGTGACCCCGCCGCTCATCCGCATGGAGCGTCTGATCTCCACGCCGGTCAACTTTGTGATTCTGCCGATCTTTGCGTTCGTGAATGCACAGGTTCGCCTGGTGGGCGTGGACATGAGCACGCTGCTCACCGACCCGGTGACGCTCGGCGTGTACTTTGGCATGCTGCTGGGCAAGCCGATTGGTATCTTTGGCATGACGTTTGCCCTGGTTAAGTTTAGGGTCTGCGAGCTGCCGCACAATGTCAACTGGCACATGATTGCCGGTGTGGGCATTCTGGGCGGTATCGGCTTCACCATGTCGATTCTCATCAGCGGCCTTGCCTTCCCGACGGCTGAGTTTGAGGTTCTGGCCGCCAAGGCCGCTATTCTCGCCGGCTCTGTCACCGCGGCCGTACTTGGCATGATCTACATGAGTGTGATCTGCAAGCACCCCGCGCCCAAGGACGAGTAGGCGCGTAGAAACAGACGCCAGAGCCTGCTCGAGCGCGTGTGAAATGCGGTTTTGAGTGGTACTTGCCACCTGCCGGACACCCCAGTGGCCAAAAAACGCCGTTTGTGAGTACTGTCACAAACGGCGTTTCATTTTAGGCGCGAAAAATAATGTACAAATCTATTCTGTCTGTGCATTAACGATTGCGTGGCTGGACGAAAAATGACGACGCATCCTTCCAAAACCGGACACAAAAGGCCAAGACAGGCCTTTTTAATTCAAAATCGCTGTCACTAAAAAAGTAACAGTACTCATATTTGCTATTTTTTGGCCACAGGCCCCAATGACTAGGTTTATTCCACGGTGCCGTAGACGGCGCCCCAGCCGTGGGCGGCCAAGGCGGAGTTGAGCTGGTCACAAAGCGATTGGCGGTCGTAGTAGCCGGGCGGCAAAAGGTTCACGATTTCCATGAGGTCGGGCGCGAGGTCCAAGATCTCGGCCTGCACGATGAGATCCAGGCGGTCGATGGCGCGGCGGTCATAAAACAGTCCGTCGACCAGGCGCTGCAGGTCGCCGAATTCCTCGGCCTGGAACGATCCGTACTCCATAGTGCCTCCTTGGGCGCCCCACGCCGGCATGCGCGGCGATGTCGTAATTCATTGCGATGGACTTAATCTATCACGGCTTCATACCGTTGCGGCAGTGGCGGTCTATACTTAGACGAACTGCAACGTCCCGCTTCGCGAAAGGTCGCACCCATGCAGACGATCTACCAGAAGATGGAAACCACCGAACTCGATGCCGCCATCGAGGCGCTCAAAGCCGAGGTCGCCGAGGTCAAGGCCAAGGGCCTGGCGCTCGACATGGCCCGCGGCAAGCCGTCGCCCTCCCAGGTGGACATCTCTCGACCCATGCTCGATATCCTCAATGCCGATGCCGATCTGCACGACGGCAACGTCGACTGCTCCAACTACGGCTGCTTTGAGGGCATTCCCTCGGCACGCAAGCTGGCGGGGGAGTTCCTGGGTTGCCCTGCCGAGCAGACGCTCGTGCTGGGCTCGTCGAGTTTGCTGATTGAGCACGACATCGCCGGCATGTTCTGGCGCTGTGGCTCGTGCGGCAGCGAGCCCTGGGACGCCTACGAGGCCGCGCACGACGGCAAGAAGGTCAAGTTCCTGTGCCCCGTTCCCGGCTACGATCGCCACTTTGGCATCACCGCCGATCTGGGTATCGAGAATGTCCCCGTTGCGATGACCGACAACGGCCCCGACATGGACGAGGTCGAGCGCCTGGTTGCTGCCGACGACTCCATCAAGGGTATCTGGTGCGTGCCCAAGTATTCCAACCCCACGGGCATCACCTTTAGCGAGGACACCGTGCGCCGCCTAGTCGAGATGCCCACGGCCGCGCCCGATTTCCGCATCTTCTGGGACAACGCCTACTGCGTGCATGACCTGTACGACGAGACCGACGAACTTGCCAACATCTTTGACCTCGCTCGCGCGGCGGGCACCGAGGACCGTGTGGTGGCCTTTGCCTCGACGTCCAAGATCACCTTCCCGGGCGCCGGCATCGGCTTTATCGGTGCGAGCCCCGCGGTTATCGCCGAGTTCTCCAAGCGCCTGAAGGCCGGCCTCATCAGCGCCGACAAGCTCAACCAGCTGCGTCACGTGCGCTTCCTTCCCACCATCGAGGCGGTTAAGGAGCACATGAAAAAGCATGCCGAGTTCCTGCGTCCGCGCTTTGAGGCCGTCGAGCGCAAGCTCACCGAGGGCTTGGGCGACACGGGCTGCGCCACCTGGACGCACCCCCGCGGCGGCTACTTTGTAAGCTTCGATGGTCCCGAGGGCTCGGCCCAAAAGGTCGCCGCGCTTTGCGCCGACCTGGGCGTCAAGCTCACGCCGGCCGGTGCCACCTGGCCCTATGGCAAGGACCCGCGCGACACCAACATCCGCATCGCGCCGAGCTATCCCACGGTCGAGGACCTGGAGGCCGCGCTCGATGTACTGGTGCTGGCCGTTAAGCTTGTCGCTGCCGAGCTTGCGCGTGCCGAGCGCGCCTAACGCGCGGCTTCCCGTACTATCCGCACCTTCGATACGTAAAGGAGCATATACATGGATTTGGGTATTTCCACCAACCCCACGCCAGAGCTCTACACCATTAAGGTAACCGGCGAGATCGATATCTCTAACGCCGATAGCCTGCGCAATGCCATCGACCTGGCGCTCGAGCAGCCCACTGAGGCCGTTGAGCTCGATTTTGCCCAGGTGAGCTACATCGATTCGACGGGCATTGGCGTGCTCGTGGGCGCCGCGCACCACGCGGTCGACCACGGCAAGCGTTTTGGCTGCGTCAACGTGCAGCCCCCGGTGATGCGCGTGGTTCAGCTGTTGGGTGTCGACCAGGAGATTTCGATCACCGCTGCATAATCTTTGCCCCCAAAAGGGCGTGCCGTTTGGCATATGTTTGTGATGCGCTCGGACGTTTTGGCGTCCGGGCGCTATACTTGACCGAATGAATAGACGAGTTCCGGCCGAATGGCGCGGTGCGGGCTCGACTCACATCGAGCCTTGGAGGTATGTGTGTTTGGTATTGGAGAGGGTGAGCTCGCGATCATCGTGGTCTTCGGCTTTTTGCTGTTTGGCCCGGATAAGCTCCCGCAGATGGGCCGCACAATCGGCCGTGCCATCCGTCAGTTCCGCGAGACGCAGGAAAAGATGACGGCCGTTGTTCAGTCCGAGATTATCGATCCGGTAAGCGAGGCCGCGTCGGCCCCGGTCAAGCCCAAGAAGGCTGCCGTCGATGACGATTCCGATGCGGACGAGGGTGCCGTCGAGACGGCTGCGCCCGCAAAGAAGGAGACTTTTGCCGAGCGCCGTGCCCGCCTTGCCGCCGAGAAGGCTGCGAGCGAGGGTGCCACCGAGGGCGAAGGCGCTGCTGATGAGGCCGAGAGCGCCGAGTCCGCCAAGGCCGAGCCTGCCGCTGCCGTCGCCGAGCCCGAGCCTGCTGCAGAGCCGGAGCCCGAGCCCGAGCCGGCAGAGCCCACGACGGCTGACCTCTACGCCCGCCGTCCCCGTAAGCGCAAGGCTGTCGTCGACCAGCTCGCTCGCGAGCTCGAGGCCGAGGACGACGCCGCTGCCGCCGACGCCCCGAAGGGAGGCGATGAGTAATGCCTATCGGACCTGCGCGTATGCCGCTCTTCGATCACCTGGGAGAGCTCCGTCGTCGTCTGACCATCGTAGTCGTGTCGGTGTTTGCCGCCGCTATCGTGCTGTATTTCGCCACACCCGTGGTGCTCGACATCCTGGAAGACCCCATCCGCTCCTTTGTACCGGACGGTAAGTTCTACATCACCACTACGCTCGGCGGCTTTGGCCTGCGCTTTTCGCTGGCCATCAAGATGGCCGTTGTCATGTGCACGCCCATGATCATCTGGCAGATTCTGGCATTTTTCCTGCCGGCGCTTCGCCCCAACGAGCGCAAGTGGGTCGTGCCCACGGTGCTCGCCTCGACGGTGCTGTTCTTCCTGGGCGCCATTTTCTGCTACTTCATCATCATTCCTGCGGGCTTTGAGTGGCTCATCGGCGAAACCTCGGCCGTCGCTACGGCGCTGCCCGATCTGGAGAACTACGTCAACATGGAGCTGCTCTTTATGATCGGCTTTGGCGTGGCGTTTGAGCTGCCGCTCATCATCTTCTACCTGTCCGTCTTCCACATCGTGTCCTACGCTGCTTTCCGCGGTGCCTGGCGTTACGTATACGTTGGCCTGCTTGTGGGCTCGGCTGTGATTACGCCTGACGGCTCGCCCGTTACGCTCGGCCTCATGTATGGCGCCCTGCTCTCGCTTTACGAGATTTCGCTTGCCATCGCCCGTGTGGTCATTACCGCGCGCGAGGGCAAGGAGGGCTTGTTCGTGAGTCGTCTGGACCTGTTCTCGGACGACGAGGACGACGAGGAGTAAATCGGTATGCACGAGGTTGGCATTGTCAACGGCATACTCGATACAGTGATTCGCGCGGCGCGTGGGGCGGGGGCCTCGCGCGCCGTTTTGGTAACGCTGCGTATCGGGGATATGACCGAGGTCGTGCGCGAGGCACTCGACTTTGCATGGGAGACATTTCGCGACGAGGACCCGCTCACGCGCGGCTGCGAGCTTGCCGTAGAGGAAGTCCATCCACAAAGCGAGTGTCTGGACTGCGGCGAGGTCTTTGAGCACGACCGCTTCCATTGCCGTTGTCCCCAGTGCGGTGGCGCCAATGTGCGCCTACTGCACGGCCGCGAGCTCGACATCGCCAGTATAGAAATCGAAACCCCCGACGATTAGCCCGCCAGCCACCTGGGGACGGGGTATAAATGTTGGAAATTAAGGAGTGCCGAATATGGCCGAGAAAACGATTGATATCGCGTCGCCGATTCTGTCGCGCAACGAGCGCCTGGCAGATCAGCTGCGACAGCGATTTAAAGAGACAAACACCTATGTGATCAATGTGCTGTCGAGCCCTGGCTCGGGCAAGACCACCACGATCCTGGGCACCAACGAGCGCCTGCGTGACAAGGCGGGCCTGCGCTGCGCCGTCATCGAGGGCGACATCGCCTCGGACGTCGACGCCATTACCATGAAGGAAGCCGGCATGCCCGCCATCCAGATCAACACGGGCGGCCTGTGCCACCTCGAGGGCAACATGATCATGGAGGCCGTCGACGCGTTCGACCAGGCAGTGGGCCTGGAAAACATCGACGTCATCTTTATCGAAAACGTGGGCAACCTGGTCTGCCCAGTCGACTTTGACCTGGGCGAGAACCTGTCCATCATGATCCTCTCGGTGCCCGAGGGAGACGACAAGCCCATCAAGTACCCGGGCATCTTCCAGCACGCCGGCGCACAGCTGCTCAACAAGGTCGACGTGGCTCCGGCTTTCGATTTTGACATGGATAGGTATACTAAGACACTCGATGACCTCAATCCGCAGGCGCCGCGGTTTGCCGTGAGCGCGCGCAAGGGCGAGGGCATGGATGCCTGGTGCGATTGGCTCATCGGGCAGATTGAGCAAGCAAGGGCGTAAGTCGGCCGCCATACGGGCGGGCGTAGCTGCAGAGATACGAGATAGGAGCCTCTTTTGAAGCTCATCATCGCCGAGAAAAACGACGCCGCGCGTCAGATCGCCGAGCGGCTGTCCACGGGTAAGCCTAAAAAGGACAAGGTGTACAACACCGCCATCTACCGTTTTGAGTGGAAGGGCGAGGAGTGCGTGACGATCGGTCTTGCCGGTCACATCCTTGCGCCCGATTTTTGCGACAGCGTGCTGTTCGATAAAAAGCTGGGTTGGTATTCGGTGACCGAGGACGGCGAGATGCTGCCGGCCGACATGCCCGATGGCCTGGCGCGTCCGCCCTACGACACCAAACGCAAGCCGTTTCTTGCCGACGGCATCTCCATCAAGGGCTGGAAGCTCGAGAGTCTGCCGTATCTCACCTGGGCACCCGTCATTAAGCTGCCGGCCGAGAAGGAACTCATCCGCTCGCTTAAGAACCTCGCCAAAAAGTCCGACAGCGTCATCATCGCCACGGACTTCGATCGCGAGGGCGAGCTGATCGGTTCGGACGCCCTCAACAAGGTGCGCGAGGTTGCGCCGGACTTGCCGGTTGCCCGCGCCCAGTATTCTTCGTTTACCAAGGCCGAGATCACGCAGGCCTTCGATAATCTCGTCTCGCTCGACCAGAATCTGGCCGACGCTGGCGAGAGCCGCCAGCACATCGACCTTATCTGGGGCGCGGTGCTCACGCGCTATCTGACGCTCGCCAAGTTCGGCGGCTTTGGCAACGTGCGCTCCGCCGGCCGCGTGCAGACGCCGACGCTTGCCCTGGTGGTCGAGCGCGAGCGCGAGCGCATGGCGTTTGTGCCCGAGGACTATTGGCAGATCCGCGGTATGGGTGCCGCGCAGGGTGCTGCCGAGGACGACCGCTTTAAGATTGCGCACAAGACGGCACGCTTTACCGACAAGGATGCTGCCGAGACGGCGTACGGTCACGTTGACGGTGCCAAGACGGCAACCGTCGCCGCGGTGACCAAGCGCTCGCGCAAGCAGCAGCCGCCCACGCCGTTTGCGACCACCTCGCTGCAGGCTGCCGCCGCAGCCGAGGGTATCTCGCCTGCGCGTACCATGCGCATCGCCGAGTCCCTCTACATGGCGGGCCTCATCAGCTACCCGCGTGTCGACAACACCGTGTACCCTGCGACGCTCGATCTGGGCGCCGTGGTGAGCGACCTTGCAAAGATCAACCCGGCGCTGGCGCCCGTGTGCAAAAAGGCGCTCGCCGGCCCCATGAAGCCCACGCGCGGCAAAGTCGAAACCACCGACCACCCGCCTATCTATCCCACGGGCGAGGGCGATCCGTCCGCGCTCGACGGTGGCCAGCGCAAGCTCTACGACCTCATCGCCCGTCGCTTCCTGGCAACGCTCATGGGTCCCGCGACCATCGAGAACACCAAGCTCGAGCTCGACGTCAATGGTGAGCCGTTCGTGGCTTCGGGCGATGTGCTCGTGACCCCGGGTTTCCGTGAGGCGTATCCGTATGGACTCAAGCGCGACGAGCAGATGCCGCCGCTGGAGCAGGGCGATGCGGTCGACGTGTTCGACATTAAGCTCGAGGCCAAGCAGACCGAGCCGCCCGCACGCTACAGCCAGGGCAAGCTCGTGCAGGAGATGGAAAAGCGCGGCCTGGGCACCAAGTCCACGCGCGCGAGCATCATCGAGCGCCTGTACGCCGTGCGCTATCTCAAAAACGATCCCGTGGAGCCGAGCCAGCTGGGCATCGCCATCATCGATGCACTGTCGCAGTTTGCCCCGCGCATCACGAGCCCCGATATGACCAGCGAGCTCGACGGCGACATGACCCGCGTGGAGCGCGGCGAGGACACCGAAGAGCATGTCGTGACGCACTCGCGCGCGCTGCTGGCCGGTGTGCTCGACGAGCTGCTCAAGCATACGCAGGAACTGGGCGATGCTATCAGCGACGCCGTCACGGCCGATGCGCGCGTGGGCGCCTGCCCCAAGTGCGGCAAGGACTTGGTTATGAAGACGAGCGCCAAGACCCGCGGCAGCTTTATCGGCTGCATGGGCTGGCCCGACTGCGATGTGACCTATCCGGTGCCGAGCGGCGTCAAGGTGAGCCCGCTCGAGGGCGAGGCTGCTGTGTGCCCCGAATGCGGTGCGCCGCGCATTAAGTGCCAGCCGTTCCGCCAAAAGGCTTTCGAGATTTGCGTGAACCCCACATGCCCCACCAACTACGAGCCCGACCTTAAGGTGGGCGAGTGCAAGGTGTGCGCCGAGGCAGGACGCCATGGCGACCTGATCGCACACAAGAGCGAGAAGAGCGGCAAGCGCTTTATCCGCTGCACCAACTATGACGACTGCGGCGTGAGCTATCCGCTGCCGGCGCGTGGCAAGCTCGAGGCGACGGGCGAGACCTGCCCCGAGTGCGGCGCCCCCATCGTGGTGGTCAACACCGCGCGCGGCCCGTGGCGCATCTGCGTGAACATGGACTGCCCGACCAAGGAGAAGAAGCCCGCCCGCGGCCGCAAGACCACGACCAAGGCGAGCGCGGCGAAGAAGACCTCGACTGCGAAGAAGACGACGGCTAAGAAAGCCACTGCCGCCAAGAAGACGACCGCGAAGAAGTCGACTGCCAAGAAAGCAGCCGCCGACAAGTAACGGCGCAGTCGAAACATTGCCCAAAAAACGAGCGAGGGTCCCATGATCCTCGCTCGTTTTTTGACCGGCAGTTAGGGACATTCCTTTTTCTGCCGGCAGTTTAGGAACGTCCCTAACTGCCGGCTCGGAAACGACAAGGCGTTAGTTCACTTCGACGGGTTTGGCGCCGGGATAGCGCTCCTCAAAGTCTAGGCGGTACTTATTGTCATTGGTGCCCGCCACGTTGTCGCGCGACAGCGGCGCCACGATCTCGTTCTTATGGTCTGCGGGCTTTGCGTACTTTAAGCTGATCTCCCAGGCATCGCAGATCGCATCGATGCGGTGATCCAGGTCGTCGTACAGAGCAATGATGTCCTTCCACGAGCTGTAGTTCTTAGAGCTTGTGGGGACGTCCAGGTCCTCGACGATATCGTAGTACTGCTCGATGGTGTCTTCCGTGCGCTCGGCGACGTCGGCGAGATTTTGACGGGCGGTACGGTCCTCTTCCAGATAACCGCCATTGAACGCCTCTGCGCAGGCACGGACCTGGTTATCGAGATCTTCGAGCAGGTCGTAGTATTCGCTCAGGCGACGGTAGAGGTTTTGCTCGGAGAGGGTCGCCTGGCTGCCATCCTCGTCATCATCGTCGTCATCGTCAAAAAGGCTATTGGGGTCGTCGAGAGGCTTGAGGTCATCATCGTCAACATCATGGTGCAGCTTAGTAATCTCGGCAGTCGTTTGCGTGGCGGCGTTGTCGAAAGGCTTGATCACAAAAAAGATGACCAAGGCGATGATAATTGCCACGAGCACAACGATAACGGCGATAAGCGCCTTGGTGCTGCTCTTTTTGGCGGCGGGGGCCTGCGGTGAATCAGGCGCGTACGTAGATGCCGGTTGCTGTTGGGGCGGGGTGTCCGCGACGGGTATGCGCTGCGTCGTTTCGACCGCTGCGGGGCTGGCGGCGGGGTCGGGGCGATAGGCGAGGGGGTCGTCCGGCTTAGCTTGCGGCGTATCGAGGAAGCCGGTCTGCTCAAACGCGGGTTGGCCATTGCTTGCGGTTGTCTGCTCAACGGGTGCACCGCATGAGGTGCAGAACTTGGCATCATCTGCAAGAAGTTTGCCGCACGAGGCGCAATACCGAGACATTGCCACTCCTTTCGCCACATTTCAATGCAATACGACGATTATACCCAGCGTCCAAAATTCCCCATCATAAGTTGCGGTGAAATAGGGACTGTTTGGCGGTCTCAGAGCTTCAATCAGTCCCTATTTCACCGCAACTTTGGAAAGGCACCTTTAGCCATTGGGGACGCGCCGAGCGCTGGGGTATCATGGCTTGGTTGCTATAACTTGCATTTTCGCGCCTTGTAGGAAGGGGCTGCGCCCATGGCTTTTGAGCCCGCTCAACATAGCTTTATCACGCTCGAGGGCGTCGACGGCGCCGGCAAGTCCACGCAGGCGCGCCTGCTTGTCCGTGCGCTCGAGCTCGCTGGCTACCAGGTTGTGAGCCTGCGCGAGCCGGGCGGCACCGCCATCAGCGAAAAGATCCGCGCCCTGCTGCTCGACCCCGCCAATACGGCGATGGGCGACACCTGCGAGCTGCTGCTCTACGAGGCCGCGCGTGCCCAGCTGGTGCACGAAGTCATCGCGCCTGCCCTCGCTGCCGGCAAGGTGGTCCTGTGCGACCGTTTCTACGATTCCACGACCTGCTATCAGGCGTTTGCCGATGGCCTCGACCGTCAGATGGTGCGCGATGCCAACAACCTGGCTGTCGCCGGTACGCATCCGGCGCTCACACTCGTCTATCACATCACGCCCGAGCAGGCGGCGCTGCGCATGGCGGCCCGCGGTGCGGCCGATCGCATGGAGGCAAAGGGCATGGCGTTCCAGGAGCGCGTCTATCAGGGATTTTGTGCTATTGCTGCCGAGGAGCCAGACCGCGTAAAGCTCATCGACGCCACTGCGTCGATCGCAGACGTCTTCGCGCAGACGGTCGAGCAGATTCGCGCGTACGGTCTCGACATTCCGCAAGACGCCGTCACCGCCGCGCTTGCCCAGGAGGCTGAGTAGCATGGCCCCCGCGCAGGCAAGCCTGCTGGCCAAGCTCGACACCCAACAGCGCGTGCGCGACTTTTTGACCAACGCCATCGCAAGCGGCCGCGCATCGCACGCCTACCTGTTCTTGGGCGCGCCCGGCGCCGGTAAGCTCGACGCCGCATGGGCGCTTGCCCAGGCATTCCTGTGCGAGCAGGACGGCTGCGGCGCATGCGACGGCTGCGTGCGCGTTGCTCGGCACACGCATCCCGACGTGCACTATTACACCCCCGAAAGCGCTACGGGCTACCTCATCGCCCAGACCCGCGAGCTGCTCGACGACGTGCCCCTCGCGCCCATCCGCGCCAAGGCCAAGGTCTACATCATCGATCGCGCCGAGCAGCTGCGCGCCAACACCGCCAATGCGCTGCTCAAAACGCTCGAGGAACCGCCCGAGGGCGTCATGTTCATCCTGCTGGGCACTTCGTCCGACGTAATGCTGCCCACCATCGTGAGCCGCTGCCAGTGCGTGCCGTTTCGGCTGGTGTCGCCCACCGTGGCCGCGCAGGCCGTGAGTCGCGCCACCGGTCAGGACCTTGCGCGTTGCCGCATGGCCGTCGCCGTGGCGGGAAGCCCCACGCGCGGCATCGAGTTCCTTAAGAGCGCCGAGCGCCAGGATGCCCGTCGCCAGATGGTCCGTGCCATCGACTCGCTCATCGCCGCCGACGAGGCCGATGTGCTCAGCCGCGCCAAGTCGCTCATCGTCGCCGTCAAGGCGCCGCTTGCCGAGGTCAAGTCCACGCAGGAAAAGGTGCTGGAGCAAAATGCCGACTACCTGTCGCGTGGAGCATTGAAGCAGCTTGAGGACCGCAACAAGCGCGAACTCAACGCGCGCGAGCGTTCGGGTATCATGGAAGCGCTGGCGAGCGCGCGGACGCTCATACGCGACGTGCTGCTGACGCTTCAGGACGAGGCGGCCGACGTGGTGAACGAGGACGTGCGCGACGCGATCGAGCGGCTTGCCGCTGCGACGAATGTTGCGGGTGCCACGCGGGCGCTCGAGGCGGTCGCGACCGCTGAGCGCAACATCGCCAGAAACGTTACTCCCCAGCTGGCCATCGAGGTTATGCTGTTCGATATCAGGAAGGCACTGAAATGCCGTTAGTCGTACCCGTTAAGTTTACCTACGCCTCGCGCGACCTGTGGTTTGACCCGCAGGACCTGGATATCCTCGAGGCCGATTATGCCATTTGCTCTACCGAGCGCGGAACCGAGATCGGCTTGGTCACGGCCGATCCCTTCGAGGTGCCGCAAGACGAGATCGGTCAGCCGCTCAAGCCCGTGCTGCGCGTGGCGAGCGACATCGACCTGCAGCTTGCCGACGATCTTGCCATCCAGGGCGACGAGGCCATGATCGATTTCCGCCGTCTGGTCAAAGAACTCGACCTCGAGATGAAGCCGGTCGGCGTCGAGTACCTGTTTGGCGGCGAGAAGGCCGTGTTCTACTTTGCGGCCGAGGAGCGCGTCGATTTTCGCCAGCTCGTCAAGGATCTGTCCTCGACGCTGCACATTCGCGTCGACATGCGCCAGATCGGCGTGCGCGACGAGACTCGCCTGGTGGGCGGCTATGCCCAGTGCGGCCAGGAGCTCTGTTGCACGCGCTTTGGCGGACAGTTTGAGCCCGTCTCGATCCGCATGGCAAAAGAGCAGGACCTGCCGCTCAATTCCTCCAAGATCAGCGGCGTTTGCGGCCGCCTGATGTGCTGCCTGCGCTATGAGTTCGAAGCGTACAAGGACTTTAAGAGCCGTGCGCCCAAAAAGAAGACGCTCATCGATACGCCGCTCGGCAAGGCGCGTATTCAGGAATATGACACGCCGCGTGAGCAGCTGGTGCTGCGCCTGGAGAACGGCAAGGTCTTTAAGGTCAACCTGGCCGATATGACCTGCTCGGAGGGCTGCAAAAAGAAGGCCGCCGAGCAGGGCTGCAACTGCCGCCCCGACTGCGTGACGCGCGACGTGCTCGAGCGCATCGAGTCGCCCGAGATGCGCCTGGCGCTCATGGAGCTCGACCGCGAGAACGGCGTCGACGTGGGCGATGGCCTGTCGAGCGCCGACCGTCTGGCCGGTACGTCGATGCCCAAGCGCCGTCGTCGCGATGCTGAATCCGATGCTCGCGCCGGTCAGGGGCAGGGCGAGGGTCGTGGCCGCGGAAAGGGCCGTGGCAATGCCGCAACGCCTGAGGCCGAGGAGGCCGCCGGTGGCCGTCGTCGTCGCAAGCGCGCGGGCTCGGGCGATGTCGGCGAGGCTGCAGCTGCAGACAAGAACTCCTCCCGCGAGCGCGAGACTCAGCAGCCTCAGCAGCAAAACCGCGGCGGTGGCATGAACCCCACGCGCCGTCGCCGCCGTCACCTGTCGAGCGAGGAGCGCGAGGATGCCTTCCGCGCGGCAGCTGCTCGCGAGGCTGGTGCCGCTTCCAAGGGTCCCTCGGGTTCCGATGCGCCTGCCGACAAGGGCGGCAAGTCACGTGGCGAGGAGGAGCGCGCGCCGCGTCCGCGCCGTCGCCATTCCTCGGGCGCGCAACAGAAGCCCTCAGTGCCCTCCGTGGCCGATCAGGTCTCGGATGGCGAGGTCAAGGTCACGCGCCGTCGTCCCGGGGATGGCGGGGGAGCGGCTGCCAAGGCTTCGCGTGGCGCCGCTCGCGACGAGCGCGAGCCGCGCGAGAATCGCGGTGGCGAGGGCTCGGCCGACCAGGGTCAAAAGCGCCGTCGCCGTCGTCGTTCCCGCAAGCCGCGCCAGGATGGTGGCGAGGGCTCGACCCCGTCTTCGTCCGCACCACAACCGCCCGCCGGCGAATAACGCCCGCGAGCGGATTTAACCCGCCTTGCCCCGAGCGCATCGGGGTATCATAGCGCCGAATCAACAACCCTCCCTGCGATCGAGCGTAGGGAGGGTTGTGTCTTGAAGAGCCATCTGAACATATTGAGCCGTCTGCAGAGTGCCGGTGCCCTACCGTTTGCGGACGAATTGCTACCGTTTGCCGAGCGCGCGACGTACGAGGCGCTCGAGGCATTGTCGCCAACACGATGTACCGGCTGCGAGCGCGCCGGTGCGCTTATTTGCCAAGACTGCCTGGCCGCGCTCACGCTCATCGACCCACGTCATAGCTGCACCCGATGTGGCGCCCCGTTTGGGGATTTGCTGTGCACTGAGTGTTCGGTCGAGGGCACGTCTTCGGCAATGGCGGAGGCGCTCGACCGCTGCCTGGCGTGCGCCGTCTATGCGCATCCGCTGCCGCGCATCATTAAAGCGTACAAGGATGCGGGCGAGCGACGTCTGGCTCCGTATCTGGCGGAGCTGCTCTACGACACCGCCCTGCATGCCCAGGTCGTAGCTCCCGATCGCTACGGAGGCGTGCTTTCCGGTGCGGATGCGGTGGTGTTTGTGCCTGCGACGGCGGCAGCGTTTCGGCGGCGTGGTTTTGATCATATGGAGGCTATTGCGCGCCCATTTTGCGAGCTGTCGGGTGTTCCTCTGCTCGATGCTCTCGTCAAGTACGGGCATGGCGACCAGCGCGAACTCGGTCGTGAGGAGCGCCGCGAGCGTGCCCGAGGTATGTACGAGACGGTTGAGGACGTGCACGGCCGCCGCCTGCTGCTTATCGACGACGTTATCACCACGGGTGCGACGATGGCAGCGGCTTCGGCGGAACTCAAGCGCGCCGGTGCCACGGCCGTTGATGGCCTCGCTATCGCACGCGTTTGGTAGGGGTGGTTCAGATGGCAATAAAGATCGGGCAGCGTGGCAAGCCTGCAAGCGAGCAGCTGGCTGCTTCCGTAATTCTGACGGGCGCCTCGGCGCTACGCATGATGCGCGCCGAGCGCCGGCAGATGGGCTACATAAGCTGGAAGGACCTCGATCCCGATGAAGAGCGCCGTGTGCTGCGCACGTCGTCGCCCTCGACCGAGGACATCTATCTTCCCGACTTGGTGCGGATTGGGGCCGCAAGCGGCGAGGTGCAAGAGGATTTGTGCTTGCTGGTAGGGTCTGCAGCGCAGCGCCGCCGCATTCTTGGCGTGAGCTGGTCCGTATGCTCCGGGTTGCCCGCCGGCTCGATTCTAGAGGTGGAACCGGGGGTGTACAGTCTATCTCCCGAGGCCCTTTGTGTTGTCGTCGCCCGCGAGGTCGGCTGCATCCAGGCATTTGCCCTGGCTCAGGAGCTGTGCTCTAAGATTTCGCTGAGTGACCGCGGGAAGTATCTGCCTCCCTACACCTCGCCCGTTACGAATAAGCTTGCAAAGGACAAGGACCAGCCAGCAGACGTGGGCTACTTTGAGGTTGAGCCGGTGCTGACGCCCGATCGTCTGGCAGATTACCTCGCGGTATGCAAGGGGAACGCAGCCAAGCAGCTGCAGCGTCTGTGTTCCTATCTTTCGGAAAACCTGCGCTCACCCATGGAGTGCATCATGCTCGCCCTGTTTTCGCTTCCGTTTTCCTATGGCGGGTTTGCCTGCGGACCTTTTAAGACCGACTATAAGATTGAGTTCGATGACCGTGCGCAGGCAATCTCGGGGATGCCGCATGCAGTTTGCGATGCGTATCAGGAAGCAGCCCGGTTTGACCTGGAATACAACGGTGAGCTGGGCCATTCCTCTCGGAGGGGACGTATCCATGATGAAAAGCGCAACACGGGCTTGATTACTATGGGAATCGAGGTCGCGACGGTCAACAACGAAATGCTCTGTGACATGGAAGCGATGGAAGCGCTCGCATGGCGCATCCACCAGCGTATGCGAAAGCGGTACCGGAATCGTGTCGATGCCCGCAGGAAGAAGCAAGAGGCGTTGCTTAACACGCTGCGGGCGTGTTTTGGGCTTAAGCCGGTCTAATTCACGTCGAAAATAGGGGGTTAATCATATGCCCTGGCCAAAATATGGCAAATATGAGTACTGTCACTAAATCAGTAACAGCAAAATCAAGGAATTTAGGACTCGGAGGCGTCATAAAGTAAGAAGATAATAAACAAATGTAGAATAACTAAGCATCAGGTTGGCAACACTGAGCGCAAAATCTGTCCGAGAGGCCAAAAATGCCTGTTACTAAATTGGTGACAGTACTCATATTTGCCATTTTTTGGCCACGGCACCCTAAGAAGGGTGTCCCGGAACTCACCGTAGGGGAGCTCCGGGCTTCACAGGGGCACGAATAGCCCACTCCGACCTGCGAAATCTGTACTCGCGATGCGAATGACGCCCCTAACCTTAAACTTTAGCTTGAACTTAGCTATAATGCGCTACGTTCCTACCAGGCTGTGGTTGCGGACGGACGAAATGCCCGTCCTAGTCCAAGACAGACGCGGTCAAAGGGATCCACGTAAGCGACCGCGTGCGCGCGGCGCGATCATGGCGCGTCCTAGATGTAAGCCGCACCGTCCGTTCTACTTTCTTTGGGGCAATACCGCCTCGCGGGCGAGCGGGCCAGTCGTGAAGGTGGCTGCGGCCTCCCGAGCAAACACCCCGGTGCGCAAGTGTGGGGTCAAATACCAGGTCAGCTGGTGGGAACAACCTGATATTCCGCGCAACGCACGGATCGTATACGACACAGAAGGCAGGGTAGTGGACATGGTGAGGGGCAGCTTGATGCACGCGGCTCGGTTAGGTGCTGGGACCGCAGCGGTCATCGCCGTTTTGGGCCTGAGCGGATGCGCATTCAACCCGCTGTCCACGTTCACGACGCCTACAATCGACCAGATCGAGCGCGAGACCGTCACCCCTACGGTGTCGGACGATGCCCTGGTCACTCCCGGTACCCTTACGGTCGCCCTCGACACTTCCGATGCCCCGCAGGCCATGCAGGGCGCCGATGGCAACCTCACGGGCTACGCAGTTGACGCCGCTCGCGCTCTTGCAAGCCGCATGGGCCTCAAGGTCGCTTTTGTCGATGCGTCCTCGGCCGATTCCGCGCTTGGCGATAAAAAGGCCGACATCTTCATTGGCGACATCAATTCCACGAATGGCGACGTCAGCACGCTTGGTACCTGCCTCTATGATGCTGCCGCCGTGTTCGGAAAGACCAACGACGGCAAGTCGTTGAACGTCACTACCGAAACGCTTAACACCGCCACCCTAGGCGTTCAGGCTTCCTCGGCATCGCAGGAAGCACTCGCCAAACAGAGCGTCACGGCCAACCAAAAGACCTTCTCCAACATTAATGAGTGCTTTGAAGCGCTCGAGTCTGGCGAGGTCGACTATGTGATCTGCGATTCCACTGCCGGCGGTTACCTTGCGCGCCTGATGAGCCAGATCTCCTATGTCGGCGCACTCGAGGCGCCCTCGACGCTCGGTGTCGCAGGCCTCGCGTCCAACGACGAGCTATGCCGTGCTGTCGGCGATGCCCTCGATGGCATCACGGTCGACGGTACGCTCGAGGCGGTTCACTCCATCTGGTACGGTACGATGCCTTACGACCTCACCACCAAGACGGTTTCGGGCGCCAACATGCAGTCGGCCAGCTCCGCATCCTCTGACGAAACCTCCTCCGATTCCAGCAGCGAGAGCACGCCCTCCGAGGACAAATCGTCCAGCCAGGAGGGTGCCATCACCGACGACGACATTAACAAGCTCAACAGCTAGTTATTGCTAGGGGTGGTGTCTCCTATACGCTAAAAAGGGCACCTCTTCACGGTTTCAACACGCAAAGCCGGGTCTCCCAAATAGGGGAGCCCGGCTTTTTCATTTCTATAAAACCAGCAGGTCAAAGCCAATTTTTAAGGCAAAAGCAAAAGCCGCCGACGCCCTCCTATAGCGCACTTTGTCACGGAAAAGTGCGAGACTTCGGTATGCGGTATCAAGCAGTCGTTATTCGGGTCTTTGGGAATTCGCGTGATTAAATGCACGGCAATGGGTACATAGCCAGTACAGTAAGTCCCCGAGGCAGATTGGAGCCACGTATGGATATCAAGGTTTCTGGACGCAAGACGACGGTAACCGATGCTCTGCGTGCGCATGTGGATGAGAAAATCGGCGAGGCGCTCAAGGTTTTCGACATCGAGCCCATGACAGTCGACGTCGTGCTTCGTTATGAGAAGAACCCCTCGAACCCCAACCCGGCAATCGTCGAGGTCACGGCTCGTGCCCGCGGTTCGGTGATTCGCGTTGCCGAGCACGGCGCAGATATGTATGCTGCCATCGACCTCTCCGCCGATAAGGTCACCCGCCAGCTGCGCAAGTTCAAGACCAAGGTCGTGGACAACCGCCAGGGTGGTGCCAGTGCCGCGGATGTCGCGCCGGTCGAGCGCGTTGAGGATCTGGCCGACCTGCTGCTGCCCGAGGAGGACGACGACCTGCTCGTCCGCGAGAAGGTCATCGATGTCACCCCGATGACCGAGGAGCAGGCGCTGGTGCAGACCGATTTGCTGGGCCACGACTTCTACGTGTTCGAGAACGCGACGACCGGTCTCATCAATGTGGTGTATCACCGTAAGAATGGTGGATATGGCATCATCAAGCCCCGCATCGAAACACTTGACGAGTAAAATACGTTAACTTGCATGAGTTAACGGTTGGCGGCCATCCCATGCGGGTGGCCGCCTTTTTACGTAAGGAGTCGCTTTGATGGACAAGGCCGCATCCGCCGGTCATTCGAACCGTTGCCGCATCGTCGTCGATACCTGCTGCGACTTTAGCCCCGAGGTCGCCGCGAACCTCGATGTCGATATCCTGGGTTTCCCTTTCATTATCGATGGCGAGGAGCGCACAGACGACATCTGGTCGAGCATGAGCCCTAAGGAGTTCTACGACCGCATGCGCGCCGGTGCCCGCGTGTCCACCTCGGCTGTGTCGCTCGGTCGCTATATCGAGTTTTTTACCGAGTGCGCCAAAGAGGGCACGCCCACGGTCTACCTGTGCTTTACCTCGGCGCTGTCGTCGAGCTACAACTCCGCGTGCCAGGCGGCAGATGTCGTGCGCGCCGAGTATCCCAACTTTGAGCTCTACGTGGTCGACAACGCTCTGCCCTGCGCGACCGGTGCGCTCTTGGCGCTCGAGGCCGTGCGCCAGCGTTCGGCGGGACTGACCGCCAAGCAGCTGGTCGATTGGGCAAACGAGGCAAAGACCTACGTGCACGGCTACTTTACGCTCGAGAGCTTCGACGCACTGGCTGCCGGCGGCCGCATTCCTCCCGCGGCGGCGCAGCTCACGGCAAAGCTCGACGTCAAGCCCGAGCTCTCCTACGACCTGGCCGGCTCGCTGTCGCTGATCGGCGTCAACCGCGGCCGCAAGAAGGCGCTCAAGTCCATCCTCAAGTCGTTCCGCGAGAACTACGTGCCCGATCGCACCATGCCCATCGCCATCATGACGGCCGATGCCGAAAAGGATGGTGACTGGCTCGAAGCCGCCATCCGCAAGGAGGAGGGTTGCGCCGACGTCACGATCATTCGCGGCTCCGTGGGTCCCACCATCGGCTCGCACGTGGGCCCCGGCATGGTGGGCTGCGCGTTTTGGGGTAAGAACCGCGCCGACAAGGCGTCGCTTTCCGACCGTATCGCCCGCCGCGTGCGCGGTCAGTAGGCAAGCGCTGCGTCCGTAATCGCCCTCGACTCACAGCCCAAACGCTGGCACCGAGTATTCAACCTGGTAACAACACCCAACCCAAAAGGAAAGGTTTCATGGCAAACAAGCTCTCCGTCGCATTCATCGGCACCGGAATCATGGGTGCCCCCATCGCCGGCCACATTCTGGACGCCGGCTATCCCGTCACGGTCAACAACCGCACCAAGTCCAAGGCGGCGGCGCTTATCCAGCGCGGCGCCGTCTGGGCAGATACGCCGGCCGATGCCGCGGCGAACGCCGATGTCGTCTTTACCATGGTGGGCTATCCCTCCGAGGTCGAGGAACTCTACCTGGCGGGCGACGGCCTGCTCGCGTGCACTAAGCCCGGCGCGGTCTTGATCGACCTCACCACGAGCTCGCCCGAGCTTGCCCGTGACATTGCCGAGGCCGCCCAGGTTTCTGGTCGCATGGCGTTTGACTGCCCCGTCACCGGCGGCGAGTCGGGCGCTATCGCCGGTACGCTCACGGCTATCGTGGGCGCTACCGAGAACGACATCGCGCCGGTCCGCGACATCCTTGCCACCTTTGCGGCCAACATCTGCTGCTTCGACGGCGCCGGCAAGGGCCAGGCTGCCAAGCTCGCCAACCAGGTGTCGCTGGGCGCCTGCATGGTCGGCATGGCAGACGCCATGGCATTTGCCGAGCTGAGCGGCCTTGATCTGGAGAAGACCCGCCAGATGATCCTGGGCGGTACCGGCAAGTCCGGCGCCATGGAGAGCCTGGCTACCAAGGCGCTCGACGGCGACTACAAGCCCGGCTTTATGGTCGAGCACTTCATTAAGGACCTGCGCCTGGCGCTCGCTTACGCCGACGACCGCGAGCTCGCGCTGCCCGGCGCCGACGTCGCCTTTACGCTCTACGACATGCTCGATGCCATCGGTGGCGCCAAGCTGGGCACCCAGGCCATCACGGTCCTCTACAAGGAGGAGGCCGACGCCATCGCCGCCGGTCTGGACTGGTCGCAGTATCGTCCCGAAGAGCATGGCGCTCACGAGGAAGGTTGCGGTTGCGGCGAGCATGGCGACGACCACGAGTGCGGTTGTGGCCACCACCATGGCGAGGACCACGAGTGCTGCGGCGGCCACGGTCATGACGACGGCCACGAGTGCTGCTGCGGCCATCATCACGAGGAGTAGCGCCCATGAGCTGGACGTTCGTGGTGCTTGCGCTGGTACTCTTTCTCTTTGCGATCTACGTCGGCTTTTTGTGCGGCCAGTGGGCGTGCGAAAAGCGCGTCATCACCAAGCGCGACTACTGGATTGCCAACTTTGCGGGTGCGGCGGCAGTCGTCCTGCTAACCTGGGTGTTCTCGCTGTTCCCGCTGGTGCAGTTTGCGCCGATCGGCTGGCTCGGCGGCTTTATCGCCGGCCTTAAGATGAGCTTTGGCGAGTCCGTCGGCCCGTGGCGCAAGCACGACGAGGTCTTTAACGTCAACAAGGCACACCGCGCCGCCGCCGATGCAGGCGACGCCGAGGAGCGCCGCCGCGCGCGTCACAATGGCGCGGCCGACCGACAGCTCATCTCGGTCACCGATGACAGCAAGGGTGCTGGCAAGCACGCTAAGAAATAGTAAGAAGAGGTAACTATGGCAGAAAACAAGGAAGAACAGCTCACCGATGAGGAGCTGGCACAGCTTCAGCTGGCAGAGGAGAACGAGAACGCCGTCGACCGTCTGGTCAAGGAGCTCGGCTGCCCCACGCGCCGCATCCGTCAGTTTGCCGCCCGCGTGCTGCACCTGCTTGCCGAGCGCGATCCGCAGCGCGTCGTGCCCTGCGTACCCGCGCTGATCGAGGCACTTGACCGCCCCGAGGCTCAGACCCGCTGGGAGGCCCTCGATGCCCTTGCGGCGCTCGCCACCACCTGCCCCGAGCAGCTGGGCGATGCCTTTGAGGGCGCCGAGACCGCGCTGTTCGACGAGATTTCCTCCACGCTGCGCTATGCCGCCTTCCGCCTGCTGTGCGTGTGGGGCGCCACGAGCGTCGAGCGTTCGCGCGAGGCTTGGCCGATCCTGGACGAGGCCATCCAGTGCTACCACGGCGACCTCGAGTATCGCGACATGCTCGGTTGCCTGTATGAGTTTGGCCAGGGCGAGATCGACGCCGAGGTCGCCGAGAAGCTCGCGCTGCGCCTTAAGTTCGACGCCGAGAACGGCAAGGGCAGCTATCTCAAGGCCCGTTCGAGCGAGATTTGCGAAATGCTTGTTAAACGTTTTGGCCTGGATCTCTCCAAAAAGAAGAAGCGTGCTAGCGTTAAAAAATCTGACGACGCCGAAGACGAGGAGTAACAGATTATGGCGCACGATGTAGTCCTGATTCCCGGTGACGGTATCGGTCCCGAGATTACGCAGGCCATGCGCCGCGTGGTCGAGGCCGCCGGTGTCCAGATCAATTGGAACGTCCAAGAGGCCGGTGCCGGCGTCATGGACGAGTTTGGCACGCCACTGCCCCAGCACGTGCTCGACGCGGTCGCCGAGACCAAGGTTGCTATCAAGGGCCCCATCACCACGCCGGTCGGTACGGGTTTCCGCAGCGTCAATGTGGCCCTGCGAAAGCACTTCGACCTGTATGCCTGCGTGCGCCCTTGCCTGTCGCAGCCGGGCGACGGCTCGCGCTTCCGCGACGTCGACCTGGTCATCGTGCGCGAGAACACCGAGGACCTCTACGCCGGCATCGAGTTCGATGAGGGCGCTGCCGAGGTCGAGGAGCTCTCGCAGCTCGTCGAGCGCTCGGGTCAGAAGACCTTCGTCGCGGATTCCGCCATCTCAATTAAGCCGATTTCCATCGCCAAGAGCCGCCGTATTGTGGAGTACGCCTTTGAGTACGCCCGCCGCTGCGGCCGCAAAAAGGTGACGGCCGTGCATAAGGCCAACATCATGAAGGCGACCGATGGTCTGTTCCTGCGCGTTGCGCGCGAGGTGGCCGCCAACTATCCCGATATCGAGTTCAACGACAAGATCGTCGACGCCACCTGCATGGGCCTGGTCCAGAACCCCAACGACTTCGATGTCCTGGTGCTGCCCAACCTGTACGGCGACATCGTGAGCGACCTGTGCGCCGGCCTGGTGGGCGGCTTAGGGATGGCCCCCGGCTCCAACATCGGTGCCGACTGCGCCATCTTCGAGGCAACGCACGGCTCCGCGCCCGATATCGCCGGCCAGGATATCGCCAACCCCACGGCCGAGATCCTCTCTGCGGCTATGATGCTCGATCACCTGGGCGAGAACGACGCGGCCAATCGCATTCGCGCCGCCGTTTCTGCCACGCTCGACGAGGGTGAGCAGGTTACCGGCGACGTTCGTCGTGCCCAGACCGGCTCCGTTGAGGGCGCTGTGGGCACGCAGGCCTTTGCCGATGCCGTTATCGCGCACCTGGCCTAAGGCATGCAGACTGCAAACGCCTAAATAGTACTTAAGTGTTTGCGTATAACCTGAGAATCAATACGCCCGGCGCTTTGTCGGGCGTATTCTATTGCGGACTATGTTTCCTAACAAGGAGTAACTGATATGGGTCTGATTCAAAAGAAGGACGAGAAGGACGAGATCGACGGCATCCAGATCATCGAGCGCGGCGAAGGCCCCGATGGTGATGAGGAGGAGAAGATCGATCTGGTCGCCGGCACGTCTGCCGAGCACATTGCTGCCGGTACGACGGCCGAGGAGGAGGACGCCCGTCTGGAGGCTCAGATTGCCGCGGATGCCGCTGACGAGAATCTGATGCCCGAGGAGCAGGACGAGGACGATGACTCCGACGTGGATGACCACGCTTGCAAGCACAAGAAGACGATGATTGCCGCCTTTGTGGTTGCAGTCGTGATTGCTGCCGTGATTGGCTTCTTTATTGGCAATGGTGGTTTTGGCGGCAAGGGCGTCGGCTCGGCGACCCTGACCGAGGACCAGCTCGATTCGACTGTGGCAAGCTACAGCTACAACGGCAAGAAGAGTGACATCACCGCGCGCGAGGCCATCGAGAGCCAGTACAGCCTCGACACCGTCAAGGACGACGACGGCAACTATACCGCTCCGTCTGCCGATGTCATCCTGTCCTACGTGCGCAACAAGATCCTGCTCGACGCTGCCGAGGACGAGGGCATCACCGTCTCTTCTAAGGAGATGAAGAAGTACGCCGAGGATTCAATCGGCACCTCCGACTACAAGACCATGGCCACGCAGTATGGCGTGTCCAAGGATCAGGCCAAGCAGATCGTCCGCCAGTCCGCGACGCTGCAGAAGCTCTACAAGAAGAAGGTCGGAGACAGCTCCGCAAGCATGCCGACCGCCCCGACCGAGCCTGCTGACGGCAACGAGGAGACCGCGAGCAAGGACTACGCTGACTACATCATCAACCTTGCCGGCGACGAGTGGGATAGCGAGAAGGGCGCCTGGAAGGATGCCGACAGCACCTATGCCAAGGCCTTTGCCGATGATGCCTTTACGGCCGATAGTGCGACCTACAAGCAGGCCATGACCGCCTACTACACTGCTTATCAGCAGTATTCCTCGCAGGCTTCGGGTGCCAGCTCCAAGTGGACCGAGTATGCTAACGGCCTCTACGCCAAGGCCAACATCAGCATCTACGGCCTGTTTGCGTAAAGAGTTGCACGGCTCATCGAGCATCTAGCCGATAGACAGCAAGTAGCCCGCCAGTACGGAAGTCGTTCTGGCGGGCTATTTGCGTTGAGAGCGTGATCGGCAGTTTAATTATGGCTATTCATCTTTAAGCCCAAAAAGGCTATCGGCTTCATCGTCGGATATATATTCCAGTACATCGCCCGGTTGGCAGTCGAGTGCCCGGCATATCGCGTCAAGAGTTGAAAAACGTATGGCAGAAACCTTGCCCGTCTTAATGCGTGACATATTGACCTGGGAGATGCCCACACGTTCCGCAAGCTCTTTGGATGAAATCTTGCGTTCGGCGAGCATGCGGTCAAGCCGCAGAATAATCATGGATTCCCCCTAGAGCAACTCGTCATCTTGTTTTTGCAGGATATACCCATAGCGGAAGATGCTGGCAATCAGGCAAATAATCAGGCCTGCAAAGAGCATGGAGGGCTCGAATAACTGGCCGACGAACGCATCCGTAAAGCTGCCGCCAAATCCTGAGAGTATCATTCCCGTGATTACGGCGCCAAGAAGCCTCGCGGCAACGCCGCCGATAAGGAATAAATGTCCTACTCGACGAAGTGTCTGGTTACATTCAAGGTCAAAGGGCCTGCCTTCCTTTTCAATGTTGAGGAAAAGCCTGCGCACGCTTATCGCGATGGTAAGCGCGAGACATGTCATCAAGAGACTCCCTATGGCAGTGTGACCATCGTGTGCGACGAGCATAAGTGGGGCCTGCGCATCGGTGCCGACGATAGCAAGGCACGGCCCTTCGCCGGCTTGAAGTTCTACGGATTGGAGACACGACCCTTGGGAGAGGCCAGGCAATATGAGTAGAAGGTCAATCGCAATGACTGCGAGGAGTCCCAGAGCGAGCGCGGTGGTAATGCAGATCGTGGCCCATTTGCAGATGCGAGCGAGCTTCCTCAGTTTGGCTATCGTCTGTTCGCGGCTGATGGTTTCATTCGATATAGATGCGTTTCGATGGACCATAACCCCTCCAATCGGCGTTTGGGATAATACTTGTATCATATCAGAATTAACGATAAACGATAAATAATTACGGATACTGAGTAAGTAATGATTGAAAACGATTAGCGTGAGCTATTAGCTCATTTTGGATGCCGGAGTTTGGCGCGTGGGGGATAAGGACAAATGCCAAAATTTCCTGTGATCGCGCAAGCGCTCCATCGCGTTTCCCTAATTCATCTGGGAAAACAACTGCAAACGATTGCAAGTAACCGGTGAACGGTCGAAAACTACCGTTCACCGATAATCTCAAAACTGGTTCTAACTGGTATTAAGTCAAAAAGACCAATTCACATATCTTCACAATGACCTGCAATTTTTCTACACGCTATTTTTAGCCGCCCTGCGTTGTTTAGACACAGGAAAAGATCCGATTTTTTGCCAAAGCATTTCGAAACGGTTTCAAAACCGCAGGTAGAAGTGTTAACGACCGGTAAACGGTCGATTTATCACCGTGAGCGGTGCAAAAACGTTTTACCGTATGAATCAACGAAAGTGACCTCTTCTGGGGTGATATAGTGACAACAACACGTCACGTGGTTACTACCAGTTTAGAAACCACTGGTCTTCAAAGAACGCTTTCTAAGAAGCTTTAAGGGCGAGTGCCCGCTGGCTTCCGAAAATCATCGGACTCAGATCGTACACACCTTCGGAAGGGAAATTTGAATGGTTGGCTTTATTCTTACCGGTCATGGACAGTTCGCACCCGGCCTTGCAAGCGCTATCGCTATGGTTGCCGGCGACCAGCCTGCTTTTACCGTCGTTCCTTTTGAGGGCGACCAGGCCGCATCCTACGGTGAGGATCTCCGCGCCGCTATTACCGCCATGCGCGAGGAGTGCGATGGCGTGCTCGTCTTTACCGACTTGCTCGGTGGAACCCCGTTCAACCAGTCGATGATGATTGCTCAGGATGTCGACAACGTCGAGGTTCTGACTGGCACCAACCTTCCCATGGTTATTGAGCTTCTGTTCCTCCGCGGCAATGCCACGCTCGCCGAGCTTGGCGAGCAGGCCGTGACCGTTGGCCAGACGGGCATCACCGCCCAGACGGTCGCATCCGTTGCCGGCTCCGAGGAAGAGGATATCTTCGGCGACGAGGACGGCATCTAATGGCCGATTTCGGAGCCAACGTCCTGAGCTCCTCGGTCGCCCTTTTAGGCCTGCTTGTCATCATGGGCTTGATTTACACCATCTGGTCGCAAATCAACATGAAGAAGAAGCAGAAGTACTTCAAGGAGCTGCACACCGAGCTCAAGCCGGGTCAGGAGGTTCTTTTCGCCGGCGGTATCTACGGAACCGTCAAAGGCATCGAAGGCGAGAAGGTCCAGATCAAAGTCCGATCCGGAGCCGTCGTAGATGTTTCGCGTTACGCGATTCAGGAGATCAAGTAACTGTCGTCAGCAAATATCGAAAGGAAGCTGATCAACATGGCAGAACCCAACATTCTTCTTACCCGCATCGATAACCGACTGGTTCATGGTCAGGTTGCAACCCAGTGGAACTCCACCCTGGGCTCCAACCTCATCCTCGTCGCCAACGACGACGTGGCGTCCAACACCATGCGCCAGAACCTCATGAAGATGGCCGCTCCCGCCGGCGTCGCTACGCGTTTCTTCTCCCTGCAGAAGACCATCGACGTCATTGGCAAGGCGAGCCCGCGCCAGAAGATCTTCATCGTGGCCGAAACACCGGAAGACGTGCTTACGCTCGTCAAGGGCGGTGTGCCTATAAAGAAGGTAAACATCGGCAACATGCACATGTCGGAAGGAAAGCGCCAAGTCGCCACCTCCGTCGCAGTTAACGACGAGGATGTCGCTGCGTTTAAAGAGCTGCAGGAATTGGGGGTGGAGTTGGAGATCAGGCGCGTTCCGAGCACGCCTGTTGAGGACACGAGCAAGCTCTTCTCGTAATCCTCGTGATCCACGTTGTCAGGAGTGAAACCCTGACGTTCTGTACGTGATATCCAAAGTGCGTACATTCATTTTGAAAGGAGGAGCAAGATGGAATACTCGATCATCCAGATCGCTCTGGTCTTCGTCGTCACGTTCATCGCGGCAATCGACCAGTTTGACTTCCTCGAGTCTCTCTATCAGCCCATCGTCACCGGCGCCGTCATCGGTCTTATCCTTGGCGACCTCAACACCGGTCTTCTCGTGGGTGGTACTTATCAGCTCATGACGATCGGCAACATGCCGATCGGAGGCGCTCAGCCGCCTAACGCCGTCATTGGCGGCATCATGGCAGCCATTCTCGCTATCGCTACGGGTCTCGAGCCCAACGCGGCAGTCGGCCTTGCCATTCCGTTCGCTCTGCTTGGCCAGCTCGGCGTTACCTTGGTCTTCACGCTTATGTCCCCGCTTATGTCCACGGCCGATAACATGGCTCATAACGCGGACACCAAGGGCATCGAGCGCCTGAACTACTTCGCCATGGCTCTGCTCGGCCTGATCTTCGCTGTCGTCGTCACCCTGTTCTTCATCGCTGGCGCTACCATTGGTCAGACCATCGCTTCCGCCATTCCGACTTGGCTGCAGACCGGTCTGTCCGCTGCAGGCGGCATGATGCGCTTCGTCGGCTTCGCCGTCCTGCTCAAGGTTATGATGAACCGCGATATGTGGGGCTTCTTCCTCATGGGCTTTGGCCTCGCGCTCATCACCGTTGCCAACGATTCTCTGGCAACCCCTGCTCTGCTCATCCTCGCTCTCATCGGCTTCGGTATCGCTTTCTGGGACTTCCAGCAGCAGACCGAGCTGAAGGGTGCAGCTGTTTCTGACGGAGGTGACTTCGAAGATGGCATCTAATGAGTATGTGATCCCGGAGCACTACGAGGATCTCACTCCTGCTCCGCAGCTCGACCAGAAGACCCTCAACAAGATGGCTTGGCGCTCCTGCTTCCTGCAGGCCTCGTTCAACTACGAGCGTATGCAGGCCGCTGGCTGGCTCTACTCCATCATCCCCGGTCTGGAGAAGATCCACACCAACAAGAACGACCTCGCGGCTTCCATGAGCCACAACCTGGAGTTCTTCAACACCCACCCGTTCCTCGTCACCTTTGTTATGGGCATCGTGCTTTCGCTCGAGCAGAACAAGGTTGACATCCCCACGATCCGCGCCGTCCGCGTCGCCGCAATGGGCCCGCTCGGTGGTATCGGTGACGCCCTGTTCTGGCTGACGCTCGTGCCTATCACGGCCGGCATCACCTCCAACATGGCCATCAACGGCAACGCCGCTGCGCCGATCATCTTCCTGGTGATCTTCAACGTCGTCCAGTTCGCTCTGCGCTTCTGGCTCATGAACTGGTCCTACAAGCTTGGCACCAGCGCTATTGACGCTCTGACTGCCAACATGCAGGCCTTTACGCGTGCCGCTTCCATCATGGGCGTCTTCGTCGTCGGTTGCCTGGTCGTTACCATGGGTGGCACCCAGATCAACCTCCAGATCCCCAACGGCACCACCCGTGGCCTCTCCGCTACTACCGTGATCGTCTCCGAGAAGGAGGCCGAGAACTTCACCGGTATGGAGGGCATCGATACCGAGACCGCTGAGGCCGGTACCATCGCCATGACCGATAAGGACGGCAACGCCCTTACCGCTTCCGATGCCGACGGCAACGCTGTCGAGTGCGGCGTCACCGATCTGGGTAACGGCATGGAGTCCGTGACCTACGGCACCGTTACCGAGGATCCGGTCAACTTCTCTGTTGCCGACACCCTCAACACCATCGTCCCGAAGCTCGTCCCGCTTATGCTTACGCTGCTGCTTTACTACATGTTCGCTAAGCACAGCTGGACCCCGACCAAGGGCATTCTCCTGCTCTTCGTCCTTGGCATCCTGGGCGCTGGCCCGCTTGGTCTCTGGCCGAGCATCTGGTAAGGCTCTAGCTTGAGGGGTGTGTCCCTACGCGGCTCACACCCCGACCCCTTAAGCCATGTGTATGTTAAAAGCCGCGTGCTCGAAAGAGCGCGCGGCTTTTGTTTTCTTAATGATTCGGGTGTGGCAGACAGATAATGCATAACACCCTAGGTAGTTAGCCGAATTCGAGCAAAAGGGAGGATAGAATGGCGATCGGAGCGCGTAAGCAACCGCTGTACGATCAGCTGGTCGATATTCTGACCGAAAAGATTGACCATGAATATCGCGCCGGTGACATGATTCCTTCCGAGCGCGAACTTTCGGAGCGCTATGGTCTCTCGCGCACTACGGTACGCCTGGCTCTGCAGGAACTGGAGCGTTTAGGACTGGTGGTTCGGCAGCACGGTCGCGGTACCTTTGTGACCGACCGTTCGGCAAAAGCAACCAATCTTATGCAGTCCTACAGCTTTACCGAGCAGATGCGCGCGATGGGTCGAGAACCCGAGACCACGATTCTCGAGTTTTGCGAGATGGAGGCCGATAAGAATCTGGCCGAGCATATGGGATTGCGCATCGGTGATCGCATTTTTAAGCTCAAGCGCCTTCGTTCTGCCGACAACATGCCCATGATGGTCGAACGCAGCTATCTCCCGGTTCGTCAATTTCTGTCCCTAAAGCGACCGCTGCTGGAGCGTAAGCCGCTTTACGATGTGATTGAGCAGGACTTTCAGCAAAAGATTCGCGTGGCCGAAGAGGAGTTCTATGCGAGCATAGCCCGTCCCACCGATGCCCACCTTTTGGGAATTGTCGAGGGCTCGCCTGTGCTCGATTTGGTCAGGACTACGTATAACGAGTCAAACGAGGTAGTGGAGTACACACTCTCGGTTGCTCGTGCCGATCAGTTTAAATACAAGGTTTACCACCAGCGCAGCAACTAGTGCTCGCATTGTTTCCATATGGTGATTCTTTGCATTTAACTGGTTACTACCAGATAACCAACCGAAGTGTATAATTGCACGTCAGAGGATTACTTCTAGAGAGAGGTATTAGAAATGTTCGAGAAGAGTGTCGAGGAGCTCACCGAGCTCGGCGCCCAGATCACCACGGCCGAGATTGCTCAGCAGCCCGAGCTTTGGCGTGATACGCTCAACATCTATCGCGAGAACAAGGAGGCCATCGAGGCCTTCCTGGCCGAGGCTCGCGCTATGGGCGAGGGTCGTCTGTCCGTTGTCTTCACCGGTGCCGGTACGTCCGACTACGTTGGCGATACCTGCGCCCCGTACCTGCGTCACGCTGGCAACACTGATCTCTACGACTTTAAGCCCATCGCCACGACCGACATCGTGAGCGCCCCGCGCGACTTCCTGCGCGCCGAGGATCCCACGCTCGTGGTTTCCTTTGCCCGCTCTGGCAACAGCCCCGAGAGCCTTGCCGCCGTTGCCGTTGCCAAGGAGCTCGTCCACAACGTCAAGTTCCTCAACATCACCTGCGCTCCCGAGGGCAAGCTCGCCGTCGAGTCTGCCGATGATCCCAACGCGCTGACGCTGCTCATTCCGCGCGCCAACGACAAGGGCTTCGCCATGACCGGTTCTTATTCCTGCATGACCCTGCTCTCCACCCTTATTTTCGACACTGCCTCTGACGAGCAGAAGGCCGAGTGGGTCGAGACGATTGCCAAGATGGGCGAGGAGGTCATCTCCCGTGAGCCTGAGATCGCCGATTACCTGGCTGGCGATTTCAACCGCGTGACCTACTTGGGTTCTGGCTCCTTCGGTGGCCTTGCCCAGGAGAGCCAGCTCAAGATCCTCGAGCTCGCTCACGGTCTGGTCGCTACTTCCTACGACACCTCCATGGGCTATCGTCACGGACCTAAGTCCTTCGTCGACGATAAGACGCTCGTCTTCGTGTTCGTCAACAACGACGCCTACACCCGTCAGTACGACATCGACATCCTCAATGAGATCGGTGGCGATGATATTGCTCAGCACACCGTCGCCGTTCAGCAGGAAGGTGCCACCGTCTATGAGGGTGAGTCCTTCACCTTTAAGGGCTACGAGGCGCTTCCCGAGGGCTACCTTGCTCTGCCGTTCGTGATGTTTGCCCAGGCTATCAGCCTGCTCAACTCCGTGCGCGTGGGCAACACGCCCGATACGCCGAGCCCCACCGGCACGGTCAACCGCGTGGTTAAGGGCGTGACGATTCACCCCTTCACCGCTTAATCGCGTCCCCCTGTAAGGGCGCCCGTCCGCTCATAACGGCGGGCGGGCGCTTTTTGTTTTTACATGGACCGGGTATAAGTATCATCACGGTCAACTGCTTCAAGAAGCAAGGAGTGCATATGAGCACATACGCAATTAAGGCTGACAAGTTCTTCTTGCCGGCAGGCCCGCAGCTGGGCGGCTATCTTATGGTCGAGGATGGCGTCTTTGGCGCCTGGCAGGCCGACGAGCCCTCCTGCGAGATCAAGGACTACACGGGATCGTGGATCGCGCCGGGCATGGTCGACACCCACATCCATGGCTTCTATAACCATTCGACTACCGATAACGACCCCGAGGGTATCGATATCAGCTCGACTGAGCTCGCCCGTCGCGGTACCACCAGTTGGCTGCCCACGACGTTCACCGATGGCGTCGAGCAGATCAAGGACGCCTGCGCCGCCATCGCCCAGGCGGACGAGGGTCGCGGCCCCGACTTCTGTGGTGCTCGTATCCAAGGCATCTACCTGGAGGGCCCCTTCTTTACCATGAAGCACGTGGGCGCGCAGAACCCCGCTTATCTTATTGATCCTTCCGAGGAGGTCTTCGATCAGTGGCAGGAGGCTGCGGGTGGTCGTATCGTCAAGAGTGCCATGGCCGCTGAGCGCGATGGTGCTGCCGCCTATGCTGCCGCTCTCAACGCGAAGGGCGTCGTGACCAGCATCGGTCACTCCGACGCCACCTACGATGAGTGCATCGCCGCCATCAACGCCGGTGCCAGCTGCTTTACGCATACCTATAACGGCCAGCGCGGGCTGCATCACCGTGAGCCCGGTGTCGTGGGTGCCGCCATGTCCACGCCCGAGACCTATGCCGAGATCATCTGTGACGGCAAGCACGTGAACCCTGCCGCCATCAAGGCGCTGCTGCAGGCAAAGGGCTGGCAGCACACGGTGCTCATCACCGACTGCCTTGGCTGCGGCGGCATGCCCGAGGGCAGCTACACCAGTGGTGGCATGGACGTCATCATGAAGGACAACCTGTGCTGGCTCGCCGACGGCAAGAGCATTGCCGGCTCGGTGCTCACGCTTGCCCAGGGCGTCAAGAACATCGTCGACTGGGGCATCGCCAGCGCCGATATCGCCATCCGCATGGCAACCGAGGTGCCGGCTCGCTCTGCACACATCGAGGATAAGTGCGGCAGCATCATGCCGGGTCGCGACGCCGACTTTGTCGTGTTCGACCATGAGCTCACCCTCGTCGAGACGTATGTTGGCGGCCAGAGCGTCGGCAACGCCTTTACCGAGTAACGATAGAAAAAGACGGCGGGCCCGAATCTGCTCGGACCCGCCGTATGGGTTAAACGCTCAAAAGCACCTTTACAGTTACAGCTTGTTAGCGATCTTCTTCGCCGTGCGCTTAACGCCGGCCACCAAGCCTCCTGCAGGATGCTCCTTCTCGTATGCTAGGCGCTTTTCGCGCTTGGCGTACTCTTCGACGATGATGTCGCCATACTCGTCTTCGATCTTGTCGAAGAAGTCGACGGCGCCCTGAATTTCCTCAGCGGTCGGGTGTCCCTTTTGGACACCGCCGGCGAGCTTGAACGGTCCCCACGTATCAAAGCCGGGGCAGCCGTAGACACCCATAAAGATGGCCTGCCTCATGCGGCAGATGCCATCGATATCCTTGCCGTACCACTTGTTTTTGCCACCGTAGGTCATAAGGCCAAACACCTTGTCCTGCGGCTGCAGCACGTTAGTGAGCACGCGTGCCAT
>JAXJHR010000004.1:0-90217 GCA_036299165.1 Collinsella aerofaciens | reverse complement strand
GGTCAGCGGCCAGAGCATGGGGGGCACGCCCGGTCCCGTTCCGAACCCGGAAGCTAAGCCCCATCGCGCCGAGAGTACTGCGGGGTCAGCCCGTGGGAGGCCAGGGCGCCGCTGACCGGTGGACGGCACCGAGCCGTCATCCGAAACTGGAGAAGGGGGAGGCCTCGCGGCCTCCCCTTTTTGCGTTGTATACACGTTGTGCTTTGGGACCTACCTCCCCCGTATGCGCTCTTACTCTTTGGCTGTATTTTGAGTCCTTCTAGTGTATTTGAGCGATAATTACTCGCATTGGCGTTAGGGAGGGCTTGATGTTTACCGTATTTGTCTTGGGCAATATTGCTTCGGGTAAGTCGACGGCCTGCCGCTATTTCGAATCTCGTGGCGCTATGCTTATCGATCTGGATGAGCTTGCAAAATCTCTGTATGTGCCGGGCTCTGATATCGTCAATACTCTCGCGGATGAATTCGGTTGGGACATTTTGGATGAGGAAGGCGGCATTCGCCGCAGCATCCTCGCTTCTCGAGCTTTCGCTTCTCCTGATTCGGTCGCACGGCTCAATGGCATCGTGCATCCCGTTCTGATTGAACAGCTTTCGCTTAGGATTCTCGATCCGGTTTGTTGTACGGTTTCATCTCCCCGTTATCCCTTTGCGGTGGTCGAGGTTTCTGCTCCGACTGGTTTTGAGGATGCATTTGGCTTGGCTGATGAAATTCTGGTCATCAGCGCCCCTTTGTCAGTTCGTCGCGAGCGCGCTATTCAACGTGGCATGGAGCCATCCGATTTCGATGCTCGTTCTGCTTGCCAGCCCGATGAGTCTGCGCTGTGCAATCTCGCTACAACGGTGATTGATAATGCCGCAGGCGATAATTCGCTCTTTGAGCAGCTTGACTCATGGCTTGCATGCCACGGGTTTATAGATACTCCGGATAAGGAGGAGGCCGATGCCTAAGGCACGTTTCTTTACGTGGTATCGCGTGGCGCCACTTGCCGTTGTGTTCGTCTTCGGCCTTATTTCGCTCGTCTACTCGTGTGCCCCTGCCGCTTTCTTTAAGCCGCTGTATCCGATTGACTACGAGGCGTATGTAAAGCAATCCAGTATTTCGCATAATCTGGATCCGTATCTGGTGTGCGCTGTCATTAAGTCGGAATCGAATTGGGATCCCGAGGCCGAGTCGAATCAGGGTGCTCAGGGATTGATGCAGCTGATGCCCGAGACTGCCCAGGATATGATTGCCAAGGGCCTTGTCGACGGAGGGGAGTATTCGGTCGACAATCTTAACGATCCGGCTACGAATATCGAGTTTGGCTGCGCATACCTCTCGTATCTTCTCGCCTATTTCAACGGGTCGACGGATAGTGCCATCGCCGCCTATAACGCCGGCATGGGCAATGTCGACGGATGGGCGCAGCAGGGTACGTCGCTTCATAATGCAATTACCTTTCCCGAGACGCAGGCGTATCTGATTCGTGTCAATAATGCCTGGGCTCGCTACAAGACCCTCTATCCCGATCGGTTCGTATAGGACTATGCCTGCCGCCTGCGTATACTGCAGATATATGAGTTAGGAGTATCCATGGCGGAATTTGAAGTAGAACGCGTTGGTGGTGAACTTAAGCGCTTTGGCGTTGAAGGCTCTGACGTGCCGTTTAAGGTCGTTTCTCCCTATGAGCCTGCCGGTTCCCAGCCTAAAGCCATTGAGTCGCTTGTGCAGGGCGTGAGGGACGGAGACCGCTATCAGGTTTTGCTGGGCGTGACTGGTTCGGGCAAGACCTTCACGATGGCAAAGACTATTGAGGCCCTGGGAAAGCCGACGCTGGTCATGGCTCCGAATAAAACGCTCGCTGCTCAGCTTGCGAGCGAGCTCAAAGAGTTCTTTCCCAATAACGCTGTGGTCTACTTTGTCTCGTATTACGACTACTATCAGCCCGAGGCGTATGTGCCGCAAAGCGATACATATATCGAGAAAGACTCCTCGATTAACGAAGAGGTTGAGATGCTGCGACATCAGGCGACCGCATCGCTGCTCTCTCGACGCGATGTGATCGTTGTCGCATCGGTCTCGTGTATCTATGGCATTGGCTCTCCTGAGGACTATGCGGGTCTGGCTCCAAACGTCGACAAGAAGGTGCCGCTCGAGCGCGATGACTTTATCCATGCACTTATCGACATTCAATATGATCGCAATGACTATGACCTGGCACGCGGCACGTTCCGCGTGCGCGGCGATGTTGTCGACGTGTATCCGCCTTATGCCGAGCATCCGTTGCGGTTTGAGTTCTTTGGCGACGAGGTCGAGCTGATTGCCGAGATCGATGAGGTCACCGGTGAGATGCTTCGTGAGTACGAGGCCATCCCCGTATGGCCGGCATCGCACTACGTGACCGAGAAGCCGAAGGTCAAGGCGGCTCTGAAATCGATCAGCGAAGAGTGCGAGAAGCGCGTGGCGGAGCTCAAGGCGACCGACAAGTTGCTCGAGGCGCAGCGTCTGCAGCAGCGCACCGATTATGATCTTGAGATGCTCGAGACGATGGGCTTTTGCAACGGCATCGAGAACTACTCGCGTCATCTGGACGGTCGCAAGCCGGGTGAGCCGCCGTTTACCCTAATCGATTACTTTCCCAAGGATATGCTCTGCATCATCGATGAGAGCCATGTGACGGTGCCGCAGATTCGCGGCATGCACGAAGGTGACCGCTCGCGTAAGGTGACGCTGGTGGAACACGGTTTTCGCCTGCCCTCGGCGCTCGATAACCGCCCGCTTCGTTTCGATGAGTTTGAGGCAAGGATACCCCAGTTTATCTATGTTTCGGCCACGCCGGGCGATTACGAGCTGCGGGTGAGCCAGAACGACGTTGAGCAGATTATTCGTCCGACCGGTCTGCTCGATCCCAAGATCGATGTGCGTCCGGTTCGCGGTCAGATTGACGATCTTGAGGACGAGATTCGCGAGCGCGTTGCCCGCAAGGAGCGCGTGCTGGTGACCACGTTGACCAAGCGCATGGCCGAGGACCTGACCGACCATCTGCTCGACGCGGGCATTAAGGTCAATTACATGCACTCTGATACGGCGACAATGGACCGTGTCGAGATCCTGCGAACGCTGCGCGAGGGCAAGATCGATGTTCTCGTTGGCATCAACCTGCTTCGCGAGGGCTTGGATCTTCCCGAGGTCTCGCTGGTGGCAATTCTCGACGCTGACAAGGAAGGCTTCTTGCGCAACCGCCGTTCGCTGATTCAGACGATTGGCCGCGCGGCCCGTAACGCCGATGGTGAAGTCATCATGTATGCGGACGTTGTGACCGATTCGATGAAAGAGGCCATCGAGGAGACGCAGCGTCGTCGCGAGATTCAGATGGCATATAACGAAGAGCATGGCATTGTGCCTAGGACGGTGCGCAAGGCCATCAACGACATCTCAAGTTTTATTGCCGAGGCCGAAAAAACTGTGGGTTCCAAGGGGCGCTCGAAGGGCGACTCTCTTGGCCATGGTGCATTCTATACGCCCGATGAGTCGGGCGAGGGCGGCGTGCCGGAAACGGTGGCGCCCGAGCAGACACTTGCGGAGCAGTTGGAAGAACTGCCGCATGACGAGCTTGTGCGGATTGTCGAAACCATGGAAGAGGATATGCGTAACGCTTCTGCCGCCATGGACTTTGAGGAGGCGGCGCGCCTGCGCGATGCCGTCGTTCAGATTCGGGCGATGCTCGAGGGTGCGTCTGAGGACGAGACGATCGAGCGCTTACGTTCGCAGGCCCGCAAGGGTTCCACGTTCGCATCGGGCAGAAAACGCCAGGGTACACGGTTTAAGAAATAGCGAACAGGCCCCGAGTTCCCTGTGGAGCTCGGGGCCTGTGTCTTTTGCGCGCTGGAATTCGTGCGTTAGAGGTCCGCGATCAGGGCTTCGGCACAACGGATGCCGTCGGTGGCCGCGCTCATGATGCCGCCAGCATATCCAGCTCCCTCACCACAAGGGTAGAGGCCCGGGGTCGACACGGCATGGCACGTTCGGTCTCGGGTGACAGTGACAGGTGAGCTCGAACGAGTCTCCACGCCGGTAAGAACGGCATCGGGACGGTCGTAGCCTCGTAGCTTTTTTCCGAGTAGGGGAAGTCCCAGGCGGAGCGACTCGACGATATGCTGCGGCAGGGCTTCGTCAATTGCCGTCCAGGTCACACCGAGCGGATAGGTGGGCTTTACCTTTCCGGGCGCCTTGCTGGCGCGTCCTGCGAGGAAATCTCCGACGAGTTGTGCCGGTGCGTTCCAGTTGGAACCGCCCAGGCGATAGGCGGCCGCCTCGCAGGCACGCTGGAGCTCGATGCCGGCGAGCGGGTCATCGTTGGGAAGGTCCTCAGGCGTGACGTTAACGAGCAAGGCGGCATTTGCGTTGCGTCCGTCGCGGGCATTGAGGCTAGCGCCGTTGACGCACAGGTGGCCCTGCTCGGAAGAGGCGGCGACAACCTGTCCGCCGGGGCACATGCAAAACGAGAACACGCTGCGGCCGTTGGGAAGATGGGCGACGAGCTTGTAGGGGGCTGCTCCGAGGGCAGGATGTCCCGCCAAGGCTCCATATTGGGCTCGGTCGATGTCGCGCTGCGGATGCTCGATGCGAACGCCCATGGCAAAGGTCTTTTGTGCGAGGGCCACGTTGTGGTCCTTAAGGAGCTCAAAAATATCGCGAGCAGAATGCCCGCAGGCGAGGATGAGGTGCTTTGTCTCAATTGGCTCGTAAGCGGCGTCTTGGGACGATTGGACATCGATACCGGTGATGGCGCCAGACGCGTCGATGCGAATGTCGACGAGCTTTGTTCGATAACGGACGACACCTCCGAGCTGCTCGATGCGCTGGGATATAGCGGTGACAACCGTGGGAAGGATGTCAGAGCCAATGTGCGGCTTGGCATCCCACAGAATATCGCGGGGCGCGCCCGCCTCGACGAAGGTTTCGAGGATAAGGCGATGGGCGGGATTTTTGGTTCCCGTATTGAGCTTGCCGTCCGAGAAGGTCCCCGCGCCGCCCAGGCCAAACTGGATATTGCTCTCGGGGTCGAGGATGCGCTCCTTTAGAAAGAGATCGATCGCATGCGAGCGGCGAAATGCTGGGTCGCCGCGCTCGATGAGCAAGGGCTTAAGACCCGCTTCGGCAAGGGTGAGCGCAGCGAAAAGGCCAGCGCATCCGGCGCCGACAACGACAGGGCATTCTTGAGGTGCGTCGGAGACGGGGGAGGGGAATGAAGACCCATCGTCTTCTATCGCGCGTACGCGCGAGCGGTCACGTTCGGAAACGCTGTCGACCGCTTCTCGCTCGAGGTGGGGACTGGTCAGCTCAACACGAAAGCTCAGGATAAAATGGACGTCTCGTTTTTTGCGAGCGTCGATTGACTTGCGGTGGAGCTCGATGGACTTGATCTCGGAGTCCTTGCAACGTAGGACGCGCTTGGCGACTCGCTTGCCAACAATGAGGCAGGTATTTTCATCGCCGGCTTCATCGAGCGAAGCGTTGACTTGGGTGATTTCGATCATCGAGGTCTCCTTAGAGGCAAGAAAGAGGCCGTCCGGTATCCCAGACGGCCCGAATGCGTTTTTGATTATAGACTGCGCGGCTACAGGCTGCTTGCAGCGCGAACGCCCGAGAGCCATGCCCACGCAAGGTTAAAGCCTCCGCAATCGGCGTCGATGTCGAGCGCTTCGCCGCAGACGTAAAGCGGGGCGTCGACAACGCTGCGCGCGCGTAGGCTGGGTGTTGAGATGCTCTCGACAGATATGCCACCACGCGTGACCTGCGCCGAGCGCTCCTCGGCTGTTCCCTCGGCGAGCAACTTAAAGTGCTTGAGGATCGAGACCAGGTGGATGACATCGTTGGAGCCTGGATGGCACTGCTCGAACGCTGTGCAGACGACGCGGGAGAGTTGCGGGGCGAGCATGCCGTCGAGCCAACGGGGATCGCGGGGCGAAAAGCCGCCGAGCAGCTCAACGCGCCGGTTGAGCATATCGAGCAGCTCGTCTTTGGAGAGGTCGGGGAAAACGTCGAGCAAGATCGTATCGCCGTGCTGGATACGACGGGAGAGGTTGAAGACAGCGACGCCCGAGATACCGAAGGTTCGAAACAGGACTTCACCGTCTTCGTGCCAGAGCTCATTATGATTGCGGGCGAGCGTCAAGCGGGCGCGGACGCGCAGGCCATCCAACGTCTTGAGTGCCGCCCGATCGCCGACGACCGTTGCCGATACGGGGCAGAGGATGGGGCGCAGCGAAGTGAGGGGGAGGCGAAACGTATCGGCGATACCGGTGGGGTTGCCACCCGTGGCGATAATTACGGTATGTGCCTGCAGGGCCTCGTTCTTGCGAGGGACATCGGCGAGCGCTTTCCGAAGCGAGCGGAGCTCCGATTTTCGGTCGTCGTGCTTTTTTGCCTTGAGTGCCCGCGCTGGACGGTCTATTTGGAGTGTCCAGCCTTCGGAAGCTTTGTGCGCCGAGGCAACGTTGGCTCCGCAGATTAAGGTGATACCTAGGCGGTCGCAAACGTTGAGAAGCGCGTCGCGCACCGATTCGGCGCGAAGGGAGCGCGGGTACAGTCGGCCTTCCTCGGAGGTTGTCATGATGCCCAGCGAGGAGAAGAAACCCATAAGCTCTTGTTCGGGTTGGGGGCCCATGACAGATTCGACGAATGCGGGGTGGTTATACCGCTGAGGATCAATCGATTCGTTGGAGAGGTTGCAGCGGCCGTTGCCGGTCGCAAGGAGCTTAAGGCCGCAGGCGACATCGCGCTCAACGATGCAGACGCTTTTGCCAGCACGTGCGGCCGTAATGGCGGCGGCGAGGCCTGAAGCCCCGCCGCCGATTACCAGGACGTCATAGAAGGCGCTCGTGTTCACTTAGGCCTCGTCGGTCTCGTGCGGGGTAATAGCCTCGACGGCAGAGACTGCCTTGGGCAACATGCCATCGGGCAGCGCGGTCTCGACCTCGCCCTTATCGCAGGCCTCGGCGAGTGACGGATTGATGGGAAGCGTGCCCAAGATGTCGAGGTTATAGCGCTCTGCGACCTCGGGGAGCTTGCTCTTGCCAAAGACCTCGATCTTCTTGCCGCAGTCGGGGCACTCAATATAGCTCATGTTCTCGACGATGCCCAGAATGGGGACGTTCATCTTCTCGGCCATGTTGACCGCCTTGGCGACGATCATCGAGACCAGATCCTGCGGGCTCGTGACGATAACGATGCCGTCGACGGGCAGTGACTGGAAGACGGTGAGCGCGACGTCGCCTGTTCCCGGAGGCATGTCGACCAGCAGGTAGTCGATGGGGCCCCACGAGGTCTCGCTCCAGAACTGCCTAATGGCGCCTGCGATGACCGGACCGCGCCAAAGGACGGGGTCGGTCTCGTTTTGGAGCAGAAGGTTGGAGCTCATGACCTTGACGCCGTGCTCGGAGATTTCAGGCAGCATGAGGTTGCCAAGGGCATGGACGTGGCGTCCGCTCATACCGAACATCTTGGGGATAGAGGGACCGGTGATGTCGGCATCGAGGACGCCGACCTTGTGGCCGTGACGGGCAAGCTCGGTGGCGATGGCACCGGTGACAAACGACTTGCCGACACCGCCCTTGCCGGAAAGCACGGCGATGACGCGTTTGACCTCGGACAGCGTATTCTCCTCAAATTGCGACGGCGACGTTTGTCCGCCGGCGGCCTGTGCGTGCTCGCAACCCATGTATGACTCCTTTGTATATGTTGGGGCCGGGGCCCCGTGATGTGACACGAGCGTCATTGTACCCTCGTTTGCGAGCGGGAGTCATTTACGATGCATTTGGGCCGAGCGTGCTTGCAATACGATGGGTCCAAGCGAATGGGCGGGCTTACTGAACTTTGCTGGCGAACTCGAGGTATTGCATGCGCTGCAGCTTGTCGATCGTCGAGGCGTATGGGCTGTCTTCAGATTCCAAGTCGTAGCGCAGCCCGTCGGCACCAAGGTAGCCGGCGACATTGATGGTGGGCACATCTGACCTTGTTGCAAGCAGAGCCTTTTGATAGTCGGTGAGCGGGGCGCCGATCTTATTAAGGGTAATGGCTGCAACCTCGTTTGCCCCGACGGTGTCGTAGACGTTGAGCTCGGTATTGCCGGCGATTTCATAGTTAGCCCAGACAAAATATGTCGACTGATAGATACGGAAAGCGTGGCTTGCCGTATCTTCCTGAGGGTACAGCTCGTCGTTGAGAGCCGTTGCGGCGTTCGGCTGATGGTCGCCAAAAAAGACAAGGACAACCGGTCTGCCGATATTGCGGAGCTCGTTGATAAAGTACTCGAGGTCCCGGTCGGATGCGTTGATGCAAGTAAGATAGGTATTGAGCGCGCTATTGGCGCCCTCGCTGGCTCCCTCGACCCAATAGTTTGTCAACTCTTCGGCGGGAACGGTGCCATAGTCGTAGCCGCCGTGATTTTGCATCGTGACGTCAAAGATGAACTGCGGGGCTTCGTCGGTTCTAAGCAGGTCGAGTATCTTGTCGTAGGTGGCGTAGTCGCATACGCCGGCATGGTAACAGGGCGCACCTTCGAAATCGCCGATTGAAAGAAAGTCTCCAAAGCCCAGCTGCTGATAGATTTTATCTCGATGGTAGTTGACGGGGTTTTGCGGGTGCATAGCGGTAGCGGTATACCCAAGCTCTTTAAGGTCCTTTGCCAGGCTGTTGACGCCATTCATCTGATACAGCTGATAGGGGATTTTGCCTAATCCGACAAAGGCCGTTGTCGCTCCGGTCAAAAATTCGAATTCGGAGTTCGCCGTTCCGCCACCGGCGACCGAAGCGAGCATGGTGCCGCGAACAAGTGTGTCGGGAAGCGAGTTGTAGAATGCGGGGCCGGTGTACCCGGCCGCCTGGAGCTGCTCAAAGCACGAAAGGTCGCTAAAACTCTCATTCATGACGGCAACAATCGTCGGCTTGATTTCATTGAACTGGGCAACAGCCGCCGCGCGCTGCTCGCTCGAGCCATACGTGCTGTCGTAGGTGGCGGCGAGCTCCTGCTCGATGCTCTGCGCCTCATCGGGCGTATAGTCTTCGGGCTTCTCAATGGGCAACTCGTTGACCATTTCGGTGAACGAAGTGATAAAACCCTGAGACGCATACGTGGTGATGGGCTGCCAACGGTCAAATCCAAAATTCAGCGCCTGCTCCAAGTCGATGCTGGAAAAGCCCGAGAGCCCCACAACGGTCACTAGCAGAAAAGCGCAGAGGTTAGCGGCGATTGCGGGGAAGACATGGGTGGGCGTACGGAGCTTTCTCGGTCGGATAAGCGAAAGAAGCCCCAGGGAAATCTCCAGCAGGGCTAGAGAGGTTACGATTCCGGCGGTAAAGGTAAACTCGTATCCCTCGCTCACTTCCATTGCGGTGCCAAGGGCCAAGATATCGCTTGGCAGGATGGCTTCGCCTTTAAACGTTATGACGAAGTGCTCGGCAATGCCAAGGATGCAGCAGGCGACGGGCACGAGGGCCATGACGCCTCCATGACGCTGTCCCAGCAAATAAAGGGAGAGCAGAACCGTCGCGAGCAGCCCGACGGAAAACCCGAATGAGTTGGCGGGAATGCGATAGAACGTTTCGTTACAGGCAATTTCGAGTGAAACGAACGAGAGCGCTGAAACAGCGGCGATGACAAGGATGTCACGGCAAATACAGGCAACCGTTCCCGTCGCAAGATCGGTTTGGTCGATAAGTCCCGAAACCAAGGGCTCGACAAGAAGTATGACGGCGGCAGCACCGAGCGCCGAATAAGAAAGGACCCATAGGGAATTGTCCTCATTTACGAGCAATTGATTCGTAATCCATGCAGCTACCATGCCGAGCGGGATGAGGAGCGTCGCGCACCAAAAGACGCGGGCAATGGGCGGCTTTTCATTGTGTTTGATTGAAAAATATACACGCACCACGACGATGGCCACGATAAGGACGGCGATGAATATGGGCAGATTGGCCATGTCGCTCGAAGTGATTTCAAGGGGGATATCTTCGGTCATGGACGTTCCTCTGTTACGGCAAATTAAGTTCAGTATTAGATTACTGTAACCTTTCCACGGCATTTCGAGAAACAAAGCGCCCGATACGCAAAGCTAAAGGTCTGCGAATCTTGTATTACGAACATCTGTGCGCGTCGAGTGCGCTAAACTCATCGACAGTATGATTCGATGCAATAGGAGGCAAGGAGCTTCCATGTCTGATTCTTCTATCGTTATTCGCGGCGCTCGTGAGCACAACCTCCGTGATATCGATGTTTCCATTCCGCGTGACCAACTCGTGGTCATTACCGGTCTTTCTGGCTCGGGCAAGAGCTCGCTGGCATTTGACACTATCTATGCCGAGGGCCAGCGTCGATACGTCGAGAGTCTTTCGAGCTATGCGCGCCAGTTCTTGGGCCAGATGGACAAACCCGACTTGGATTCAATCGACGGCCTTTCGCCGGCGGTGTCGATCGACCAAAAGACGACGTCTAAAAACCCTCGCTCGACGGTTGGCACCGTAACCGAGATTTATGACTATCTGCGCCTGCTGTTCGCCCGTGTGGGCACCCCGCACTGTCCCGAATGCGGCCGCGTCATTGAGCGCCAGACGACCGACCAGGTTGCCGACAAGGTCTTGGCGGCGGGGGAGGGCCGCCGCGCGTTTGTGCTGGCACCGGTGGTGCGCGGGCGAAAAGGCGAGTACACCAAACTGTTTGAGGACCTTCGCGCCGAGGGCTTTAGCCGCGTGCGTGTCGACGGTGAAGTGCGCTCGCTCGACGATCCGATCGATCTGGACAAGAAGTTCAAGCACGATATCGAGGTCGTGGTCGATCGCATCGTGATCCGTGAGAACTCTCTTGGCCGTATCGCCGAGTCTGTTGAGCAGGCGACCGCGCTGGCTCACGGCAATGTAAACGTGTACATGCTGCCCGATCGTGATGCTCCCGAGGGGACCGAGGGCGAGCTTCTGGAGTATTCGTTGGCCTTGGCGTGCCCGGAGCATGGACACTCCATTGACGATCTTCAGCCGCGTGATTTTTCGTTTAACGCTCCCTATGGCGCATGTCCTGAGTGCGACGGCCTGGGCTTTAAGAAAACCGTTGATGCCGAGGCGCTGATCGAGGACCCCTCGAAGTCCATTGCCGACGGAGTCTTTGGTAGCCTGTTTGGCAATTCGAACTACTATCCGCAGATTTTTGCTGCGGTCTGCAAACACTTTAAGGTGAGCGCCGATACGCCGTGGGAGGACTTGCCCCCTCGCGTGCGTCGTGCATTCTTGGATGGCCTGGGCGATACGAAGATCTCGGTCGACTACCAAAAGCTCGACGGACGTCGCAGCCAGTGGGATACCAAGTTTTCGGGCGTTCGCAACATCCTGTACGAACGCTATACCGAGACGACGAACGAGAACACCAAGGCGCGCCTGGAGAAGTACATTCGCGAGGAGCCGTGCTCGACCTGCCACGGCGCTCGTTTGCGCCCTGAGATGCTCGCCGTCACCGTGGGCGGCAAGTCCATTTACGAAGTTTGTTGCCTGTCGTGCCGTGAATCGCTCGAGTTTTTTGAGGGCCTGGAACTCACCGAGCGCCAACAGTTTATCGGCGGCCGTATCGTCAAGGAAATTCTGGAGCGCCTGCGTTTTCTGGTCGATGTTGGACTCGACTATCTGACACTCGATCGCGCCTCGGCGACGCTTTCCGGTGGCGAGGCACAGCGTATTCGCTTGGCAACGCAGATCGGCGCGGGTCTCATGGGCGTGCTCTATATTCTGGACGAGCCCTCGATCGGTCTTCATCAGCGTGACAACGAGCGCCTGATCAAGACGCTCGAGCGCCTGCGCGATATCGGCAATACCGTTATCGTCGTCGAACACGACGAGGATACAATCCGTGCCGCCGATTACGTGATCGACATGGGGCCCGGCGCCGGCGTCAACGGCGGACACGTAGTCGCGGCGGGAACGCCTGCCGATATCATGGCGTGTCCTGAGTCGATGACGGGCGCCTATCTGACCGGCAAACGAATGATCCGGGTGCCTGATGAACGGCGCAAGCCCGGTCGCGGCTGCCTTAAAATTACGGGCGCTCGAGCCAACAACCTCAAAAACGTTACCGCCAAAATCGAGTTTGGTACGCTTACGGTTGTTACCGGCGTGTCGGGATCGGGCAAGAGCTCCCTGGTTACCGACACCATTGCGCCTGCCCTTACGAATGTCATTCACCGTTCGACGCGCCCTGTGGGTCCGTATAAGAAAATCGAGGGCATCGAGTGTATCGATAAGGTTATCGATATCGACCAGTCGCCGATTGGCCGCACGCCGCGTTCCAACCCTGCTACCTATATCGGCCTGTGGGATGATCTTCGCGCGCTGTTTGCGAGTACGCCGGAGTCGAAGGCGCGCGGCTACTCGCCGGGTCGTTTCTCCTTTAATGTGAGTGGCGGGCGCTGTGAGGCGTGCAAGGGCGACGGACAGATCAAGATCGCGATGCACTTCCTTCCCGATATCTACGTTCCCTGCGATGTTTGCGGCGGTAAACGCTACAACCGCGAGACACTCGAGGTCACTTACCGTGGCAAGACCATCTCGGACGTACTTGACATGAGCGTGGCCGAGGCACTGGCCTTCTTTGGGAATATCCCGCAGATTAAGCGCAAGCTCCAGACGCTGTACGATGTAGGCTTAGGCTACGTGAGCCTGGGCCAGCCCGCCACGACGCTTTCGGGCGGCGAGGCGCAGCGTGTGAAACTCGCCAAGGAGCTTCATCGACGCCAGACGGGCAAGACGTTCTATATTTTGGACGAGCCGACGACCGGCCTTCATTTTGAGGACGTCCGCCAGCTGCTCGATGTGCTGCAGCGCTTGGTCGATGCGGGCAACACGGTGCTGGTGATTGAACACAACCTTGATGTCATCAAGGTTGCCGACCGCCTGATCGATATGGGTCCCGAGGGCGGTAACGGCGGCGGAACCGTTGTGGTTTCGGGCACACCGGAGCAGGTTGCGGACTGTCCGCAGAGTTATACGGGCAAGTTTTTGGCGCCGTTGCTCAGGCGCGACCGGGAGCGTCAGGCTCAACTTGATGCTCAATAAATAGGCGATTCAGTTTATGGGCGCCATCGACTCCTTGTGATTCGATGGCGCTTGCTGTGTCGAAGTGACGTATGCAGCCGAATTGGACATATACTTAATCCTCGCGTCCGAATGCGAGGGAAAGGATATGTCATGGCAAAGGCTGTAAAGACGCCAAAAACCAATGCGATGCGCGAGCTGGAAAGCGCCGGCATTTCCTATGTTCTACATACGTACGAAGACGATGGTGATGAGTCGGTGGGCCTGGGGGTCGCGATTTCGGAGCAGCTTGGCGAGGAGCCCGGTCAAGGATTTAAGACTTTGGTCTGCGTGACACCGTCCAACGACTATGTCGTGTGCTGTATCCCTGTTGCCGACGAGCTCGATCTAAAGTCCGCCGCGCGTGCCGCGGGGGAGAAGTCCTTGGCCATGATGCATGTGAAGGATTTGCTTGCGGCGACTGGCTACGTTCGCGGCGGCTGCAGCCCGGTCGGTATGAAAAAACGCTACCGGACGCTCATTGATGAGACGTGTGTCCTTTGGGATACCATTTTTATTTCGGGAGGCAAGCGTGGTTATCAGCTCGAGCTTGTACCCGATGATTTAATTGCATTTTGCGGGGCGACGGTTGCCGCGATTACGAGAGAGGACTGAGCGATGCCGCAGGAAGAATTGAAGCGCGGAGCTCATTTTGCAAAAGAATTTGCGCCTCAGACACCCTCATCCGAAGCTTCTTCGTCGCGAGATGACACTGACGACATGGGCTCGTCGGACTACTCCACGGTTGGTCGTTCCGCCGGGCTTATGACCATCCTGACTATCGTGTCTCGCGTCACCGGTTTTATCCGCACGTGGGCAATGGCGGCCGCTATCGGCATGTCGCTGCTCTCGTCCTCCTATCAGGTCGCCAACAACCTGCCCAATATGCTCTACGAACTCGTGATGGGTGGCATGCTCGTGACGGCGTTTTTGCCCGTGTACATGGGCGTGAGGCGTGAGCAGGGTCGCGAGGCCTCGAACGAGTACGTGGGCAACCTGCTCGGCATTCTGCTTTTGGTGCTGGGTGGCATTTCGTTGCTGGGGACCGTATTCGCCCCGGGCTTTATCTGGACGCAATCGTTCCTTTCGGGTGACGGCGGCAGCATGGATACCGCTGCGTTCATGTTCCGTTTCTTTGCCATCCAGATTCTGTTTTATGGTTTGGGTTCGGTGTTCTCGGGCGTTCTCAACGCACACCGCGACTACTTCTGGTCGACGTTTGCCCCGGTCCTCAACAATGTGATCGTCATTGCGAGCTTTATGGGTTTTGCGCCCGTGTCCGCACAGTTTGGCGACCGTGCCGGCATCATCTTGATTGCGGCCGGTACGACCCTCGGTGTCTTTGTTCAGATGGCATGTCAGATCCCCGCGCTTGGCAAGCACGGCGTGCATCCCCATATCCATATCGACTTTAAGGACCCCGCGCTGCGCCAGACGATTGCGCTCGGTATCCCGACGCTGCTCGCCACGGTGTGCATGTTTGTCTCGACTTCTATCACCAACGCTGCCGCGCTGGTGGTCCAGCCCGAGACTGGCCCTTCCGTCATCGCCTATGCGCGCCTGTGGTACACGCTGCCCTACGCGCTGATTGCCGCCTCGCTTTCGACGGCGCTCTATACCGAGCTCTCTCACGACGCACAGGAGAAGGATTACGACAGCGTTCGCACGGGCATTTCGCGTGGCGTCGCCCAGATGCTGTTCTTCCTGATTCCGTTCGCGCTGTACCTGATTGTCTTCGCGCGTCCGCTCAACATGATCTACTGTGCTGGCAAGTTCGATGAATCCGGCGTGGCGCTGGTGTCCGAGTTCCTTGTCTACCTGGCGTTCTCGCTGCCGCTCTACGGTGTGGTCGTGTTGATGCAGAAGAGCTTCTCTGCCTTGCTCGACATGAAGCCCTATAGCCGCTATTGCCTGTATTCTGCCATCGGCCAGGCCGGCTCGGTTCTGCTGTTTGGCGTTGTGCTGGGCTTCGGCATGCCGGCAATCGCGCTTTCGTATGTCGTCGACTACGTGATCTTGGTCGGTTGTTCGCTGTGGTGGCTGCGTCGTCGTCTGCGTGGCCTTCAGGTCAAATCTATCCTGCATGGCGGTTTCTTTGGCCTTTTGCTCGGTGGCCTGGGTGCTGCCGCAGGCGCCGGCGTCATGTGGGCGCTTGAGCACTTTGTCGGGGCACTTGGCGGCTCGATTCTGATTACTCTTGGCTATGTTTGCGTTGCGGGTGTCGTCTCGCTTGCTGTTACCTTTGGCCTTGCCGTCGTCCTTAAGATGCCCGAGGTCTCGGCGCTGCTTCGTCGTAAGTAGGTGCGCGTGGCCGGTCACGACAACATTCCAACGCTTGCCGAGCAGGTTTCGCGCGTTCCTACACAACCCGGTTGCTACCTTTGGAAGGATGCCAAGGGCGATGTCATCTACGTGGGCAAGGCGAAAAACCTGCGTTCCCGTATGCGCCAGTACGTGACGCTGCAGGATGAGCGTCAAAAGATCCCGCTGATGATGCAGCTGGTGGCGAGCTTTGACTATATCGTGGTGGAGACCGAGCACGAGGCGTTGGTGCTCGAGCGCAATTTGATTGGTCAGTACCATCCGTACTTTAATGTGGACCTTAAGGACGACAAGAGCTATCCCTTTATCGCTATCACCAAGAGCGATCTGTTCCCAGCTATCAAATATACGCGTGAGCGCCATAAGCCGGGAACGCGTTATTTTGGTCCCTATACCGATAGCCGTGCGGCACGTGAGACGATAGATACGCTGCGCAAGGTTATCCCCATCTGCTCCGCATCCTGTGCGGAGTGGCGTCGTTGTCGTCGTATCGTCGAGTCCCACAAGGGCGAGGAAGACATCGTCAATATGATTTGCGCGCAAAACGGGCGTCCCTGCTTCGACTACCATGTCGGGCGCGGCCCAGGTGCGTGTGTCGGCGCGATTTCTCCTACGGACTATGCCAAGAACGTCAAGCGTGTCGAGCGCTTTTTGTCGGGCCATCGCAAGGATGTCGTCGATGAGCTGACCTCCGAGATGACGGATGCCGCCGAGGCGCTCGACTTTGAGCGCGCGGCACGCGTCAAACGTCGTTTGGAGGTCATCAGGGGTCTGGACGACCGTCAGCAAGTCGTTTTTCCCTCCAGTGTCGATATCGATGTCATCGGTTTCTATCGCGAGGAGACCATCTCTGCCGCTTGCGTCTTTGTCGTGCGTGAGGGTCGAACGGTTCGAACCTGCGAGTTTATTCTCGATAAGGGTTTGGATGTCGACGAAGAGGAACTCCAATCGGGCTTTCTTAAGCGCTATTACGACGAGACGGCTGATATTCCAGCTGAGATAAACCTCTCTGTCGAGCTTGAGGATGCGGAGGCGCTGGGGGAGTGGCTTGCAGGCAAGCGCGAGCGTTCCTGCCATCTCCATAGGCCGCAGCGTGGCGAAAAGCACCGTTTGCTCGATATGGCATCCAAAAATGCGCGCCATGCCCTCATGCGCTACATGATGCGAACGGGGTACGCTGACGACCGCACCAATCAAGCGCTCCTGGAGCTCGAAAGCGCGCTGGCGCTGCCGGCGCCGCCGATGCGTATCGAGTGCTTCGATATCTCGACGCTGCATGGAACCTTTACGGTCGCCTCGATGGTGGTGTTTACCAACGGACGCGCCGACAAGAGCCAGTACCGTCGTTTTAAAATTCAGGCCGAATTGGACGAGGCAAACGACTTCGTGTCGATGTCCGAGGTTTTGGGACGACGCTATGCTCCCGAGCGCATGGTCGACGAGCGCTTTGGCTCGCGCCCCGATTTGCTCGTTGTCGATGGCGGTAAGCCGCAATTGACCGCTGCGATCAAGCAACTTGAGGCTCTTGGGCTCGATATACCGGTTTGTGGCTTGGCGAAGGCCGATGAGGAAGTTTTCGTGCCTTGGGACGAGACTCCCGTCGTGCTGCCGACCGGGTCTGCTTCGCTCTATCTAATTAAACAGGTTCGCGATGAATCGCACCGTTTTGCCATCACGTTCCATCGCGAGTTGCGCGATAAAGCCATGACGGTTTCGGTACTCGATGACGTTCCAGGCGTGGGACCCACCAGAAAACGTGCCCTTATGCGCCATTTTGGCTCGATGAAGCGTTTGCGCGCGGCGAGCGAGCAAGAGATCGCGGAAGTTCGCGGCATACCTGCCGATGTTGCCAAGGCGGTCCACGAGGCGCTCGTTGCATGGAATGCCGAGCGCGCCGAGGCGGCGGCTGGCCATTCCGATAGCTAAACACGAGCCAAACAACTGATATACATGATTGCGCGGTTTTCAACCATTTATTTCGCCATGATTGCCTGCTGGTTTCGGGTTTTATTAACGCTAAAACGTTTGACTAACCCAAGCGAAAACCCTGCTATCCTGCGGGTTGACGAAGACTGATATCTCACCTCGCCGATACATACTGTCTGGCGAATCGTTTGTCAACGAATTCGGTGAACGGTAGTAAATACCGTTCAAGCGTATGTATGTATCGGTCGCCGAGCGCGGCACCTCAGTTGGGTTCGTCGGTAGGTAAGGTATATATCGTCCGCAAGTTGCGCGGGGGCAAGTCTAGGTGCTCCCGAGTAAGATTCTCTATTGATAGGAGAAGACATGGCCATCATCAACAAGGGTATGTCCAGGCGTTCGTTCCTCGGCCTCACCGGCAGCGTCGCTGCTGTCGCAGGGCTTGGTCTCACCGGCTGCGGTGGCAGCTCTAGCGACGAGGGTTCCGCTTCCGGTTCCACCGATTCCGCCAACCGTGGCGGCGGCGTGATCACCGCTGGTTCCGCTTACGCTCCGTCCAGCTTCGACCCCGCCAGCACCGGCTCCGCTGTGGGCCTGGGTGCTAACTGGCACGTCGTCGAGGGCCTCTACGGCATCGATTACCACGACTACAGCACCTTCAACGAGCTCGCCACCGACGATCCCAAGTCTGTGGACGACACCACTTTCGAGGTCACCATCCGCAAGGGTGCCAAGTTCTCCGATGGCACCGAGGTCACCGCTGACGATGTTGTCGCCTCCTACACCGCTTGCGCCGCTTCCGCTACCTATGCTCCGTTCTTCCAGCCCTTCGAGTCCATCGAGGCCAAGGACGCCAGCACCGTGACGGTCAAGACCAAGGTCCCCAACTTCTCCCTGCTCAAGGATCGTCTGGCCATCGTCCGCGTTACCCCGGCCACTCAGACCGAGGAGGATCGCGCCAAGCAGCCGATCGGCTCCGGCCCCTGGATGTACGACTCTATCTCCGATACCGAGATTACCCTGGTTCCCAATCCTGAGTACAACGGTGAGTATGCTGCCGAGGATAAGAAGATCCAGTACAGCATCCTGACCGACCCCACCGCTCGCGTTACCGCTCAGCAGGAGGGCTCCACGCTCGTTATGGAGCTCGTTACCGCTGACGCCGTCGACCAGCTTGAGAGCGCCGGCTGCAAGATCGATAACGTTCAGGGTTTCGGCACCCGCTTCATCATGTTCAACGTCGCCAAGGAGCCTTGGAACAACGTCAAGGTCCGTCAGGCTGTCATGTATGCGCTCGACACCGAGAAGATGGTCAGCAACACCTTCGCCGGCCTTGCCACCGCTGCCAGCTGCTACCTGCCCAAGAGCTTCACCAACTATCATGAGGCTTCCACGGTGTACAAGACCGACGCCAAGAAGGCTAAGAAGCTCATCGAGGAGTCTGGCATCACCCCGGGTGCCATCACCCTGCGCACCACCGACAACGAGCAGATTAAGGGCATGGCCGCCCAGGTCAAGAACGACCTCGACGCTCTCGGCTTCGATGTGACCATCCAGACCGATACCTCGCCGGCCACCTACGCTGCCATCGACGGCGGCGAGGCCTACGATATCCTCCTTGCCCCTGGCGATCCTTCCTGCTTCGGCGCCGACCCCGACCTGCTGCTCAACTGGTGGTACGGCGACAACGTCTGGATGCAGACCCGTTGCCCGTGGAAGGAGTCCGCTGAGTGGCAGAAGCTCCACAGTCTCATGGACGAGGCTCTTGCCGCCGAGGGCGACGAGCAGCAGAAGAAGTGGAACGAGTGCTTCGACATCATTGCCGACAACGCCGTTCTGTACCCCGTTGTCCACGTCAAGACCGTCTCCGCTTCTTGGGACGATCCGTCCACTGCGCCCAACGGCGAGGCCCTCGATGGCTTCAAGGGCATCGGCACGACGAGCATGTCCTTCAGGGGCGTTGCGACCGTCAAGGCGTAAGACTCGCTTGAGTCTGTATGCAGGATGTCGGTCGTTGGGACCGTATCCTCATAGTTGAAACAAAGACCCGGGCGGCAACGATGTCGCTCGGGTCTTGTAATGAGTATCCGTACTCATATACCAGTTGGTCCTACCGACAAAAGAAAGGGGAGAGAACGTGAACAACTTGCTACGTTTGATTGGAAGGCGTCTCGTGGCGCTGCCGATCATGGCATTGGGCGTCACCGTCCTGGTGTTCTTCCTTATGTCGTTCTCCAAGACCGACCCCGCCTACACGGCGTTGGGTGACGGTGCCTCGCCCGAGGCGGTCGCCGAGTACCATGAGAAGTATGGTCTGGACGACCCCTGGCCCGTGCGCTACGTGCGCTATATGGGCGATTTGATTCATGGCGACATGGGCACCTATGGTGCTGCTCGCAACTCCGTTGCCAAGCGCATCTCCACGGCCCTGCCCGTTACGATGCAGCTGACCTTCATCGGTCTTGCCATCGGTGCGGTCGTTTCGTTTTTGCTCGGCGTCATCGCGGCACTGTATCGCGACAAATGGCCGGACCAAGTGATCCGCGTCTTTTCCATTGCCGGCTTGGCAACCCCGTCGTTCTGGCTTGCCGTTCTGTTGATCCTGCTGTTCTCTTCCTACCTTAAGGTGCTTCCGGCATCGGGTGCTCTGCCTCACTTCACCACGAATCCGGTTGGCTATCTGGGACGTATGATCATGCCCGCTATCGCCTTGGCATTTCCGCTGACGGGCCAGATGACTCGTATCGTGCGTACCGCCATGGTCGAGGAGCTCGACAAGGACTATGTCCGTATGGCTCGTGGCGCCGGCGTTCCCGAGAAGGTCGTCGTCGGCATCAACGTTCTTCGCAATGCGCTGATCACCCCGGTCACCACCCTCGGTCTTAAGATCGGTTACCTCATGGGCGGCGCCGTCGTCATCGAGGTTATCTTCAACCTCCCCGGCATGGGCACCGCGATTCTGCAGGGCGTTCAGGGCAACGAGGCGAACCTGGTTCAGGGCGTCGTCATCGTCGTTGCTCTCGCCTTCATCATCATCAACATCGTGGTTGACATGCTCTACCTGCTCATCAACCCGCGCATCAGGACGGTGTAGATTATGGTAAAGATTCGAGAGAAGCAAACCGAGCAGCTCGAGAAGGCTGCCTCCAAGGGGCTCAAGCTCGGTGGCTGGAAGAAGATGACGCTGTCTTCTAAGATTGCCGCCGTCGTGCTGGTGCTGGTCGCCCTGACTGCGATTCTGGCGCCCCTTCTTGCCCCCTATAGCCCGGTCGAGATCTTTACGGCTCGCCAGGCTCCCGGCAACGGATTTATCTTCGGTACCGACGATAAGGGTCGCGACATTCTGTCGCGTATGCTCTACGGTGGTCGTTACTCGCTGATTATCGGCTTTGGCGCCACTGCCATGGCTCTGGTCTGCGGCTCGGTCGTGGGCGCTCTTGCAGCGGTTTCGCGCAAGGCCGTCTCCGAGACGATCATGCGTATCCTGGACATCATCATGTCCATCCCGGGCATCGCCCTCGCGGCCGTCTTCGTTTCCATCCTGGGCAACTCCGTGCCGTCGATCATCTTCGCCATCGGCTTTATGTACACTCCGCAGATTGCCCGTATCGTGCGCGCCAACATCGTGTCCGAGTACGGCGAGGACTATGTCCGCGCGGTCATCGTTTCCGGCGCCAAGGCTCCGTGGATTTTGATCAAGCATGTTCTGCGTAACTGCATCGCCCCGATCATGGTCTTCACCGTTACCCTGGTCGCCGACGCCATCATCTTCGAGGCCTCGCTGACCTTCATCGGCGCTGGTATTCAGGAGCCCACCGCTACCTGGGGCAACATCCTCGCCGACGCCCGCGGCGGCGTGCTTGCCGGCCGTTGGTGGCAGGCGCTGTTCCCGGGTCTGGCCATCATGATCACCTGCCTGGCGCTCAACATCCTCTCCGAGGGCATTACCGACGCCATGGCCGCTGCTCCCTCCGCCGCCCTGGATCCGACCGATTCCTCCAAGCGTCGCGAGGCCGACCTGCTGGTCTCCGACCCCGTTCGCGCCTACAAGGAGCAGGCCCAGTCCCTCTCCGCTCGCCTTGGCGCCCTGCGCGATGTCGAGCTCAAGCGTGACGATCGCCATGTGCCCGACGAGTCTGTCGAACCGATTCTCTCGGTCCGTGACTTCTGCATCCAGTTTGAGCATCACGGTGATATCAACGTCGTCGACCATGTCAACTTTGACGTCCGTCCTGGTCAGACCATGGGCCTGGTGGGCGAGTCCGGTTGCGGTAAGTCCATCACCACGCTGGCCATCATGGGCCTGACCGATGAGGACGAGCACCTTTCCGGCGAGGTCCTCTGGGAGGGCCGTGACCTGCTCAAGATGAGCAAGAAGGAGTGGTTCGGCCTGCGCGGTACCGATATCGCCATGGTCTATCAGGACGCCCTGTCCTCGCTCAACCCCTCCATGCTTATCTCTGCCCAGATGAAGCAGCTCACCAAGCGCGGCGGAACCCGCAGCGCCGAGGAGCTCCTGGAGCTCGTCGGCCTCGATCCCAAGCGCACGCTCGAGAGCTATCCGCACGAGCTCTCCGGCGGCCAGCGTCAGCGTGTCCTGATCGCTATGGCCCTTACCCGCGACCCCAAGCTGGTCATCTGCGACGAGCCCACGACCGCTCTGGACGTTACCGTCCAGAAGCAGGTTATCAAGCTGCTCAACGATCTTCAGGCCAAGCTCGGCTTTGCCATGATCTTTGTTTCGCATGACCTGGCTCTGGTCGCCGAGGTTGCCCATAACATCACGGTTATGTACGCCGGTCAGGTTATCGAGCAGGCACCCACCAAGGAGCTGCTCACTAACCCGATCCACGAGTACACCCGCGGTCTTCTGGGTTCCGTTCTGTCCATCGAGAGCGGTTCGGGCCGCCTGCACCAGGTGCCCGGCGCCGTTCCGAGCCCGCGCGATTTCCCCAAGGGCGATCGCTTCGCGCCCCGCTCGAGCCACCCGCGTATTGGCCTGGACACCCGTCCGGTCTTCAAGCGCGTGCCCGGCACCGAGCACTTCTATTCCGAGCTCCCCGACGAGGTGCTCAAGGCAAATGGTTTGACCCCTCACGCGGAGGTGATGTAGATGAGCGAGACCGCAGTCAACGGCGTCGAGCCGATCATCTTCCTTGATGACGTCCACGTCACCTTTAGGACCCGTACCGGCTCGATTCTGCACCCCAACCTGGTTCACGCCGTCCAGGGTGTAACGATTAAGCTCATGCCCGGTCAGACGATCGGCATCGTCGGCGAGTCCGGTTGCGGCAAGTCCACCACCGCCAACGTCATGTGCGGCCTGCAGGCCCCCACGAGCGGCAAGGTCTACTTTAAGGGCAAGGACGTTACCAAATGTACCGCCGAGGACCGTCGCCACATGGGCCGCGTCATCTCGGTCGTGTTCCAAAACCCGGCCACGGCGCTCAACCCCCGCATGGTCGTTCGCGAGCAGCTGCTCGATCCCATGCGCGTTCACAACCTGGGCACCGAGGCCGAGCAGGAGAAGCGCGTCAAGGAACTCTTGGAGCTCACCGGTCTGCCCAGCTCCGCTGCCGAGGTTCTTCCCGGCCAGCTTTCGGGCGGCCAGCGTCAGCGCGTCGCAATTGCCCGTGCCCTGTCGCTGAACCCCGATGCCATCATCGCCGACGAGCCCACCTCGGCTCTGGACGTTTCAGTCCGCGCGCAGATTCTGAATCTGCTGACCGACCTTAAGAAGGAGCTCGGCCTGGCCATGGTGTTCATCAGCCATGACATCCAGACGGTCCGCTATATCTCTGACGACATCATCGTTATGAATGGCGGCAAGATCGTCGAGCAGGGCGAGGCCAAGCAGGTCTTCCAGCATCCCCAGGACCCCTACACCAAGATGCTGCTCGGCGCTGCGCCGTCACTGCTGCACCCCAAGCTCGGCGAGTAGCCTCGCTTTCCCTCCCGTGCGCCCGGTTCCCTTGCCGGGCGCACCTCCGTTGCGATTTCGAAAGGTTGGGTTCACGAGCCATGCCAAGTGCTCAGGAGCTACAACATCAATTTGGTGAATATCGAGGCGCCATGCCCCGTCCATCAGATTTCGATCTCTTTTGGAAGGATCGCATGGTCGAGGCCGACGCCGTCGGGCTTGACTATGCGATCGAGACGGCATCGGTCACCGATGCCGCGACCTGCCAGCTTTTCGACCTCTGGTATACCGGCATGTGTGGCGCTCGCCTGCATGCCAAGTACCTTAAACCCGTCTCGGACGAGCCCGTGCCATTGGTACTTCAGTTCCATGGGTATCCGGGTGCAAGCCGCAGCTGGTTTGAGCAGGCGTCGTTTGGGGGCATGGGCATGGCACTCATCGCCCTCGACTGCCCCGGCCAAGGAGGTCCCTCCGAGGACATTGGTGGATTTGAGGGCACAACGGTTGCCGGGCATATCGTCGCCGGTATCGACGGCGACCCGGCCAACCTCTATTATGTCCGCTTGCACCAAGATATTCGCATCCTGTGCCGCATCGTTCACGAGCTCGAGGGCATCGATCTTGCCCGTGTGTTTGTGAACGGCGCGTCGCAGGGCGGTGGTTTGGGCATTGCGACCTGCGCACTTAACAGCGAGCTTATCAATCGCGCCGCCATCCTCTATCCCTTCCTGTCAGATTTTCGCCTGGTCTGGGATTTGGATGCCGACGACATTGCCTACGAGGGCCTGCGCTATTGGTCTCGCTGGTTTGACGAGGACTCGACTCGTATTGACGAAGCCTATGCCAAGCTGGCGTACTTCGATTCCAAGAACTTTGCCCCTATGGTCAAATGCCCCGTGCTGTTTGGCACTGGCACAGCCGATGTCGTCTGTCCGCCAGCGACGCAGTTTGCGGTCTATAACAACCTGACCTGTGAAAAGCGTCATGAGTTCTTTGAAGGCTTTGGCCACGAGGAGATTCAGGATTTTGACGATCTGATCATTCCGTTTTTCTGCAAGGGAGGGGAGGCTCATGTCTAAGTGCGAGAGCAATGTCAATGAGCTGATTGTCCCCGGGCTCGTGGGAATTCCTGGAACGGTTTCGTCAAGGCTCGCAGAATATCGAGGCTGGCGCGGTGATGTCCAAGCAGATGTTTCCGATTTAGAGACATGCGCTTCGAATCTTGAGATTCAAGGCCTGGCCATTACGGCGATTGACTTTGTTAACCCCTGCGCCCGTTACTCGGAGGTCTCCTTTGAGCTCGGTGACGATGCGATTCACGCTCGTTTGATTGAGCCTGTCGGTCGTGCCCGAGTATCTGAGCGCGTGCCGCTGTGCCTGATGTTCCACGACATCGATCGGCCTGTGCGCGGCTGGCATCACATGACGAGATTTGCCGCCATGGGTTATGCCGTCCTCGCGCTGGATGACGATGTTGCTGGTGCGGACGACCTGCAGCGGGGGATTTCTTCGCCCGCTTTTGTCGAGCGCGTCCGTTGGGGTTGCGCGCTGGCGAAGGTGGCGCGCAATCTTGATGGCATGGACCCCGACCACATCTTTGCATGGGGCGAGGGTCTTGGCGGCGGAGTCGCGCTGGCGGTTTCTGCTCTGGACGAGCGGGGCCTCGCCTGCACGGCGGTTGCCAATCCGCTTCCTGGCGGCCTCGAGGCGCTGTCGTCTCGGGTGCGTGGATCGGTGCTCATGGGCACATCGCTTATGGATACCGTGAGCGATCCCAAGGATCAGTTTGCCGTATTCAACGGTCTTAAGTGTGACCGGAGGCATATCATCTATGCCAAATACGCTCACGAGCGCATCAATGCGTTCGAAAACGAAGTCGTCGACTTTTTTAACCAAACGTTCTACCCGTGTTCTTTGGCCTAGACGGCCTGGACACTGCCAACAAGAGTGGGCGGCATAGGGCTGCCCGCCAGACAACTAAGGAGATTCTTGTGGCAACTCAGAAATTCACCGGCGTTATCCCTCCCGTCGTTGTTCCCGATACCGAAGACCACCAGCTCGATGTTGCCTCCTTTGAGCGCAGCATCAACCGCATGATCGATGCCGGCGTCGATGGCTTGTTCTTCCTGGGCTCCTCGGGCGAGGTCGTCTTCTCCACCGACGAGCGTCGCCGTCAGATCATCGCCGAGGCCGTCCGTATCGTCGACCACCGCGTTCCCGTTCTGGTCGGCATCATTGACACCGAGACCGAGCGCATGATCGAGCACGGTAAGGTCGCTCAGGAGCTGGGCGCCGATGCCCTCGTCGCCACCTGCCCGTTCTATGCCCTGCAGGGCATGACCGAGGTCGAGGAGCACTTCCGCATCCTGCATGAGGAACTCGACCTGCCCATCTTCGCCTACGACATCCCTGTGTGCGTCCACACCAAGCTCCCCTGGAAGCTCCTTGCCAAGCTCGGCGCCGAGGGTGTCCTTGCTGGCGTCAAGGATTCCTCGGGTGATGACATCTCGTTCCGCTACCTCGTTCAGGAGAACGAGAAAAACGGCCATCCGATGAGCATTCTCACCGGTCACGAGGTTGTTGTCGACGGCGCCTACCTTGGTGGCGCCGACGGTTCCGTCCCGGGTCTCGCCAACGTTGAGCCCGAGGGCTACGTGCGTCAGTGGAAGGCCGCTCAGGCTGGTGACTGGGCTACCGTCAAGGCCGAGCAGGATCGCCTCAATGAGATTTCGCACATCTGGGATGTCACCTCGGGCGTCCAGGGTTATGCCGGTGGCGTCGGCGCCTTCAAGACCGCTATGAACCTCATGGGTATCTTCGACAGCCCGACCATGCCGCGCCCGGTGAAGGCCATGACCGGCGAGAACGTCGAGGCGATTAAGAAGGTCCTCCAGGACAACGGTCTCCTGTAAAGCTTCCCCGGGCACCCGACCTTGCCGTTCAACCGTGCGGCCATGACCCATTAGGTCAATGGCCACACGGTTTCTCGGCGATCTCGGGCATCTGGAAAACCTTTACCGCGCTGTGACGGCTAGCCTTACGGCGCATTTCCTGTAGTTGTTTTTTATCTCCTAAGGAGAGCGACATGGAGAACAAGTACGTCTGCTCTGTCGATATCGGCGGAACTAAGATCGCGACTGCCATCATGGAGTACCCGGCTGACGGCAGCGTGCCCCATCCCGTTTTTGAGGCCGAGGTTCCCACCGAGGCCCAAGAGGGCGGCGAGGCCGTCTTCCAGCGTATCGAGGCGTCCATCAAGGCTGCTCTCGAGGCGAATCCCGATGTCGAGGTCCTTGGCGTCGGTATCGGTGCCGCCGGCGTTGTCGATCCCAAGACGGGCGCCATCGCGTATGCCAACGAGATCATGCCCGGCTGGTCCGGCGTTCAGTTGGGGCCGCGCCTGCGCGAGGACCTCGGTCTTCCCGTTGCCGTTGTAGGCGACGTGCAGGCTCATGCTCTGGGCGAGGCCCACTGGGGCGTCGGCAAGGGCAAGTTCTCCGTCTTGTGTCTTGGCATCGGTACGGGCATCGGCGGCGCATATGTCGAGAACGGCCGCGTGATGCAGGGCTTCCATGGTGCTGCTGGCCATATGGGCCACATCGAGTGCTCGGCTGCCGCCGGTATTCCCTGCGCCTGCGGGCGTTCCGGCCATCTGGAGTCGGTTGCTTCGGGCACTTCCATTGGTCGTATGTACGATGAGCGCTTTGGTCGCGTCGACCCCAGCCGTCCTTCGGTCGGTCGCGATGTGAACGACCTGTGCCGTGCGGGCGACGCAAAGGCGACCGAGGTCATCCATGACGCCGGCTTTGCGCTGGGGGCCAGCTTGGGCTCGCTCGCTAACATCCTGGACCCTGAGGTCATCGTGCTTTCGGGCGGCGTGATTCACCAAGGTCCCGATTGGCGTTCGCAGACGTGGAAGGATTCGGTGCACGAGGGCTATGCCAGCCAGGCGCTCGATCCGCTTCAGGACACGCCGATCCTCATCGGTTCTCTGGAGGGCGATGCTCCGCTCATCGGTGCCGCTGAGCATCTTCTTGCCTCGTTGAAGTAAACGTATCTTCTGTAGGAGCCTCCCGAGACAACACACCTCGGGAGGCTGTTCTGAGAAAGGTTGCAGCCTTATGACCGTCGATCCTTTGATTCAATCCCTGAAGGGTAAGCTCATCGTGAGCGTTCAGGCGTATATGGGCGAGCCGCTTCGTACGCCAGAGACCATGGCTCAAATGTCTCGTGCTTGCGAGCTCGGCGGCGCCGCCGCCATTCGCTGCCAGGGCCTTGCCGACATTGCCGCCATTAAGGGTCGCTGTGAGGTTCCTGTCATCGGCCTGTGGAAGGATGGGCACGAGGGCGTTTACATCACGCCGACGCTGCGTCACGCTCGCGCCTGCGTTGCTGCGGGTGCCGATATCGTGGCGATCGACGCCACCGATCGTCCGCGTCCCGACGGCAAGTCGGTCGAGGATACCTTCCGCCCGCTGCACGAGGAGGGTGTGCTCCTGATGGCCGACTGTGCCACCATCGAGGACATTCGCCGTGCGGTTGATATGGGCTTCGACCTTGTATCTACCACGCTTTCTCACGGTGTCGCTGCCATCGACTGCACCATGGCCGATGGCCCCGATCTGCCGCTCCTGCGTCAGGCGACCGAGGAATTCCCCGGTCTTTCCATCATCTGCGAGGGCCGCGTGCACACGCCCGAGGAGGCTCGCGCCGCGATCGATGCTGGCGCCTGGGCCGTTGTCGTCGGCACCGCCATCACGCACCCCACGAGTATTACGAGTTGGTTCAAGGCTGCGCTTGAGGCGTAAGACAGGCCTCGTATCCGCTCGGGGCGGTATACTCAATATAGGCAATTGACCGCGCGGGATCCGGGTTGCTGGGTCCCGCGCTTGTTTTTGGGAGGCAGCACATGCAAAAGGGAGATGCCATGGATGCGGCGGAGCGCTCGGAGCGCATCCCCGATATCGTCATCATCACCGGAATGTCCGGATCGGGCCGCACACAGGCCATGCACGTGTTCGAGGATATGGGCTATTTTTGCATCGATAACCTGCCTCCGCGTCTCATCGCCCAGCTTGCCGAGCTCGTCGGCATCAATACGGGCGTGGGCAGGCATCTCGCCGTCACCTGCGATTTGCGTAGCCAGGGACTGTTTGACGAGTTGCTCGATGCGGTCGCCGCGCTCGAAGAGCGCGAGATGAGCTGCGACATCGTGTTCCTGGAGGCTTCTGACGAGGTGCTGATTCGTCGCTACAGCGAAAATCGCCGCCGTCATCCCATTGCCAAGCCGGGGGAGACTACGGCCGATGCCATTCAGCGCGAGCGCCTTCAGCTCCAGGGCGTGCGCGACCGAGCCGATATGATTATCGACACGAGCCGTCTGCGCACCTCTGCGCTGCGCAACAAGCTACGTATGGCATTTTCCGAGCTGTCCGACCAGCAACTCATGGACGTCCACGTGTTCTCGTTTGGCTTTAAGCACGGCATGCCCGTCGAAGCGGACATTATGATCGACGTTCGTTTCCTGCCCAATCCGTTCTACGATCCCGAGATGCGCACGATGACCGGTCTCGATAAAAAGGTCTCCGATTTTGTTCTGGACCATCCCAAGACGCAGGAGTTTTGGAAGGCTTGGACACAGCTGCTCGATACGGTGATGCCGGGCTATATCGCGGAGGGCAAGCCGCAGCTTTCTATCGCCATCGGCTGCACGGGCGGCCAGCACCGCAGCGTTGCCATCGCCGAGGCCACGGCACGTTATTTGGAAGGCGCTCAGTATCATGTGAGCATCTCCCACCGCGACCTGTCGCGCGCCAACACGAAGGCATAGGCCTGCATGTCGTTTACCGCTGAGGTGCGCGACGAGCTTGCGCGCTGCGAACCCGAATGTGAATACTGCGACTTGTCGACGCTCGCCGCCCTCACGCGCGTGAGTGGTACGCTCTCGCTTGCCGGCTCTGGGCGGTATCGTTTGACGGTTGCGACTGAGACGGGAGCCGTCGCGCGCACGATGATCACGCTGACGCATCGTATCCTTAAGCTCAAAACGGAGTTCACCGTCCGCAAATCTGTCTTGCATAAGGTTCGAAACTACCTCATCACCTTGCCTGATCAGCCAGACCTGGATAAGGCCTTGGTTCTGCTGGGTATCCTCGACCGTAGGGGAGGACTTGTCGCCGGCGTACCCCGACATATCGTTGCCCGTCCTTGCTGTAGACTTGCCTATATCCGCGGCGCGCTCATCGCGGGCGGCTTCGTGGCCGATCCACGCGGCGATTTTCATTTGGAGATCGCTGTGCAGGGCGAGCAATATGCCAAGGGACTTTGCGATCTGTTGGAGCAGATTGGGGTCCATGCGCGCGTTAACGCGCGGCGCGGATCCTTTGCCGTCTACATTAAGAGCGCCGAGGAGATCGAGCAGCTTCTAAAGCTGGTCGGCGCCAAGCGCAGCGTTGCCGAGATCGAGGAAGCGCGCGCGGTCAAATTGGTTAAGAACGATGTGAACCGTCGCGTGAACGCCGAGCTCGCCAACCAGACCAGAAGCGCCGGTGCCGCCCAACATCAGCTTGCGCTTATCGATGAGCTCGAGCAGTGTGGCCTTCGTGATGCGCTTCCGGATGCCTTGGCGGTTTTTTGCGACCTGCGCGAGCGCTATCCCGATCTGTCGCTGCGTGATTTGGGGGAGATGGCTGACCCTCCCTTGTCGAAGTCAGCCCTCTACCATCGTGTTTTACGGCTTGAAAAGCTCATTGAAGCAAACAGGTAGTTTGAAGTAACGACTTATATATGGATTTAGCTGCTATTTTAGTATTTAAAACGTTTTAACGTAAATTTGATTTTCAATTTCGAGCATTCTCGTGAAATTCAAGTCAAAAAAAAGGTATATTAGGCGAGTGGTTAGTTTGTGGGCCTCAACGGCGGGCGCTGTAGCTCGCGGGGGCCTTACGAAAGGAGACACAATGGCAGTAAAGGTTGCTATTAACGGCTTCGGTCGCATCGGTCGTCTGGCTTTCCGTCAGATGTTCGGTCATGAGGGCTCCGAGATCGTCGCTATCAACGACCTCACCTCTCCCGATATGCTCGCTTACCTGCTGAAGTACGACTCCACGCAGGGCAACTACGCTCGCGATCACGAGGTCGTTGCTGGCGAGGATTCCATCACCGTTGACGGCAAGGAGATCAAGATCTACAAGGAGGCCGACGCCAACAACCTGCCTTGGGGCGACCTCGACGTCGACGTCGTTCTCGAGTGCACCGGCTTCTACACCAGCAAGGCTAAGGCTCAGGCCCACATCAACGCTGGCGCCAAGAAGGTCGTCATCTCCGCTCCGGCCGGCAGCGATCTGCCCACCATCGTGTACAACGTCAACCATGAGACGCTGACCGCTGAGGACAACATCATCTCCGCTGCTTCCTGCACCACCAACTGCCTCGCCCCGATGGCCAAGGGTCTGAACGACTTCGCTCCCATCGTGTCCGGCATCATGACCACCATCCACGCCTTCACCGGCGACCAGATGCCGCTCGACGGCCCGCAGCGCAAGGGCAACTTCCGTCGCTCCCGCGCCTGCTCCGAGAACATCGTCCCGAACACCACGGGCGCTGCCAAGGCCATCGGCCTGGTTCTCCCCGAGCTCAACGGCAAGCTCATCGGTGCCGCCCAGCGCGTCCCGACGCCGACCGGCTCGCTGACCAACCTCTACGCCGTCGTTGACAAGAAGGTCACCGTCGACGAGGTCAACGCTGCCATGAAGGCCTACGCCGAGACCATCCCCGAGACCTACGCCTACAACGAGGACCAGATCGTCTCCCGCGACATCGTCGGCGAGACCCACGGCTCCATCTTCGACGCCACTCAGACCATGTGCTCTGACCTCGGCAACGGCCAGACCCTCGTTCAGGTCACCTCTTGGTACGACAACGAGAACTCCTACACCTCTCAGATGGTCCGCACCATCAAGTACTTCGAGAAGTTCGTTGCTTAATTTAGCTTTTAGCGAATAGCTCGTTGAGCGTCTAAAGAAGGGCGCGGCCTTATAGGGCTTACACCCTAGGGTCGCGCCCTTTTTATAAGAAATCGTCTGCCGTAATGGGAGGCAGACACGTACGAAAGGTAGAAGCAAACATGGCCTTTACCAAGAAGACCGTCCGCGACATCGATGTCGACGGAAAGCGCGTTCTCGTCCGCGTTGACTTTAACGTGCCTATCAAGGATGGCGTCGTTGGCGACACCACCCGTATCAAGGCTGCCCTGCCCACCATCAACTACCTCGTTGAGCACAACGCTCGCGTCATCCTCATGAGCCACCTCGGCCGTCCCGAGGGCACCGGCTTCCAGCCCGAGCTGTCCCTCGAGCCCGTCGCCAAGAAGCTCGCCGAGCTCTCTGGTCTCGACGTTGCCTTTGTCGCTGACACCTACGGCGAGAAGGCTGCTGAGGCTGTCGCCGCCGTCGAGCCGGGTAAGGTCCTCGTTCTCGAGAACGTCCGTTTTGACAAGCGTGAGAAGAAGAACGATCCCGAGATCGCCAAGAAGCTCGCTTCCTATGGTGACGTCTTCGTTCTCGATGCCTTCGGCACCGCTCACCGCGCCCAGGGTTCCGTCGTGGGCCCCGCCGCTTACCTGCCTGCCGTCGCCGGCTTCCTGCTCGAGAAGGAGGTCGACACGCTGACCGGCATCTTCGCCGAGCCCGAGCGCCCCTTCGTCGCCATCGTCGGCGGTTCCAAGGTTTCCTCCAAGATCGGCGTTCTCGATCACCTTATCGACTCCGCTGACACTCTGATCATCGGTGGCGGCATGGCCTACACCTTCTTCCTGGCTCAGGGCCTGTCCGTTGGTCAGTCCCTCAAGGAAGAGGACTGGGTCGAGCGCGCCGGCGAGATGCTCAAGAAGGCCGAGGAGAAGGGTGTCAAGATCCTGCTCCCCATCGACAACCGTGTTGCCGATCACTTTGGCGAGGACGCTGTCCCCGAGGTTGTTGCTTCCGACGCTATCCCCGACGATCGTGAGGGTATGGACATCGGTCCCAAGACCGAGGAGCTCTATGCCGAGGCTGTCAAGGGCGCCAAGACCGTGTTCTGGAACGGCCCCATGGGCGTCTTCGAGTTTGACAACTTTGCTCACGGCACCCAGGCTATCGCCGAGGCTGTTGCCGAGGCCGACTGCACCTCGATCATCGGCGGTGGTGACTCTGTCGCAGCTGTCAACAAGTTCAACCTGGCCGACAAGATGAGCTGGATCTCCACCGGTGGTGGCGCTTCCATGGAGCTCGTCGAGGGTAAGGCCCTGCCCGGAGTGGAGGCGCTTCTCGATGCCTAATCGCACCCTTCTTATCGCTGGTAACTGGAAGATGAACAACGACGTCGCCGAGGCCGCCAAGCTCGCCGACGAGCTGGCTCAGGCTCTGCCCGAGGTTCCGGCTGGCGTCGAGGTGCTCGTCTGCCCTCCGACCATCGACATCACCACGGTTCATGACCGCATTCAGGCTGCCCCCATCGCCCTCGGTGCACAGAACGTGTACTGGGAGGCCAAGGGTGCCTTCACCGGTGAGTCTTCTTGCGACATGCTCAAGTCCGCTGGCTGCACCTACTGCATCATCGGTCACTCCGAGCGTCGCGACTACTTCCACGAGACCGACGAGGACCAGAACAAGAAGGCTAAGGCTCTCGTTGCCGCCGGTCTTGTTCCCGTCTTCTGCTGCGGCGAGTCCCTCGAGGTCCGCGAGGCTGGCACCTATGTCGAGCACGTCGTGAACCAGGTCAAGGCTGGCCTTGCTGGCCTTGAGATCACCTGCCCCAAGCAGGTCGTCGTCGCCTACGAGCCCATCTGGGCCATCGGCACAGGCAAGACCGCTACCGCCGAGGACGCTCAGGAGGTCTGCGGCGCTATCCGTGAGACCCTCAAAGAGATGTTCGGCGAGGAGCTCGCTAACGGCATCCGCGTGCTGTATGGCGGTTCCGCCAAGCCCGGCAACATCGCCGAGCTCGTCGCCAAGCCCGACGTTGACGGCGCCCTCGTGGGCGGCGCTTCGCTCAAGGCTGCCGACTTCGCCTCTATGGTCGTCAAGGCAGGCGAGTAGGACATATGGCACAACGTCATCTTCCTGCACTCCTGATTATCATGGATGGCTGCGGCCTTGCTCCGGCCGATGGCGAGAACGCCGTCGCCGCTGCCAAGACGCCCTTCCTTGATAGCCTGTACGAGAAGTACCCCCACACCACGCTCGGTGCTTCGGGCGAGGACGTGGGCCTTCCCGACGGCCAGATGGGCAACTCCGAGGTGGGTCACCTCAACATCGGTGCCGGCCGCATCGTGTTCCAGGAGCTTTCGCGCATCAACAATGCCATCAAGGACGGCTCCATCGCCAAGAACGAGGTTTTCGTCAAGGCTATGGACGATGTCAAGGCTGACGGCAAGACTCTCCACCTCATGGGCCTTATGAGCCCTGGCGGTGTTCATTCCCATATGAACCACGTTGAGGCTCTGGTCAAGATGGCTGCCCAGCATGGCGTCAAGACCGTTCGTGTCCACGCCTTCATGGATGGCCGCGACGTCGACCCGCAGTCCGGTGCTGGCTACATGAGCGAGTTCTGCGCCTTCCTGGCCAAGATTTCCGAGGAGACCGGTTGCGACGCTCGCGTTGCCACCGTCTCGGGTCGTTATTGGGCGATGGACCGCGACAACCGTTGGGAGCGCATCCAGCGCGCCTACGACGTCATGGTCAACGCGTCCGATGCTGATACCGACCCCGTTGCCGGTATCAAGGCCTACTACGAGAAGGACCCGCGCGGCGACGAGTTCGTCGAGCCCTTCGCTGCCCACAACGAGGGCATTCACGAGGGCGACGCGGCCATCTTCTTCAACTTCCGTCCCGACCGCGCTCGTCAGATGACCCGCGTGTTCACGGACAAGGAGTTCGACGGCTTTGAGCGCGAGCAGATTAAGCTCTCGCACTTTGTGACGATGACCGAGTACGATCCGACGTTTGACGTCGAGGTCGCCTTCCCCAAGACGTTCCCCGAGAACGTCCTGGCCGACGTCATCGCCGCCAATGGCCTGAAGCAGCTGCACACTGCCGAGACCGAGAAGTACGCCCACGTGACGTTCTTCCTCAACGGCGGCATCGAGGAGCCCAAGGAGGGCGAGGAGCGCGTGCTCGTCGCTTCCCCCAAGGTCGCTACCTACGATCTGCAGCCCGAGATGAGCGCTCCCGAGGTTACCGAGAAGCTTGTCGCCGCCATCAACGAGGATCGCGCTGATTTCTACATCGTGAACTTCGCGAACTGCGACATGGTTGGTCACACCGGTGTCTTCGACGCCGCCGTTAAGGCTGTCGAGGCTGTTGACGATGCCCTGTCCAAGGTTGTCCCGGCAATTCTCGCCAAGGGCGGCTTTGCGCTGATCACCGCCGACCACGGCAACGCCGACCACATGTTTGACGTTGCTTCCGACGGTTCCAAGCATCCGTTCACGGCTCACACCACCAACCGTGTGCCGTTCATCATCGTTGATGAGAAGGCCAAGCTCACCGGTATCGAGGACGGCCGTCTTTCCGATATCGCTCCGACCATGCTCACCATGGCTGGTATTGAGCCTTCCGCCGAGATGACGGGTCGCGTGCTCGCCACCGAGGCCTAAGAGAAAACAAATACCGTTTTCTAGTAAGGGGGTTGTCCACGACCGGACAACCCCCTTTTTAATATTTCTGCCATTTCTACCCCGTCCCCGAGTGGCGGGTGGGGAAGAGCGGGGGATTGTGGTACAGTACTGGAGTTTGAATTGTTCTATTAAGGAGCTTATCTATGGGTCCGTTCCAGATTCTTCTGTTTGTCGTTTGGGCTGTCTCTGCCGTGGCGCTGACGATTCTCGTCCTGATGCATTCCGGTAAGGGCACCGGCGTTTCGGATATGATCGCTAGCTCGCTGTATAACTCCAGCTCTGCCACAGGCGTTATGGAGCAGAACCTCGATCGCCTGACCGTCATCATGGCTGTCGTGTTTGCCGTGTGCGTCGTGCTGTGCATGTTCTTCTTCCCGCAAGGCATCGTGGGCTACTAAACACGAGCCGCATAAAATAATTGAAAAGGGTTCCGCAAGTGCGGGACCCTTTTTGTTTACAAATTTGTAACAGAGTCAAAATATCCCCACATACTTCGCCCAACTAAAGAAATTCTTGACCGTTGACCGGAATTAGCCCCAAATCGTGCATAAAATGCGCTACTGTATTACGAAACGTTGGTCCGTTGTGCATAACCAGCCATAGCGACGGGCGACGTTTTGATGGTTCGGATCGGATTGTCTCGACATGTGTCCGACTGAACATTTCTTTGTCCTATCTCATAAGGAGGATGGCATGGCTGATTCTATGTTCCACCAGCCCGTTATGGGTCGTCGCGCCTTCGTTGGCGGTACCCTTGCTGCGAGCTCCATGGCTTTTCTTGCCGCATGCGGCAAGAAGGGCGGCGACGCTTCCGGTTCTGAGTCCGGTTCGACGCTGAACTTCTACATCAACAACCCGGTCTGCATCGACCCCTACAACGTCCAGGAGGACCAGGGCACTCAGGTCGAGTATCAGCTCTTTGACGCTCTGACCTCTTACGACGCCGAGAAGGGCGAGATCGTTCCGCTGGCTTGCGAGTCCTTTGAGTCCAACGACGACGCCACCGAGTTTACCTTCAAGATCAAGAAGGCCAAGTTCCACAACGGTGACGACGTTACCTCCAAGTCCTTCAAGCTCGGTTGGGAGCGTCTGGTCAACACCAAGTCGGCCATCGCTACCGAGTACGGCCCTTCCGAGGTCTCCTATCACCTTTCCATGGTCGAGGGCTATGACGACCTGCTTGCCGGTAACGCTACCGAGCTCAGCGGTGTTACGTGCCCCGACGATGAGACCCTCGTCGTCAAGCTGTCTTCCGCTTACGCTGACTTCCCCTTCGTCGCCTCTCATCCGGCTCTGGCCCCGGTTCCCGAGTGCGCCGAGTCCGATGTCAAGAGCTTCTATCTTGCCCCGGTCGGTAACGGCCCGTTCATGATGGACGGCAAGTGGGAGGATGGTCAGGAGATCAACGTCAAGAAGTTCGACGATTACTATGGCGACAAGGCCAAGATCGATGGCATCCACTTCCAGGTCATCAAGGACATGGAGACCGCTTACAAGGAGTTCCAGGCCGGTAACCTCGATGTCTGCGACGTTCCCGTCGCTCAGATCGATGCCGCCAAGAAGGATCGCGGCGTGTCCAAGGACGGCTACACCATGGGTGACGGCGAGCGCATGCTGCTCGGCGCTGAGCCTTCCACGTACTATCTGACCTGCAACACCACGGCCGAGCCGTTCAACAACGCCGACCTGCGCAGGGGCATCTCCCTGGCCATTAACCGTGAGGCCATCTGCAAGACCATCTTCAAGGGTACCCGTACCCCTGCCGACGGCATTGTTCCTCCGGGCATCGATGGCTACAAGGAGGGCGCATGGGAGTTCTGCGCCTACGATGTCGACAAGGCTAACGAGTACCTCGACAAGGTTGCTCCCGCTGGCGCTAACGGGGATCGTGGCATTAGCGTGACCCTGTCCTACAACCAGGACGGCGGTCACAAGGAGATCATGGAGTCCATCATCGGTGACCTCGCCAAGGTTGGCGTTACCGCTGTCTCCGATACCCCTGAGTGGTCTGCCTTGCTCGAGCAGTACCAGAACTTTAACTATCAGTTCGGTCGTCTGGGTTGGATTGCCGACTACCCGATTATGGACAACTTCCTGTATCCGCTGTTCCACTCTGATTCCCTCGGTGGCGACAACCGCTCCGGTTACAACAACCCCGAGTTCGACGCCAAGGTCGACGAGGCTCGTACTATTGTTGACGACGAGGAGCGCGTCGCTAAGATGCAGGAGGCCGATGCAATGGTCGCTGCCGACTGCCCGGTCATCCCGGTGATGTTCTACACGCACACCATCGTCGGCTCCGATCGCATCAAGCACCTCTATGTCGATCCGCAGAAGCACGCCGAGCTGGGTACCGCTGAGCTCGCCTAAGAGTTTGCAGCTTCCGTGAGGGTCAAGTATTTACGTAGACCTCATGGGAAACATACAGTTCTCCCTAACCTGGGGTAAACTGGCTGATGGTAAATTTGGGATGCCGGTCTGGCGATCGGCATCCCATTTAGGTTAATCCCTAGATAGGGGAGTGGTATGGGTAAGTACATCGTTAAACGTGTGCTTCAGTTCATCCCGGTATTTTTGGGCGTTACGCTGATTCTGTTCGCCCTTCAGAATATCGTGCCGGGAGATCCGATCAAGCTGATCGGTGGAGACAAGGCTCTGTCCCCCGAGGTGGAGCTTCAGCTTCGCGTCCGCTATCACCTGGTCCAGTCGGACGAGGACGGCAACGCGATCCTTGACGAGAACGGCGACCCCGTTCAAACGTCGCTCGTGGACCGTTACTTGTATTACATGAACGGCCTGCTTCATGGCGATCTGGGCAATTCGTATCAGCGCAAGCTGCCGGTTACGGAAATCTTTGCCCAGAAGTATCCGTATACGGTCAAACTTGCCGCGTGCGCCATCGTGCTCGAGGCAATTATGGGTATCGGCGCGGGTATCATTTCGGCGGTAAAGCGTTATTCCTTCTGGGATATTTTGGTAACGCTCACCACGTCGATCCTCGTTGCGGTCCCGGCCTTCTGGCTCGGTATGTTGCTGCAGCTGTTCTTTGGCGTCATCCTCAAGGACGCTACGGGCGGTGCAATCTCCATGCCGATCTCGGGTGCCGGCGGTTCCAGCTCTCAGTATCAGGATTGGATGCACTATGTGCTTCCGACCATTACGCTGGCTTCGGTTTCGACCGCTTATGCCGCCCGCATTATGCGCTCGCAGCTGCTTGACGTCATGAACCAGGATTACATCCGTACGGCAAAGGCCAAGGGTCTCTCCAATCGCGCGATCATCGTCAAGCATGCGCTTAAGAATGCACTCATCCCCGTCGTTACCTATATTGGTGTCGACTTTGGTGGCATGCTTTCGGGCGCCATCCTGACCGAGACGGTCTTTAACTGGCCCGGTATCGGCTACGAGGTCTATCGCGCCATTAGCATGCGTGACTGGCCCATCGTTATGGGCGGCGTTACGCTCATCGTTGTCGTCGTCATGGTGATCAACCTGCTCGTCGACATTAGCTATGCATTCCTCGACCCGCGCATCCGCCTTGGCGGTCCGTCGGATAAGGCCTAAGGGAGGTACGTCTCATGCAGGAAACTGATTCTCAGTCTCAGGAGCAGGCTACCGCCACCAAGGCCGCATCTGCTCCCGCCAAGTCCCGCACGCTGTGGGGCGACGCTTTTAAGCGTCTTCGCAAGAACAAGCTCGCCGTTATCGGTGTCTGCTGGATCATCATCGTCGTTTTGGTTGCCCTGACCGCAGATCTGTGGGCTAAGCCCTGGCTCGGTTCGCCGACGGCTTCCGACTCGACCACCATGGCCGAGACGTCGCTGTTGGCTCCGTGTGCAGAGCACCCGTTTGGCACCGACGCCCTTGGTCGCGACATTCTCGTCCGCGTTATCTACGGTGCGCGCGTTTCGCTGTCTGTCGGAATTATGGCCACCGCGATTTCCACGCTGATCGGTCTGGTCATGGGTGCTCTGGCCGGTTTCTACGGCGGCATCTGGGATACGATCATCATGCGCTGTGCGGACATCTTCCTGGCGTTCCCGTACGTGCTGTTCGTTGTCGCCATGATCGCCGTTATCGGCCGCGGTCTTCAGAACGTCTTTATCGCCATCGGTATTCTCGGCTGGCCTTCGATTGCGCGCGTCTTCCGCTCTGCGATCTTGACCGTCAAGGAAAACGACTATGTTGATGCTGCGCGCGCGATGGGTGCATCTGATGCTCGTATCGTCGTGCGTCACATCTTCCCGAACTCCGTCGCCTCCATCGTGGTCTACGCGACCATGAACATTGGTGGCGCCATCCTGACCGAGTCTGCTCTGTCCTTCCTAGGCATGGGCGTTATTCCGCCTACGCCTTCGTGGGGCTCCATGATTCAGGACGGTCAGCAGTATCTGCTGACTGCTCCCTGGATGATGATCATGCCCGGTCTGGCAATTCTCTCGACGGTGCTCGCCTTCACCCTGCTGGGTGACGGTTTGCGCGACGCCCTCGACGTCAAGATGAAGGACGCATAAGGATGAAGAAGAACAAGAACTATGTGGACCTGAAGGACCAGCCGGTTCCCGAGGGCCAGCATCTGCTCGAGGTCGATGACCTTAAGATGTATTTCCACACCGAGGATGGCGTCGTTCGCGCTGTCGACGGTGTCTCCTACACGCTCGATCGCGGCGAGACCCTGGGCGTCGTCGGTGAGTCCGGCTCCGGTAAGTCCGTGACCGCCATGACCATCATGGGCCTTATCTCGATGCCTCCGGGAAAGATTGAGGGCGGCGACGTTCGCTATCGCGGTCGTTCTATCCTCGAGATGACCGAGGAAGAGATGCAGCACATTCGCGGTAACGATATCGCGATGATCTTCCAGGATCCTATGACCTCCTTGAACCCGGTCTATAAGATCGGCAAGCAGGTAGGCGAGGGTCTTCGTCTGCACCGTGGCTACTCCAAGCAGGAGGCGCTCAAGCGCGCCACCGAGCTTTTGGACCTCGTTGGCATTCCCGAGCCCGAAAAGCGCGTCAATGAGTATCCGCACCAGTTCTCTGGCGGTATGCGTCAGCGCGTCATGATCGCTATGGCTCTTGCCTGCGACCCCGATATTCTGATTGCCGACGAGCCCACGACTGCCTTGGACGTTACCATTCAGGCTCAGATTATTGAGCTTATGCAGGAAATGCAGGAGAAGAACGGCAACGCCATCATCATGATCACCCATGACCTGGGCGTTGTCGCCGATATGGCTGACAAGATCATGGTTATGTACGCCGGCCGTCCCGTCGAGTTCGGTACTGCTGAGGAAATCTTCTACGAGAGCCGCCACCCCTACACCTGGGGCCTTATCCGCTCCATCCCGGAGCAGGCCATCGAAGAGAAGAAGCCTCTTACGCCGATTCACGGCAACCCGCCTTCGCTCATGAACCTGCCTGAGGGCTGCGTCTTCTCTCCTCGCTGCCCCTATGCGACGGACAAGTGCCGCAAGCAGCGCCCCGAGCGCGTTGTCACCGAGTCTGGTCATTACTCTGCGTGCCACTACTCCGGTGACCCCGAGTTCCTCAAGAACGCTCCTGAGACGTCCCGTACGCGCAAGGATTCCAAGAAGGGAGGCGAGGCGTAATGGCAGATACCAACGAGCGCACTCCGCTGCTGAAGGTCGAGCACCTCTCTAAGGAGTTTCCCGCTGAGTCCGGCATGTTCGCCAAGCGCTTCTCCAAGCGTGTCGTCTCTGCTGTAAATGACATTTCGTTCGAGATTTATCCTGGCGAGACCTTTGGTCTGGTTGGCGAGTCTGGTTGCGGCAAGTCCACGACGGGCCGCACCATCATGCGTCTGACCAAGCCGACCGCCGGTAAGGTGTTCTTCCAGGGCAAAGATGTTGCCGAGATGAGCAAGCATGAGATCAAGGACATGCGTCGCGAGATGCAGTTTATCTTCCAGGATCCTTATGCTTCGCTCAACCCTCGTATGACCATCGGAGAGATTGTCTCCGAGCCCATGACCATTCATGGCGTGGGTACCAAGGAGGAGCGCATTGAGCGCGTCCGCGAGCTTCTCGACGTCGTTGGACTGAACCCCGAGCACATCAACCGCTATCCGCATGAGTTCTCCGGCGGTCAGCGTCAGCGTGTCGGCATTGCCCGCGCTTTTGCGCTGAAGCCCAAGCTGATTATCTGCGACGAGCCGGTTTCCGCTCTGGATGTGTCCATTCAGGCCCAGGTTCTGAACCTACTGAAGGAGCTCCAGGACAAGTTCGGTACCGCATATCTGTTTATCGCCCACGACTTGTCCGTCGTGCAGCACATCTCCGATCGCGTTGCCGTTATGTATCTGGGTAAGATGGTCGAGGTTTCGGACTGGAAGACGCTCTACAGCGAGCCTCACCATCCGTACACGCAGTCGCTGCTGTCTGCCGTGCCGGTTCCCGATCCTGATATCCAGAAGACCCGCAAGCGCATCATCCTCGCTGGCGACCCGCCGTCGCCGCTGGATCCGCCGACCGGCTGCCGTTTCCACACGCGCTGCCCGATCGCGCAGGGCATCTGCTCTGAGAAGCTTCCCGAGTTTAAGGAAGTCGCACCGGGCCACTGCTGCGCCTGCCACTTCGCGGAGCCGTTCCCGATCAAGGAATCGCACATCGACTTGTAGTCGGTTGTTCTCGTCCGGGCCCGCCCTGGACTTAGTTTTCAGAACGTCCTCGACCATGGAAACCCCCTTATCCTGCTCCTTCGGAGCCGCGGATAAGGGGGTTTCCTGGTCTGCGGAATGTTCTGAAAACTAAGTCCGGCACGGGCCCTGTGCTACCGCTGCAGGGGGGGTGCGATTCCTCGATCGCTCACTTAATCTAATGGGAAAGATAGTGAGGCCGGAGCTTTAGCTCCGGCCTCCCCATATAAGGGCTCGGCTTTGCCGAGCCACCAAATTTGCATCAGCCCCCAGAACATGTTTGAGAACTGTGCCTGAAGTATGTATTTGCAGGCCCCGAATCGGTGTTGCCTCCCGGCGCATTCCGCAGGGGGAGCGATATTTTGCAGCACGAAGTGCGCAGCAAAATATCGCTCATGCCCGAGGACGCGCCGGGAGGCAACACCGATTCGGGGCCGGACACACGGATTTACCTGCGCATTTACAAATTCGTAAACTTTTTTGAAAAAAGTGCTTGCACAGATCTCGAATCATAGGTTATTATCTTCCTCGTTGAACGCGCGGGTCCAACAAAACGGACCGCGAATCAACAATATAACATGTCGGAGTGGCGGAATTGGCAGACGCGCTAGCTTGAGGTGCTAGTGACCGCTTTTTGGTCATGCGGGTTCAAGTCCCGCCTCCGACACCATCGCATTTGAGAAGCCTCTTCGGAGGCTTTTTTGTTACCGATAGACGGTGGGGTCCACGATGGAAACGCTTGAACGCAACGAGTGGGCAGACGTTGCCCAACTAGTCGAGATCACGAGCGATGCTGTCATCATCTGCGAGCTCGACGGAACCATTCTGCATGTGAATAATCGCTTACTTGGTTTGATGTGCGAGGAACGCGCCGACGTCATCGGTAGAGATGTTAAAGACGTCCTGTACTCATCCGCTTTTGAACGTGCGACGGAACATCGTCTGCCATTTGAAACTGATGGCTCCGAGAACGAACTGATGCTCAAGCTGAGTGACGGCTCCTTTATCCCCGTCTTGGTTCGTGCGGGCTCCGTGACGCCTCCACGCATCTTTGGGCGCCGCGCGCCACGTGTCCTGGTGGCGCTCCATAGCATCGAAGAACAGTATTCTCACGACCGTCAACTCAAGCGTGCGTTATCGGAGCTTAGAGTGGCGAACAAGCGTCTCTCTGGCACGCTCTCGGTCATTATGAGCACTGTGGGCTCCGATGAGTTACCCAGCCTGCTTGATACTGTTTTGAACCAGCTTGTAGGAACGCTCGATGCTTCGGGTGCCGCTATCTATTTTTCTGAGAGCGGCGGTTTTAAACTTCGCGGTGTTTCCAAGGAGCTGTACGACAGCTACCTGCCTGAGTTTTTGCCGTATGGCGCTGGCATTCCGACGTATGTTCTTCGTGAGTCGCGTGCCTGTCGCTTGTCGATTCAACAGGACCTTGAGGGCGATAAGGCCGCCTCCGGTATGTTCATGGACTTGGACAATCGTTCTAAGCACCTGTTGCGCGTGCAGGATATGCCTCCGTACCGCAGCGAGATCTGTCTTCCCGTTTTTTACGGTACGCAGATCCTTGGCGTGCTGGAAGTTGGTTGGAATCGCCCCCAGGCACCGCTCGCCTATGACGTTAATGTACTCGAGGTCATTTGCGATTACTTGTCTATCCAACTGGTCGGCATGGCATCGAGTCTTCGCTCTCGTCGCACGGCCGAGCTTGGCCGCTCGCTCAATGTCTTACGTGATGAGTTGTTTACCTTTCTAGACGATTCCGTCGCGGCTACCCAGGCGGTATCGTCCGAGATCTGCAATATGCTCAACTGCCATTTTTGCCCTGTTGAGTATGACGCCAGTCTGGATTCCTACGTCATAGATTTTGAAGGCGGCAGTCGCGTTGCTTTGCCGGACGATCCCGAGAAGCTTTTCTTTTCCACGACGGCGCCAGCGGCACGTCTGGGGGCTGGCCCTGATGGCTTTGAGGCATCTGTTTTGGGGGGTACGAGTGCCGAGGACCTTAAACACGTCCGTATAACTCGCGTTGACGAATCGATGCCTATGGGAGGCTGGCTTAGGGCGCATGGTCTGCCTTGTCAAGGTCTCTACGTCGACTCCGGCATCGAGGCGGGGCACCCGCGCTCTGAGGGCGATGGCAAGCACAGTAACGACGCGATTGTTCCTGCTTCTGTTGCGAAGAGCCCGACGACGCGCGCGCTGCTGCTTCGTGATGGTAGCCAAGAGCCGATTGATGACCTTGAATATGACTACTTGGTGCACTTGGCGCATGACTTTGAACTGATCTACGAAGGCGAATCTCAAAAGCGCGAGGAGCGCCATATCGCTCAGACGCTCCAGATTGGCATGAGAAATTCCCTGGGGGATGTTCCGGGTATCGCAACCGATTCGGTGTACCTGTCGGCCACGAATTCGGCGTTGGTCGGAGGCGATTTCTATACGCTCATTCGTCTTCCCGACGACTGCGCCGTCATGATTCTGGGTGATGTGTCTGGCAAAGGCATTGAGGCCGCATCGATGTCCGCGCTCGTCAAGACGGCCCTGACGGCATATGCCTGGGAGGGCGCTGGACCGGCCCGCATGGCACGCTCCCTTAACAGCATGCTCATGGGCTTTTCGAGGGTCGAGACGTTCGTGACGGCCTTTATCGCCAAGATTGACCTTAAAGCCGGACGCGCAACGTATTGTTCGGCGGGCCATCCTCCGACCATGGTCATCAGGCCAGAGTCGATGCCGCTGGGTGGCGGCGAGGCCCGTGGGGGAGAGGTTGAGCTGCTTGGATGCCAATCGGGCGTAATCGGTGCCTTTGAGAGCATGGTGTACGAGACAGGCGTGTTTACGTTCGCTCCTGGCGACATGCTCTTCATGTATACGGACGGAACGATTGAGGCCCGCGACCGCACCGGAGCGTTCTTTGGTGAGCAGCGCCTTCGTGACCTTCTGCTCTCTGTCTCGGGTGAGGGCGTATCGGGAATCTGCGGCAAGGTCTTGGGCGAGCTTGACCGATTTACCGAATCGGCGCTGGACGATGACATTGCATTAGTGTCCCTTGAGTTTTTACGGGGTCGTTCATAGACGACGCTGGGCGGGCTGAATCCGTACGGTTGGGGAAACGAATGCATCGAGTGGGCTTTTTTGGGGAACCATGGTCGTATGAATGAGTGGAATGACATAGCGGTTTTGACGCCACCAGGCGATATCGACATCGCCACGGTGCCTGCGCTGCGTCGGCGGTTGGATGCTTTGATTGGCCGCGGCGTGCGTCGTGTCGTCATCAACTGTCAGGCTGTTAGCTTTATCGATTCTACGGGCTTGGCATTCCTGCTTACGCGCGCTCGTGAGCTTATGAGGCGAGAAGGCCTGCTTTCGCTCGTCAATGCATCAGGTGAAGTTGTTCGCTTTTTGGAGATTGCTCGTCTTGTCGATATCCTTCATGTCGTGGGGCCGGCACGGGAGTCAATTCCTGCCATTCCGGTGGGGGAGCTGCCTCGCTGGAGTAAGAGCGTTGAGGTCCGTCAGGGTATCGAGAATCTTCCATACTACCGACATCGCATCGCCGAACTCCTTGAATCGCTTCCGTTGCGCCGTGACGAGCGCTACGATGTCGCATTGGCGTCGGGGGAGGCGCTGGGTAATGCCTATGACCATGCGGGCGGTATCGGGTGCGTCCTGACGGTTCAGGCCTATGGCGATCGCGTTGTGGTTGAGGTGCTTGATCGAGGTGCCGGCTATTCTATCGATGAAACGAGCGAACCGGTCGCATCCGAGGAACGCGGCCGTGGCATCAAGCTTATGCGTATGCTCGTCGATAACGTGGAGGTTGCTCGTCGTACGGACGGCGCCGGCACGCGCGTGCAGATGGTGAAGCTGTTTAGCGGAGCGCTGGAATCGTGTGCCTAGCCAATCGCTTTAGCGCGTTTAGCTACTAAGAACATGCGGCAGACAAGTTTTTTGAAAAAAGTACTTGCGTCTTTTGGACAACTCGCGTAAATTAATAACCCGCAAGCGGACATGGCTCAGTTGGTAGAGCACAACCTTGCCAAGGTTGGGGTCGCGGGTTCGAGCCCCGTTGTCCGCTCCATTGCATTTCCGGACCGTTTAGGCGGTCCTTTTTCGGCGAAGTGGCCAAGTGGTAAGGCAGAGGCCTGCAAAGCCTTTACCCCCGGTTCGAATCCGGGCTTCGCCTCCAGGCAACATCCGGGCGCTCCGGCGCCCGTTTTGTTTTACATATGCGGACATGGCTCAGTTGGTAGAGCACAACCTTGCCAAGGTTGGGGTCGCGGGTTCGAGCCCCGTTGTCCGCTCCAAACGCAACAGCACGGCTACCACGGTAGCCGGGCTTTTTTTGTATCCATCGCATGGGCTCGAACCCGAGAGGGGGCGATCGTTTTGGGGCGTGGCTGTGGCGTTGTTTGTCGCGAATGTCCGCTTTGGGCGTATCATCGTGGGCATCTCGCATAACCTCGTTGCAAGGGAGATACGCCCCATGGCTACAGAAAAGTCTTCTTCGCGCTCATGGATGTCCGATGCCGCGATCTATCAGATCTACCCGCGCTCGTTTAAGGATTCGACTGGTTCGGGTCTGGGCGATATCGCGGGCATTACCCAGCAGATGGACTATCTTGAGCGGCTGGGTATCGAGGCCATCTGGCTGAGCCCGTTTTACCCATCGCCTCTTGTCGATGGCGGCTATGATGTGGCGGACTACTGCGATGTCGACCCGCGTCTCGGCTCGCTTGACGACTTCGATGACATGATCGCTGCGGCTCACGCGCGCGGCATCAAGGTCATCGTCGACATCGTGCCCAACCATTCATCCAACCAGCACCCCTGGTTCAAAGCCGCTCTTGCCGCCGGCCCCGGATCGCCCGAGCGCGCCCGTTATATCTTCCGCGATGGTCGCGGCGAGCATGGCGAGCTGCCTCCCACCAATTGGAATGCCAACTTTGGCGGCCCCGCATGGACGCGTGTTGCGGACGGTCAGTGGTATCTGCACATGTTTACGCCCGAGCAACCGGACTTTGACTGGTCATGCCCCGAGGTTCATGCGCTCTTTTGCGACGTCCTGGCGTTTTGGAGCGATCGAGGCGTCGACGGCTTTCGCATTGATGTGGCGCAGGGTCTCGCCAAGGATCTCGACCGCGATGACCTCGACCGGTGGCATCTCGCCGAGGGCGATGACATGGTTGACGACGGCACCCATCCGCTGTGGGACCGCAATGAGGTCCACGAGATCTATCGCGAGTGGCGCCGCGTGTTCGACCGCTATAATCCGCCGCGCAGTGCCGTTGCCGAGGCGTGGGTGCTGCCCGAGCGCCAGTATCTCTATGCGCGTCCCAGCGAGCTTGGCCAGACATTCAACTTTGAGTTTGCCAAGGCCACTTGGACCTATGATGACATGCACACTGCAATCGAGAAGGGCTTGAAGGCAGCCGTCGAATCCGATTCCGCCTCGACCTGGGTACTCTCCAACCACGACGTGCCGCGCGTGGCGACACGCTATGCCCTGCCGCAAATCAAGGCGACGCGCTACCACCAGATTGCGCTCGACTGGCTCTTACGCGACGGGTCGTCTTATGACGAGGACCGTGAACTCGGCGAGCGCCGCGCGCGGGCGGCCCTTTTGCTTGAACTGGCGCTTCCGGGCTCGGCATACGTGTATCAGGGTGAGGAGCTCGGCCTTTTTGAGGTGGCTGACATCCCGTGGGCTGCACTCGAAGATCCTACTGCGACCAATACGCGCGGACCGAAGCGTGAGAAGGGGCGCGACGGCTGCCGTGTGCCCCTGCCGTGGGTGGCGGCGGACGATCCCGCGCAGGGCGGATCGTTTGGGTTTTCGCCGGCGGACGCCGATGCGGCGCCCCATCTGCCGCAACCTGCATGGTTTTCCGATTACGCTGCCGATAGGGAAGAAGCGGACCCGACATCGATGCTTGCGCTCTATCGTGACGCCCTCTGGCTTCGGCGCAAGCTGCGCGGTTGCGCCAACGATCTTGCGTGGCTCGATCTTGACGGGCGCACCGGTCTTGCGGATGGTGCCGAGGGCGCCGAGGGCGGCGTTATCGCCTATCGCCGCGACAACGGCTGGGCGTGTGTGACGAACTTCGGCGCAGCGCCCGTGGAGCTGCCGGCGGGCAGGGTCCTGCTCACCTCATCACCGCTTGCAGACGGCAGGCTCGCGCAGGACAGCTCTGCCTGGATCATGCTCGGTGAGTTGTAGGGGTCTCTTGCGGCGAGATTGCGTTTGCCCGCGCCTTCCGTGGTGGCTGATGTCTTCGCGAGGTTCGCGAGGGCGTTGCAAAACTTTTTAAAAAAAGTTCTTGCATAGGATGCGGGCATCACGTAAGATTAATCCGCGTAAGCGGACATGGCTCAGTTGGTAGAGCACAACCTTGCCAAGGTTGGGGTCGCGGGTTCGAGCCCCGTTGTCCGCTCCATTTGGGCGTTTAGCTCAGGGGGAGAGCGCTTCCCTGACACGGAAGAGGTCAGAAGTTCAAATCTTCTAACGCCCACCAAATGTTCGCAGCTCAGAGGCTATGTCCTCTGGGCTGTTTTGTTTTGCTACCAAGCACGCCGTCAAATATGCCACCAAATATTGATCCAAGGTCCCCGTAGAGGTGCCGGCAGATTGCATACGTTCTGGCCGACCGTGACCGCAACATGTTGGTCAAGCATAATCTTTTGGATTCTTTTGGCGTGAGCGGCTTGGTTTTGGTAGGATTTGTCGGCGGCTTGACTAAGGGGGTTTTATAACTGCCATGCAGGTAGCCGTGTTGGTAACGTTTTACCGACTCGCCAAGAACCCCTCATTTATAATGCGTCTGCAAAATGACCAATTGCTTTGACCTGCTGAAACACTATATGTTGTGTTTGACCTAAAAAAAGAATACAGGATATAGATGCGTCTTTGTCGTATGATAGATGGCGGACAGAGAACGAGGACCTTATTCACCCCATTTGGACACGCCTTTGAGCCGCTTGATCGGCCGCGAGGAATGTCCGCATGAGGACCTATGGTTTATCGAGAACACAGATTGCGCGACGGCGCCGCAAGACAGGGGCAAGCCCTGCCGGGCATCGTTTGGCTCTGAAGCGCAATGAGGCTACGACGCGAAAGAGGCAAGAGGATGAAGATCATCAAGCGCAGCGGCACCGAGGTTGTCTTTGACATCGATAAGATCGTCAATGCGATTCGCGCCGCCAACTTGGAGGTCGAGGAGAGCTCTCGTCTAACCGACCGCCAGGTGGTTTACGCGGCACAAAACGTCGCCGAGGCATGCGAGAACGCGGGTCACACCGTGTCGGTCGAGGAGATCCAGGATCTGGTCGAGGACGAGATCATGCGTCTCGACTGCTACGAGGTTGCCCGCCATTACATCATCTATCGCTATGTTCAGAGCCTGAAGCGCCAGAAGAACACGACCGACGACAAGATTCTGTCGCTGATCGAGTGCAACAACGAAGAGGTCAAGCAGGAGAACTCCAACAAGAACCCGACCGTCAACTCCGTTCAGCGCGACTATATGGCCGGCGAGATCTCCAAGGACCTGACCCAGCGCGTGCTGCTGCCCCAGGAGATTGTGGATGCTCACAATGAGGGCCTGATTCACTTCCATGATTCGGACTACTTTGCCCAGCACATGCATAACTGCGACCTGGTGAACCTGGAGGATATGCTCCAGAACGGTACTGTTATCTCGGGCACGCTGATCGAGAAGCCGCACAGCTTCTCGACTGCCTGCAACATCGCGACGCAGATTATCGCCCAGGTTGCTTCCTCCCAGTACGGCGGCCAGTCTATCTCGCTGACCCATCTTGCCCCCTTTGTTGAGGTGAGCCGTCAAAAGATTCGTGGCGAGGTCGCCCGCGAGCTCGAGGAGCTCGGCGTTTCCGCATCTCCCGAAAAGGTCCGCGAGGTTGTTGAGGACCGCTTGCGTGACGAGATCCGTCGCGGTGTCCAGACGATTCAGTATCAGGTCGTGACCCTTATGACCACCAATGGCCAGGCGCCGTTCGTGACGGTCTTTATGTATCTTAATGAGGCCCGTACGCCTCAGGAGAAGCACGACCTTGCCATGATCGTGGAGGAGACGCTTCGCCAGCGCTACGAGGGCGTTAAGAACGAGGCCGGCGTATGGATCACCCCGGCATTCCCCAAGCTTATCTATGTACTCGAGGACGATAACGTTCACGAGGATTCCCCGTACTTCTACCTGACCCAGCTGGCTGCCAAGTGCACTGCCAAGCGCATGGTGCCCGATTACATCTCCGAGAAAAAGATGCGCGAGCTCAAGCTGTCGAAGGGCGAGACCGCGGGTAACGGCGACTGCTATACCTGCATGGGCTGCCGCAGCTTCTTGACGCCCGACCGCTCGGGCAACGGCTTTAACAACGTTGCCAACGCGCTGAACTACGACCCGAACAAGCCCAAGTACTATGGTCGCTTTAACCAGGGCGTTGTGACCATCAACCTGCCTGATGTCGCACTGAGCTCGCACCAGGATATGGACAAGTTCTGGAAGATCTTCGATGAGCGCCTTGAGCTGTGCCACCGTGCCCTGCTGTGCCGTCATGAGCGCCTGATGGGTACGCTTTCTGACGCCGCACCGATTCTGTGGCAGTACGGCGCCCTCGCTCGTCTGAAGAAGGGCGAGACGATCGACAAGCTGCTCGTGGGCGGATACTCCACCATCAGCCTGGGCTATGCCGGCCTGTATGAATGCGTCAAGTACATGACGGGCCACAGCCACACCGAGAAGGAAGGCACGCCGTTTGCCATGGCCGTCATGCAGCGCATGAACGACAAGTGCGCCGAGTGGAAGGCCGAAAGCGATATCGACTTCTCGCTGTACGGTACCCCGCTTGAGTCGACGACCTACAAGTTTGCCAAGTGCCTGCAGCGCCGTTTTGGCATTATCCCGGGCGTGACGGACAAGGGCTACATTACTAACAGCTATCACGTTCATGTGTCCGAGGAGATTGATGCTTTCGATAAGCTCAAGTTCGAGGGTATGTTCCAGCAGCTTTCGCCGGGCGGCGCCATCTCCTACGTTGAGGTTCCCAACATGCAGGACAACCTCAAGGCTGTCATTCGCGTGATGCAGTACATCTACGACAACATCATGTACGCCGAGCTCAACACCAAGAGCGACTACTGCCAGGTGTGCGGCTACGATGGCGAGATCAAGATTGTCGAGGACGATGGCAAGCTGGTGTGGGAGTGCCCCAACTGCGGCAACCGCGACCAGGAGAAGATGAACGTCGCTCGTCGTACGTGCGGCTACATCGGTACCCAGTTCTGGAACCAGGGTCGAACCGAGGAGATCCGCGACCGCGTGCTGCATCTCTAATACCGCTCCGGGGCTGAACCGAGAGGGCCGCTTGGGCATTTGCTCGCTATTTCGGACAGTCCTGCGCAAGACGAAGGCCACATTAAGTGGCCTTCTTTGCGTGCGGAACTCATATCGAGCAAAAGCCCAAGCGGCCCTCTCGGTTCAGCCAAGTTAACGTAGCTGAGATGCAGCGCGCGGTCCGCTCACTCCTCGAAGTTCTTAGCGGAAATAATTTGAGCTGCAGCTGCGATTTACTTGCGATGGCGGTTGAGCCGCAACCCAGTTTTTATTGGACCTCGAACCCTATGCTCGATGTTCGCTTCGTTCATTGAGTTACCCTTTGCATGAGGCCGGGACATATCGTCCCGCCCGCAGTTTCGCAGGCCGAAGGCCGAGAATGTTTGAGGACGGGATGATATGTCCCGGCCTCCCGGGAGAGTTACCTATGAACTACGCGAACATTAAGTATTTCGACATTGCTGATGGAGAAGGCGTTCGTACTTCTCTGTTTGTGAGCGGGTGCCGTCGTGGGTGCAAGAATTGCTTTAACTCTGTCGCGTGGGACTTTGCTGCGGGCGAGCCGTTCGATCGCGCCGTCGAGGATAAGATTATCGAGAGTCTCGATCATCCCTTTATCGATGGCCTGACGATTCTGGGTGGCGAGCCTATGGAGCCCGAGAATCAGGCGGGGCTTGTTGACTTTATCGAGCGCGTGCGTGCGGCCTATCCTGCGGGGTCGGGCAAGACCATTTGGTGCTTTACCGGTGACGTGCTCGAGGAGCTTATGCCGGGTGGCCGTCATCATACCGAGGTGACGGACCGTATCCTGGCCTGCCTCGATATGTTGGTGGACGGCCCGTTCGTTCAGGATCTGTACGATATCTCGTTGCGCTTTAGGGGCTCGAGCAATCAGCGCGTGATCGACATGAACGCTACGCGCGCCCGTGCTGAGCGCGAGGGCGTTGCGCTTTGTGATGCGGTTGAACTTTGGCGTGATGATCCGGTCTATTCGACCCATACTATGTAGCTTGTGGCCGATGCCGGAGGGCGTGGTACCATAGCGCGAACGCAAAATCGGAAAAGTGAGGCCCAGATGGTCGATCAGGAAAAAGTCGAGGCCGCCATTAAGCTGTTGCTTGAGGGCATAGGCGAGGACCCAACTCGTGCGGGCCTGCTGGAGACCCCGGCGCGCGTCGCTCGTATGTATGGTGAGATCGCCGGCGGTATGGACCAGAGTGCCAAGGAGCATCTGTCCAAAACGTTTGCCGTCGCTTCGAATGATTTGGTTATCGAGCGCGACATTACGTTCTACTCGCTGTGCGAGCATCATCTGCTGCCGTTTTATGGCAAGGCCGCCATTGGCTATATCCCCAACGGCCGTGTCGCAGGGCTTTCTAAGCTTGCCCGCACGGTTGAGGTCTACGCCCGTCGCCTGCAGCTGCAGGAGCAGTTGTGCGCACAAGTTGCCGATGCCCTCATGGAGTATCTTGCTCCGCAAGGGGCGATTGTGCTCATGGAGGCCGAGCATATGTGCATGACCATGCGCGGCGTGCAAAAGCCCGGCACCAAGACCGTGACGCTCGCTCGCCGCGGCGTCTTTGAGACCGACCCCGCGCTCGAAGAGCGTTTCTTTAGGATGCTGGGACGCTAACTATGAGAGTCGTCAACGACTTTACATCGAATACTGACGAGGGAACGCCGCGTCGCGGTTTTATGGCTTCGGGCCTGGCGCCTTTTGGCGTCATGCCTCGTATCGATTACATCTGTGCCAACGGCCTGTTCCGGCGCCACCTGGGCAACATTGCTCAGCTGGAATCGGGGCGCATCTTCTGCCGCCACGGTATCGACCATCTGCTCGATGTCGCTCGCATTATGTGGATTAAGAATCTCGAGGAAGATCTCGAGTTTGACCGCGAGGTCATCTACGCCACGGCACTTCTTCACGATATCGGCAAAGATGAACAGTATGAATCGGGTATATCCCATGATGTTGCAAGCGAACGCGTCGCTGATGCAATTCTCGGCGGCATGCCTGATGACGTGGCGTTTGAGCCGGCCGATGCCGCAGCCATTAAGACGGCCATTCTGGGCCATCGAAAGCTGCGCGTGAACAGCCAACCGCTTGAGCGTTTGCTCTATGCAGCCGACAAAGCGTCGCGCGCCTGCTTTGCATGCCCCGCGCGCAATGCTTGCAACTGGAGCGATGATAAAAAGAACCTGTCGATTCGCGTGTAGTTAGTTTGCGCGGTCGGGGTTCTAAACGAAGGAGACGATCGCGATGAGCAACAAGAAACTGCCCGAGAATGCAACCAAGACTGAAGGCGCCGAGCTCGCCCGCCGTGGAAGGGGCGAAATATCCACCGCAACGGCGGTTCCCCACGTGAGCTATGACGATCTGCGCCATGCCGACCGTATTACTATCGACGGTCTCGAGGTCTTTGCCAACCACGGCGTGTATCCCGAAGAGAACGCGCTGGGCCAGAAGTTCATCGTGTCCTTGGTGCTCTATGCCGACCTGCGTGCAGCGGGGGAGCACGATAACCTGGACGCTTCGATTGACTACGGCTCGGTGTGCCACGATGTCGATGGCTATCTGCGCGAGCATACGTTTAAACTCATCGAGGCGGCAGCCGAGGGTGTGGCCCAGATACTGCTGCGTCGTTACCCCTTGCTGCTTGGCGTGCGTGTTAAGCTCGATAAGCCTTGGGCGCCCGTCGGTCTTCCCCTGGCAAGCTGCGGCGTCGAGATCGAGCGCGTGCGCTAACCGGTTCTAATGCGTCTCTATGGGTGGCTGCTTGAGCCGCTGCGACAGCGCTCTATTGTTGGGGCAGTACCTGTCGAGCAGGGCGTGAAACCGCTGATTGTGGCTTGGCTCGAGCAAGTGGACGAGCTCGTGGGCGACAACCATGTCGAGACACTCGATGGGATAAGCGGCAAGTTCGCGTGCGATGCGAATGGCTCCGGTCTTGGGCGTGCATGATCCCCAGCGCGTTTTCATGCTGCGCACGGAGACGCGGGAAACGGCGACACTCATTGTGATTTCGTATGCGTGCACGATGTCGCGTAGCGCTGCGGTGACCTCGGTCGTATAAAGCTGGCTGATGTGGGCTTGGAGCTCGTCGGACGTTAGGCCGTCGAGGATTACGCGCCGCTTGGCCTGTGGGCCTTCGTCCGATTCGTCGGTACCCATAAAGCTTGCGAAGGTGGCCTGCTTGGGCCGCGGCGCGGGTGATGCAAAGTTGTGATCGAGTGCATCCTGTACCGTGATGGGCTTGCCCCAAAGTGCAATGACGGACGAGGTGCTGAGCGGCTCTCGCGCCGTCGCCTGATGTTGCTCGCGCTTGGCAAGTCGGCTGACAATCCAGGTGCTGTTGCGCTTCACAAATGCCTCGATGCGCTCGCGGCTGGCGCCGAGCGGTGCGCTGGCGTGGACCTCACCGCTTGATGTGACGCGTTGGTTGAAGTTTTTGACGCGCTTTTTGGTAACGACGACGGAGATGGGCGTCCCATCCGGTCGGGATATGGAAATCGTAAATTGCTGCGTCAAAAGCGGTCCTTCAGATTGGGGACGGGCCGGCATGTCGACCGTTCGGCATGCCGGCCCGCTCAAGGGATGTGAAATTAATAACGCTCGAAGAAGGCAAGGGCATTATCGCTGCAGAGCTTCTGCATCACGGTCTTGCCAAAATGCTTGGAAAGCATGTTCTGGAACTCGGGCATCTTGCTGGCATCGGAGAGGAAGTCGGGTACTGTGGCACCGTCCCAGTCGCCGCCGAGTGCGATGACGTCCTCGCCGCCCAGGTCGAGCCAATGTTCGATATGGGCTGCCAGCTGGTCGAAGGTGACATCTGCGGCGGTCTCTTTGGTCGCTTCGTTAGAGAGAAACTCGCTGCAGTAGTTGAGGCCGACGATACCGCCCATATCGCGAATGGTGCGGAACTGGTCGTCGGTGAGATTGCGCTTGACGCCGCAAACCGCACGGGAGTTGGAGTGACTGGCGACGAAGGGGCGCGTGGCGTGGGCGACAACCTCGTCAAAGCACTCATCGTTGAGGTGGGAGACGTCGAGTACCATGCCGGCGTGCTCCATCTGCGTAAGTGCCTCGATGCCGGCGGCGGTGAGGCCGGCGTGGGTATCGTGCCCGCTCGCGAGCGGTCCCTGCGCGTTCCAGCTGAGTGATGACATGAGTACGCCCAGGCTCTTGAGTACCTCGATCAGCGCGGGGTCCTCGGCAAAGAACGTGGCGTTTTCGATGGTGTGGATGCAGGCGACCTTGCCGTCTTTGAGCGCAGGGCGAATGTCAGCGGCGCTGCGTACGTTGACCATGCGGTCGTGGTTGAGCATTGCCTGGCCGCTCATGTGCGCCATGATTTGCGCCTGGAAGCGCGCGGCGTGGGCGGTGGGAATCTCGTCGGGGACAAACGTGGCGAAGCACTGTGCCCACGGCGTGTTGCCGATCTTTGCGAGCGAGATGGCGCAGGCGTTGCCCTCGATGAGGTCGAAATCTTGCGGATGCGTTTCGTCGCCGGGGAAATAACCGTCGGTGCCGGCGGTAAAGCGCAGGTCGAGATCGAGCGTGGCCCAGCCGATGCGGTCGGCGGTGTCGCAGTGTAGGTCAAATACGGGATATGCCATGGTTCCTCCGGTTGCAGCGTTTCTTTGCAAACTGTCATTGAATTGTATGACTAGGGTATAGTTAGCGCCATATGTTCACGGCGGCCTGCGTTGTGCGCCGCCCTTATCACGGAGGTTACCATGTCCAACCAGGGCAAGAAGGTCAAGACCCATTATCGCGGCACGCTCGACGACGGCACGCAGTTCGATAGCTCCTACGATCGCGGCGAGCCGCTGGAGTTCACCTGCGGTGCCGGTCAGATGATCAAGGGCTTCGACGCCGCTGTTGTCGACATGCAGGTGGGCGAGAAGAAGACCGTGCACATTCCTGCTGCCGATGCCTACGGCGAGCACAATCCCGAGATGGTTATTACCTTCCCGGCCGAGCAGGTTCCCAACATCGAGCAGATCGAGAAGGGCATGAAGCTCTTCCTGTCCACGCCGAGCGGTATGCCCGTCCCCGCCGTCGTCATTGACGTGACGCCCGAGGCCGTGACGCTCGACGCCAACCACGAGCTGGCCGGCAAGGACCTCAACTTTGATATCGAGCTCGTCGAGGTCGAGGGTTAGAGTATGCCTGAACGCTTGGTTTCGACGACATGTTTGGGAAATCTCAACGATCCGTCTTATGAACTCCTGCTTCGCCGGGAGCTGGGCGGTGTCTTTGAGGCCGATGAGCTACTGCTCGATTGGGACCAGGCCGATGTATGTGCGTTTGTGGGCGCGACGGAGCTGGGGCGCACGGTCGATGTTCGGCTGGATGCTGCCGACGGCGGTCGTCTTGCCGATGGCGACGTGCTCGCCATTGACCGTTCGGGCGTGGTGCCTGTGGCGGTTGTCGTGCGCCTGCGCAGCGCCGAGGTTTATTTGGTCGAAGTCGACCGCATGGATCCGATTGCGCTCGCGCATGCGTGCTGGGAGATCGGCAACATGCATGCGCTGCTCTTCCGGGGCGACTCGGACGAGCATACCGTGCGCATGTATACGCCGGTGCAGCCTGTTTTGGGCCGCATGCTCCGGGGTGTCGAGGGTGTTCGGCTCTCGGTGGTCACACGTGAGCTCGATGCCAGCCGGCGCTTTGCGTCGAGTGCGGCGGAGGTCGTCGTGAGCATGGCTCCCGACTTTACCATCGTGAAAAAGACGCGCGGCTAAGCGCGCGTATGCGCAAGACGGGCTTTGAGGGGCGACCAATCAAGGTCCGTCTTGCTGTTGATAGGAGGCTTTGGGGGAAGCGTATGGGTCTTGAGGGAATCAAGCTGATCGCCTGCGATTTGGATGGCACGTTGCTGCATCCGGGGGAGCGCGAGCCGCGTTCCGAGGCCTTTGAGCTTATCGATGAGCTGCATCGTCGCGGTATCGTGTTTATGCCGGCGAGCGGCCGTCAATATGCGAGCTTGCGCCACCTGTTTGCCCCGGTGGCCGATGAGCTCGCCTATGTATGCGAAAACGGAGCCCTGGTGATGAGCGAGGGACGTGCTGTTGTCAAGCGTTCCATGGAGCGCAGTCTTGCTATGGATATCGCGAATGCCGTGGTTGCGTATCCCCATGCCGACGTGACCCTTTCGTGCGAGGGGCACCTCTACACCATGAGCGGCAATGATGCGTTCGTCGACCATTTGCGCTATGAGGTCCACTGCGATGTGGCGGTGGTCGACCGTCCCGAGGACATCGACGAGGACGTCATTAAGATTGCCTTCCAGACGCCCGAGGTTGATCAGCCGGCGGCGCTGGAGCATTTTGAGCGCCTCTTTAGCGACCGTGTCGACGTGATGACGTCGGGAACCGAATGGACGGACTTTATCGGTTTCGGTTCGGGCAAGGGCTCCGCGCTTGCCGATTACGGTCGTGCCCTGGGTATTTCGCCCGATGAGATGATGGCGTTTGGCGACAATGAGAACGATCGCGACATGCTCAACGTCGTGGGCCATCCCTATCTGATGGAGAGCTGTAACCCCTCTATGCGTGGCATCAACGACCGCGTCCGCTACGTGCGCACGGTCGAAGAAGAGCTGCGTCGTCTACTTGCTGAGTAGACATTTGGGACATGTCTAGAAATCTACTTTTTGCTGCAAAGTGCGGAAAGGTGGATTTTAAGGCATGTTCCAAACATCTACCGGCAGTCGGGGCAGAGACCCTCGAAGATGGTGTAGTGCGACGTGACGTGCCAGCCGATTTGCTCGGACGCTTTGGCGTCGAGCTGGGCATCGAAGGGGAGCGGTACGTCGATGACGCGGCTGCATGAGGTGCAGATGATATGCGCATGCGGCTCGATCGTGCGATCGAAGCGGCTGCCGCCCGGCGTCTTGATGGAGAGAATCTCGCCGGCATCTGCCAAGAGATTGAGGTTGCGGTAGACCGTGCCGCGGCTGATCTTGTCATCCTGTTCGCGCACGGCGTTGTAGATTTCGTCGGCGGTGGGATGGTTATAGCTTTGGCGCACGGCGTCAAGAACCAGCTTTCGCTGCTTGGTATTCCTTCTTTGCACCGCCATGCGCCTCGCCTCTTTTCTATCAACGGTCGTAGGTAAATGATACCGTATTTAGCACACAATACTAATAACGAGGCGTGAAACCGTCTTCATTGGTAAGTGGGGCTCGGGCCTGGGCGTCTACGAGGCGAAAACGCGTTCCCATGCGCTCGTAGGAGGCATGAAGCGTCTCGAGATGAGATAGGATGTTTGCCGGAGCTCCCTGTATCTCCATCTCGACTGAGCCGTCTTCCATGTTACGCACCCAGCCGGTGAGGGAGCGCGCCTGTGCGAGGTTGGTGTTGGTGAAGCGGAAACCGACGCCCTGGACCTGCCCCTCCCACCGCAGGAAATAGCGCTGCGGGGCGTCTTGAGTGGCCTCGTCGCTTGCGAGCACAGTAAGCCTGCGGCGCAGCTCGAGCTCGACGTTTGACGGTTTTTGAGGCTCTCGACTGCCGCTGGTGACGCTGGAGAAGAACGTATCGAAGAAGCCCATCGCTATGCCTGCTTGCCTGCGTCGGCCGGGAAGGTTATGCCGGCCTGCTGGCGCACGGCATCCATGATGCGCAGTGAGACGAGCGTGACATCGCGGTAGTGGCCAAGCTCGTGGCGTCCCGCCGGGGTCTCCCAAATCTCTTCCTTGACGTTATCGATGCCGCCGATGGCGGTGATGAAGTCTGTGAGTTCGTATTCCATGGTGTTGCTCGATTTGGGCAGGTCGAGCACGCGGCCGTTATCGCCCTGTTCGCGCGGCGCCTCGGTCGCCGAGCCGCGTACGACGTCGCCGCGATAGTCGATGCGGACGTTGCGGGGCGTGGACAGATGGTCGATCTGGATAGTGCCACGCTCGCCTTCGATCTGCGAGGGCAGTAGGTCATTCGTAATTTTGGAGTGCGCGAGCTCGACGGAGATACGGCCACCGCCGTAGCTGGCGAGGATGGAACCGCAGCCATCGATGGGGCCGTGCGTGAGCTGTCGCGTGGTGGGGTCGAGCAGAGTAGCCATGCTCGTAAGGCCGGAGGGCATGCCGAAAATCTCGACCATGGGCTCGACGGTGTAGACGCCAATATCCATGAGGGAACCCGATGCCATATTGCAGTCGAAGATATTGGTGGCGCGTCCCGCGAGAATCTCGTTGTAGCGCGAGGAATACTTGCCAAAGCGCAATGAGGCGCGGCGGATGGGGGCGATTTCACCCAAGGCGTCCTCGATGGCGTGGAAAGCGGGGTCATGGAGCGGGCGCATGGCCTCGAGGGCTACGACGCCCGCCGCCTCGGCTGCGCGAAAGACCTCGAGCGCCTGCGCCTCGGTGGCGCAGAAGGGCTTTTCGACGATAACGTGCTTGCCGCCGGCGATACAGGCGAGCGCCTGCTCGTAGTGGAGCGCATTGGGGCTGCCGATGTAGACGGCATCGACGTCGGCAGCGGACGCAAGCTCGTCAAGCGCGGTGAAGTTACGCTCGCCACCGTGCTTGGCGGTGAAGGCGGCGCCGCGATCTGCATCGCGCGAGAGCGTGCCCACAAACGCAGCTTGGTCGTTGGCGTTGACGACCTGGATAAAGTCGTCGGTAATCATGGATGTGCCGATGGTCGCTATACGCAGCATGTATCCCCCTCGTGCCGTTCGGTTTACAGGATGAGTGTAGCGCGAAGGGGTTGGAAATAGCGTGCGAAAACGCCGCTACAGGTCGCTCTCGTTAAAGCCGGCGTCGATATCGAGGTTGCTGCCGTCGGCCGCCGTGGTGGCAAGCTCGTCGCAGCGCTCGTTGAGCTCATGGCCGGCGTGGCCCTTAACCCAGATGAACTCCACTTTGTGCTTGCTCTTTGCGGTGAGCAGGCGCTCCCACAGATCGCGGTTCTTGACAGGCTGCTTGTTGGCAGTCTTCCAGCCGCGTTTCTTCCATCCGTCAATCCAGTGCTTGTTGAAGGCGTTGACGACGTACTGCGAATCGGAATGGACTTCGACGTCGCAGGGGCGGTTGAGTGCCTCGAGCGCCACGATGACCGCCATGAGCTCCATGCGGTTGTTGGTGGTCTTGGCGTAGCCGCGCGAAAGCTCGGAGGTGAAGGTCTTGCCGGCGGGGTTGGTGTATTTGAGCACGGCGCCGTAGCCGCCGCGTCCCGGATTTGATCGGGCCGAGCCGTCGGTATAGATGATGACCTTCACATGGTTCCTTTCGTTGGGTACGTTTCGTGTGAGTGACCATTGTAGCGCCGCGTTCGTCGAGGGCTAGCAATCTACGATTTCTACCCCGTCTTCCGACAGTTAGTTGGCATGGATGATGCGGTTGAGCTCGTCGAGGTATTGCTGCAAGAGGGGAGAGGGCTTGCGCTCGTCGTGCATGATATAGCCTACGTGCATCGTTGGGGCGTCTGCTAACTGGATCGATGCCATACCCCATTGCATTTCATTGGAGAGGACACCGGTCGACAGGGTGTAGCCGTTCGACGTGATAAGTAGGTTAGTAAGTGTTCCGCGGTCCGAGATTCGTATGTTGCGGTCGCAAGGGATATAGCTAAAAGGTTCCTCGGCGTAATAGAAGGAGTTTGAGGTTCCCTGCTCAAAGCTGTAGCGCGTATATGGTGTGAGGTCGGCAAGGGACAGCTGAGGGCGGCGTGCGAGCGGGTGGCGCTCGCTAACGAAGACGTGGACCGTCGCGTCGAATAGGGGATGGAAGCTCGCGCGCGCATCGGCGAAGGCCTTCTGCAGGACGCGGGCGTTAAAGTCGTCCAGATAGAGGATGCCGATGTCGCTGCGAAACGCGCGGACGTCATCGATGATCTGCGATGTGGTGGTCTCGCGCATGATGAACTCGAACTTGCTGTCGCGGCAGCGCTCGACTACGTTGACAAAGGCCTCGACCGAAAAGGCGTAGTGCTGGGCGGAAATGGCGAGGCGGGCTTGCGGGGTACCGCCGTCCTCGTAGCGGGCCTCAAGCATGTCGGCCTGCTCTACGACCTGGCGTGCATAACCCAAAAGCTCGGTGCCGTCGTTGGTGAGTGCAACACCGCGGCTAGAGCGCGTAAAGATTTCGATATGAAGTTCCTGTTCCAGGCTTTTGACGGCGTTGGAGATATTGGACTGTGCGGTATAGAGGCGCTGAGCTGCGGCGTTGATCGAACCGGACTCTGCCACGGCGATCAAAAAGCGAAGCTGCTGGAGGGTCATCGGCGCCCGTCCTTTCGATAGTTATCTATAAAACAGATAACAAGTTAGCGCTTTTAAGTGATTGACCGAGCGAAACAATGCCCGTACTATTCAAAACACACAAAGGCGGTAGGTAATTAAACCGACCACGGAACCGGGATGCGAAAGGAGGCCTGCATATGAATTGCTTACCAAGACGAATGCCGGGCTCCTGTTTGCGCCCGTCGGCGTGATCAGGAGACAGCGACTTACTTCTCTCTTTTTATTTACTTTTGTTCGATCAAGGAGATCATCATGAGCCAGTTCATCAACAACCCCGAGCACACCTTTGGTTTCGATACCCTGCAGCTGCACGTTGGCCAGGAGAGTGCCGATCCTGCATCCGACTCCCGTGCCGTGCCTATCTACCAGACCACGAGCTATGTGTTCCGCAACTCCCAGCACGCCGCCGACCGCTTTGGTCTTGCCGACGCCGGAAACATCTACGGCCGTCTGACCAACTCCACCCAGGGCGTCTTCGAGGATCGTATCGCCGCGCTCGAGGGTGGCGTGGCAGGTCTTGCCGTCGCCTCCGGTGCTGCTGCCATCACCTATACCCTGCAGGCTCTTGCCCAGGCCGGTGACCACCTGGTGGCTCAGAAGACCATCTACGGTGGCTCCTACAACCTGCTGGAGCATACGCTCTCCCAGTTTGGCGTCGAGACCACCTTCGTCGATGCCCACAACCTGGACGAGGTCGAGGGCGCCATCAAGGACAACACCACGGTCATCTATCTCGAGACGCTCGGCAACCCCAACTCCGACATCCCCAACATCGACGCCATCTCCGAGATCGCCAAGAAGCACGGTCTGCCGGTTGTCGTCGACAACACTTTCGGCACCCCGTATCTGTTCCGCCCGCTGGAGCATGGTGCCAACATCGTCGTCCACTCCGCAACCAAGTTCATCGGCGGCCACGGCACCTCGCTGGGCGGCGTGATCGTCGACGGCGGTAACTTCGATTGGAAGGCGAGCGGAAAGTACGCGCAGATCGCCGAGCCCAACCCCTCCTACCATGGCGTCTCGTTTGCCGAGGCTGCCGGTCCCGCCGCCTTCGCAACCTATGTCCGCGCCATCCTGCTGCGTGACGAGGGCGCCTGCATCAGCCCGTTCAACGCCTGGGTCCTGCTCCAGGGCACCGAGACTCTGTCGCTGCGCGTTGACCGTCATGTCGAGAACACCAAGAAGGTCGTTGAGTTCCTGGCTGGTGACAGCCATGTTGCCAAGGTGAATCACCCGAGCCTGCCTGAGCACCCCGATCACGAGCTCTATCAGAAGTACTTCCCCAACGGCGGTGCCTCGATCTTTACCTTTGAGATTAAGGGTGGCCAGGAGGCAGCTTGGAAGTTCATTGATCATCTGCAGGTGTTCTCGCTGCTCGCCAACGTGGCCGACGTCAAGTCGCTCGTCGTGCACCCGGCTACCACCACGCACTCCCAGCTGTCTGCCGAGGAGCTCGCCGAGCAGAACATCACGCCCTCCACGATCCGTCTTTCCATCGGTACCGAGAATGCCGAGGATATCATTTGGGATCTGAAGCAGGCCTTCGCCGCGCTGGACGAGTAAGGCGACTTGTGCAAGGACCCCTTGCGACTCGATAGGTATAACTGCATAAAATGCCTGCTCAAGGCGCCTGTGCGAACAATGGTTGCACAGGCGTCTTTTTTGCATAGAGCGGGTGCAAAAACAGGGTTTTTGACACGCTTTATGCATTCGAGTTGTGGAAAACTCCTGTTGAGAGGATGTGAGTTTTACGCAATTGACGTGCGCCTTTTGAGTAAAACCGCAGGTCGCGATTTGCTCGGGGTACTATGCAGCGCAATCGAATCACACGCAGCTCAAACGCAGCAAAAACGCACTACGGAGGTTTCCAGCTACATGAGGATCGATTCACGAAAACCGAAAGCCGCCGCCCTTTCCGCCGCTCTGACCGTGGCACTTTTGGCGGGCGCCGGTGCAACTGATGCCCACGCCGCAACATTGTCCGATACGGTTGGATCTACGCCGTCCGAGACGACGCTGGTACAGCCCGTTGACTATCGCGGCGATGGTTATGGTTCCATGCAGGAGTGGAACGCCTCGATGGAGGCCAAGCGCGATTCTCTGGAGATGCGCGCTCAGATCATTATGAATATGTATGGCGACTATGCTACCGATGACGAGCGCGCTGTGTTGCAGGGTTGCATCGACGGTGCGGGCAGCCTGTTGACGATGGGGGAGGTCGACGCCAAGTCGACCGAGCTCGATGAGCTGCGCACCGCGCTTGAGGATGCCAAGCGCGAAGCGCTCGAGGCGGCCGCCGCCGAGGCGGAGGCTGCCGAGGCCACCCAGGCTTCGTACTACAACGCCGGTTTTACTCCGTCCTACGCGTCTGCCGCGTCCTACGCGAACGGATCGGGCCTGACGCGCTCTGCGGGTGTCAATAACTACAACGGGCGCCGCGAGACCTATTACAGCAGCAATGTGCTTTATCACTATCGCACGGGCGAATGGACTCAGGATTCTGAGGGCTTCTGGCGCGATTCCGACGGCTATTACGTTGTTGCCGCGGGCGATAAGGCTCAGGGCTCGACCTTTACGGGCTCCAAGGGTGATTGCAAAGTCTATGACTCCGGCTGCGCTGCCGGAACCACCGACTACTACACCGGTTGGTAATTTTTCTGCATCACGGATATTTGGCGGACGGGCGTCTTTACCGAGCTTTAGGGCAACGTAAAGACGTCCGTTCTATGTATGCGCCTGAGCTAACAGAGCCCTTACCGTGACGGTACGTCGCGCATATGGGCGCGGGGCACACTAGTTCATGAGAAATAAGGTCTTTCTCTTGGAGGAAGTGGTCTTGTGAATGCTCGAGATATCGCCGTTGCCGCCGTCGCGTTGATGCTTGGCTGCCTTGGTCCCACGGCCGCGCTCGTCGCGGGCATGCAGGGGACATGCGGGGCTGCTCCTATCGTGGTCGGCGCGCTGATCGCGGCCGCGCTGCTGGGAAGTGCAGGTGTAGTCCTTTGTCGCGACGATGAGGACGAGGTTCCGGAGTCGCAACGCTAGCTGTTGTGAGATTGACCGCCGGTCATAGACGAAGATGAAAGCCGCCGTAAGGGGAGTGCTCCTTGCGGCGGTTTTGCTGCTAAGGCTGTTGAATGCGGCGCGTTGGCGTTACCAGCTTGCCTCGATATCGCGAATGCGCTGATAGAGCCATTCGTTCTGCGGAACCTGGATATCGTGCTTGGCCGCGAGGCGGCGGACGGTGCCCGCGAACTCCTCGACCTCTGTTTTGCGCTGCGCGATGCGGTCCTGAGCCATTGAGGGCATACCGGCGGGGTCGATTCCCTCGATGAGGTGCACCATTTGCGTCAGGTCTGCTTCGGTCAGCTCAACGCCCTCGGCGTTGGCAACCGCAAGCGTCTCGCGCATGGCGGAGACAAAACAGCGGCGCTGCTCGGAGCCCGGCTCCGTGGCGCTTCCGTAGGTCCCGCCGTAGGCCATGCAGGTCTGGTTGATGCCGTCGTTGAGCATGAGTTTGGCCCACATGCGGTGCGCAATATCGCGCTCGACGGTATGGGCGATGCCGCAGCGCGTGTAGAGCCCGTCGATAGCGGCGACGGTCGCGGGGTCCGTGCCGGCCGCCGCGCCAAAGCGGATCTCGCCCGCATTGGTAAAGGTGAGCGCGCCGTTGAGGAACACGGCGTCCATGCCCTGGCAGATACCCAGGACGGTATGCTCCCAGCCAAAGCGTTCGGCAATCTTTTGCTCGCTCGTAATGCCGTTGCATAGCGAGGCGATGAGCGTGTTGGGTCCCACGACGCGCTCCATAGTCTTGAGTGCTTGGTCGAGACCGGTGGTCTTGACTGTCAGGATGACCAGATCGGCGGGCGTCGCCTCGCTGGCGCGGACGGACGTGAGATCGCAGGGCTTGCCGTTGACAGTGAGCGCATCGCCCGCGTGACGCTCAAAACGGGTGTCATCCATGATGTATTCGACGGCGTCGTTGCCGAGCGCCCGGGCGATCATGCTGCCGTAGAGCAGGCCGACGCCGCCCTTGCCGATAAAGGCGACCTTGTTGATCTGCATGTGAATCATCTCCCCATGTAAAAGGCGCCCGCGTAAGGGGCGCCTGATGGATTGTATGTCGCCGGGGCGTTTGGTAAGCGCGTGGGGCTGCTGTTATGAAAAAGAAACTATTGCACTGTGCGCTTATGCCGCGGGACAGATCGCAAAAACGCGCGCGGGGTATCCGACGCCATCGCGCACCTTGGGGAAGGTGCAGAAGATGACGGCGCCTGTGGCGGGAAGCTCGTCCAGATGGTCCATGACCTCGATCTGATAGCGGTCGATCGAGAGGATGTACTGCTCGCCGGGGTAGGGGTAGGCGTCCTCACGTGTGGTCACGGTCGCCTCCTTTCATCGGGCTTTTTGCTGATGTTAAAGCGGTGTCGTGACGGCTCGATTTCTGCTACGTTACGATACATTCTCGATTGCGATTCCACGATGTTTCGGCTGCGTGACCATTGTGTTTCGCCTTGCCGGGGCGCTGATGGCGAAGGGAGGGGCCGTGCAATACCGTGTTGACCCCAAAAGTGGTAACCGAATATCCGCTCTGGGTCTGGGCTGCATGAGGTTTCCCGGTGCGCCGGGACACCCCGATGCGAAGACGGCCGATGCCATCATCTCCCGTGCGGTAGAGCAGGGGATTAATTATCTGGATACCGCGTATCTTTATCCCGGTAACGAGGTGTGCGTGGGCGCCTCACTTGAGCGCTTGGGGCTGCGTGACCGGGTGTTGCTGGCGACTAAGTTGCCGCACGCTTCGTGCAAGTGCGCAGAGGATTTCGATCGGTTCTTCGACGAGCAGCTGCGCCGTTTGCGGACTGACCATATCGACTATTACCTTATGCACAACATCACCTCGCCCGCGCAGTGGGAGCGCGTGGTAGCGTTGGGTATCGAGGACTGGATTGCGCACCAAAAGGCTGCGGGGCGTATTCGCCAGATAGGTTTTTCGTACCACGGCAGTGCGGCGGACTTCCTCACGATGCTTGACGCGTATGACTGGGACTTTTGCCAGATCCAGTACAACTACGCTGGAGAGCGATACCAAGCGGGAACGGCGGGACTCATGGCAGCCGCCGAGCGCGGGCTCGCGGTGTTTGTGATGGAGCCGCTTTTGGGTGGACGCCTGGCGGGCAAGCTACCTCCGCGGGCCCGCGCCGTGTTCGATGACGTACGCGATCCGTATCTGAAGACGCCGGCTGCTTGGGGCCTTTCGTGGGTGTGGAACCATCCTCAAGTCACGATGCTGCTTTCGGGCATGACCGATACCGCGCAGGTGGATGAGAACGCGGCGCTGGCTGATCGTGCACTGCCGGATTCGATGACAGCTACTCAGCTCGATACCATCGCACGTGTGCTGGGAGAGTTTGAGAAATCGAATCGTGTGCCCTGTACGGGGTGCGGCTACTGCATGCCGTGCCCCAAGGGTATCAATATTCCCGGCTGCTTTGGCGCCTACAACGCGAGCTACGCGCATAGTTGGTTTACGGGGCTGTCTCAATACTTTACGGCGAGCGCGGTGCGTACAAGCGAGCCCAAGTTGGTGAGCAATTGCATCAAATGCGGCAAATGCGCGCGGCACTGTCCGCAGCACATCGATATTCCCGAGCGTCTCGACGATGTGCGCCGACGTTTCCAGCCTGGCCCCGTAACGGCTGCGCTTAAAGCCTTTTGCAAAACGCGCTCCTGATGCCCCTTTTATAACTTGCGGTGGAATAGTTCCTGTTTGCGGCAGAATAGGGGCAAAACAGGAACTATTCCACCGCAACTGAAGGGGGCTGTCGTGGGCCATCGGGATTCATGTGATGATTTGCGTGAGGTTCGTTGGGGCGTTTTGGGCGCTGGGCGCATTTCGCATCGATTCGCATCGTCGCTCAAGGAGGTGGACGGGGCACGGCTTGTGGCTGCCGCCGGTCGCACTCCTTCGCATGTTGAGGAGTTTTGCAGGGCGTTTTCGATTGATGCCGCGCACAGTTATGCCACGGCTGACGATAGCGGCGATGCGGCTTATGATGCGCTGATTGCCGACCCCGATGTCGACGCAATCTACTTGGCTCTTCCGCATGGCATGCATGCGCATTGGGTCTGTCGGGCACTGCGCGCGGGAAAGGCCGTGCTGTGCGAAAAGCCGGCCGTTTTGAATGAAGAAGAGGCTCTCTCGATTGCCTCCACCTCTCGCGAGCGCGGCGTGCTGTTTATGGAGGCGATGAAGAATCGGTTTTGCCCGATGCGCACTCGCGTGAAGGACTTGCTTGCGTCGGGTGAGCTTGGCCGTATTGTCTCGATTGAAAGCGTGCAAAAGCTCGATTACGGCGAGTCTCCTTCGGGCTATCTGCTTGATCCGTTGCAGGGCGGCTGTCTATATGACATGGGCTGCTATGCGGTCGGTTGGTTTGAGGATTTACTCGCGGGCGCGTGCGAGGTTTCGTCTCGTGAAGTTCGCTGGCGTGACGTATCGGGCGGCCGCGTGGATTGGGTCGATGAGATCCATATGAGTGTCGGCGGTATACCCATTCATATGGCGTGCGACGGCAAAGCAGCATATGAAAGCCGCTTAACGATTGCCTGTGAGCGGGGCTCGTTGGAAATCGAGCGTCTCCATCGCCCCGAGCTCGCCCATGTGAAGTGCTCCGATGGACGAATGCTCGAAATAAATGCCCCGTTTGAGGTCGATGATTTCTACGGCGAAATCCAGCATGCGACCCAGCTCATCCGGGCGGGGAAACTCGAGAGTCCCGTTATGTCCCTTGCCGCCACACAGCGCTGCGCGCGTATTATCGATGCAATCCGTCTAGCCCTCTAGGACTTGGCGCTGGCACGTAGGGGATCATGACGCCGGCGACCGTGGTGCTTGGTGGCCAGCATCTCTGATGCCCCTTTTATAAGTTGCGGTGGAATACGGTCTATTTGCGCCAAAATAAGGCACCAATAGACCGTATTTCACCGCAACTGATGAGGGGGAGCTGGAGATGCTGACGATTGGGTGCCATCTTTCGACGACGAAGGGCTATCGGGCAATGGGGGAGACGGCGTTGTCCATTGGCGCCAATACCTTTGCGTTCTTTACGCGCAACCCGCGCGGTGGCAAGGCAAAAGAACTTGACATGGATGACGTGGCGGCTCTGTGCGAGCTTATGTCGCAAAACGACTTTGGACCGCTGGTGGCGCATGCCCCGTATACCTACAACCCCTGTTCTGCCAAAGAGCGGGCGCGCGAGTTCGCCTTGGAGGCTATGGCAGAGGACCTGCGGCGCATGGAGGCGCTGCCCGGCAACTACTACAACTTCCATCCCGGTGCGCATGTGGGGCAGGGCTCCGACGCCGGCATTCAGATGATTGTCGACACCCTGTGCCAGGTGATGTTTGAGGGCCAGCAGACGACAGTGCTGCTCGAGACCATGGCCGGCAAGGGTACCGAGGTGGGCCGCAGCTTTGAGGAACTGGCGCTCATCATTGAGGGTGTTGCCGGCAAACGCCCCGAGCTGTCGTCCAAGCTGGGCGTTTGCCTAGACACTTGTCATGTGAGCGATGCCGGCTACGACATCATCCATGATCTGGACGGCGTACTCGACGAGTTCGACCGCGTGGTGGGTATCGATCGCTTGCATGCCGTACACATCAACGATTCGAAGAACCCTTGTGGCGCCCATAAAGATCGTCACGAGTGCATCGGCAAGGGATACCTTGGCAGCGAGGAATTTGGTGGCGGTATGCAGGTTATGCAGAATATTGTATCGAATGGCCACTTGCGTTCGCTGCCGTTTATTTTGGAGACTCCGAACGAACTTGCAGGTTATGCAACTGAAATTAGACTATTAAGGTCATTGCAGCAGTAATGACTGTCACAAAGTAGAGTATTCCATTCACGTTATGGGTTTGTTTCAATCAGTTTTCTCATTGCAGATTCGTAATTCCGGGTGCATAATAGCCAACAGTTTTTGCAGACCTCTGAATCAAACGAGGTCACCGGAAGGAGACTGATTATGAAGCTGAAGAAGCTTGGCGCATTTGCCGCCACGGGTGCTATGGCGCTCGCCCTTGCTCTGACGGGCTGCGGTTCGTCCAACGCCACCTCTGGTTCTGATGCCGGTTCCAGCAGCTCTGACGACGCTAAGGTCGAGAAGGTCGACGGCTCCAAGGAGTACGCGCTCGTCAAGGACGGCACGCTGACCGTCGGCACCTCTGCCGAGTACGCGCCGTTTGAGTACAAGGATGACAACGGCGACTACCAGGGCTTTGACCTTGAGCTCATCAAGGCTATCGGTGACAAGCTGGGCCTGGATGTCGAGTACGTCAACAATGACTTTGACACGCTGGTTCCGGGTGTCGCTTCGGGCGCCAAGTACGACGTCTCCATCGCGGCTATCACCGACACGCCCGAGCGTGAGAAGGAAGTCACTTTCTCCGATTCCTACTACATGGACGATCAGGCTATCGTGACCAAGGTCGATAACACCGACATCACGGCCGACAACTACAGCGAGAAGCTCAACAACGCCGACGCTACCATCATCGTTCAGTCTGGCTCGACCGCCGAGTCTTTTGCCCAGGAGAACTTCCCCAAGGCCAAGATCGTCCCCTACAAGGACGCTACCGAGTGCTTCAGCGCCCTGCAGTCCGATAAGGGCGACGCCGTAGTCACCAACCGCTCCGTTGCCAGCCAGCTGACCGCCGAGCAGTTCAACACCTGCCAGACCATTAAGCAGATCAGCACCGGCGAGGAGTACGCCATCGCCATCAACCAGGGTAACACCAAGCTCAAGGAAGACATCAACCAGGCCATCAAGGACCTGACCGACGACGGTACCATTGACGCCCTCATGGCTAAGTACAACATCAAGTAAAATAGCTACTTGATTGCTCGCGGGCCCTTTCCGTTTTGGCGGAGAGGGCCTTTGCGCTTCTCTTGACGGAGAGTATTTCCGTCTCGTTTTGCCGGCAACTTCTACGATAGGAGCCACCTTGTCTCGACTGAACAAAGGGGCCGCGGAGCAGCGTTTTCCACTGCCCGCCTTGCTCCAAAAGCTAGCCTGCGCCATGGCCGTGGCGCTCGCGCTGGTGTGCGCAGGGGCATATGCGCCCACGACCGCCCAGGCGCTTGAGACCGCAAAGATTACCGCCCGACCCAACACTGGTTCGGGTAGCGCTGTGGTCGGCGGTACCGAGACGCGCATTACCTGGGAGGTCCAGGCCGATGCCGACGAGGAGCTGAGCGGTCTTTCACTGACGTTTGCCGACGGCACGACCTTTGGCGCCGATGATACGCGCCTGACGATGCTCTCGGGCGATGACCTTATGGACCGTACGCCCATGAAGCCCACGTGCAAGGCTGACGGCCAGACGCTCAAGATTGATTTTGGCGAGACGGCGCCTGCCGGCGGCTATTTCCGCGTCGAGGTCTACGGCGTGACCTTCCCCGTCGAGGGCGGCGATGAGGCCTTTAGCGGCACCTATACGCTCGCTGACGGGTCGACCAAGAAGATCTCCAAGATTCCGTCGGTGGAGATCAAGGGCGTGACGGCATTCGATAACTTCCTGGCCGATCTTAAGGAGCAGCCGTGGGTCGAGGCCTGGAACTCCAATATGTTCCTGCGCCTGTTCTTAAACCCAGTCATTTTGGTCCAAAGCCTGCCGATCGTCTTTAAGGGCTTCCTTATGTCGCTCTCGATCGTGCTTGTGGCGTTTCCGCTGGCAATTCCCTTTGGCTTTGCCTTGTCGCTCATGCGCATCTCCAAGTCGCGCATCCTGCGCTGCCTCGCCGGCATCTATGTGAATATCATCCGCGGTACGCCGGCGTTCCTGCAGATCTATATCGCGTTCTTCGGTCTGCCGTTGGCCGGCGTCAAGGTTGATGACTACGTGCTTGGCGTTATCGTCATGGCCATGAACTCGTCTGCGTACCTATGCGAGATCTTCCGTGCCGGTATTCAATCGATCCCCAAGGGCCAAAACGAGGCTGCGCGTTCGCTGGGCATGAACGCGTTCCAGACGCTGCTCTATGTCATGATTCCGCAGACGTTCCGTAATGTTTTGCCTACGCTGACCAGCGAGTTTATCTTGCTTTACAAGGATACGTCGCTGCTTGCCGCCGTGGGTGTGGTCGAGATCGTCATGAACGCCCGTACCATCGTGGCCACGACGGGCTCCATTACACCGTACGTGGTTGCCGCCCTGTTCTATCTGGTCATCACCCTGCCGCTCGCTCGCTTGGTGAGCGGTCTTGAGGCGAGGCTTTTGGGCACGGCCGAGACCAAGAAGAAGCGTCCCGCCAAGAGCGCCGGACAGGTTGTCGCGACGCCCGCCGATCACATCGCCGGTCTGTAAGGAGGTCCTATCATGAGCGAAACCAATAACTCGAACGAGGTCGTCGTCAGCATCAAGAACCTCCAGAAGGCCTTTGGGGACAACGTGGTCCTGCGCGATATCGATCTGGATGTGCACAAGGGTGAGGTCGTTGTGGTCTTGGGCCCCTCAGGCTCGGGCAAGTCGACGATGCTTCGCTGCATCAATCGCCTGGAGCATCCCACGAGCGGCTCGATTGTCGTCGAGGGCGTGGATGTGTGTGCCAAGGGCGTCGACCTCAACAAAGTGCGCACGCACCTGGGCATGGTGTTTCAGCAGTTCAACCTGTTCCCGCACCTGTCGGTCAAAAAGAACGTCATGCTTGCGCAGCAAAAGGTGCTCAAGCGCAGCAAGGAAGAGGCCGAGAAGATCGCCGTCGAGGAGCTGACCAAGGTCGGCCTGGCCGAGCGCATCGACTTTATGCCGAGCCAGCTCTCGGGCGGCCAGCAGCAGCGCGTGGCCATCGCCCGCGCCCTGTCGATGAACCCGCACGTGATGCTCTTTGACGAGGCCACGTCGGCGCTCGACCCTGAGCTCGTGCGCGACGTTCTGGGCGTCATGCGCGACCTGGCGCACGACGGTATGACCATGATCGTCGTGACGCACGAGATGGGCTTTGCCCGCGATGTCGCCGACCGCGTCGTCTTTATGGACGGCGGCGTCATTGTGGAAGAGGGTACGCCGAGCGAGGTCTTCGACCACCCCAAGAGCGAGCGCACCAAGGCGTTCTTGGGCAATATCTCGTAGCCGCTTTATATGACTGACATAGCAGAAAACGGGAGCCGGATGTGATCCGGCTCCCGTTTTTGTTGGGACGCGAATGTGTTTTGTTGCAATGCGCGTTGCGGGCGGAGCTCATTGCCGCTAGGCGAGCTCGGCTCCAAGGGCGCGGCAGGCCGCTTCGCTCTCATCATCGGGGGCGTCGTAGCAGATGACGGAATCGACGACGTTGACGCCCTCCTCGTCGGCGTCCGCCTTCCAGTTGTCCATCCATTCGCCCTCGGCCCACGAATAAGAGCCAAAGAGGACGACCTTCTTGTCGCCGAGGGTCTCCTTGACCTCATCCCACATGGGCTGGAACTCATCATATTCAAGCTCCTCGGAACCCATGGCGGGGCAGCCGAAGGCGATAGCGTCATAGCCAGCGGCCTTGTCTGCGGAGAAGTCGGCGCAGGAGATGACCTCTGCCTCGGCGCCGGCATCGGTTGCACCTTCGGCAACGAGGTTTGCCATGGCCTCGGTGTTGCCCGTGCCGCTCCAGTAGACGACGGCGATCTTGCTCATGTTGAGTCCTTTCAGTTGTGCGGCAGGTTGCCACGGCTTCTATGTTCTATCGGGTTGCCTGGGCAAGTTGCGCCAAGCTGTAGCCCTGCTGATAGACAAAGGTGAAGTATTGGGTGCAGGCGCGGTAGGCATCAAACGTCGCAAGTGCCTGCTCGACATTTGCGTAGACCTTCCAGGCCCCAAAGACCTTATAGTTCTCGCCGCGCTGGACGATAAACTCGTGCACGTCGTCGTAGGGATATCCTAGGAAGTAGCCTATTTCGTGCGGAAACTCGCAGGTGCAGTCGTTGCTGCAGCTAGCTTGCTGGGGTAGTGCGCATCGAGTCTGGCTACAGGCGCATTCCGCGACGTTATTACTCGCGAGCGTGATGCGTGATGCCAAATGCACAAGGCATGTCGAAAGGTCTCTCGTGTCGTAGCCTTCCGAGGCGAGCGCCGTTTTGGCGCAAGGGTCCGCGAAATAGGTGGTGAGGCTTTTGGCTCGGTACACGTACACGAGCGCTCCGCAGGGCCGCCAGACCAAAACACTCAGGTGGATGCCAAGCGGGTCAAGCTCGCGGTTGCACTGGGCGATAACGTTGAGCAGGCGTGCTCGGCGTTCTGCGATGGTTTCTGTTGCGGTCGAGCCGTCCCCGTGGGCGTAGGTGCCTGGATAGGTAAAGAGCGATGCCGGCTTGATGCCCGCGAGCGTGGGGGAGCAGTTGCGCACGACTGCTGCCTGAAACGTTGGGATGTCTATGGTTCGAGTCACGTCGCTCCTTACGGATCTAAACTGTTAGCCTAGGAAAACTTATACACGAAAGTAAGCCATGGTCAACAAAAAAGTTTGAAGAGGAAAACTAATTGACCGAACGGACATGATTTTGGGTTAAGATGGGGACACCCCATGGGGGTATCTAGATAGTGCTACTGAAAGGGGAACGCATGAGTGACTTGCTCAACCCTGCGAATCTCATCGTGCTGACCGTCATTGCCGTCGGCATGTTTTTTGGACTGCGTCGCATTGCCGCTTCGACACACGGGAAGAGTTGCTGCAGCGATGGTGCGAGCGGCAAGAAGGCCAAAAAGGTTGTGGTGGCAGACACCGACGAGTCCCACTACCCCTATCGTGAGGAACTCCTTATCGGCGGCATGAGTTGCGACGGCTGCGCCCGGAATGTGACGAATGCCCTCAATGCGCTTGATGGCGTGTGGGCTACGGTAACGTACGCGGACCACACGGCACGCGTGCGCTCGAAGCGCCCGGTTGATCGCGACACACTCGAGACGGCAGTGAGGGGTGCGGGCTATTACGTTATGAAAATGTAGGCGTTGCCCTCTCCGGTGGGTACCAGCCTCCTGCCCATTGTGACTATCGGCATCCAAAAATTTGCGCAAAAATAACCTTTAGATGCGGCAAAAGTGGAGTTTGGTGACGGTTTGCGCGGAATTCGCTACCAATCGAGCATCTATGAACCCGTCCAAAAAATTACAGGTGTATATTTATACACTGATTATTGCTGTGCTCAGATTGCAATTAACCGTGGACAGAAATGAAGAATGCTAAAACTGGGCTTTAGGACAGGGGAGGCTATAACCTTATGAGACGAGTGGGAACACTTGGCTTGGTGGCAGCGCTTGCCGCTATCTTGGTATCGCCGCTGCCGGCGCACGCCGAAGACGCATCGGGTGCCGTTACCTACAATGCGGGAAATGGGTATTCCTTTGAGAAGCTCTCGCATCCTACGGTAGGAACGTCGCAGCCGGATGGCATCGTCGACTACCAGGGTAACGGTGCCGTTGCCGTTCCGGGCGCCGATGGTAATACGGCCAACAACGAAGGCGATCGCGGCCAGAGCTACACTTGGGCGGCTGCGAGCTATGGTGACTGGCTTTATGTGGGCACCTGCTATGCGGCGATGGGCAACACGCTGACGCTCATGAACAGCACGCTGGGCGATTCCTTTGATGTCGAAACCATGCGCCTGACGCTGGAGGCCATGTTTAACGGTACCTTCTTCTATGGACAGCAGAAGGAGGACGGCACGGCCGACAAGGACAGCGGCGGCATCTTGGTCAAGATCAATACCAAGACCGGTGAGACCAAGCTGCTACTCTCTGAATCGCTCAACGGCGTCGCTCCTTTGTTCCGCAATGCCGTGAGCTATAAGGGTAAGCTCTATTTCTGCGGCAGCGTCAGGACCAATGACGGCAAAGGCGGCCTGCCTGCTGTATACGAGATCGATCCTAAGACGGATGAGTACAAAGTTGTCTATCAGGGCCTTTCGAGCATGCAGGATTACGGTGCTGCCTACAAGCAGGGCATTTCTACCGGTATCCGCGGCATGTGCGTCCATGATGGCCAGCTCGTCATCAGTAATGTGGGTAAAGACGCGAACGGTAATTTTGTGTCGACAATCCTGACGTCGTCTGACCCCTCGAAGGGCCAGGACAGCTTCACCGAGATTGCCAACTCGGAGACGCTGTTTGGCTATCCGGCGATTCGCTATCAGGACAGCATCTACGGCGGCGCCATTTGGGATATGGTCTCGTACAATGGCCATCTCTATGCGACCATCTGCACCGGTACGCCCGAGAACGCTCCCGATGATAATTCCATGCAGTCGTTTGCCATGGTCCGTGGCGACAAGAATGCCGACGGCAGCTATTCGTGGACTCCCATTGTCGGCGATCAGAAGACGGACGGTGCAAAGTACTGCTTTGGCATCGATCCTGCCCGTACCCGTTCTGGCGCTGCCAACCTCATCGTCTACAACGACTACCTCTATATCGGTGAATACAACGACGAGGAGATTGCCCTCGAGCGCATCCTGTTCAACAAATCCAACACCGAAGAGGGCGGCAAGGGCAGCATGGGTGGCGTTGACTGCTCGTTTGTGAATGCCAATCTTGAGCAGTCGGTTAACATCTATCGCATGGACAAGGACGAGAACATGGAGCTCGTCGTTGGCGATCGCACCGACATGTTCCCCGAGGGCGGTATTTCCGGCCTGACTTCGGGCTTTGGCCGAAACGAGAACCAGTACATTTGGCGCATGCAGAAGTTCGACGGCAAGCTGTATATCGGTACCTTTGATACCGCGAGCCTGCTTGAGCCGATCGGCCAGTTCTCCAATGGCGACATTATCGATATGACGCCCGAGGAGTGGGACTCTCAGGTTCAGCGCCTTAGGGACCTGCTCGATCACCTGCTCGACAAGAAATCGCCTGACGACCCCATCGTTCCCGTGAACACGCTTGCGGACGATGATTCAAACGAGGCCGTCGAGGTCGATGATTCGAACGAAGCTGCTGAGGTTGATGATTCAAACAAGGCCGTCGATGTCGATGACGAGAAGACCGAGGTTGCTAAGGGCTTTGGCGATCTGAGCGATGCGCTGGAGGATGCCGCGGGCGGTCTTTGCGATCAGGCCGCGACGATGTCCCAGGACTTTGAGGACGACGCCGCTTATGTCCAGAAGATCGATGGCGAGATCGCGTACTTCAAGTCCTTTGCCGACCAGTATCAGGACATGCTCGATAGCTATGAGAGCCTTAAGCAGCAGTACGAGGATGCCTATGGCACCGAGCTGCCGAGCGATATTCAGGATGCGCTCGATAAGCTGCTGAGCGAGGAGAACCTCAAGAAGTTGCAGAGTGTCCTTACGTGCATGTGTTACCTGCGCGATGCCGAGCGCGGCTTTGATATGTATGTGACCGAGGACGGCGTGAACTTTACGACGCTGACGACCAATGGCTTTAACGATCCGTATAACCATGGTCTGCGCACCTTTGCGGTGACCAACCAGGGTCTGTGCCTTGGTACCGCCAACCCGTTCTATGGTTGCCAGGTCTGGATCCAGCGCAAGGAGAATTCGGAGAACCCGGTTGATCCCGGTACTCCGGATCCGACGGAACCCACCGATCCTTCGCAGCCGGGTGGCGGCGATCAGCCTGGCGGCAGCCAGACGGGTGGCAACGACCAGTCGAGCAGCACCACGACCACCGTCACGACGACCGCTAAGAAGACTCCGAAGGACGGCTCGCTGCCTCGCGCTGGCGACTCGACCCTCACGCTGGTCTTGGGATTGCTGGTTGCAGCTGCCGCAGTGCTTGGCATTGCTCTCGTCTTGCGCAAGCGTTCTCGTCGCTAGGCTCGTCCGCGTAGCTCAATGTCCTGGATATCGTCGAAGTTGATGGCGATATCCCTGAGTTTGAGCAGCTTGAATGCGGGTAACGCTTCGTCGAGAATGCCCGTGCGGCTACGATAGCCGTACGTATCGTAATAGGTGACGCGCACCAAGTCGCCGCGTTTGAGGCCCTCGAGCTTTTGCGAAAGCTCGAGGGCTTTTTCTTCCGTGAGCTCACGTTTTTGCTCGACGGTGATTTCCTGCTTGCGCACGAGTTCGTAGTATCCCGTGAGGGCGGCAAAGGGCATAAACTGTGCGGCGCGGTTGGCGCGCACGGCACCGTTGGCAGTGAGGTTGGGGTCGGCTGCGCGGCGTCTGCCCTCGGGGTCCGCCAGGCGCTCGAAGGCGGTCGGCGGGCGCATGGGCTGTTGTTTGGGTTTAGGCACGGTGTCCTCCAACTTGATCGTTGCGCTCGCGCGCGGTGGCGCCGGCGGTAAAGCTTAATCCCTTGACGAGCGCGTTCTTGCCGTACTTGCCTTTCACGGCCAGGACGGCGCGCGCCAGGTCGCGCTCGCGCTCATCGGCCTCGATATCGCTGAACAGATCGATGGTGGCAAATTCCTCGGGCACAAGATTGCTAAAGCCCAGGTTGATGCGCTTGACCGGTCGTTTGGGATCGACAGTCTGCGCCCAGAGCTCATCGAAATAGCCCATGATCTTCTTAAACGAATTGGTACGCTCGGGCAGCTTGCGCGAGGCGTTGGAGTGCGCAAAGAGCGCGGCATAGCCACCACGCGGTTTGCCACCATGCTCTCCCACAAAGATGCCATCGATTGCCTGCGCTTCGCGCACCAGGCGGCGCCGTTCGTCATCGCGCTGGACGGGCTTGGGAGCACGGGGCGCGAGCTCGGGGCCGGCGGTTGCGGTGGGTTCGATGCTCGACGTACTCGAGCGCAGGTGTCCGCATCCGTCCACATATTGTGCAGTACCGCTGGCATCAAGCCTGCGTATGTCGGCGCGCTCGCTCGCGTAGCCCACAAAGAGCGAGATGCTGTCGCAGACCACGTGCTTATCGATCAAGTCCAACACGGCGTTGTCGACCATCTCGCGCAAGACGGTGTAGGCCTGCTCGTAGGCATAGCCCTTCGAGAGCACCTGTCCTGTGGTGGTCGAAGTTGCTTGCGGGCGATAGGCTTGGATATCGGCGATGGTTGTCGGCTCGCGTCCGAAGGCGTGGTCGATGAGATACTCGGCATTGACGCCGAGCTCGTCGTAAAGCAGGTTTTCGTCGAGCGCCGCGACGCCCATCAGATCGTAGACGCCGTATTTTTCGAGTCGTGCTGCCACGCCGGGGCCGATGCCCCAGATATCGGTGATGGGACGATGGGGCCAGATTTCCTTGCGAAAGGTCTCATCGTCGAGTATGCCGATGCGGCTGGGTACGTGCTTGGCGGTGATATCGAGTGCAACCTTGGCCTGGAATAGGTTGGGGCCGATGCCGACCGTCGCCGTGATGCCGGTGCGCGCCAGGACCTCGTCGCGCAACATGCAGGCGAAGCCTTCCGCATCGGTGTGATAGAGGTCCAGATAGGGTGTCACGTCGATAAAGCACTCGTCAATTGAGTAGACGTGCACGTCCTGGGGGCTGACGTATTCCAGATAGATGCCGTAGATTTGCGCCGACACCTCCATGTAGTGCTGCATGCGCGGCACTGCTTTGATGCAGTCGATGCCGTCGGGAATCTCGAACAGACGGCAGCGGTTGTGAATACCTAAGTCCTTCATGGCCTGCGTGATAGCGAGGCAGATGGTCGTGCGTCCGCGCGATTCGTCGGCAACGACCAGGTTGGTGGTGAGCGGATCGAGCCCACGGTCGACGCACTCGACGCTGGCATAAAACGTCTTGAGGTCGATGCAGATATAGGTGTGCTGCTCGTGCGCCATCCGTGCCCTTCCATCAAACACATGTTCTTATCGAATACCTGTTCGATAATACCCGCTTGCACGGACACCGTCAAAATCTGTCCCTTTTTGGCAAGTATGGTCGTGCGGCTTCATCGGGGTTTTAACGCAGCCCTAAAGAGCGCGAAACAGCTCGGAAAAGCTCGCTTCGTAGCATGAGCCTAACGATCGATACCACCATAAAGCACGGAAGGGTTGTGGGGATAATGGTCAACTATGGGTTTGGTATGCCGACGCGCTTGGTTGCGGATGGGGATGTGGCTCGCTGGTGCGGGCGATTGGTTGCCCACTATGGCGGCACCAAGGCACTGGTCGTGCTGGGAGGCGACAAGCACACGCGCGATGAGCTCGTTTCGGCGGCGCTGGGCTCGCTCGATCGTGCCCTGCTCGAACGCGTACTCTTTCGTTGCGGTTCGGCCGGGGGCGACGGGGGAGACGATTTGGTCGATGAGGCCGTAGCCCTGGCAACCGATGAGGGCGTGGACTTTGTCCTGGCGATTGGCGATGCCGATACTGCTGGCTTTGCGCGCGAGCTCGCGCGTCGCATGGCGGCGCTCGATGCCGGCGAAGACGGTTTTGTCCCTTATGGATGCATTCTCTCGGAGGGCAAGGCGCCTGCTGTCGTGGGAACCGGTGAGGTTCCCGTTTTTGCCATTATCGCGCCCGAACTGCTGGAGGGCATCGGGTCTCCTCTGCGTGAGTTGCTCGGTAGCATCTGCGCCGCGGCCTAATATTTGCCATAAAAGGACGGGTTATTTTTGGTTGGTAAAGCGTTTGACCTGCCAAAATAAGCCTGTCCCTTTTTAATCGGTTGCCGTTTGGGGGCCGATTGGCAACGCTCGCTGATTGTAGTCTTGACCTGCGCTAGAATAGTGGCATCTGAATGTCCGGGCGCATGGAGGCGTGCGCCCGTATGCTGAGGAGGACTCTATGGCAACTGTTGCCGCACCTATCGATGCTACGTCGACTGCCGCTTGGAAGGCGCTCGAGGCTCATCAGGAGAAGCTCGAGGCCGAAGGTATCGACCTCAAGGCCTGGTTCGCTGCTGACGCCGACCGCGTGAACAAGCTGAGCTTTGACGCCGGTGACCTGCACTTCGATCTGTCGAAGAACCTGGTGACCGATGAGACCGTCAAGCTGCTGTGCGATCTTGCCCGCGAGGTGAAGCTCGAGGAGCGCCGCGACGCCATGTTCTCTGGCGAGCACATCAACACTACCGAGGACCGCGCTGTCCTGCACACCGCGCTGCGCCGCCCGGCAAGCGAGAAGGGCCAGCTCATCGTCGACGGCCAGGACGTCGTCGCCGACGTGCACGAGGTCCTCGACCGCATGTATGCCTTCGCCGAGCGCGTGCGCTCCGGTGAGTGGAAGGGCGTTACCGGCAAGAAGATCGAGCATCTGGTGTCCATTGGCATCGGCGGCTCCGACCTGGGCCCGGTCATGGCCTACGAGGCTCTGCGTCCCTATGCCGACGCCGGTATCGACTGCCGCTACATCTCCAACATCGACCCCAACGACCAGGCCGAGAAGCTCAAGGGCCTGGATCCCGAGACCACGCTCGTAATCATCGTCTCCAAGACCTTCACCACGCTCGAGACCCTCACCAACGCCCGCGAGGTCAAGACCTGGATGCTCGAGCAGCTCAAGGCTCAGGGCGCCATCGACGGCTCCGATGAGCAGAACGCCGAGGCCGTGGCAAAGCACTTCGTCGCCGTTTCCACCGCACTCGAGAAGGTCGAGGCCTTCGGTATCGACCCCGCCAACGCCTTCGGTTTCTGGAACTGGGTCGGTGGCCGCTATTCCGTTGACTCCGCCGTGGGCCTGTCGCTGATCGTCGTGCTCGGCCCCGAGCGCTTCCAGCAGTTCCTCGAGGGCTTCCACGCCATCGACGAGTACTTCTGCAACACCCCGCTCGAGAACAACGCCGTCGCGCTGATGGGCCTGCTCAATGTCTGGTACGTCAACTTCTTCGGTTCCAAGAGCCACGCCGTGCTGCCGTACTGCCAGTACCTGCACCGCTTCCCGGCCTACCTGCAGCAGCTCACCATGGAGTCCAACGGCAAGCATGTCCGCTGGGACGGCAGCGCCGTGACCTCCGACACCGGTGAGATCTTCTGGGGCGAGCCCGGCACCAACGGCCAGCATGCCTTCTATCAGCTGCTGCACCAGGGCACTGTGGTGGTTCCGGCCGACTTCATCGCCTTCGCCAATACCGCCAACCCTGCGACCGACGGCGGCCAGGATGTCCACGAGCTGTTCCTGGGCAACTTCCTGGCCCAGACCAAGGCGCTCGCCTTTGGTAAGACGGCCGAGGAGGTTCGTGCCGAGGGCACGCCCGAGCAGATCGTCCCGGCCCGTTGCTTTGAGGGCAATCGCCCGACGACCTCGATCTTCGGCGACACGCTGACCCCGTTCGCACTCGGCGAGCTCATCGCCCTGTACGAGCACATCACGTTTGTCGAGGGCACGGTCTGGGGCATCGACTCCTACGACCAGTGGGGCGTCGAGCTGGGCAAGCAGCTTGCCAAGCAGATTACCCCGGCCTTCCACGATGACGCCGCCAAGGCCGAGCAGGACGCTTCGACCCAGGCGCTCATCGAGTTCTATCGCGCGCATCGCAAGTAGTCGCTGCTGTTAACGCATCGCGCCTTATAGTCAGGGGCCCGTATCCTATCGGATGCGGGCCCCTTTGCTTTGCCGTAGTCCCGGGGCGCACGGCCTTTGTGGAACATCGCTGGGGCGCCGCGCGCCGCGAGAACCCTGCGCCTAGATCTCGGCCTCCGCATGGTCTCGCTGCGCCTCGGGCAGCTCCCCGTAGAGCGGATGGTCTTCGAGCCTAAAGCGCTCGACCTGTTCGGGAGTGCGACCGCGCACAAAGAGCCACGAGCGATCGATCGGCGTCGCCATGAGCGTGCTGGGCAGCGCGTCGGCGCGGTCGGAAAACACCCGGGCACTCTCGGGATCCTGGAACGCCAGCACCAGATGCGTGTCGCAGTTGCCCATGATGGAGCGTGCGCGTGCCTCGCCATAGAGCGCATCGAGCTGGTTGGTCGACTGCAGCAGCAGCGTTGCCCAGATGTTGCGGCTTCGGATAATCGAGAGCACGTTGTCGATCTGGGGGATCTGCAGATTTGCGAAGTCATCGAGCATAAAGCGCACGGGCACGGGCAGGCTGCCGTCGGGCTGCCTATCGGCCTCACGAATGAGGCCCATAAACGCCTGCGAAATAAAGAGGCCGGTCAGCGGATCGAGATTGCGGTCAATATCGCTCACGGTTACAAACAGGACGCAGGGGGTGTGTCCCATGGAAGCGAAGTTCACCTGATGGCACTCACGATAGAGCTGTGCCGCACCGTCGAATCCCAGACACATGACCTTTTCGGCAAGGATGCCGACGATGCTCGCGTGCATGCGCTCGGCATTTTGCGTAATGGCGTAGCGCCGCCATAGCGAGAGGTCATAGCTTTGGGGTCGGTCGTGATCAGGTCGTCAAACAATCGACCCGTGGCACCGTCCTGCAGGTGCTCGATCAGCTTGATGACCGAGCTGATCGTCTGCTCGTCGGCGGGTAGCTGTTCGGTGACGTAGGCGATAAGACACGACAGCAGGTTTGCCGCCGCATGATCCCAAAAAGGCTGGTTGTTGTCCTCGATGGGGCAGATGGCCTTTGCCACCGAGAGGATGTCCTGCTGGTTGGGCCTGCCGTCCGCCTTGCGGCGAATGTGCCTCAGGGGGTTGTAGCCGCAGCGCTCGATGCCGGGCGCAAGGGCCGGGACGGTGTTGAGGTCGGCGAAGTTGAGACATTGCACGCGGTAACCGTGGGCTGCCAGCACGGGTCCCACTTCGCGACAGAGCGTGCCTTTGGTGTCGAGCACGATGTAGCTTGCGTTCATTTGCAGCAAGTTGGGCTTGAGGACGTTTCGGGTCTTGCCGGCTCCCGAGGGGCCGATCACAAGTGCGTTGTTGTTGAGTCCCGTTTGGCGGGTGTCGCAGGAAAGCGTTCGATCCTTGGCGAGGATGGTGGACGACGCGGACTCAGATGCGGCGAGGCGGCTGGCGAGGTTAGACATGGGCGACCTCCTTGGTGGTCGAGAGGATTTCGTGGGCAAAGCCGAGCTCGACGGCGCGCTCGGCCGAAAGGTAGGTGTCTTTTGCAGTGAGGGACTGGATGCGCTTGGGCGTGAGGCCGCTGCGGTCCGAGAGGATTTGCGTGAGGGTCTTGCGGGTCTGCATGAGACGCCGGCTGGTTTCCTGCAGCGCAAGTGCCGAGCCGCCTGCCCCCTGGGGAATCAGCGGGTCGTGAATCATGAGCTCTGCATGGGGCGCCATACGGCGATCGTCGCCGCCCATAAAGATCACGGCGCCCATGGACGCGGCGAATTCCAGGCAGACGGTGCGGATGGGGCACGATGCGAGGCGCATGGCGTCATAGATCGCAAGACCCGATCGCACGCTTCCGCCGGCGCTGGCGACAAATATGGTGATGGGGCGGCTGGGGTCGGTGGCATCGAGCAGGCGGATCTGCTGGCATAGGTCGTGGGCCATCGGGGTTTCGATGTTTCCCATGACGGAGAGCTCGCGACGGGCGAGCATCTCATCGTAAATGCTGGTGAGCGTGATACCTCGGGCGGATTCACGCATGGTGAGGGGGCTGATGATGGGGGAATGATTGGTGTCCATGAGGACTCCTTTCTGTTGGTTGTGTTGTGGAATAGGATTGTTGCCCGCGGAGGGGCTGGCGGGCTACAGGGTTCGTCCGAGCCTGAGATCGAGCTCGGTTGTGGGGCATGCTGCCCGTTCGTGCGGCTCGCAAGCACCAAGGGCTCCAAAGCGATGGAGCGTTGCGGCGGGCGTGGTGTAGGCGAGCCGCAGCTGATGCTCGACAGGGGCACATCCGTCATTTTTGTAATGAGCCGCGTAGTACTGCGCGATGCTGGCGTTCATCTCGCTGCCATTGCGATGGCGCTCAAACTGGCGTCTGCAGGTCTCGATGATCTTTGCTACCGACTTGGGTGCCGTCGCGGGAACAAGGGCGAGATAGCCCTCAAATAGCTCGTTGATGCTCAGGAGGCACAGCAGGTCGATCAGCGTTCTTATGGCTGCTCCCTCGGCAGAAAAGTGCGCGGTCATGCGGTTATATCGGTTGCGGTCGACGATGGCCACATGGGGTCTAGGAGTTTTCTGCCCCGTGGTCCCGGGCTTTTGCCGCGCCTGTGTATTGAGCTCGACGTTGCAGCGCTTGAGGCCGTCCAACGGAAGGAACAGTGCGGTGCGCAGGGTGTTCCGCTTGCTTTCGAGTTCATGACGCTCGTCGGGTTCCCATTCGAGCTTGAGTTTCGTGTCGAGCGCCGTAAGCATATGGGCTAGGCAGCCTACGGTAAGAACGTGCGAATCGTTGTCGCGTTTTGGGGCATAGGGGTCTGTCAGCTTGCGAATGTCGGGGTCGCCCATGATCTTTGTGCAGCGCTTCAGCAGTTGAGGGTGATCGGCCAAGATCGTCGCGAGCGGTAGCGACGCGTAGTTCTTGATGGTCGCGGCGGCAAAGACGGCGTCATATTCGTTTGCATATGCTCGCTCAATGCGGGCATCCAGAATGCTTTTCTTATCGCCGTCTTCAGCGTGGTGGTTTGTCATAGCTTCTCCAATCGGTTGATGTTCGTGCTGTTTGTTGATGTGTTGGTTGTCGTGAGTGATGTGCTTGCCGTGGGTGATGTGCTGACGTTGGGGTGCTATGCGGTTTTCAATGAGCCCGTGAGGCAGTTGCTGCAGGGGCGGGATGGAACGGCCCATGCAATGCGGAAGGCATCGTGCTCAAAATCGAGACAGCAATGTCCTGGGTGCCTCACATGTGGCAGTTACCTCATTAAGTTGTCATTGCGTTTGGGGTTGTACTTTGCCGATCTTCCTTCTCTTACACGCTAAAACTCAAACTTCATATGCTCGATCTACTTAAAACCGCAACGGCGGTCTTTTATTAACTTATATGTCGGAACGCGTCTTTGCAAGTACTTTTTTGCCTTTGTTTCAAATGGGGTGGTTTTGCAACCGTCATACGCGCGCTGTGCGAACGTGCCCCGGCTCGGATAAGATAGTGCGATCGAGTTCTACCGCGCTCACCGCAAGTGGTCTTTGCTGCTGAGATAGGTCATGGCCGAAAGGGGCCCGTATCCGTTGGGATACGGGCCCCTTTTCTGTTGTCGGCCAGATACGATGGGTCGCGTGACGTCGTCAGAGGTCGAATTCGACCGCTAACGACGTTGTGCAGCTCATCATTTCTGGTCGCAAACAGTAAAGGGGCATGAGGGTGTATTGAGGAGGGGGATGTCTTGCTGTCGGCATCCGCGTGCGGTGCCATTCGCTGTCTGTAAATATACGTTTAAAGCTAATTTCATACCACTTGTCGGAATGCGGACGCTGTCCTTGCATGCCGGGCGTACATTGAACGTGGTTTTTCGCGTGAAACCACGAATCGGTTGTCAGTCCTGAACAAGGAGGCCCAGCATGACGCTTGCCAAACCCATCAACAAATACATCGACTATATCGATGCCCCCGAGGACACGTTTGAGCAATATGTCGAGAAGGCGTTAAAGTACAACTTTCGCTGCGTATTTGCGAACCTGCAGGAGTACGAGACGGGCCGCGCCATGCTCGAGGACTCTGACATCATCCTTGCCGGCGCTATCGACTTTCCCCAGGGCACTATGGCGCTCGAGGAGAAGCTTGCGAGGTTTGAGGAATACGCTGCGTGTGGCTTTACCGAGATTGACTACGTTTTGAATCAGAGGTCGATCGAGAACCGCGATTTTGATGCCATCGAGCGCGAGATGACTACCATTGCTGATTTTTGTCGCGCGCATGGCATCACTGACAAGGTAATCGTCGAGATGTGCAAGCTGGACGGCGACGACGCCGCCAAGCGCCGTGTATGCGAGATCGCGCTGGAGGCCAAGCCGGGATTCCTTAAGACATCGACCGGCAGAAGCTTTGGCGGTGCTAAGCTCGAGGACGTGCGGCTGATGCACGAGGTGCTCGGCGATGCCGTGGCAATCAAGGCGGCGGGCGGTATCCATAATTACGAAGAGGCCTGCGCATTCATCGAGGCCGGCGCCAGCGCGTTAGGTGCATCGGCGGGCATCGCGATCGTCGAGGGCGCACCGACGGATGAGCGTCGCTAGCAGACGTATTTGACCTGAGCGATAAAGCTTCACGACCACACGCTGTTCATGTTCGAGACAATATGACTTTTTGCCCGTTGTAAACGGAGTCGCGATGGGTGTTCTGTATGATGGCTCAGACAAGGCTGTTCAATGACAGGGAGGCATATATGGCAATCAAAGCCATCGCGATGGATATCGACGGTACGCTCACCAACGATCAGAAAGTGATTAGCCCGCGTACGCGCGAGAAGCTGCTCGCGGCGCAGGAGTCGGGCATTAAGCTCATTTTGGCTTCGGGCCGTCCCGCATGGGGGCTGCACGCCTTGGCGCAAGAGCTCGACCTTCAAAACCATGACGGTCTGCTGGTGGCCTTTAACGGCGCACACGTCGTCGATGCCCAGACCGACGAGGTGCTGTTCGATCAGGCTATGCCTGCCGACGAATTGCATCGCCTGATTGATCACCTGCGTAATTTTGACGTGATCCCTATGATTTCGCTCGGTCGCGATTTGCACGTCGAGGACTCGTACCATTGCATGATCACGCTGCCTGACGGCTCGCAGAAGAATATCGTCAAGTATGAGCGCGACGCGTGCGATCTTAAGATTCGCGAGGTGGAGAGCCTGCATGAGGTCGCTGATGCTTATCCCGTGGACAAGCTGCTGACGGCGGGCGATCCGGCCTACCTGCAGGCGCATTACGAGGAGATGTATGCGCCCTTTAAGCAGACGCTTTCGGGCATGTTTACGGCCGACTGGTACTTTGAGTACACGGCGCCCGGTATCGACAAGGCCCGCGCACTCGAGGGTGCCCTGCCCAAGCTCGGCATCGATGCCAGTGAGGTCGTATCGTTTGGCGACGGCCAGAACGACAAGTCCATGATTGAGTGGGCCGGCACCGGTGTTGCCATGGGTAACGCCGTCGAAGAGGTTAAGGCTGTAGCCCAGATGGTGACCGCCGATAACAACGAAGATGGCATTGCGGTGACGCTGGATAAGCTGCTGGGTTAGAATCGCCGATTAATGCATGGCTCGGGCGCCTGCTTGCGGGCGTCCTTTTGTTAGGGAGGGTGCCGTGTCCGCATTTCCGTTCGACGCCGTTATCTTTGACATGGACGGCGTCATTGTCGATACCGAGTATTACTACTTGGGCGAGACTGCCGCGTTTGCCAAGGAGCTTGGGCTTAATCTGACTCAAGAGGAGTTGAATGGGCAGGTCGGTACCTCGCATCAGTTCTTCCTGCATATGCTGGTCGATTGGTTTGAGCGCGCCGGTAAGGGGCACTTCACTGGCGAGGAAGCGTTGGCCCGTTGGGACGAGTGGGCGCATAAGCGTCCGCGTGACTATCAGGCTTTGATTAACCCAGGCGCCGTGGATACGATTCGAGAGCTGCCGCGCCGTGGCGTTCGCGTGGCGCTTGCCAGCTCGTCTCCCATGGTTAGCATCGAGGAAGTGCTCAACGCATGCGGGCTGTCTGATGCCTTTGAGTATGTGGTGAGCGGCGAGCAGTTTAAGGAGAGCAAGCCCGAGCCCGACATCTACCTACATGCGCTGGACCTGCTGGGGCTGCCCGCGAATCGCTGCTGCTGCGTTGAGGATTCCGTTCCGGGCATTACCGCGGGTAAGCGAGCCGGCCTGACGGTCATTGCCAAGCGCGAGGAGCGCTTTGGCTTTAGCCAGGATGCCGCGGACAAGATTATCGACCAGCTGCCGGAGCTGCTGGAACTCGCGTAGATTCTGGGCGGTACTGCTGTCACAACAGTGGTTCCGTTGGCATAAGAGAGAGGGGCGGCGTCATGGCATTTAACGTGAGCGCACTGGGGTTTGGCGACAACGTCGTCGACTGCTACGAGCATATCCACACAATGTATCCGGGTGGCAATGCGGTGAACTTTGCCGTGTATGCCAAGAAGTGCGGCGCCGCGCGCTCCGCGTATATGGGCATCTTTGGTAATGACGCTGCTGCTGAGCATGTGATTGCGAGTCTTGAGGATGAGGACGTTGAGCTTGCCAAGTGCAAGCAGCTCATCGGCGAGAACGGTGCGGCACGCGTGACCGTCGTTAACGGCGACCGTGTTTTCCTTGGCTCCAATGAGGGCGGCATCCGTGGTGATGCGCGCTATGTGCTCGATCGCTTTGACCTTGCGTACGTGAAGCAGTTCGACGTAGTCCACTCGGGCAACTATTGCTTTACCGAGCGTGAACTTCCCAAGTTGAAGGCCGCGGGCATCACGGTTTCGTTTGACTTCTCGGACGATTCGACCGACGAGTACTACGAGCAGATTGCTCCCTACGTTGACTTCGCGTTCTTTAGCGCGGCAGACGCCGCGAGTGAGGATGAGATTCGCGAGCGTCTGGCATGGGTGAGGAGCCTAGGTCCGCGTTTCGTATCGGCAACGGCTGGCGCTGAGGGCTGCATTGCCTATGATGGCGATCGTTATTACCGCCAACTGGCTAAGCCGGTAACGGATATGAAGGACACCATGGGTGCGGGCGACTCATTCCTGACTTCGTTCCTGATGTGTTATCTCGATTCCGTCAAGCGTGGCGAGGATGGTGCCGAGGCCATCGAGCGTGCACTCGACTTTGCGGCGGGGTTTGCTTCGACCGTATGCGGCATGGAAGGCTCCTGGGGCCATGGAGTGCCGATTTCCGAATAGGTGAGCAGTCCCGGGGAGTCGAATTGTCGCCCCCCGGGACTCCATGGACAAAAAATGCTAAATATGAGTACTGTCACTAATTTAGTAACAGCGAAATTAAGCTATTGAGGGCCTAGTTGGGTGTCTGCGAGTGATTAAAACCTGCTAAAAATGACTTTAACCACCTTAAAGTGCCTTGATAATGGATAGCTGTACATTATCAAGGCACTATTTTGCCGTAAAATAATGTGACTGGATTTGCAACAGTACTCATATTTGGCATTTTTGCCCACCGGGGCTAGCGAAGGTCAAAAACAGAGTGCGCATTTGCTAAAACTGCCGACTCGATGCACTCTGCGTCGCGGTTTTTGAGTGAGGCGATGCGTTCTGAGGTCCATGTGAGCGATCTGATAAGCGACTGTGCGCTTGTTTCGGTGTTTGCCTCCGCCGGCGCATCGGTCTCGAGCAGTAAACGATCGAGTGGGATCTGTCGGGCGTATTCGCGACCGCGCTTGGTGGCGAGCATCCGCTCGTTCACGGAAAAATAACAGCCCGCATTACGCGCGCGGACGAGTTCGTCCGAAGTACCGCTAAACCAGTGGAAGATGATAGCGGGGGAGTCGGGGTTTGGGATGAGTAGTCCATGCGATTCGAGGACGTCCAGTACGGCTCCTGCCGAACGAACGTCGTGAATTGATATCACACGCCCAGTAAGAGGATGTTGCGCGAGAGCCTCGCAGAGCCGGTCAAGTGCCTGTGTTTGCAGCGGCTCGCTTCCGGCAAAGCGCGCAGAAAAGTCGAGTCCCACCTCGCCGATGTAGCGCTCTTGGGCTGCAACTTCGCAAAGCAGATTGATTTCGGCAGGACCGCAGCGACCGTCGGCAAGCCACCAGGGGTGAAGCCCAATGCCGGCGATGATGCTTGGTTGGCGATGGGCGCGCTCGTTTGCGGCCGAAAAGTCACGTGGATCGACGCCGCAATCAAATAGGCCCAAGCCCAGTGCCGTCGCCTCATCGGCAACGGCGTCCGGGTGAGCCATCAAATCAAGATGGCAGTGTGCATCAAATAACCGGGGCTCCATCTCGGCGCACTCCGCTAGTCCAGGCGTTGGCCGTCGGCGCGCACACGCTCGGTGCCGCGTCCACTGATCTGGCGGATAACCTCGCCGGCAATCATCTGACCCATGATGGGCGGCATAAAACTAGCGGTACCCAACTCGGTACGCTCGTGGATGTTGGACGGGTCGCGGGGTTGGGTCTTAACCGATTCCTCGCAGCTAAACAGCACGTGCAGACTCTTGATTCCGCGCTTCTTACATTCTTTGCGCATGATGCGGCTCATGGGGTCGCGTACCGTATCGAAAATGTCGGCAAAGCGGAGGCACTCGGGATGGAGCTTGTTGGCCCCGCCCATGGAGCTAACCAAACGAATGTCGTGGTCCTGAGCATATTTGGCAATGGTGAGCTTGGCCGAGATGGTGTCGATGGCGTCGACGACGTAGTCG
>JAXJHR010000003.1:0-4933 GCA_036299165.1 Collinsella aerofaciens | reverse complement strand
GTAAATCTGCTACACTAGTACAACATGCCTCCGTAGCTCAGGGGATAGAGCACCGCTCTCCTAAAGCGGGTGTCGACGGTTCGAATCCGCCCGGGGGCACCAGAAGAAATTGCAGGTCAGACGGTATAAAACGTCTGGCCTGTCTTCTTGTATAAGGGTCTTATTAGCGGCATTTGGGTAGAAATTGGGTAGAAAGATTTTTTGTGGAGGTCTAAGCCCAATATTCGGTTTCCAACCCTTTCCACAGCTTACGGGCTTATAGAAGCCCTCCGGCTATGGAAAGCGTTGAAAACCTAGGTCGATGTTGTCGTGAGCGGGCGAGTTTCCAACAGTCCCCGGCGTCTCCGGGTTTTACTGGGGACCCTCCGACACCGGGGACCGTTGAAAACTCGCCCCTCTATCCGCAAGGTTGCCCTTACCCCTTAAAATGGTCCGCAAGAGACAACGACGCAGGAGGTCCGGTATGCCTGCCAGCAAGAAAGAGGCAAAGGAGTTCGTAAAGCGGTGGAAGAAGCGCCTCAGCGCCATCCCCGCGGGCTCCAACAATGAGCAGCAGGACACGCAGAAGTTTTGGGTCGACTTGCTCATCAATGTCCTGGGTATCCCGTCCAACACCATAGACAGCTTCGTCGACTTTGAGCGCAAGGTGAGAGGCCGACGCATCGACGTGTTCGTCTCCGACCACAACTTCCTCTGCGAGCAGAAGTCGTGGGGCATCGACCTCGACAAGCCCGAGCCTAGGAACGGGGGCATGGAGACGCCGCTCCAGCAGGCCATGTGGTACGCGCGGCACCTGCCGTACTCCGAGCGCCCGCGCTGGGTGATGACGTGCAACTTCGGGACCTTCCGCCTTTACGACCTCGACAACGAGAGGCCCGAGGACACCGTGCAGGAGTTCTCCCTCGAAGAGCTCCCGGACAGTCTGTACCTGCTCTCATTCCTGACATCCAACGAGACGAGCCGCCTGCACAAGGAACAGCAGCTTTCAATCGAGGCTGGGGCTTACGTCTCCAGGCTCTATGATGCTCTCGCCAAGCAGTACCATCACATCGAGGAGAAGGACGAGCGGGCCCAGGAGGAGCAGCGCTCGCTCAACGTTCTCATCACCCGAATCATCTTCTTACTTTACGCCGAGGACGCCGATCTCCTGCAATCGCATCAGGCGTTCGGCAGGTACTGCGAGGGAGACCCCGCGAAGCTCCGTCGCAAATTGGTCGATCTGTTCGAGACCATCGATACTCCCTTGGATCAGCGGGACGAGTACATGGACGAGGACCTTGCGGCCTTCCCCTACGTGAACGGTGGGCTGTTCGCCGACTCCTCCATCATCGTCCCGCAGATGACCCCGGAAATCCTTGAGGCCATCACCGACGCCTCCCAGGACTTCGACTGGCGCGAGATCTCGGGCGTCATCTTCGGCGGCGTGTTCGAGGGGACTCTGAATCCCGAGACGCGCCATGCCGGGGGTATGCACTACACGAGCGTTGAGAACATCGAGCGCTGCCTGAAGCCGCTGTTCCTCGACGAGTTGTGGGACGAGCTGCACGAGGCCGAGGGTGAGAGGACGGCGGCGAAGCGCAAACAGGCCCTGGCGAGGCTGCACGACAAGGTTGCCTCCATTACCATCGGCGACCCGGCGTGCGGCTCGGGCAACTTCCTCACCGAGGCATACCGGCAGCTGCGCACCATCGAGAATCGAATCATCGAGGACGAGCTCAGCGAGGAGACCGGCAACGCGGGACAGACGTCCCTCGTCGTTGCGCAAGACAGTCCCGTCCGCGTCTCCCTGGACCAGCTGTACGGCATCGAGATAAACGACTTCGCCGTTTCGGTCGCCAAGACCGCCCTGTGGATCACCGAGGAGCAGATGCTTCGTAAGACGCAGGAGATATACGTCGACTATGACTTCGACTTCCTGCCGCTCAGGAGCCTCAGCAACCTCCATGAGGGCAACGCTCTCAAGATCGATTGGTCCGAGGTGTTCCCCGACGACCTCACCTATCTCGTGGGCAATCCTCCCTTCCTCGGGGCTCGTAACCAGTCCAAGGAGCAGAAATCTGAACTGCTTGAGGTCTTCGACGGAGCGAAAAACGCGGGCAACATCGACTACTGCGGGGCCTGGTACATGAAGGCCGCGAGGTTCACGCAGGGGAAGCGCACGCGCTGCGCCCTGGTCTCGACGAACTCCATCTGCCAGGGTGAGCAGGTCGCCAACCTCTGGAAACCCCTGCACGACCTGGGTATCCACATCGACTTTGCGCACAACACGTTCAGGTGGGACAACGAGGCGGCAGATAAGGCGCATGTCTTTTGCGTCATCGTCGGGTTCTCCCGCGAAGCGGGGAACAAGACGCTCTTCTACCACGCGACCCCGGACAGCGACGAAGAACAGGTTCCCATGGCTCGAATCAACGCGTATCTGAAAGACGCCCCTGATGTATTTATCTATAGCCGCAACAAGCCTATTTGTGATGTTCCGGAAATGGGTATCGGAAATAAACCTATTGATGGAGGCTTCTACCTATTTACTGATGAGGAGAAAGACGATTTCCTGAAGAAAGAGCCCAAAGCCGAAGCCTTCTTTCACCCATGGCTTGGCTCAAAAGAGTTCATTCATGGCTATCACCGCTGGTGTCTATGGCTTGGGGAGGCAACTTTCTCAGATTTAAAGCAGCTTCCTGAGTGCAGAAAGAGAATAGAGCAGGTTCGTGAATACAGGCTTGCAAGTAAAAGCGCTGGAACTCGGAAAATTGCAGATAAGCCGACAAGGTTTCATGTTGAGAACATGCCTGAGGGAAGTTCCATCATCATCCCTGAGGTCTCTTCAAGCAGAAGAAAACGTGTTCCAATGGGCTTTGTTGGGCCAGAGATATTTTGTAGTAACAAGGTGAGATTGATTCCTAATGCCTCTCTCTATCACTACGGCATCCTGCAATCCCAGTTCCATAATGCATGGGTTAGGGTCGTAACTGGAAGGTTGAAGGACGATTACCAGTACTCGGCCAATATTGATTACAACAACTTCGTCTGGCCCGAGCCCAGTGAAGAGCAAAGGAACGAGGTCGAACGCTGCGCCCAAGCCGTGCTCGATGCCCGAGACGTCCAGGAGGGTGCGACGCTTGCGGACATGTATGATCCCAAGAATGAGACGTTCTTCCCCGAGCTGATGGCCGCGCATAAGGCGCTTGACGCTGCTGTTGAGGCTGCCTATGGCGTCGACTTCGGCGGGGACGAGGAGAAGATCGTCGCCCATCTCTTCAACCTCTACGCCGAGAAAGTCGGTGAAAGTAAATGATTCACCCCACGCGTTTTGCCCTTCCAGAGGAGGACTATCTGACCCTTCTCGGGGAGGCGGTTTATGTATTCAACTCGAATGTCTCCTTCTTCGTTGAGAACCTTCTGCACGCTGGGGCTCCCGACTGGTACGAGCTTGCCGACATGATGACGGGGCAGCTCAAGGATGAAGGAAGGAAGTGGCTTGTGAATGAAAAGGACAAAAGAGTCCTGGAACTGCTTTGCGAGCTCGGAAACGAGAGGAACAGAATTATCCACAGCTTTCCGGTAACGCATGATGGGCGACAGGAGCTTCGAACGAAGACTAAGGCCAAGGACGAAGAGCAACCAAACTATCAGTACCAGATTGACCGTGAACTGCTCCACTCCTTCATCGACAGAAACCAAGAACTGAGCGACGAACTGTACGAGTGCAGGGACAGAAACGTCGCTATGGCTAAGCTCTCCTAGGGTCCTGTCAAGCGGCTTGTGATGCAGCAATCGGCCTTGCGGCCGATGGGTCCCGCTTATGGGCGGGACCCCCGCGACGCACGGCGTCGCTCTCGCTGCGGCTCCCTGGCAACGCTCCCCAGGGTCGCGTTTCGTCCGCCTCCGCTCACGCCGGCCCAGCCCGCCGAACGGCTGCGCTCGATGGCTTCCAGAAGTCGCCATCGCTCCGCCGTGGTCGCCGGGCTGGGCCTCTCGCGCCGGGTCGCCGAGCGCCGTCGTGCGACGCTTCCCAGGGTCGCGTCTCCTCGGCGTCGGTTCAACCGGCGCTCACCTGCCCGGGCTCGCGTTGCCTTGGGCAACCGGCTCGCTCCGTGCAGGCAAGATATGGATTCCGTTGCACGGAATCATCTTGCCCGCCTGCGGCGGGACGGCGAACCGCTCCGAGGTCGCTCTCACCGAAGGGCAAAAGAAGGGGCCGGGACGCCTGTTGCGTCCCGGCCCAAGTGCTTAGTCCCCGCGCCCGTTCTGGTTCTCGTGCGCCTTGCGCTCAAGTTCCCAGAACGCCCTCATCGCCGTCGCTATCCCGCGCAGCGTGAAGCGGACGACGAGGCCGGTCGAGCGGTCGACCGCGAAGCCGAGCCTGCCGCCGTTGACCTTCCGCACGGCCCCGAGGGTCTTCGAGAAGAATCGGTACTGGAGGCTCCCGCCCTTCGACCTCGCGAGCTCGATGCCGTCTCGCCTGAGCCGCCGGTCGAGCTCGGCCATGCGGTCGGGGCAGTCCCTCATTCGCCCGACCTCCTCGACGCGGCGGGCAACCGCCACGCGGACGCGGGCGTTCTCGGAGCGCTCGGCCTGCCCCTTGCGGGCCATCTCGCGTTCCTCCCTGCCCGGTTGTCTCGCGTGAACGCGCGAGTTGGCCTTGCCGCGTTCAAGCTGCCTGAGCCCATACTTCTCGTCCAAGGCGCGGACGGTCTTCACCCTCGCGGTTGCGGCCTTGCGTGCGGGACCCTCGTCGAGCCTTCGGCCGGTTTCCAGATCACTGCGGTTGATGCCGAGGTGCACGGCGTAGCGGTCGGTGGCGTCCGCGCGGCAGCGCTCGCGGTGCAGCACCATCACGACTTCCTGGTTGGGGTAGCGCTCGGCCACGTACTCCCTCGCATAGCGCATGCACAGCTCCGGCGTCATCTTCCCGCCGTTGAGGTCGCACTCG
>JAXJHR010000002.1:0-19452 GCA_036299165.1 Collinsella aerofaciens | reverse complement strand
TCGTTTGCGGCCACGGGCTCTATCGTCGGCTACGATTTTATCTTCAACGATGTCCAGGACCGCCTGGACCCCTTTGACAACGAGACGTTCGATGCGAGCCCCATCGAGATGTACGCCGTCGCGACGGACATGCTCTTTGGAACCGCCACGTACCTCCCGGTCAAAAGCGCCGTGCTCGACCTCGACGCTGTGCGCGCATCGACCTCGTTGCCGCTGGTGACACCGCCGGTCGAGATAGACGGGCACAAATACGTCGACGGCGGCGTGGCCGATTCGGTTCCTATCGAGCATGTGCTGGAGGAGGCGGGCTTCGACCGTGCGGTCGTCATCGTCACGCAGGACCGCTCGTACGAGAAAAAGCCCTACGAGTTTTTGCCGGCCGCGCGCGCCCGCTATGCCGACTACCCCTATCTGCTCGAGGCTATCGAGACGCGCCACGACCGTTACAACATCCAGCGCATGCACCTGTGGAAGTATGAGCGCGAGGGCCGTGCGTTGGTCGTCGCTCCGCAAAAGCCGGTCGAGGTCGGCCATGTTGAGCACGATCCGGCAAAGCTTCTGGACCTGTATATCCAGGGCCGCCAGGAGGCAAAGCGCCTGCTCGCGGAAATCCAAGAGTTCGTTGAGCGCTAGCGACGGCGAACCCTCAAAAAATGACAACAGCTAAAGAGCTGGAAAATCACGGCTCGTGGATGACATGTGCAGAAACTCTGGTCGGAGCCAAAATACCTGTTGACTCGTACGGCGAGCGGGGTAATATGGACGGGTTACTTGCAGAGCCCCGTGAATCTCTGTAACAACACGTACTGTACATGGAGGAGTCTAAGTGATTTCGAAATCGACTCACTACGCCAAGCAGGGCGAGGTCCAGCGCAACTGGGTTCTCGTCGACGCCGATGGTGCTGTCCTGGGCCGTCTTGCCACCCAGATCGCAATGATCCTGCGCGGTAAGAACAAGCCCCAGTTCACGCCCAACAGCGACTGCGGCGACTTCGTTGTCGTCATCAACGCCGATAAGGTCCAGCTTACCGGTAACAAGGCCGACACGAAGACCTATTATCGCCACAGCGGCTACAACGGCGGCCTCAAGGCTGAGAGCTTCCGCCAGGCTATGGAGAAGCACCCGGAGAAGGTCATCGAGCGCGCCGTTCGCGGTATGCTGCCCAAGACCACCCTCGGCCGTGCCCAGATGACCAAGCTTAAGGTCTACGCTGGTGCCGAGCATCCGCATGCTGCCCAGAACCCCACGAAGATTGAGCTGGAGGCTTAAAGATGGCTGAGAACACCGTTGTCTACCAGGGTACCGGCCGTCGTAAGAACGCCGTCGCCCGCGTCCGTCTCGTCCCCGGCACCGGCAAGGTGACCATCAACAAGCGTGACGCCGAGCAGTATTTCGGCCGTCATCAGCTCGTTGAGAACGCCCTTGCTCCCTTCAAGGTGACCGACACTGCCGGTCAGTTCGACGTTATCGCTCTGTGCGATGGCGGCGGCATCTCCGGTCAGTCCGGCGCTCTGCGCCTGGGCATCGCTCGCGCTCTTCTGAACGCTGGCGACTACCGTGCTGACCTCAAGAAGGCCGGTTTCCTTACGCGCGATGCTCGCGTGGTCGAGCGCAAGAAGTACGGCCTCAAGAAGGCCCGCCGCGCTCCCCAGTTCTCCAAGCGCTAAGGTTTTATCTCCTTTCGAGATACAATGTACAAGCGGGGCCTGCCGATTCCTCGGCGGGTCCCGCTTTTCTTTTTCGACTAGGGTGGGCGGTTGCATATCGCCTGCTAGGGAAGGAGCGATCCTATGCCCCAGAACATCTTCGGTACCGACGGCGTCCGTGGCGTCGCCAATGCCGACCTCTCGTGCGACCTCGCGTTTCGCCTGGGCCGTGCGGCGACCAAGTTCCTTGGTCCGGATATCTGCATCGGCCGTGACACGCGTCTTTCGGGCACCATGCTCGAGAGTGCTCTGACCGCCGGCATTATGGCCGAGGGCGGCCGTCCTCATTGCTGCGGCGTTATCCCCACGCCCGCCGTGGCGCTGCTCACCGTTCAGAACGAGCTCGACGGCGGCATCGTCATCTCCGCTTCGCACAATCCGCCGGAGTTCAACGGCATCAAGTTCTTTAGCCGCAAGGGCATGAAGCTTCCCGATGCTGTCGAGGAAGAGATCAGCGCCTGGGTCATGTCCGAGGAGGCCATGGCTGCCGATACGCTGCCGACCGGTGCCGGCGTGGGTCACATCATCAAGATGAAGGACGCTCGCAAGGCATATGTCGACCACGCCATCGATACGCTTGATGGCCTGAGGCTCGACGGCCTAGTCGTTGCCGTCGACTGCGGCCATGGCGCTTCCTGCCAGACCACGCCCGCCGCGCTGCAGCGCCTGGGCGCCACGGTCCATGCCATCAACACCGACTACTGCGGCACCGACATTAACGTCGAGTGCGGCTCCACTCACCTTGAGCCCCTGCGTGAGCTCGTACTGCGTACCCATGCCGACATCGGCCTGGCCCACGATGGCGACGCCGATCGCGTGCTGTTCGTGGACAGCGAGGGCAACGAGATCGATGGCGACTACATCCTGGCTATCTGCGGTTCTGACCTTGCCGCTCGCGGCAAGCTCGCCAACTCCGAGATCGTCTCGACCGTCATGTGCAACCTTGGCTTCTCCATCGCTATGAAGGAGCAGGGCTTCGAGATGGTTCAGACCGCCGTGGGCGACCGCTACGTTCTTGAGCGCATGCTCGCGGACGGCGCCGTCATCGGTGGCGAACAGTCCGGCCACATCATCTTCCTGGAGCACAACACCACCGGTGACGGCCTGGTGACGGCTCTGCAGCTGCTGGCCGTGCTCAAGCGCACCGGTCGTACCCTCACCGATCTTTCCGGCATCATGAAGAAGTACCCGCAGGTGCTCGTCAACGTGCATTCCGACAACAAGGCTGGTCTGGACGATTGCCAGCCCATCTGGGATGCCGTCGCTGCTGCCGAGAAGGAGCTTGACGGCCGCGGCCGCATTCTGGTGCGCCCGAGCGGTACCGAGCCGCTGGTCCGCGTGATGGCCGAGGCCGAGACGCACGAGCTGACCCAGCGCGTTGTCGACGACATCGTCGAGGTTGTCAAGCGCGAACTTCCCTAATGGTCAAAAACGGGTGCCAAGTGGTAAACTGTTAAGGTTATTTTGATTGATTGGTATGTCCGAGGGGGAGCATGTTCACTAAAGTCCTAAGGTCTTTGGGTATGCGTGGTCGAGTCCTTACGCTGGATGCTCCCATCTCGGGCGACGTCATTCCACTTTCCGAGGTAAGCGACCAGACGTTTGCTACCGGCCTTTTGGGCCAGGGCGTGGCGATTCAACCCACCGGAACGCGTGTGATTGCACCGGCTGATGCCAAGGTCGAGGCCATTTTTCCCACGGGACACGCCGTTGCGCTTAACACGGTCGATGGCCTGGACGTGCTCATCCACGTTGGTTTGGACACTGTTCAGCTCGAGGGCAAGCACTTTACCGTACATGCGCAAGTGGGTGACATCGTCCATAAGGGCGATGTACTCATTGAGTTCGATCGCGAGGCAATTGCTGCCGAGGGCTACGATGTGACGGTTCCCATCTTGGTGTGCAACTCCGTTGAGTTCTCGAGCATCAAGGGCTCCGTTGGCGTGCATGTCGAAGAGATGGACCAGCTCATCGTTGCTCGCGAGCGCTAGCAAGTGCACGTGGCCATTAGTCTACAATTCAAACACGTTTACGGAGGGCGCCCTTGAAAGAGGACGCCCTCAGTGGCAAGATGGGATTTGTCCGAAGCTAAAAGGCTTTGGGTCACCGTGGACGGGCAGGGGCCTCGACGCGGCTAGACACGAGACACATACATTACGCGACCTCGCCCTGGTGGCCGCACACGTTGGTTGCGGCCGACGCGGGCCGCGGGCAAGTGCTTGTAAGGGAGCCTTGCCTCTCTTGTACGAGAAAGGACGCGTAATGAAGATCATTAAAGCTAAAGACTACGAGGATATGAGCCGCAAGGCCGCTAATATCATCTCGGCCCAGGTTATCCTCAAGCCCGACTGTGTGCTGGGTCTTGCCACCGGCTCCACCCCGATCGGAGCCTACAAGCAGCTCGCTACTTGGTACAAGAAGGGCGACGTCGACTTTGCCGAGGTCAGCACCTACAACCTGGACGAGTATCGCGGCCTTTCGCACGACGATCCCCAGAGCTATCACTACTTCATGCGTGAGAACTTCTTCGATCACATCAACATCGACCTGAACAACACGCATGTGCCCGACGGTTCCAACCCCGACGCCGCCGCTGCCTGCTCTGAGTACGACAAGATCGTCGCCGACGCCGGTTACCCGGATCTGCAGCTGCTCGGCATTGGCAACAACGGCCACATCGGCTTCAACGAGCCCGATGACCACTTCTCCAAGGGCACGCACTGCGTCGACCTCACCGAGAGCACCATTCAGGCCAACAGCCGCCTGTTCGACAGTATCGACGATGTTCCCCGTCAGGCCTACACCATGGGTACCCAGACCATCATGTATGCCCGCATGATCCTGGTCGTCGCCAACGGCGAGGCCAAGGCTCAGGCCGTGCATGACATGTGCTATGGTCCGGTTACGCCCGAGTGCCCGGCTTCGATCCTGCAGCTGCACACCAACTGCGTTGTCGTTGCCGACGAGGCCGCCCTTTCGCTCTGCGAGTAGCGCGAATCCTGCAGCTCGACATAGCCTTGCCTAAGGCCTCCGCTTTGCGGGGGCCTTTTTGCTATCCCTTTTTGCCCATTTGACCAAAAACTTGCCGCAAGCTTGACGAATGCCGGATGCCCAACAGCTTGATTCATTCTATATCAGATTCTATGCAAAAATGCCACTAAAAGGTCGTAGACGGTAGCGGGTGCTAGGCGAGTTGAATGACATGGCTGAACCTTGTTCATCTGCGTTACACTGCCGCTTGGATGGGACAAGCTGACAAGCTCATTTACCTGCTTAAAGACCGATTAGTCGGGGGATTAATAACAATCGGCCCTCGCTGTACAAAAACTTGCCGCTTGCGTACCAAAAGACAACCTAAAACACAAGGTCGCTCTATTCATAGCGCGGCTTGTATGGTCTTGCGGCTACAGTGTCCATACGGTCGAGTTGAGGAGCGGGCATGGTAAACGATTTGAGCGGTATAGACGACCTCGAGCTGATGCCGCTGGGCGGAGGCTATATGGTGCGACGCGAACGCTTGATGAATGAGCTTATCGCCAAGGGCCGAAAGGCCGGCATCGTGGTTCTTTATGCGCCCGACGGGTTTGGGAAGACCTCGGTGCTACTGCAGTACACCCATGAGGTTAAATGCGACCCGACGCGAGGCCCCGTGCGGATTATCGAGGCCGATCGTGCCATTGGGCGCGAAGTGTTTATGCAGCTCGAGGTGGTTACTGAAGAACTCAAAGACAAACCGCACTCCCTTATCGCGATTGATAATGTGCCAAACCTCGATCAGCACGATACCGAAGACCTCATCGACAGGATTCGCGGCCTGCGCGCTATGGGGGTAGGGGTCTTTATTTCCTGCCGTCCTTCAAATCGTCAGCTGATTCATGGGCTGGGCGATTCGGTTAAGATCAATGCGCAGATGCTCAAGGTGCATGCCTATGAGTATTCGGCGTGGGCATCGGCGTTTTCGATCAGCACATCGCTCGACTTTTATCAGCTCACGCAGGGCGTGCCCGAGCTCGTTTCGGCATTGCAGACGGGTCTGTATGGCCAAGGCGACGTAGCCGGTCTGCTCGAAAACGAGATTGTCAACGTATATGGCGCGGCACTTGCCGATCTGGCTTCGCTCGACAATAATGCGCTGTTTTGTGTGGCATGTCTCATGGTTTTGATGGGCGAGGGCAATATAGCAGAACTCGAGGCTTGTGGGGTAAGGCTGTCGATGGTCGACCAGTCCTACTTTGTACGCGACTACCCGATCTTTGGCTTGGACCCCGCCGAGCGGAGTTTTACGTGTCTGGGCACGGAGGATAACGGACGCTTGCGTTTGCGTAAGTTGGTGGCCGAGGTTCGCCCCGAACTTGTTCCGAGGGCGGTCCGGATTTTGCTTAAGGCGGGTAGATGCGATGCGGCGATGGGCCTGGCGGACGCCTTTTTGGACCGTGAAGCGGTCCTTGAACTTGCTGGACAGTATGGGGTCGATCTTGCTCTGACGGGGCACGGGGCCGATATCTGCCGAGCAGCGCTGGGCACGATCGATGCTGACGATCCGGCTCCAGAGCCAACGCCCGCCGAGGCGCTCGGCGTATATCTGGCAGCGGTCAGCGTGTCCAATACAAAGCTCGCTCGCTATATGGCATCGGTTATCGAGCGCGGGGGCGAACGGGCGGCCTGCGAAATAGACCCTGTTTCATGGAGGGTGGCCCAGACACTGACGGCTGTTTGCTATGGGGACAACGGGCTTGGGCTTCCTACGAACCTGGCCGTGCCAGAAATCGAGACATCCCATACCGCACTCGATATGTTGTCTGCGCATATCGAGGTCAAGCGCTGTCTGACCGAGCGGGGAGATGACGGCGGCGTTCTACAGCAGCTCAAAACGAGCAAGGCCTACGACTGCGAGCTCGACATCGCGGGGATTGTTATACGGGCCGATAGCATGCTGGTGGAGCTCTTTGACGGGTCGTTTGCGGGAACCGACGAGCGCGACGACGAGATGACGGTGGTGCGGGAGGCGCTCGACATACGTGGGCTTAAGGCGATGGCTATCTGGGTGCGCATGGTGTTGGCGGCACGGCGGCTCCTTTCCGGCTTGCCGGTAACCGACGACGCGGCGTTCAACGAGCTCGATCGTTTTGCCGTGCGCATGCGCGACAACCAGATTCAGCTGTTTGGCCTGTTGCTAGAAGGCTGGCAGTCGCTGGCAGAGGGACGGCCGGTTAATGCAAAGTTCCGTGCGGTCCAAGTGCTCAAACTTGCCGAGGAGTCGATTGCGTACATGCGCGATAACGCATTGCTGCTGGAGCGCGCGGCATATTTACGTAACACCTCGATGGTTTCGGTTCGCGAGGAAGCGGAGTTGCTCGATATAAGCCAGACGCAGGTTGGTGGAGCGGAGGCCTGGATGGTGGCGCTGCATTTGGCCTGTGCGGGCCGAGACAGCGATCTTGCGGCCTGGATGTCCATGAATCGTGCGGGGATTCTAGAGCCATCGTATCGGCTCTTTGCGCGTCTTGCCATGCATTGTCTGGGCGAGCCGGCGGGCAGGATACGCAAGAAGCTTCCCGTGCGCGAGCTGTCGCGGTACTCGCTGCGCGACGATTTGGAAGGGGAGGGCGAGCGTCTGTTCCAGGCTGGCGAGGTTGAAGCCGTTGATACCATCGACCATATCGAGATTCGCATGTTTGGTGCGTTTCGCGCCGAGCGCGATGGGTTTCCCATCACGGACAAAATGTGGCGTCGCAAGAAGGCGGCGACGCTTGCCGAGCGGCTTGCGCTGGGCATGGATGCGCTCGTCGATCGTGAGACGCTGGCCATGGAGCTGTGGCCCCATGCCGAGTTCAATAGCGCCCGCAACAACCTGTACTCGACGATATCGCGCTTGCGGTCGGCTTTGGGACCGACGCCGGATGGCAAGTCGTGCGTGCTCATCCAAAATGAATGCATTGGGCTCAACGGCGACTACGTCAAGACCGATGTACGGCTGTTTGACCAGATAAGCCGCGAGGTTTTGGGAAATCGCACGGGTGCGCGCGGGCCCCATTTAGTTGAGCTGTGCCTTAAGATTGAGCAGCTTTATGCCGGACCGCTGTATGTTCCCAATGGCTGTAATCCCACCTACTTTTTGCGCATGCGGCGCATTATGCAGTCAAAGTACATCGATTGCATGATTAAGGGAGCAAATGCCGCTCTAGAAGAAAACGATCTGCAGTCGGCGATTTGGCTGGCGGAGTCGGGGCTTCGACAGGAAACGGCGCGTGAGGATATGGTGCGCTGCGCCATGCGCGTCTACAGTGCGGCGGGGCGGCGGCGCGATATCGTCGAGCTGTACAGCGGGCATATGCACCACCTGAGGGAGCAGGTCAATGGCGTGCCCGAGCCCGAGACGCGGCGTCTATACGAGCGCTTGGTGGAGGGGCGGATCAATCGCGTGCTGGTCGAGCGATAAAAAAACGGGCGCCCGAAGTACTTGGGCACCCGTAAGCTTGCTATGTGTTGGATCGCCGGATCATTGGCTCTTAGACGAGCTTGATCTTCTCGATGTCCTTGCGCGAGGACTCGCGATACAGTGAGAACTTGCGGCCGATGACCTGGACGACCTCGGCGTGGCAACGCTCGGCGAGCTCCTCGGCGGCCTCGCGGGCGGAAAGGCTGGAGCCATCGAGCACGGAGCACTTAACGAGCTCGTGCTTCTCCAGGTAGGCGACCGTCTGCTCGACGGTGCCCTCGTTGACGTCGGACTTGCCGATGATGATGGCGGGGTTGAGGTGATGGGCCATGCTGCGAAGCTGCTTGACCTGTGCTCCTGTCAGTGCCATGGGTTCTCGCTTTCTATGTATGGGGCGCCCCGCGACGGGGCCTTAATCTACGTGAGCTGTCCCACGATAGCGCAGGAACGGCGTGGTGTGGAGCGCGTTTGCCCAGTTCGCAAAGAATGCGGATGCTGGACGGGTAGACGATGCAGGCTTTAGATGGGCTACGGGCGGGGTACGGAGACCGGCTCCCAGGCGATAAACGCCCATCGGACTTTGCGGATGTGGTCGAGCATATAGCGCCCCTGCGGCACGCCCTTGGAGCCCGGCTCACCGGCATGGGGGTTCTCGATCATGTGCTGGGCGATATAGTCGCGCAGGCGGTCGATCTTGTCTTCGTTGCCATGCTCGAGCATGCGAGAATAGTCCGCTACGCCCGCCTCAAGACTATCGAAGGTGTCGCGACGGGGCGATTCAAAATACGTGACCTGTGGCAGTGCACCCATCTGAATAAGGATGTTAAAGGCGTACACAAAACCATTGCTGCAGGTAATCGAGGCGCCGATGGCATTCATCAAGTGCAGGTCATAACGCGGGCTCGAGTTGGCGACCATCGTAACGGCACAACGCCGACGAGCCGTTCGATCAAGCTTGGCAAGTGCCCCCTTCAGGTCGTTCGTAGTAACCGAGCGACTCGCAAAGGCAACATCAACAGCCTTGGCAACCGGCCCAACCAGATCCCAATCATCATCCCAGGCAAGCTCAAGGGGCGTAATAAGATCCTCGAGCCCGTAATACTCAATGCCGGCATCAAGGGTGCCCAACATGGCAGGAGAGAAGTCGGCAGCAATCACGGAATGTCCAGCCTGAGCAAGCGGGATAGCAATCGACCCAGCCCCACACCCCATATCCAGCACCGACTCACCAGGCTCAAGAGCCAGCAGTTTTATAAAATCTCGAGCATACGGGGCAGTCTCCAATGGCCGAAAATGTCGAGCGCGCTTATCCCATTCAAAAGAATCATCAGCCCGATGCCGATCAGCTTGCAGACGCATCCATTCGCCATTCCAATCAGCAGAAAGAAGCTCAGAGTGAGCATCCCCATCGACCACGGGCCAACCTCCTAGCAACAAAAAAGCGACTTCTCCCAAAAGAAGAGCCGCAACCAGCATATATCAGAAAGAACCGATCCAGCGCCAAACCGCCGTACCAGCCAAGTGGTGCAGGAGCGAAGCAACTGCAACCGGGATAGAACCCAACTGAGGTCCCGTTGTGCGAGAAGCCCCGCCGCCGGGCGGCAGACATATAAGGTCGATCGCGAGTTCCGCACGAGCCGGAGAGCACTAAATGTGCTCTCCGTGCGAGTCAGGACTGTCCGAGCAGGCGACCTTATATGTCTGCCGCCCGGCGGCGGGGCTCCTCGCCCGAACCCCTCAGCTAGTTCTTCAGCGAGTTCAGCGGCGCCGGGAAGCGTCCACCGCGGTGGGCAAGCACGGTGCCGGCGTTGGGGTTCACCGGCATGATGGGCGCACGGCCAAACAGGCCGCCGTACTCGACGCAGTCGCCCACGCCCTTGCCAATGGCGGGAATCACGCGCACGGCCGTGGTCTTATTGTTGATGACGCCGATGGCCATCTCGTCGGCGATGATGCCGGCGATGGTCTCGACCGGGGTGTCGCCGGGGATGGCGATCATGTCCAGGCCGACGGAGCAGACGCAGGTCATGGCCTCGAGCTTCTCGAGCGAAAGCGCGCCGGCCTCGACGGCGGCGATCATGCCGGCGTCTTCGGACACGGGGATAAAGGCGCCCGAGAGGCCACCGACGCTGGAACTGGCCATGACGCCGCCCTTCTTGACGGCGTCGTTGAGCATGGCGAGCGCGCAGGTCGTGCCCGGGCCACCGCAGGTGCCCACGCCGATAATCTCGAGGATGCGAGCAACGGAGTCGCCAATGGCGGGCGTAGGCGCCAGCGACAGGTCGACGATGCCCTTCTCGACACCCAGTCGATGGGCGGCCTCGCGGCTCATGAGCTCGCCGGCACGGGTGATCTTAAAGGCGGTCTGCTTAATCTTCTCGGCGACTTCCATCATCGATGCGGAGTCGGGCAGCGTCTCCAGAGCTGCGGCCATAACGCCGGGGCCCGAAACGCCTACGTTGATGACGGCGTCGGCCTCGCCACCGCCGTGGACGGCGCCCGCCATAAACGGGGAGTCCTCGACCATGTTGGCAAAGCATACAAACTTGGAGGCGCCAACGGAATCCTCATCTGCCGTAAGCTTGGCGGCATCGATGATGGTCTGAGCCGCCATGAGCACGGCATCCATGTTGATACCGGCACGCAGGCTGGCGACGTTGACGCTGGAGCAGACGCGGCTGGTGGTAGCGAGCGCCTGGGGGATGGACTGGATGACGCGGCGGTCGGCATCGCCGATGCCCTTCTGAACGAGCGCGGAGAAGCCACCCAGGTAATCGATGCCGAGCGTCTCGGCCGCGCGGTCGAGGGCATGCGCGATGGGGGTGAGGTCCTCATCCTTGCAGCACGCGGCAATCTGCGCCACCGGGGTGACGGAAACGCGCTTGTTGACGATGGGGATACCGTACTCGCGCTCGAGGTTCTCGGCGGTCTCGACCAGATGCTCAGCCGTGTGCGTCACGTGGTCGTAGATCTTCGTGCACATGCGGTCGAGGTTCTCGTCGCCGCAACCCATGAGCGAAACACCCATGGTGATGGTCCTGATGTCGAGGTTCTGCTCCTCAACCATGCCGCGGGTTTCCGCGATTTCTGCGGGCGTGATCGCCATCCTTGCGCTCCTATCTGCCAAAACGAGCATAGTCTTATCTATTTTAACGTGCCGCACGTGCCAAGTGGCGCATGCGGCACGTTTTGGTGCTCGGTTGTTTCCGTTGTGTTACTGCCCAAAGACCTCTTCGGCGATACGAGCGCTTTCGGCGGCGTCCTTGGCGTAGTAGTCCGCGCCGATCTGCTTGGCGTATTCGGGGGTGAGTACGGCGCCGCCTACGATGATCTTGACGCCCGGCACCTCGGCATGGAGCAGCTTGATGGTCTCCTCCATGGCGACGACCGTGGTAGTCATAAGCGCCGAGAGGCCGACGAGTTTGATATCGCGCTCCTTGACGGTCTTGAGCACCTCTTGCGGGTCGACGTCGCGGCCCAGGTCAAAGACGGTGTAGCCGTAGTTATCGAGCAGCATTTTGACGATGTTCTTGCCAATATCGTGGATGTCGCCCTTGACAGTGGCCACGCAGATCTTGCCCTTGTCGGCAATCTTGCCGGCGGGCATTAGGCGTTTGATGGTGTCGAAACCCACGCGCGCGGCCTCGGCCGAGGCCATGAGCTGCGGCAGGAAGAACTTGCCCTGGTCAAAGAGGACGCCGACCTCGTCGAGGGCGGGGATAAAGTGATTGTTGATGAGGTCCATGGCGTCATGGTCTGCCAGCAGACGCTCGGTCTCGGCAGCGATCTCGCCTTTGCGGCCCGAGACGACCATGCGACGAATCGGGTCGTCGTTGCCGTCGGTGCCGGCGGTGCCAGCAGCGGGCACGGTGTCGGTCGATGCGGCCTGAGCTGCTGCCGGGTTTGCGGCGATCTTATACGGATCGGTCCAGCCGCCGTAGCGCTCGATGTATCCGGTCGAGCCCTCGTCCTCAACGCTCAGGACGCGATAGCTGTAGACGGTATCCATAAAGCGCTTGGAGCCCGGGTTCATGATGGGGGCGTCCAGGCCCGCGCCAAAAGCGGCGGCTAAAAAGACCGAACCCAGCAGCGGGCGGGCAGGCAGGCCAAAGCTGATGTTCGACACGCCGAGCGCACATTTGACGCCCAGGCGCTCCTTGCACAGGGACATGGCGCGCAGGATCTGCTCGGCCTGGCGCTGGTTGGTCGAGGCGGTCATGACCAGGCAGTCGATGAGGATACGGTCCGGTCCGATGCCGTAACGGGCAGCCTCGGCCACGATGCGCTCGGCGATGGCAAAGCGGGCCTCGGCGGTATCGGGGATGCCGCCTTCGTCGAGCGTAAGGCCGACAACGTTGGTGCCGTAGTGGGCGACCAGCGGAAAGATCTCATCCATGATCTGCTGCTTGCCATTGACCGAGTTGATGATGGGCTTGCCGGCGTAGCGGCGCACGGCGGCCTCGACGGCTGCGGGGTCGGTGGAGTCGATCTGCAACGGCAGCAGCGTGGAGCCCTGGAGCTGTTCGGTCGCCTGTTGGATGATCTTGACTTCGTCGATCTCGGGCAGGCCCACGTTGACGTCCAGGATGTCGGCGCCTTGTTCCTGCTGGCTGATGCCCTGGCTCACGACGTAGTCCAGGTCGCCGTCGCGCAGGGCCTGCTGCAGGCGCTTTTTGCCGGTGGGATTGATGCGCTCGCCGATGACGGCAATCTTGTGGCCGTCGCAGGGAAGGTCCACGACCGTTTGGGCGCTCGTGACCGACATGCTGGGCTTGCGGCGGCGCGGGCTGGGCGTGTGGTTGTCGATAAGCGTGCGCAGGGCGGCCATGTGCGCCGGCGTGGTGCCGCAGCAACCGCCCACGACGCTTACGCCGTCGGCGATCATGCCGGCGACGGCCTCGGCGTATTCGGGGGCTTGGATATCAAAGACGGTGTTGCCGTCGTCGTCCACATGGGGGAGTCCCGCGTTGGCCTGCACCATAACGGGCTTGTCGGTAACGGTGAGCATACGCGCGGCGAGCCCTCGGAGCTCGGCCGGTCCCTGGCTGCAGTTGATGCCCAAAACGTCGGCGCCGATGGCGTCGAGCGTGATGGCGGCCACCTCGGGACTCGTTCCCAGGAAGGTGCGACCGTCTTCCTCGAAGGTCATGGTGGCAAAGACGGGCAGGTCGGAGTTTTCGCGGCAGGCGAGGACGGCCGCCTTGATCTCGGCCAGGTCGGTCATGGTCTCGATAATAAAGAGGTCCACGCCCGCGGCGACGCCGGCGCGCACTTCCTCGGCAAAGAGGTCGTAGGCCTCGTCGAAGCTCAGAGTACCCAGGGGGCGAAGCAGCGCGCCGATGGGGCCGATGTCACCGGCGACGTAGCGGGCGCCGGCCTCGCGGGCACAGGCGACGGCCGCGGCAAAGACGTCTGCCACGGTGGCGGCACCGTCGAGCTTGTGGGCGTTGGCGCCAAAGGTGTTGGCGGTAATCACGTCGCAGCCGGCCTCGACATATTGACGTTGGATATCGGTGATAGCCTGGGGTTCCTCAAAGTTGAGCAGCTCGGGCAGGGCGCCCGCCTTCATGCCAGCGGCCTGCAACATGGTGCCCATGCCGCCGTCGAACAGCAGGTGCCCCGTGCCCTCGATGGCGGCGCGCAGGCGATCGTCCTTAATGCGCAGATCGTCGATCGTGCGCGTCTTGTACGTGGCACCGTTGCGACGTGCGGCATCAACGGGTGCCGCCAATGCAGTGCCGTCAGAATCATGAGTGATAAGCGGAGTAAACATCGGGGGCTCCTAATGGCTGGAATAGCAGGTGGTGTGGGCGGCACGGAAGCGGCAGTTCTCGCGCATGCGGCAGATATTGCAGGTGGGGCGGCTCTGGGCGTCGTGGACCTCGCCGTCAAACAGACCGATCACCGCGGTCACGCTTTTGGTGGGCATGAGCAGGCTGGTAGGTGTGACGGTAAGCCCGATGAGCCGTGTGGCGTTGAGTGCAGCTACGATTGAGCGCTGGGCCGAGAGCGGGCAGTCGCCGTAGCCGGGACTAAAGCGCCAGTTGCCGGCGAGTCCGTGTGCGGCGGCCGCAGCCTTGACCTGCTGGTCCATCTGCTCGACGGCGGCTTCTACATAGGCAGAGCATGCGGCGTCGAGCACGGCTCCCTCCAGGGGCTGCTGGGCTCCCGTGGTGCGCAGACGACGCTCGGCGTCCATGCCGAGGGTGCATGCCATGAGTGCGGCAAAGCGGGCGTCTTTGAGATGTCGATAGATATCACGACCCCGCAGCTCAACATTGGTGCCAACCAAGCGGATGCAGGGCTCGCCCTGCTCGTCAACGCCCGTGGCATCGACGGCAAACATGCGTCGCACGCCGCGGGGCTCGATATCCAGCTCTAGGCGCTCGACCACAAGCTCAATTCGTCGTGACAGCTCGGGCTCAATCTGCTGGCCGCCGTAACCCAGATACCGCAGCATCTCGGCACGGTCGACACGAGGGTGGTGAGCAGCGTCGATACGGTAAAGCGCCGGCGACGCAAGGTCGGCCGGCACTTCAACAACGGTTGTATCGACGTGCGGTTTTTCCATTACCCTAGGCGCTCCATAATGGTCGCGGCGATTGCAGGACGGTTCATAGTGTACAGGTGCAGACCGTCGGCACTGTGCTCCTTAAGGTCGCAAAGCTGGCGGGCGGCATAATCTACACCGGCCGCCTGCAGGCTCTCGGGGTCGTTCTCGTACTTGGCGAGAATCTTGATGACGGGGGAGGGCAGCGACGCGCCGCACATAAAGACCATGCGGCTGATCTGCGACTTGCCCATAAACGGCATGATGCCCGCGGTAATGGGCACGGTGATGCCGGCCTTGTCGGCAAGCTCGCGAAAACGGTAGAAGCACTCGTTATCAAAGAAGAGCTGCGTCACAAAGAAGCTCGCGCCGGCGTCTTGCTTTTGCTTGAGGTGCTCGACCGAGAGGTTAAGATCCTCGCAAGCAATGTGGCCCTCGGGGTAGGCTGCGGCGCCCACGCAAAAGCCGGCGTCGACGAGCTCGGGGATGAGGTCACGGGCGTAGGCGTAGTCGGAGGCGGGCTTGTCGTCCTCGGTCGCGCCAGCGGGAAGATCACCGCGCAGGGCCAGCACATTTTCTACGCCGGCGGAGCGGTATTCGTCGACCTTGGCGGCGATATCGGCGTGCGAGCGGCCCACACAGGTGAGGTGTGCCACCGAGGGTGTATCGAATTCGCTCGTAATCATATGCGCGATGGGGGCGGTGGTGGCACCGTTGCCCGAGCCGCCGGCCGAGCAGGTGACCGAGACAAAGCTCGGCGAAAGCTTGCACAGATTGCCTGCCACTTCGCGAGCCGTGTCGAGGGTGAGCTCGCCCTTGGGCGGGAACATCTCAAACGAAACGGGCGCGGTGCCCTGGGATGCTGCCTGCTTAAAAACCTCGTCGACGCGCATATCGTGCTCCTCTAGATACGTAATAGTGTGATGTGTTGTAAGGATTCTACAGCACCACTGTGTCACGGTGGAGTTTCACTCGTTATTCGGGGATACCAATCAAAGATGCCTTGCTATCGGCTTTCTCTATAACAGAGCGGCTAATCTAGGCACGGACTATAAAGACTGGTATCTGATGCAAAATACCAGTTAATAGAGCTCCATCCCAAATTGACTACCCTTAAACCATGGGGAGAGGTCTGCAATTTATGCAGTTGATTGGCTGTTGAGGGTGGCAACGCCGCCTCGATAGGGTAACCTCATTGATTGGTTTCGCGACAGCAACATAACGGTAATGTCGCGGAAACACGGCGAGTCTAAGCTATGACTCGTTCGTTAGTAATCAACACCGCTTCTCACGCGGTGCCGATACGAAGGGAGTTCCGTATGGCCGAACTTACTGACCGCTTCGGGACCATGGTGTTCTCTGAGGAAGTCATGAAGGACTACCTCCCCAAGGACATTTGGAAGCGCCTTGCTGCAACCCTCGAGGGCGGTGAGCCGCTCGACCTGGATGTGGCCAACGCCGTTGCCCATGCCATGAAGGTCTGGGCCATCTCCAAGGGCGCGACGCACTACGCGCACTGGTTCCAGCCGCTTTCGGGCATTACTTCCGAGAAGCACGACAGCTTCCTGGAGCCCAACCACGACGGCACCGCCATTACCAAGTTTACGGGCAAGAACCTCATCCAGGGCGAGCCCGATGCCTCGAGCTTCCCCAACGGCGGCCTGCGTGCTACCTTCGAGGCCCGTGGCTACACCGCTTGGGACCCCACTAGCCCCGCCTTTATCAAGGACGATGTCCTGTGCATCCCCACGGCTTTCTGCTCCTACACGGGCGAGGCCCTGGACAAGAAGACCCCGCTGCTGCGTTCCATGACCGCGCTCTCGCGTGAGTCTAAGCGCGTTTTGGCGCTGTTCGGTAAGACCCCCAAGAAGGTCGTTCCTTCCGTGGGCGACGAGCAGGAGTACTTCCTGATCAAGAAGGACGCTTACCGCAAGCGCAAGGACCTGGTCATCACCGGCCGCACCCTCTTTGGTGCCGCTCCCTGCAAGGGCCAGGAGCTCGAGGAGCACTACTTTGGCGCTATCCGCCCCACCGTCTCGGCTTATATGAAGGATCTGGACGATGAGCTGTGGGCGCTTGGCATTCCCGCCAAGACCAAGCACAACGAGGTTGCTCCCTGCCAGCATGAGCTCGCCCCTGTCTATGGCGAGGTCAACGAGGCCATCGACCAGAATCTGGTCATGATGGAGAAGATGAAGCTCATCGCCTCCCGCCACGACTTGGTCTGCCTGCTACACGAGAAGCCCTTTGAGGGCATCAATGGTTCGGGCAAGCACAACAACTGGTCGCTTGGCACCGAGTCCGAGAACCTGCTCGATCCGGGCGACACCCCGCTCGACAACCTGCAGTTCATCGTCTTCCTCACCGCGGTGATCGAGGCCGTCGATAACTATCAGGAACTCCTGCGCGCCTCTGTTGCCTCGGCCGGTAACGACCATCGTCTGGGCGCCAACGAGGCTCCTCCGGCGATTATGTCCATCTTCCTGGGCGACCAGCTTACCGAGGTCGTCGAGAAGATCATCGATGGCAAGGCTTCCGTCCATGCCACGCGCGGCGTGCTCGACCTGGGCGCCGATACCCTGCCCAAGCTGATGCAGGACAACACCGACCGCAACCGCACCTCCCCGTTCGCCTTCACCGGCAACAAGTTCGAGTTCCGTGCCTGCGGCTCCGAGCAGAACGTCTCCGACTCCAACCTGGTGCTCGATGCCGCCGTGGCCAAGTCGCTCAAGTCCTTCGCCGACGCGCTTGAGGGTACGCCCGAGGATGAGTTCCAGGACGCCGCGCTCGAGTACTGCAAGAAGGTGCTGACCGATCACCAGCGCATCCTGTTCTCCGGTGACGGCTACTCCGATGAGTGGCCCGTCGAGGCCAAGAAGCGCGGCCTTGCCAACAACAAGACCACGGCCGACGCCCTGCCCGCCTTTGTTTCCGATAAGGCCATTGCGCTCTTTGAGGAGACGGGTGTTCTGACCAAGGCCGAGGCTCAGTGCCGCTACGACTGCAAGCTCGAGAAGTACAACAAGCTCATGAACATCGAGGCCACCACGATGGTTCGCGAGGCGCGTCGTACCTATCGCCCGGTCATTACCGCCTATGCCACCAAGGTCGCTAAGGGCCTTGAGACTATTCGTGCCGCCGGTGCTGAGGCCGCCATGCAGTGCGAGCAGAACACGCTCAACAAGCTCTGCAACGGTATCACTGCCATCAACGACTCCATCAAGGCGCTCGACGTCGTGCATCAGAAGGCCGAGGCTCTCGATGGCCAGGAGCAGGCCAACGTGTACGCGCACGAGGTCGTTCCCGCTATGGATACGCTGCGCGCCGCCGTGGACGCCATGGAGGAGATCGTGGCCGCCGACTACTGGCCGGTCCCGACCTACGACGACATTCTGTTCTATGTGTAACAGACACGATTGATTTTGCGTGTGAAGGGGTCTCGCCTGTGCGAGGCCCCTTCTTTTTATGTCGCTCGGACCTGCTTTGAACTTGCAACCGAGCAAGCGTTTCGCGCGGGGCATCTTAAAAGTTGTAACCTGTTTTGGCATGCGGACGTTTCGGGCGTTTGTTCGTAAAGGGGAGGATTATCCGATGAAGGTATTCGATATCGTGTTTAGCCCGACCGGCGGAACGGAAAAGGCGTCTGGCTACATTGCCAATACGTTGGAAGGGGAAACCGTTGCTGTAGATCTGACCGATAGCGGGCTTGGTTTTCGCACGGTTGCGATGACAAAAGAGGATGTAGCCGTGATCGCGGTGCCCTCGTATGGCGGGCGAGTCCCGGCTGTGGCCGCGGAGCGTTTGGGTATGATGCGGGGAAACGGTGCGCAGGCGGTTCTAGTTTGTGTTTACGGAAACCGCGCGTATGAGGACACGCTGGTCGAGCTTGAAGACGCGGCAAAGGGCGCGGGCTTTCGGGTGATCGCGGCGGTTTCAGCCATCGCCGAGCATTCTATTGTTCGCCAGTTTGCAGCCGGTCGGCCAGACCGACAGGACGCTGCGCAGCTCGCTGGGTTTGCGAATCAGATTCAGCAAAAGATATCTGCAGGTGATGCTTCTGAGCCGGCAATTCCGGGCGATCGTCCCTATAAGAAGGCAGGGGGCACCGGTATGGTGCCCAAGGCCACAAAAGAGTGCACCGCTTGCGGGGCTTGTGCCGCAGCGTGTCCCGTTGGCGCTATCGATAAAGACGATCCCAAGCGGGTGGACAAAAAGGCCTGCATTTCCTGCATGCGCTGCGTTGCCGTATGTCCGCGGGGCGCTCGCGCGGTAAATCCCGTCATGCTCTCTGCGGCTACCAAGATGTTGAGCAAAGCCTGCTCTGAGCGAAAAGAATGCGAGCTGTTCATCTAGCGCAAGGGCATTGAGTACTTTTCGTTTTATAACGGCAAAAAGAACGAACCCGCCGGACCTTACATCCGGCGGGTTCGAACATTTTAAAGTTGGTGCCCCCAGCGGGATGTCCGCGTGCGGCTGGCGCCGCCCGCTTCCGCTGCGTCGCTCCGCTCCTTGCGTGCTGCGCTGGAAAACGCTCCGCGTTTCCTCAGCTCCGCACCCTGCCGGGTTCGAATCCTGGCACATGAATAGCAAAAAGCCCGTTACCGCAAGGGCAACGGGCTTCTCAGTTTAAATGGTGCCCCCAGCGGGATTCGAACCCGCGATATCCACCTTGAAAGGGTGGCGTCCTTGGCCGCTAGACGATGGGGACAGCGGGAAAGAGTATAGCAGACTTTTTTGCCGGCGCGTATATCGTTGG
>JAXJHR010000001.1:0-10472 GCA_036299165.1 Collinsella aerofaciens | reverse complement strand
GGCCGAAGAGGCGTCAGCAGGTCAGTGGGTCATCGTCCCGGCGTTCAGCATCAGGGTAGCGCTGCGACGCGGAAATCGCGCGCCGTTGACGCGCCCCCGCAGTGCCCGCTTCCCCCAAGGACAATTATCAGTGCAGGTAGATGCCTTGCACTTTTTAGCTAAAAGCCGGCGTGGTTGGAATATCTCAATTCATCGTAGTAAACCGGCATAGTTTCGTATTTCCAGCAGTTCCAAATTCGTCAATACGTCGGCGTTTGCAAAAAAGCCCGACCTCCGTGGGAGATCGGGCTTTCAAGGCTTAGTTAAACCAAGTCTGTACGGTCAAATGACCCGCAGATTACATCTGCTCGGGAGCGGAGACACCAACAAGGGTGAGCACCAGGGCGAGCGTCACGCGGACGGCATCGCAAGCGGCCAGACGGGCACGCGAAAGCTCGGGGTCGACGGGACGGCCCTCGCTCGGCAGCACCTGGCAAGCAGCATAGAAGCTGTGGAAGTCGCCGGCGAGCTCCTCGGCAAAGTGCGTCAGACGGAACGGAGCGCGGTCGCGAGCGCAGCTGGCGATGAGGTCGGTGAGCTCGTTGAGCTTACGCGAAAGGGCGAGCTCGGTCGGGTCGGTCAGCAGCGAGTAATCGACGTTCTCACCGATGGCCTTGGCGGCAACGGCCTTCATGCCCATCTCGTCAGCCTGCTCGGGCGTAACGTCAGCGGCACGACGCAGGATGGAGCACACGCGGGCGTGAGCGTACTGCACGTAATAGACCGGGTTGGAGTTGTCGCGCTTCTTGACGGCCTCGATATCGAAGTCGACCATCTGGTTGGAGCTCTTGGAGATGAGCGTATAGCGAGCGGCATCGGAGCCGACCTCGTCGACAAGCTCCTGCAGGGTCACCATGGTGCCCTTGCGCTTGGACATACGGACGGGCTTGCCGTTGCGCAGCAGGTTGACGAGCTGGCCCAGCAGAACCTCGAACTTGCCGGGGTAACCCAAGGCGTCGCAGACGCAGCGGACACGCTCGATGTAGCCGTGGTGGTCGGCGCCCCAGATGTCGATGACGTGGTCGACGCGCTGGAACTTATCCCAGTGATAGGCAACGTCGGAGGCGAAGTAGGTGTACTCGCCGTCGGACTTGATCAGGACGCGGTCCTTGTCATCGCCCAGGTCGGTGGAGCGGAACCACAGGGCGCCGTCCTTGGTGTAGAGATAGCCCATCTTGTCGAGCTTCTCAAAAGCGCGGTCGACGGCAGAGGTGCCGGCGGTCTCGCCCTCGGTGTCCTTCACGTACAGCGAACGCTCGGAGTACCAACGATCGAAGTCGCAATTGACGGCGTGGCAGAGGTCGCGCATGTTGTCGACCATCTTCACATAGCCGCGCTCGCGGAAGCTCTCCATGCGCTCCTGAGGATCGGCGTTGACCCACTTGTCGCCGTCAGTGCGCCAGAACTCGGCGGCCTCGTCGATGATGTAGTCGCCGCCATAGGAGTCCTTGCCAAGGGTCTCGGCAAAGTTATCCTGGTACGGATGAGTCTCGGGATGCTCGTCGTTCTCGTCGGCAACAAAGGCGTCGCGGTCGGCGATCAAGATCTTGTGAGCCTCGTCGATATCCACGCCCTGCTTGGCGATGATGTCGGCAAGCTGCATATAGCGCGTGCTGATGGAGTTGCCGAAGGTGTTCATCTGAGAGCCGTGGTCGTTGATGTAGAACTCACGCTGGATGTCGTAACCGGCGTGGTCCATAACACGGCAGAGCGAGTCGCCCAGCGCGGCCCAGCGGCCGTGGCCAATGTGCATGGGGCCGACGGGGTTGGCGGAAACGAACTCGACCTGGGTCTTCAGGCCACCACCGACGTTGGACTTAGCGAAGTCCATGCCCTTCTCGCGAGCCTCGCCAAAGATGGCATTCTTGACGGCAACGGAGAGGTAGAAGTTGATGAAGCCGGGGCCTGCGATCTCGACCTTCTCGATCGCGGGGTCCTCGGGCATATGGGCAACGATGGCCTCGGCGATCTTGCGCGGGGCGCAATGGGCCAGCTTGGCGGACTTCAGGGCCATGGTAGAGGTCCACTCGCCATGAGAAGTGTCAGCCGGTCGCTCGATAGCGCAATCGTCAAGTTCAAATGCGGAAAGGTCGCCGGCCTCCTGGGCCGCAGCAAGCGCAGCGCGTACCAGCTCTTCAATCTTCTCGGGCATAGATCCTCCTTGTGTTAAAGCCCCCGAGCTCTTGGTCACTCGTAGGGCAAAAGCCAGAGTTTGTAGCACTCTATCACAAGCGACGGGCACTGTCGCAGGGTAAAGCCAATCGATATTGCATATGCACAAAATTGACTACAGCTTGTATGGAGTCACTCAAAGATGCCAGTCTGCCTGCAGATTATGCAGGCGTTGAAAATGCATAAAGGTGTGAATGAGCTGCGCCTGTTATCGAATACTCTTACCTATCGGAGTTGTGTGCTTTTCCTGCATAAAGTAAGGGTTTGCGCACGTCAGCGTGTTATTCTAGACATACGTAAATTCGTATAAGTTGGAGGTAGCATGTTCTCAATCGGTCAACACGTCATTCATCCGGGTCAGGGAGTCTGCACCGTCGTCGGTTTTAGGGACGACACACCGCAGCCCATGCTACTGCTCGAGACCAAGCAGGGACATGCGCAGACGATCCTCATGTACCCCGTGGCGCAGGCCGACCGTTTGCACGCCGCCATCTCGCAGCAAGATGCCGAGCACCTGCTGAGCCACTATGACGAGCTGGAGTGCGACACTTTTACCGAGCGCAACAGTTCACTTGAGGAGACGCACTTTAAGCAGCAGCTCAAGCTGGGCGCGCCCGAGACGGTCCGCGTGGCAAAGACCATGATGCACCGCATTCGCCAGGCCGAGGAAGCTGATAAAAAACCCAGCTCCTACTACATGCGCGTACTCAAGGAAGCCAAACGCCGCTCCATCGAGGAGTTCGCCGTGGCCCTGGGCGTCACCGAGGAGGACGCCGAAGCCCGCCTAGCCCAAGCCGCCCTCAACTAACCCATCCGCACCAAAAACCACCACAAAGGGGACAGGCACCTTTGTGGTGGTTTTCTTGTTCTAGTAGTATTCATTCTTATCGATACCCACGAGTACAAGGAGTCTCTTATGGCAGAGCCGCTTACCGCCGGAATCACCCGCGACCGCGCGTTCGAACTGCTCAACGAGCACAACAAGGACCCGTTCCACATCACCCATGGCGAGACGGTCGAGGGCACTATGCGCTACTTTGCGCGCGAGTTCGACCCCGAGAACGAGGAGTTTTGGGGCATCGTCGGTCTGCTGCACGACCTGGATTGGGAGGAGCATGAGGACGACCCCATGAACCACACCATCTATGCTGCCGAGATTCTTGAGGGCGAAGGTGCGTCTCCCGAGCTCATTCGCGCCATCCAGACGCACACGTCCGACTTCAACACCTCGCTGCCCAAGCCCGAGCTGCAGATGGAAAAGATCTTGTTTGCCTGCGATGAGCTCACCGGTCTGATCGGCGCTGCAGTCATCATGCGCCCGAGCAAGAGCGTTATGGACTTTACGACCAAGTCGCTCAAGAAGAAGTTCAAGGACAAACGCTTTGCCGCCGGCTGCTCGCGCGACGTGATTTCGCAGGGCGCCGAGATGTTGGGCTGGGAGCTCCCCGAGCTCTTTGACCGCACGATCGCGGCCATGCAGTCCTTCGCCCCCGACCGAGATACCTTCCAGGCCTAACCGTCAACGCCACCTAAATCCACCACAAAGGGGACAGGCACCTTTGTGGTGGTTTTTGTTTGCGCGGGCGTTAGGGGCGGACCTGACCGGTGCCTCGGAGCTTGTATTTGTAAGTGGTGAGGGCCTCGGCGGCGAAGGGGCCGCGGGCATGGAGCTTTTGGGTCGAGATACCGATCTCGGCGCCTAGGCCAAACTCGCCGCCGTCAGTGAAGCGTGTGCTGGCGTTAGCGTACACGGCCGAGGCATCGACCGCATCCAGGAAGCGCTCGCAAGCATCCGTGTCCTCGGCAACGATGGCCTCGGAGTGCATGGTGCCGTAGCGGTTGATGTGCTCGATGGCCTCGTCCTCGCTAGCCACGACCTTCACACTCATCTCGAGCGCCAGGTACTCGCGACCCCAGTCCTCCTCAGTCGCGGCGACGTAGTCATCGCCCTCTACAAAGCCGGCGTCGGCGCACGCGGCGCACGTGGCCTCGTCGCCGTGAATGAGCACGCCGTGGTCGTGCAGCACGGCAACGACCGCAGGCAAAAACGCATCGGCCACAGCACGGTCGACCAGCAGCGACTCGGCGGCATTGCACACGCCTACGCGCTGGGTCTTGGCATTGACGATAATGTTGAGCGCCTTATCAAAGTCGGCGGATTCATGCACGTAGATGTGGCAGTTGCCCGTGCCCGTCTCGATCACCGGAACGAGCGACTCGCGCACGCAGCGCTGAATCAGGCCTGCACCGCCGCGCGGAATGAGCACGTCGACGATACCGCGGAGCTTCATGAGCTCGCCGGTGGCCTCGCGATCGGTGGACTCGATCATCGACACGGCCTCGCGCGGGAAGCCCTTGGCCTCGAGCGCATCGGCCAGCAGCTCGGCGATCATGGCACACGAGTGATAGGCCAGCGAGCCGCCGCGTAGAATGCAGGCGTTGCCGGTACGGATGCAGATGCCTGCGGCGTCGGCCGTCACGTTGGGGCGCGCCTCGTAGACCATAGCGACCAGGCCCAGCGGCACACTCACACGGGTCAGGTCCACGCCACTTGCAAGCACGCGGTGGTCGAGCACGCGGCCCACGGGATCGGGCAGCTCGGCGAGCTTTTCCAGGCCGGCGGCCATGCCCTCGACGCGCTCGGGCGTCAGCAGCAGGCGATCGAGCAGTCCGGCCGAGGTACCCGCATCGCGCGCGGCAGACATATCGAGCTCGTTAGCGGCGACGATGGAGTCGACACCGTTGCGCAGTGCTGCGGCCATGGCGCGCACGGCCTCCTGACGCTGCTCATCGCTCGCCGTGGCAAGCGAGGCCGACGCTGCCTTGGCGGCAACGGCAAGATCGTGGACATACGTGGCTATATCGACCGACATGGACGGCCCTTTCTCCTAGAAGTTTGCAACCATGGTAGCCGATTTGCGCATGGCCTCGCCCGCGGCGGTAGAATTGGTCAACCCGAAACACCGCAACGAACGGAAGACTCACATGGCCCCCATCACTTCGTACCACGTCCCCGGCCTTTATGTCGAGGACCACAGCATCGACGTCCCCCTTGACTGGCGCGGCCTGGAGCCGATGCTCCTGGCCGTCGGCAGCACCATGCGCCGCGGCGCTATGCCGGCACCCATCGCCGGCGCGCCCGAGAGCATCAAGCTCTTCTACCGCGTGGTTTGCGCGCCCGACCGCATCAACGACGATCTGCCGCTGCTCCTGTTTTTGCAGGGCGGCCCCGGCGGCGAGAGCCCGCGTCCGCTGTCGCCCACAAGCGACGGCTGGATCGAGGAGGCCGTCAAGCACTTCCGCGTCGTCCTGCCCGACCAGCGCGGCACCGGGCGCAGCAGCTGTGTAGACGGGCGCACGATTGCCGCACTGGGCGAGCGCGCGGCGGCGGCCAGCTCCGATGCCGCACGCTCGCAGGCTGACTTCCTCAAGCGCCACCTCGCCAGCTCCATCGTGCGCGATTTTGAGTACCTGCGCCTAGTGGGCTTTGGCGGCAAGCCGTGGGTCACGCTCGGCCAAAGCTACGGCGGTTTTTTGACGCTGAGCTACCTGTCGCTCTTCCCCGAGGGCGTGGCGGCGAGCTTTACCTGTGGCGGAATCCCCCACGCGCCGGCGAGCGCAAGCGAGGTCTACGCGCACACCTTCCCGCGTATGGCCGCCAAGACGCAGCAGTATTATGACCGCTACCCCGCTGACGTCGAGCGCGTGGCAGCCCTGGCCGATGCGCTCGAGGCTCAGAAGCCCGTGCTGCCCGACGGCTCGCCGATGACGGTCGAGCGCCTACAGCTCATGGGCAGCGACTTTGGCATGAAGCCGAGCTTTGAGCGCATGCATTGGATTATCGATCACGCTTTTGTTGACGGCGACGGCACGCTGACCTGCGGCGCCTCGGTATCTGACAGCTTTTTGATGCGCGCCTTCGAGCGCACCAACACGCGCACGAATCCGCTGTACTGGACGCTGCAGGAGTTCATATACGCCGACGGCGACACTATGCCCATTGGTTGGGCCGCGGCCGAAGAGAAGGCACACCGCGCCGAGTTCGACACCCTCGCGCGCCCGCTCATGTTTACCGGCGAGGCCATGTTCCCGTGGATGTTCGAGCAGATGCCCGAGCTTAAGCCGTTTAAGCCCGCCATGGACCTGCTGATGGAAGACACCAGCTGGGACAAGATCTACGACCCGCAGCGCCTGGCCTGCAACGAGGTGCCGCTCCAGGCCGCGGTGTATTTCGACGACATGTACGTGGATTCGAGCCTGCAGCTCGATACGCTCAGCCGCGTGGGCAACTCGCATGCCTGGGTGACCAACGAGTTCGAGCACGACGGCCTGCACGGCAGCGTGGTGTTCAAGCACCTCTTCGACGAAGCCCTCAACCGCGGAGACCTGCGCCGGATCTTCTAGCAAAGGGGTGTCCCCACCTGCCGGCACAAAAAGAACGTCCCCAAGTGCCGAACAAGTGCCGGCAACGACAATGCCGCAGGTAGAGAACGGAAAGCGAAAACGCCCCTAAGCGAGCAAGGTGACGTGAAAGAGGAGGGCATTGACCTTTTGGTCATGCCCGACGATTGAACGTCAGATTGCCGCTTAGGGGCGTTTGCAGCGTCAATTGGTTATGCGAAGACGATTAAATTATCCCTGTGTATCGCCGGCTTCTCGGCCAGGTTAGCGAGCAGGCGGTTGCTGGCAATCTGGTCTTGACGGCGTCCGGCGGCGAGCTCCAACACATCCGAATCGGCCTCGGCGATACCGCGGGCGACAACCATGCCGCTCGGATCGCATACATCGAGCACATCGCCCTCGGCAAACTGGCCATCAACCTCGCGAATACCCACCGCAAGCAAGGAAGAACCACGGCTGACCAGCGCCTTCGCGGCACCGTCGTCAACCGTCACCGACCCATGTGCCTTGTCGCCCAGCGCGATCCACAGCTTGCGGGGCGCGATGTCCAGACGCTCCGCCGGCGGATCGAACAGCGTGCCCACGCTCTCGCCGCGGGCGAGGCGCACGAGCGCATCGGACTCCTCGCCCGAGCAAATCACGCTCTGAATGCCCGCCGTCATGAGAATGCGGCTCGCGCGAATCTTGGTGATCATGCCGCCCGTGCCAACCGATGTGGAAGAATCGCCCGCCGAGGCGATAATCTTGGCATCGATCTTATGCACGACCGGGACAAACTCGGCCGTCGGGTCCTCGTGCGGATTGGCGGTGTAGAGGCCGTCGATGTCGGACAGCGTCACGCACAGGTCGGCGGAAACCAGGCAGCTCACGAGTGCCGCCAGTGTGTCGTTGTCGCCAAACTTGATCTCGTCGACGGTAACGGTGTCGTTCTCGTTGACGACCGGCACCACGCCCAGCTCCACCAGGCGCAGCAGGGCGTCGCGCGCGTGCAGGTAGGACGTGCGACGCGCCGTGTCGTGACGCGTGAGCAGCACGAGCGAGGTGAGCAGATCCCGTGCATGGAATTCCTCGTCGTAGGCCGACGAGATGATGCATTGACCGGCCGAGGCGCAAGCCTGCAGGCTCGGAAGGTCGCCGACCGGCTTGCGGTCGAAGCCCAACACGGGATAGCCACAGGCGATAGCGCCCGAGCTCACCACGACCAGACGCCAGCCGAGCTTGCGCAGCGCTGCGGCCTGATCGGCAAGTCCGCCGATAAAGGCGCGGTTGACCTTGCCATCGGCACCCACCACCGTGGACGAACCGATCTTTACCACCATCGTTTTATAAGAAGTCGTCATACGTCAAACCAATCAACTGTTCAGCGAACGGCCGAGTTGGCGGCCAAGGGAGCGTGACTCGCCCCTACCGCCCAAGGAATTAGTGAGCCCAAGGAAAGGCAGAAGCCGCGGCCATGTTCTTGCGCACGAGCTCGTCGCGCACCTGAGCCAGGCCCTGCTCCATGCCCACCACATAGGTCTGCGGGTACAGGAAGCGCTTGAAAGCTGCGTCCAGATGATCGAGCGCCCAAGCACAGCGCTCGCGCGCGTCCTGGATGCTCTCACGCGGAGCCACCGCACTGCCATCGCGCACGATCGGCACCAGCAGCTCGCGATACTCAAGTTCGGACACGTCGGTCACCAGGGCGGCATCATTCACGGCCACGAGGGTATTGCCGCGCGCGGCGCCCTCCCCCGCCAGATGGTCCTCGTCGTAGATCATGTCGCAGACCGGGCCGCCAAAGCCGTCGTAATAACGGCGCACGCGTTGCACACCCGGGATCGTGCGCTTGTAGGGCTGCTCGGAGAGCTTGACCACCGGCGTCCATGGATCTGCCTCGCTCGCACGGCGGGCGGAAAGCTTGTACACGCCGCCCAGCGCCGGCTGGTCATAGCAGGTCGCAAGCTTGGTACCCACGCCAAAGCTGTCGATGGGCGCGCCCTGGTCGAGCAGCGACTGAATCGTGTACTCATCCAGATCGTTAGAAACCGAGATCCCCACATAGGGCAGGCCCTCGGCATCAAAACGGCCGCGAACATACTTGGAGAGCTTGGCGAGGTCGCCGGAGTCAATGCGAATGGCCGACAAGCGCTCGCCCACCGCTTCCATCTCCTTGGCAACCGTAATGGCATGTTCACAGCCCTCGCGCACGTCATAGGTGTCGATGAGCAGCGTGCAGTTCTTGGGGCTCGACTTGGCAAAGGCACGGAAGGCCTCGAGCTCGGAATCGAAGCTCATCACCCAGCTGTGAGCATGCGTGCCAAAGACGGGAATACCGTAGCGGCGGCCGGCGAGCACATTGGACGTAGAGGAGCAGCCGGCAACGTAGCTCGCGCGCGCAACGGCCAGGCCGCCATCGGGACCCTGGGCTCGGCGCAGGCCAAACTCCGCCACGGGGCGACCGTCAGCGGCGAGCACCACGCGCGCCGTCTTGGTGGCGACAAGCGTCTGAAACCCGACGATGTTGAGCAGCGCCGTCTCAAGCAGCTGGCACTCGAGCGCAGGACCGGTGACGCGCACCATGGGCTCGCGCGGAAAGACGAGCTCGCCCTCGGGCACGGCGTCGATGTTTACATGCGCACGAAAATCGCGCAGGTAGTCGAGGAATCCAGACTTGAACATCGCACCGCCAGCAGGGGCCTGGAGCGAGGCGAGGTAGTCGATGTCCTCGGGCGTAAAGCGCAGATTCTCGACCAGCTCGGGCAGCTCGGCGGTGCCGCACATGACGGCATAGGCGCTGCCAAAGGGATGGTCGCGGTAAAACGCGGTAAAACAACCCTGCTCATTGGCCTTGCCGCTCTCCCACAGGCCCTGGGCCATAGTGAGCTCGTACAGATCGGTGAGCATTGCAATGTCGGTGGGATGCGAGATGTCGGTCAAAGCCATGGGGCGACCTTTCGGATGTGTGGTGCAGAATTTGAGGGTTGGACGAGAGCAGAGCATGCGGACATGATGCCCGATGCAAATCGGTTAGTGCAGGCCCATGCTGCCCGTGATCGTGTAAACCATAAAGACGATAAACGCGATGAGGGCAAGGACAATGATGATTTTTTGAGCCGGCGCCATGCCGGGGATCTCGTTCTCGCCCGTAGGTTCCTTGGAGGTAACCATGCGCTGGGCAAAGGTCATCTCGTCACGGCTCGGCTTGGGCTCGACGGACTTGGGACGAGCGGCCTTTTTAGGCTGAGGTTTGGGCGCGGCAGGTGCAGGCTTCGCAGCAGCGGGCTTGGGTGCGGGCGCGGGCGCCGATGCGGATGCGGCGTTCGCGGCGACCTCCTCGGCCTTCGCACGCTCGGCACGCAGGGCAGCCAGCTCCTCACGCTCGCGACGGGCCTCTTCCCGAGCCTCGCGGCGGGCCTTCTCGGCGCGGAGCTCTTCCAACTCAGCGCGCTCCTCGTCGGACAATGGTTGGGACTCAAGCTCGGCCATGGTGCAGCCCTTTCTTTCAAAAAAAGCCGCCGACACAATGTCAGCGGCTTATCAAATCCAAGGGTGGAGACGAAGGGAGTCGAACCCTCGGCCTCTGCCATGCGACGGCAGCGCTCTCCCAACTGAGCTACGTCCCCAGGACAAGTCGATATTTTACCTACGGCTCGCCAACTGTCAACGCCCAATAACCAGTCTTTTTGGAGCGCGGCTATTTTGGCAACTTTTCGAACAGGCGATCTTCTCGATGATTTTTTAATCCCATTACAGTTTGAGTCGTCCGAAAGGGCGGCTCTTTTCCGTTGCATGGTTATACGATTGAGCCGTACCGGTGGTCGCTGGCCGACCGCCCCGGACGGCCGTCAGCCCCTGCCCCGTAGAGGGCCCGGGACGTG